>JAXMFR010000041.1:0-26495 GCA_046347685.1 Chitinivorax sp.
CTCGGACGACGCCGACAAGGCCAAATGGGTGCCGCTGTTCGAGTTTTCGCGCATGGAAGATCAACTGTTCGAAGATCACTTCTACATCGTCAACTGGTTCCTCGGTCAGGTGTAATGCCTCTCACAGGCCCAGAGCCGCATCAGGTGCGGCTCTGGGCGCCAAACGCACTGCCGGCACAGCGATTGCGCAAAAATTCCTCACCATAGCCAACGGCAAACAGCTATCAATAAAGGGATGTCGGGCGCGATCAACCAACATGCCGTTTTTGCCCCGACAGTTTTTCTTGTCGCAGGAGCAAGCGCAGTTGCAACGCAAGCAGCCCAAAACCCGTGCCCCCCTTTCCCGTTCGCCATTCCGGCAGCGTAAGCCGCAGCCGCGTGCCGCGCTGCAGCCACTGGCAACACTGGATGTCGAAGCGCACGACTGGGCCCTGCTCAACAACAGCATCGACAACCTGCTGGCCGGCACCGGTATCGCCACGGTGTTTGTCGACCGGCAGTCACGCATCCTGCGCTTTACGCCGCTGGCAAACCAGCTGATCGCGCTGGATGACAGCTCGCCTGGGCTAAGCCTGGCTGAGCTGAGGTTGAAGATGCCCGACTACGACACCCTGGTCGCAGACACACAGCAAGTGCTGCACAGCCGCCAAGAGCTGGAACGCCAGGTGCAAAGCAGCAACGGACACTGGTACACGCTGCGCATCCGCCCTTATCGCACGCTGGCAAGGGTGCCAGTGGGCGCAGTACTTACCTTTGTTGACATCACCGAAGCCCACCGGACACAGCAAGCACTGCTCGAAAACGAGCGTTTTCTGCGCGAATCGCAAAAAGTGGCCGGCATTGCCAGCTATATCACCGATCTGTCTACCGGCATCTGGAAATGCTCGCCCGAGATGTATGCCATTTTCGGTATCGACGAAAACTATCCGCACACGCTGGAAGGCTGGGCGGCGTTTCTGCACCCGGATACGCGCGACGAGCTGTTTGCCTATCACCTGATGGTGGAACGCGAACAACTGCGCTTTGACTACGAATACAAAATCATCCGCGTCAACGACGGCGCGGTGCGCTGGATCCACGGTCTGGGCGATCTGGAATACGAGAATGGCAAGCCGGCACGACGTATCGGCACGATTCAGGACATCACCGAGCGCAAGCAGGCCGAAGAAAACGAGCATTGCTGCAGTGGCGACTGAAGCGCAGAACGGCATGATGATTACCGATACAAGGGTACGATTCTGCGCATCAACAAGGCATTTACCCGACGCACCGGCTACACGCCGGAAGACGCCGTGGGCCGGGCAGCCAAAGGACTTGCTGCGCTCCGACCGCTACGACGAAGCCTTCTACCAGAACATGCAACAACAGTATACACAGCAGGCCCGCTGGCAGGGCGAAATCTGGGAGCGCTACAAGAATGGTCAGGTCTATGCACAACTGCTGACCATCACTGCGGTGATTACGCTGGATCAGGGCATCACCCATTTGTCAGCAGCTATTCCGACATCAAGGAAGACAAGGAAGTCGAAGCCGAAATCCACCGGCTGGCCTACTACGAGCCCGCTGACCCTTTTAACCGGCGCCTGTTGCAGGATCGGGTACAGCAGGCATTGAAGGCCAGCAGCAGCACCGGGCTGCATGGCGCGCTGTTTTTTCATCGATCTGGACAATTTCAAAACACTCAACGACACCCGTGGCCGACGCCGGCGACCTGCTGCTGGTGGAAATCGCCCAGCGCCTGCGCTCGGTGGTGCGAGAAGGCGATACGGTATCGCGCCAGGGCGGCGACGAATTCGTGGTGCTGCTGGAAAACCCTCAGCCGCGAAGCCGACGAAGCCGCCATGATTGCCCAACGGCTCGGCGAATCGCTATACCAGGCGATCCACCGGCCGTTTCAGCTGAAGGGGCAAGTTATCTGTGCAAGCTCAGCGTCAGCATCCGCGTCTTCAATCATCAGGACACCCTGGAAGAACTGTTCAAACATGCTGATCTGGCGCTGTATCAGGCCAAGAACGCTGGCCGCGACACGCTGCGCTTTTTGATCCATCGATGCAGGCCGCGCTGGAACACAACGAAGCTGGAACAGGAACTGTACACCGCACTCGCCGAACAGCAGTTCTGCCTGCATTACCAGCCACAGGTCGATGCCCGCCGCCAGACCATCGGCGTCGAAGCGCTACTGCGCTGGCAACATCCACAACGCGGGCTGATTTTCCCCAACGACTTCATCCCGCTGGCCGAAGAAACCGGCTGGATCCTGGTGATCGGCATCTGGGCGCTGGAACATGCGTGCAGACGAAACCAAGCGCTGGGAAAGCAATCCCCACCCGCGAACTGCAGATCGCCGTCAACGTCAGCGCCCGCCGGTTTCGCCAGAGCAGCTTTGTCGCTCGGGTAGAGCGACCGTTGCAGAGCGCCGGCGCCAGCCCCGGCGCGGCTGAAACTGGAACTGACCGAAAGCCTGGTGCTGGAAGACGTGCGGAAGAACACCATCGCCGAAATGCTGGCGATCAAGCAACTGGGTGTGAAATTTGCGATGGACGACTTCGGCTTCGGCTATTCCTCACTCGCCTATCCCTGGCGCAACTGCACCGCGCTGGACCAACTGAAAATCGACCGCTCCTTCGTGCTCAACCTGCCCGGCCCGCGCAACGGCAAACCATCGCCCGCACCATCATCACCATGGGCCAGGGCCTATCGATGGACGGCGATCGCCGAAGGCGTGGAAACCGAAGCCCAGCGCGCCTTCCTCGAAGCCCACGGCTATTATGCCTACCAGGCTACTTCTACAGCCGGCCACTGGCGCTGGAAGCGCTGGAAGCTTTCCTACAGCAAAAGCAGCAGCCTCAGCCAAACCTGTTGGCTTCGAGGCGCATCCAGACTGGCTTGCAGGCGGGGCTGGGGAGGTAATGTGGGAGCGGGCTGCAGCCCAACAAAAAACAACGATTCGTGATCCGCAACGTTTGCGCTACCAAGGGCAGGCTCCCGTCGAGAGCGCCGAGCATCGCAGGCTGAAACGGGGTAGTCGGCGAGGACTGTTTGAGTGATGGCCTGCAAGGCCAGCGCGAGTTCCGCAGCCGCCGTTTCAGGTGAGAAGCGCAGGGCACCCGGAGCCGCAGGCGAAGGGCGCGAACGTCGGGTCGCCTTTTCTTTGGATACTTTCTTTTGGCGAAGCAAAAGAAAGTATCTCGGCCGCGGGACGAACTCCCGCTGAAAAATCGCTGTGCGTCAGCACATCAGAAAACCAGATTGATTGGGCAATCAGAAATCTAATCGCCCTACTTCACTGACAAGCCAACGCTATCAGTCGCTCTGCTGCTGCCACTTCGCTTTTCCGTTCTTGAAGTAAATAAGCCCGCTAGCCGACGCGTCTTTGGCTAGAAGTAGCCCGTCTGTACGCAGGCGCAAGGAGCGTTGATAATAGCTTTTCTGGTTTGAGCCACGATCCTGCACCCACCAAAAATCTATCCAAGAAAAATCATCTCCAGCCTCACCTAAAGCTTCTCCCGCGCCAACCAATACTGGTGAACTATTGCCGCGGAAAAGTATGGCAACGCCCTCTTTTCCGCTCACAACGTTTTTCACCAAAATGGCCAAATCAGAACGCTGATCTCCATTAAAGTCACCACGCCAAACAAATGGATTGATTCGAGCAAGCAAGGCGAGCTGTTTTGACCGCGACAAAAGATGCCATTTTGCCGCAGCCCATTCAGGCAACTGAGCTTCCAATGGCAGATCATCAGCCATGACATTCAATGCTGAAAGCAATACCGCAAGGACAACGTAAATCCGCGAGCAAGAAAACGCCATCACTGTCACCGCAAATTCGGCACCACCGCCCATATCGGCTGCAACACCGCCGCACCCAGCTTTTTGCTGCGCTCACCATTCCAGCCGGTGGTCTTGTCCACCAGATCGAAGTTGTCCTTGAACGGCATTTCCAGCGTAAACGCCAGGCAGCGAAAACGTTCGCCGACGAAGTTAGTGGCCATGGTCAGGTTGGCTTCGCCGGGGGCGTCCTTGTCGTAGCCGTGTTCGGTCTGGAAATCCGGGCTGGCCATCAGGAATTGCGCCTTGAAAGTGCCCTGCAGCACGGCGATCTGGCCGCTGTAGCTGGGCACGCCTTCGGTGCCGGCGAGGAACACGTAGGGGATCGACTCGTCGCCGTGGATGTCGAGGAACAGGTCAACGCCGACTTCTTCCATCTTGCGCCGCACCAGCAACACTTCCGGGCTGCGCTCCATGCTCGGCTCCAGCCATTCGCGGTTGAGGTTGGCACCGGCGGCGTTGGTGCGCAGGTTGCCGCGCACGCTGCCGTCCGGGTTCATGTTCGGCACCACGTAAAACGTGGCTTGCGACAGCAGACGGCGTGCTACCGGGTCGGCATGGTCCAGCAGGCGCTGCAACATGCCTTCGATAAACCATTCGGCCATGCTTTCGCCGGGGTGCTGGCGCGCAATCACCCACACTTTCGGCTGGTTCGGCGCTTCGTTGCCAATCACCAGCAAGTCCAGATCGCGGCCGTCGATGGTGGCACCGAGCGGCTCTTGGCGCACCCAGCCATTGCTGGCGGCGCTCGCCAGCAGGTCGAGATGACGCTCGTGCGAATACGGCTCGAAATAGGCGTAATACACCACGTTGGCCTGCGGCTCGTGCTGGATTACCAGCTCCTTGCCGTCGTAGCTGGTGGGCACGCGAAACCAGTGCTGGCGGTCATACGAGGCCACCGCCTGATAATCGGGCCAGCCTTTTTCATAGGCGGCCTGCGACGCATTCATCAGCCGCATTTTCAGTTGCTGGCCGGCGCAGCCGCTGACGCGGTAATAAAACCACTGCAGAAAGTCGGAGGCGTTGTCTTTGCGGATGTTGAGACGGATGTCGTCCGGGCGCTCAAGGCTGATAACCTCGATGGCGCCGGCGTCGAAACTGCTGCTGATATCCAGATAGCCCATGGGGAATTCTCGGAAAATCGCCCGCAGGCCGCGCTGTTGGCGGCCGGGAGCAGAATAAAAAGACACTGGCATCGAGTCTGCCATGTGGCCTGCCCGCTGTAAACCGGCGGAAACCCCTTGTCAGGAGCGGCGCAAGGTTTGCGCTGCAGCGCTCAGCGCCGGCGACTGAGCCAGTGGCACAACACCATGCCGACACTCATCGCGCCAACAAACAGCAGGCCGCCGTCATCGCCACTGCCAGCCACTACCAGCCCCGGCCCCGGACACACGCCAAGCATGCCCCAGCCGGCACCAAAAATGGCGCTGCCGATCAGCAAGCGGCGATCCAGCGGCCGGCGGTTGTTGAGATTGATTACCTGCCCCGGCAGGGTTTGGCCGCGTTTGCGCACCCAGGCAAACACCGGCGCGGCGACGGCAATCGCACTGCCCATCACCAGCGCCAGCGCCGGGTTCCAGTCGCGGCTGATATCGAGAAAGGCACGCACATTGGCCGGGTCGGTCATGCCGGAAAGAATCAGGCCGCAGCCAAAAATCAGCCCGGACAGCAGTGCGATAAGTGGAGTCAGTTGTTTCATGCCACCGCTCCGACAAAATACCGCACCAGCATTGCCACGCCCATGAAAGTCAGCGTGGCCAGCAGCGAACGCAGCGAAAAATTGGCAATGGCACACACCCCGTGGCCGCTGGTGCAGCCCGAGGCCAGATGCGTGCCGACGCCCACCAGCAGGCCGCTGCCGATGATGATGGCCGGTTTGGCGTGAATCACCAGCGGTGCGCCCTGCAAACCCAGCCATAAGCCCGGCAGCAGCAGCCCGAGCAGGAACATCACCCGCCAGCCAAGAAAGCCGGGGCGCAGTTGCAGCAAATGGCTGTAAATACCACTGATGCCGGCAATGCGGCCATTAATGCCGATCAACACGGCGGCAGCAGCGCCGATGGCAGCGCCACCGGCAAGCAAATGCAATACTTCCATGGTTTCAACAGATTGGATAATCGATCAGGGCCGGCATTGTACCGCAGCCGACGCGCTTTTCCGGTGCATTTTCTGAGCCAGGACAAATTCACACGCGGCTGGCGGTGCTATGCTTGAACTGCGCAAAAATAAATACAGACGCGCCTTTGCGGCCAGATTTGCCGTGAATACCGAGGAGCCCAACCATGCATAGCCCCAGCCCTGTCACATCCGGCACTCTGCGTGCCAATCTGGTTGACCTGGACGCACGGCAGATTGTTGCCGCCGACGTTGAATGGCGCGACGGCGTGATCGTCGCGATCCAGCGCGGCAACGCCGCCGACCCCGCCCTGCCCTGGCTGCTGCCGGGTTTTGTTGATGCCCATGTGCACATCGAAAGCTCGATGCTGGTGCCGAGCGAATTTGCGCGGCTGGCGGTGCGCCACGGCACCATCGCCAGTGTCAGTGATCCGCATGAAATCGCCAATGTGCTGGGCGAGGCTGGCGTGCGTTTCATGCTCGATAACGCTGCGCAATCGCCGTTTCATTTCCTGTTCGGCGCGCCTTCCTGCGTGCCGGCCACACCGTTTGAAAGCGCCGGCGCGGTGCTCGACGCCGCTGCGGTGGCGCGGCTGCTGGATTTACCGCAGATTGGTTATCTGTCGGAGATGATGAACTTTCCCGGTGTGCTGACTGGCGATCCGCAGGTGCTGGCGAAACTGGCGACAGCCAAACAGCGCGGCCTGCCGGTAGACGGCCACGCACCGGGGCTGACAGGCGATGCGGCACGTGCCTATGTCGCTGCTGGCATCAGCACCGATCACGAGTGTTACAGCCTGGAAGAAGCCCACGACAAACTGGCGGCCGGCATGCACGTGCTGATCCGCGAAGGCTCGGCAGCGCGCAATTTCGATACGCTGCAGCCGCTGATCGGCACTCATGCCACGCAGCTGATGTTCTGCAGCGACGACAAACACCCGGACGATCTGGCGCACGGCCACATCAACCAGCTGGTGGCCCGCGCCGTGGCGCTCGGGCACGATCTGTTCGACGTGTTGCAGATTGCCTGCCGCAACCCGCTGCAGCATTACGGCCTGCCCCTGGGGCAATTGCGGGTGGGGGATGCGTTTGACGCAATCATCGTCAGCGATCTGCAGCAGTTTCAGGTATCGGCCACCTATCTTGGCGGCGTGCTGGCGGCGCAAAACGGCCAAACGCTGCTGCCAGCGGTCGAGTTTTCACCCATCAACCAATTTGCTGCCGCGCCAATCCGCCGCGAGCAATTGCTGGTGTCGGCGGTGAGTGACGAAGTGCGGGTGATTCAGGCGCTCGACGGCGAGTTGATCACCCACGAACTGCGCGGCCGGCCACATCTGCAACACGGCCACTGGCTGCCCGACCCGCAGCAGGATCTGCTACTGTTGCTGGTGATGAACCGCTACCAGCCTGCCCCACCAGCGCTGGCTTTCATTCAGGGTTTTGGTCTGAAGCACGGCGCGCTGGCCTCCACCGTGGCGCACGATTCACACAATATCGTTGCCGTCGGCGCCGATCTCGACGACATGGTGACGGCGGTGAATTCGCTGGTGGATTGCGGCGGCGGCGTGGTTGTCAGCGATGGCGGCGAAACCGAATTGTTGCCATTGCCGGTGGCCGGATTGATGAGCGCCGCCGATGGCGACCTGGTGGCCGAGTTGTATGCGCACCTGAACCAGCGCGCCAAAGCGCTCGGCAGCCCGCTGCGCGCACCGTTCATGACACTTTCGTTCATGGCGCTGCTGGTGATTCCGGAGTTCAAGCTCAGCGACAAGGGTCTGTTTGATGGCCGCACGTTCCAGTTTGTAGAACTACAGCCATGAGCATCGCCTTCATCCTCAACCAGACGCTGCAACACTGCGATCTGCCGCCGCACACCCGCGTGCTCGACTATCTGCGCCGCCAGGCACTGACTGCCGCCAAACCCGGCTGCCAGGAAGGCGATTGCAGTGCCTGCGGCGTGTTGCTCGGCCACGTGGATGGCACTGGCCAGCTGGTGTATCAGCACCTCAACAGCTGCCTGCTGCCGCTGGCGGCGCTGCACGGCAAACACCTGCTGACCGTGGAAGGCCTGAGCGACGGCCCGACGCCGCTGCAACAGGCGCTGATCGACAACGGCGGGATTCAGTGTGGTTATTGCACGCCGGGTTTTGTCATCGCCCTCACCGCGCATCTGCTCAACAGCCCGACGCTGGATGAGGCCAGCCTGAAAACCGCGCTGGATGGCAATCTGTGCCGTTGCACCGGCTACGCCGGCATTTTACGAGCCGGTGCGGCGGTGCATGGCTTGCGGCCCCAGCTGCCGGCCGATCCCACGCAACGCCTGCCGGCGCTGATCGCCGCCGGGATCTTGCCGTCTTATCTGCAGCAGATTGCAAACCAACTGGCACAGCTGCCACCTGCCACCGCCAGCACAAGCGCTGGCCCGCTGCTGGCCGGCGGCACCGATCTGCTATTGCGCCAGCCACCATGGCAAGCCACAGCGCTGATGCAGATCGACCCGAGCCTGGATCGCCTGGAATGGCAAGGTGGTCAGATCATGATCGGCGCCGGCTGCAGCGTGGCCGAACTGGCATCATCGCCGTTGCTGGCGCCCCATCTGCCGGCATTGCCGCAGATCCTGCAACATTTCGCCAGCAGTGCCATCCGCCAGCGAGCCACGGTGGGTGGCAATCTGGTCAACGCCTCGCCAATTGCCGATCTGGCGGTGTTGCTGCTGGCGCTGGATGCCCAGCTCACGCTGCGCAGCGCGCAGGGCGAGCGTTGCCTGCCGCTGGCGCAGTTTTATCGTGGCTACAAGCAGCTGGATCTGCGGCCGGGTGAAATCCTGGCGACGATCCGTTTTGCGCCGCCCGCAGGGCAATTGCATTTCGAGAAAGTGGCGCACCGCGATTATCTGGATATTGCCAGCGTCAACAGTGCCCTGCTGCTGCAGCGCGATGGCCAAGACATCATCCGCGCCCGCTTTGCCGCTGGCGGCGTGGCGCCGATGCCGCTGCGGCTGCCGGCAGTGGAACAAGCGCTGCAAGGCGCCGCGCTGACACCCGCCCATGCCTTGCAAGTGGCGGAGCTGGCGGCGGCGCAAGTCACGCCGATCAGCGATATTCGCGGCAGCGCCCGCTACAAGCGCCTGCTGCTGCGGCAACAGCTGCTGGCGGCACTGCTGGCGCTGCTGCCCGAGCTAAACCCCGAAGCAGTGATGGAGTTGCTGTAAATGGATGAAACCACGCTGCACGCCCTCGGGCGTTCGCAATATGTTGCCGACCTGCCCTTGCCACCGGGCTGCCTGCACCTGGCGCCAGTGCTGTCGCCGCTGGCGCATGCCCGCATCGACAGCATTGATGCCGGCGCCGCGCTGATGCTGCCGGGGGTGAAAGCGGTGCTGAGCGCCGCCGACATTCGCGGTGAAAACCAGATCGGCGTGGTGTTTGCCGACGAGCCGCTGCTGGCCGCAGGCGAAGTGTGTTACGCCGGCCAGGTGCTGGCGCTGGTTGTGGCCGAGACGGCCGACATTGCGCGCCACGCTGCCACGTTGCTGCAGATAAGCCTGACGCCGCTGCCGCACACGCTCGACCCGCGGCAGGCGCAGCAAGCGGGCGCGCTGTTTGGCAAGCCGCGCTGCTTCAGCTGTGGCGATGTGGATGCCGCCTTTGCCGAATGCGCGTGGCAGGCCAGCGGCCGCATCGAAATTGGCGGGCAGGAACAGTTGTATCTGGAAACCCAGGCGGCGCTGGCGATCCCGCGCGACGACGGCAGCATGCTGGTGCACGCCACCACCCAAAGCCCCAGCGCCACGCAGGAAGGTATTGCCCGCGTGTTGGGGCTGGCGGTGCATCAGGTAGAAGTGGACGTGAAGCGCCTGGGCGGCGGCCTGGTGGCCAAAGGCGAGCCGGGCCCACGCCTGAAGCGGCGATAGCGGCGCTGGCAGCCTGTACTGCGGCGCGCCGGTGCAACTGGTGCTACGCCGCGACGAACCTGCGCGCCACCGGCAAACACTACAGCGTCGATTACCGCATCGGCATCCTCGCTGATGGCCGCATCCACGCCTACAGCGTCGATCTCTACCAGAATGCCGGCGCGTTTACCGATCTGTCGCTGGCGATTCTCGAACGCAGCCTGTTTCATGCCAGCGGTGCCTATCACATTGCCAATCTGCGCGCTCAGGCCTGGAAGCAGCTCGCACCCACCTGCCGCCGTTTACCGCCATGCGCGGCTTTGGCGGGCCGCAGGCGATGCTGGCGCTGGAAGCTGCGATTGGCCACGTCGCCCGTAGCAGCGGCATTGCCGCCAGCGAGATTCAGGCACGCAGCCTGCTCAACGAGGGCGACCGCTTCCCTTACGGCCAGCCAGCGCTGCGCAGCCATGCGCGATTGCTGGCAACAGGCGAGTGAGCGTTACCAGCTCAAGCCCAGCGCCAGCAACAGGTGGCCGATTTAACGCGCCAGCCAATCGCTGTATAAAAAAGGCCTGGCCTGCATGCCGATCTGCTTCGGCATTTCGTTCACCCACATGCCGCTGAATCAGGGCAGCGCGCTGCTGCATGTGTATGGCGACGGCAGCGTCGGTTTCAGCACCGGCGGAGTGGAAATGGGCCAGGGCGTGGGCCGCAAGCTGCAGCACGTGGTGGCCGAGTCGCTGGGCCTGCCAGCGGGCTGATCCGCGTGGAAAGCAACAACACCACCCGCGTTGCCAATGCTTTCGCCCACTGCCGCCAGTGTCACCACTGATATCAACGGCAAGGCACTGCAACAGGCGTGTGAAATACTGAAACAACGGCTGCTGCCGCTGGCCGCGCAACAGCTCGGCTGCGATCCAGCACTGGTGCGGCTTGCAGCAGGCCGCGTGCATATTGGCGCGCAGGCCAGCCCGCTCAGCTGGGCGCAACTGGTGACAATGGCGCGCGAGCAACGCATCAGCCTCAGCGCCCAGGCGCACTACGCCACGCCCGAGATTTATTTCGACCGCAGCGTGGAACACGGCCAGCCGTTTGCCTACCACGTTTACGGCTGCGCCATCATCGAAGCCACGCTCGACCTGCTGCGCGGCACCTACCACATCGACCGCGCCGACATCGTCCACGACGCCGGCCGCAGCCTCGATCTGAAAATCGACCTTGGCCAGGTAGAAGGCGGGCTGGTGCAAGGCCTGGGCTGGCTGACCTCCGAAGAACTGGTGTTCGACGCCGGCGGCGTGTTGCGCAGCAACTCGCTGGCCAATTACAAACTGCCGGACATCCACGCCATGCCGCAGATCCACGTCGAATTTCTGCCACAGGCCGACGAACCCAACGGGCTGATGTTATCCAAGGCCGTTGGCGAGCCGCCGCTGATGTACGCGATTGGCGCCTACAGCGCCCTGCAACAAGCACTGCACGCCGCACGCCCGGCGCAATTGGCAGCGCTGGATGCACCGCTGACGCCGGAACGGATGCTGCTCGCCCTGTACGATGACTTTGCCTAGCAGCTGGCCCGGCTACACCCGCGCCAACGCCCTGCGCGGCCTGCTGATCTACAGCAGCGGCGACAGCATCGCCGCGCTGCTGCTGGGCGAATTCAGCCTCACCCGGCTGGCCGTCATTGCCCTGCTCGGCAGCACCGTATACGCGCTGGAAATTCCCAACTGGTTTTATCAGGTAGACCGCATGGTGCCCCCCGGCGGCACCCGCGCCGCGCTGCTGCGCACCCTGCTGGCACTCGCCTACTTCAACCCGCTGTGGGTGGCGCGGCACATGGCGCTGATCGGCTGGGCCAGCAGCGGCACCCTGCCCGGCTGGAGCATCCTCGCCATCGCCAGCCACGCCTTCGCCCTCAACATCCCCGCTTCAACTCACCGCCAACCTGCTGATCCAGAACAAAGTCCCGCCCTGGCGCTTTGCCACCAGCGCGCTGTATTCGGCGTTGATGGCGGTGTATTGCGGTGGGGCGGGTGTGGTGGGGTAGGGAGTGGGCGGCCTGGGGCACACAGGGATTGGGCTGCAGGCGGGGCTGGGAGGCAATGGCAGAGCGGGCTACAGAAAAGATAACTTCCAAATCAATTGGCAATGTTTTCCCCCGATGGTTATTTTTAGTCCAGCGACTCGGTGAGTTCAGCTGCGCAGCATAGACGATTGGAGAGACAACAATTGAATGTCCATAACACAACGGAACAAAAACCTAGACCTGTTCGATGGGGGCGTTGGTTTTTATTTTTGCTCTACTCCGCTGCTTTTGTGCTGCGGACTACTGGGTGTTGCTGCGATTACCGAGATATTTTTGCCGCGATGCGGGCGTTGCATAGCGCGCGCCAAGACCTCACTGCGGAAGGCTACGTATTGGAGAATCATCGATCGGGTATATTGCTTGGCCCTAGCACTTGGCAATCGCTGTACAGCGCCTCTCCTGAAAGCGTACGTTCCTTGAGTTATCCTGGGTTCGATTGTGTCAGAGATGAGCCGGGCGTGCCAATGAGCACAATATAGATGCGCGTAGTTTGAAGCAAGATGGCTTTATTGTCAGTGGCAGCAATTACCGAGTCCAGCTGGAGGCATAGATGCCGAGGATTGCTTGCCTCTGCAATTATTAGCGCAAGCGATTCATGCACGCTGATTTTGCTATTTGCAACGAGAAGCAAGAACGCATCGGAAGCAATGTTTGGTATTGGAATGAATTTAAAGCCAGAGATTATGCCCAATTGCTAGAAAAGTCCCTTTATTGAAAAGCAAGTATAGAGGGTATCGTTCTAGGGCTGTTGTTTATCGTCGAGGCTTTCCATTCGATTGAAAAAAGCGGAAGCAAAATATGCAATCAGTAAAACCTTTAACAGGCATTGGTTCACTGGGTTGCATATAGTGCAGACCCTATCGGTAGAATATATTTGGGCCTGATGTATTCCCTGGATATGTTTCTGGATATGATGACAACATCCCAATTTACAGCGTTTTCTGCGTTGGCGATAAAAAATATTCAGTCGTAAAGAAATTCAGGAAGAAATTGAAATGTCAGAAATTTTTGATACTTATAGTGCCGGCTTGTTTGCTACATTGGCATATGCAGTTGTCGACTGTTGTTGCGCTTGGCGGCCAAAACTTAGCGTTTTACCAGTCATGAGGTTATTTGATTACAAAAGAATATTCATCAACTGGGTTTTGCTGCCACTGTATTTCGAGAGATAGGCACAAACCGTTTTTTCCTTCACCCATTCACTCGAACTCGGCTTCGTGCGCTGACGCGCAGCATTTTGGTGCCCGGGGGTGCCCGGCAGGCACGTTACCTTTTCTTGTCTCGCCAAGAAACGTAACCCAAAGAAGGCGACCACGGAGGTCACACCCTTCGCTGCGCTGCGGGTGGCCCTGTGCTTCTCGAACCGCGCGGCGGCTGCGGAACTCACGTCCTGCGGCCGCTCAAACAGTCCTCGCCGACTACCCCGCGCGCTTCTGCGATGCTCGGCGTGACCTACGGGACTATTTCCGTAGTTGTGCTATCACCTAAGCTTGGCCGATTTGGGCAGGCAGCAAGCTGCCCACCGATCCAAACCCATGACCTGACAGCCATCCCCGGATTGTGCTCCGCGCCGTCCGGGCTACAAAAAGCCCCTGCCCTGCAAGCCGCTCTTGTATTGCCTCGCAGCCTTGCCTGAAAACCAATAGGGATGCGGCCCGTAGGCCGATGTGTTTGGGCCGCTCAGGCGGCCGGCGAATTGCGGCGGTAGATCAGGTAATAAATCAGCGCCACCAGCACGCTGCCGCCGAGCAGGTTGCCGGCGATGACCGGGCCGAGGTTGGCGAACATGCCGCTGATGGTTAACGCATCCAGATTGGCGATATCAGCAGGCACGGTGGGTTTGAGCAGCAGGCCGAGCGGGATGATGAACATGTTGGCGATGCTGTGTTCAAAGCCGGCGGCGACGAAGGCGGAGATGGGCAGGAAGATGGCGGCCAGTTTGTCGACCACGCTGCGGCCGGCGAGCGCCATCCACACCGCGAGGCAGACCAGTGCGTTGCACAATACGCCTTTGAAAAACAGCGTGGTGGCGGGCATCGCGCATTTGGCGGCGGCGATGCTCACCACCGTTACCCCCACCTTACCGCCGTTAAGGCTGCCATAACCCGACCACGCCACCAGCAGCGCCAGGCCAACGGCGCCGATGAAGTTGGCAAGGCACACCAGCAGCCAGTTGCGCAGCAGTTGCAGGTGGCTGATGCGGCCGTCGGCCCAGGCCATTACCAGCAGGTTGTTGCCGGTAAACAGCTCGGCGCCGGCCACCACCACCAGCAACAGCCCCATCGAAAACACCATGCCACCAAGCACGCGGCCAGCGGCAAAGCCAAGGCTGGCATCGCTGACAACCAGCAGGAAATATACCGCGCCCAGGCCGATAAAGGCGCCGGCCAGCAGGCCAAGCAACACGGTTTGCAGCCACGGCAGATTGGCCTTGGCTACGCCAACGGTTTCCACCTTTTCGGCGATTTCGGCGGGCGAAAAAGCGTCCAGACCTTCCTTGCTCATGCGTGGGCCTCCAGTTTGCCAAAGCGCTGCAACACGTGGCGCGCCATGCTGTGCGCCAGCTCGTGTTCACCCAGCAGCACTTTTTGGCCGAATTCCTGCTGCAGCAGCGCGGCTTCGTCTTCATTGTGACTGCGCAGCAGCAGCTCGATGCCGGGGTTGAGCGTGCGCGCGATGTTGATCATTTGCCGCGCGGCCACACAATCCGGAATGGCGATCACCAGCAGCGCGGCGCGGGCAATGTGCGCCTGGATCAGCACGGAGGGCTCGGTGGCATCGCCGCACACAGCGGCAGCGTCCTGCTGGCGCAGGCGTTCGACAATTTCGCGGTTCTGCTCCGCCACCACAAACGGAATGCCACGCTGATTTAACTCAGCGCCGATACGCCGCCCTACCCGCCCGAATCCCACCAGCACCACCTGGCCGGAGAGAAACTGCTCGGAGGTGCTTTGCGGCAGCTCTGCCAGGGGGTCGGCCGGGCGTTGCAAGACTCGCGCCAGTGCGCGCTGTGATTGCAGCCAGCGCTGCAGCGGGGTGATTGCGGCAAACACCAGCTGATTCAGCGCAATCGAAATCAGCGCGCCGACCAGGATCAGGCTTTGCCCTTCAGGCGGCAACAGCCCCAGGCTCATGCCGAGGCCGGCGAGGATGAAGGAGAATTCGCCGATCTGCGCCAGACTGGCGGATACCGTCAGCGCGGTATTCAGCGGGTAGCGAAACGCCAGCACCAGCAGCGCGGCGGCAATCGATTTGCCGACAATGATGATGGCCACCACGGCCAGCACCTGCAAAGGCTGCTGCAGCAACACCTGCGGATCGAACAACATGCCCACCGAGACAAAAAACAGCACGGCGAAGGCTTCGCGCAGCGGCAGCGATTCTTCGGCGGCACGGTGACTGAATTCCGATTCACGCATCACCATGCCGGCAAAAAACGCCCCCAGCGCAAACGACACGCCAAACAGCTTGCCCGCGCCATAAGCAATGCCGACCGCTGCGGCTACCACTGCGAGCGTAAACAGCTCGCGCGAGCCGGTGCGCGCCACATGCCACAACAGGCGTGGAAACAGCCGCTTGCCGATGATGAGCATGAAAGCGATGAATGCCGAGACTTTGAGCAAGGTCAGCAACAGCGCCTGACCCAGATTGGCGTCGCCCCCCTCTGCCGCAGCGCCGCCCAGCCAGCCTGCCAGCGGCGGCAGTAATACCAGCACCAGCACCATCGCCAGGTCTTCCACCACCAGCCAGCCGATCGCGATGCGGCCGTTCAGCGAATCCAGCTCGCCGCGGCTTTCCAGCGCGCGCAGCAGCACCACCGTGCTGGCCACCGACAGCGCCAGCCCAAACACCAGCGCCGGCCCCAGGCCCCAGCCCCAATAATGCGCGACAACCGCGCCCATAGCGGTGGCCACCACAATCTGCAGCACAGCGCCGGGCAGCGCAATCTTGCGCACTTCGAGCAGATCATCCAGCGAAAAATGCAGGCCAACGCCAAACATCAGCAACATCACGCCGATTTCTGCCAGCTCGCTGGCAATCTCGGCATCGGCAACAAAACCGGGGGTAAACGGGCCAATCAGAATGCCGGCCAGCAGATAGCCGACCAGCGATGGTAATTTCAGGCGATCCGCCAGCAGGCCGAACAACAAGGCCAGGCCAAAGCCGGCAGCGAGGGTGGAAATCAGCGGAATGTTATGGTGCAAATTCGGGCTCCAGGAAACACGCGGAAGACATCTGGCAGACAGCGGGCGGCGCAAAAAGTGCCGCCCGGCATTTTATAGGACTTCGATGCGCACCGCTGTCAGCTTGTATTCCGGCGAGTTTACCAACCGGTCGCGCACGTTTGATGTCAGCCGGTTCACCTGCAGATCCGGCCGGTGGAAAGTGCTATATAGCTCACCCGGCTTGATACGCTCGCTGATATGCAGCGGCAGCTCGGCACAGCCATAACGGCTGCGCACCCTCACCTGCTGGCCCTCTTGCAGCCCCAGCCTGTCCGCATCTGCCGGCGAGATATCCAGCGTATCGCTCGGCCGTAGTTCCGCGTTGGCGGTGCGATAACTCATGGTGCCGGCGTTGAAGTGATACAGCGTGCGGCCGGTGGTCAGCAGCAGCGGGTAGTCGGCATCGCATTGTTCGCTGCTGGCAATGAAGGGGATGGCCTGCAGCGCGGTGCGTTCGGCGTGGGCAAACCGCTGGCGGTGCAATACCGGCGTGCCGGGGTGATCTTCGCCCGGGCATGGCCAGTTGATGCTTTCATGTTCCAGCCGCGCATAACTCAGCCCGGCGCCGCCCGGCCACACTTGTCGCACTTCGTTCCAGATCGCTTCGGCGTTGTCGAACTCAAAACCCTGCGGGTGGCCCATACGCGCCGCCAGTTGCTTTGAATGATCCACCAATCCGGCCTGGCGTCGCCCGGCGGCGGTACCGCTTGCCGCACCCGTTGCACGCCGGCGGTCGGAGTTCATGAAGGTGCCGTCGCGCTCGAACACGCTGGCGGCGGGCAGGAACACATGGCCGAATGCCTTGGCGGTTTCGTTGAGAAACAGGTCCTGCACGATCACCAGTTCCAGTTGCTGCAGCGCTTGGCCGGTTTGCGCCATGTTCGCCAGCGTCAGGCCGATGTCGTAACCAGACGCCCACAGCGCCTTGAACTGGCCAGCCAAGCTGCATCGAGCATTTGCAGCAGATCCTTGCCACGGCTGAGCGGGCAGTGGCTGGCCCCAGGCAGCTTCGAAGCGCGCGGCTTCGGCGAAGCTCTGCGAGCCGGCCAGTGTGACGGGCTCGCAGCCCATATGCGCCGAGCCTTGCGCATTGTTCTGGCCCCGCAACGGATTGATGCCGCTGCCGGATTTGCCGAGGTTGCCGGTGAGCAAGGCGAGGTTGATCAGCGTCATCACGCCTTCGGTGCCTTGCAGGTGTTCGGTCATGCCCAGCCCGTGGAAACACGCGGCCGGTTTGGCTTGGGCGTAGAGCCGCGCGGCAACGCGGATATCAGCAGCCGGCACGCCGCAGGCTTCGGCCACGTTTTCCGGAGCATAGTCGCGGATGAAGCTGGCGTAGGCTTCAAAATCATCTACCCGCGCCGTGATGAATTCGCGGTCGACCAGACCTTCTTCGATAATGGTCGCGGCCATCGCCGTTGAACAGTTGCACATTGTGGCCGGGGCGCACTGGCAAGTGGAAAGCGGCTTCGTCACGGCTCGGTCGGCGCGGGTCGACAACGATCAGCCTGGCGCCATTGCGCACCGCCTGCTTGATGCGTGCGCCGACAATCGGGTGATTCTCGGTCGGGTTGCAGCCGCAGATCATGATGGTTTGCGCGATTTCGATATCGTCGAACGCATTGGTCGCGGCACCGGTACCGAGCATGGTTTTCAGCGCCTTGGCCGACGGCTGGTGACAGACACGAGCGCAGCAATCGACGTTGTTGGTGCCGAGCACCAGCCGCGCGAACTTCTGCGCCAGATAGTTTTCCTCATTGGTGGCGCGCGCCGAACCGAGCACGCCGCTCGCGTCGGCGCCATATTGAGCGACGATTTGCTGTAGCTTGCGTGCAGTAAAATCCAGCGCCTCATCCCACGATACCGGGTGCCAAAGGCCAGCTTCACGCAACATCGGCGTGGTGATGCGATCCGGCGCGTGGTTGAATTCGAACGCGTAGCGGCCTTTAACGCACAAATGGCCGCGATTGACCGGGCTTTCTGCCGGACGAATCTGCACCACCTTGCCAGCGGCGCTGCCAACTTCCATCTGGCAGCCGACCCCGCAATAGACACAGGTGCTGCGCGTCCATTTCTCCACCGCTTGAGTGCTGCGCTTGTCGTACAAGGCGCCGCTTGGGCAGCTATCTACGCAGGCACCGCAAGAGACACAACCAGCCTGAACCAGCGTATCGCCATCGGCCGGCGCCACATGCGTGGTTTCGCCACGGCCCCACACCGCCCAGACGTTTTGCCCCTGCACTTCGTCGCAGATACGCACACAGCGGTTGCAGTGGATGCAGCGCGACATATCGACGCCAAGGTAAGGGTGGCTGTCGTCGCGGAACACCGGCCTTTGTAGGTCGGGTTTTAACCCGACACTGTCACCTGCTTGACTCGGATACGCCGCTGTCGGGCTAGAGTCCGGGCTACCGGGGCACACGCCATATTCGCTGAAGAGTTGATGCAGCGGGTGTTGCGGCTCGCTCGTCAGTGCCTCAGCCGGGTAATGCTGCGCCAGCAGGCCAAGGTTGGTTTTGCGCAAAGCCTGCAACGCGGGTGAGTCGGTGCGGACGACCATGCCGTCGCGCACCTCGGCGGCGCAACTGGCAAGCGGCCGCGCCTCGCCATCAATTTCCACCAGGCAAAGGCGGCAGCCGCCGTAGGGCTTGAGGCGGTCATCGTGGCACAAATGCGGCACATTGGCGCCAGCGGCTTGCAGCGCGTGCAACAGACTGGTGCCGGCAGGGACTTCAACGAAGGTGCCATTAATGCTTAAACGAAACATATCGCCAGCTCCTCCGGATAATGGCGCTCAATAGCCAAGGCAAATTCCGCCAGCCCTCGGCCATGGCCACACAGACTGCTGTTGGCCAGGGCATCAATCAACTCGCGCCAGCGCTGGCGCGGCATTTTTTGCCCTTCCAGCACTGCAGCAAAACTGCGCGCCAGCTCCGGGCTGCCGAGATGGCACGGTGTGCATTTGCCGCACGATTCGCTTGCGCCAAAGCGGAACACTTCGGCAACAATTTCTGCAATGCCGCTGTCATCGGCAAAAGCGATCACGCCACCGTGACCAACCGCACAGCCGATGGCGTGCAAGGCTTCGTAATCGAGTGGAGTATCCAGCAACGCCGGTGGCACAATGCCGGCCAGCGGGCCGCCGATCATCACGCCCTTTAATTGCCCGCGCCGCAGCCCGCCGCCGAGCTCATCAACAATCTGACGAATAGTGATGCCGAATTCGACTTCGTACAGGCCGGGGCGGTTGAACAAGGAATTCAGCGACAGCAGCTTGGTGCCTTTGCTGTCAGCCGTGCCCAGTGCGGCAAACTCAGCCCCGCCGTGTTGAATAATCCACGGCACGGCACACAGGGTTTCGACGTTGTTGACCAGCGTGGGCTGACCAAACAGGCCATGTTCGGTGATCTGCGGCGGGCGCAACCGTACTTCCGGGCGTTGACCTTCGATAGCGTTGAGCATGGCGGTTTCTTCACCGCACAAATAGCTGCCGTGACCGACCACCAGTTGCAGCTCGAAGTCGTGGCTCGAACCTAATACCGATGCGCCGAGCCAGCCGGCGGCCTGCGCCTGCTGGATCGCCTGCCGCAGAATGGCTCCGGCAGCCGGGTATTCGCGCCGCAGGTAGATGTAGCCTTTGCTGGCGCCGACAGCGATGCCAGCGATGAGCATCGCTTCGATCAGCAGGAACGGGTTCTGCTCCAGCAGCACTTTGTCGCTAAAGCCGCCAGGGTCGCCTTCGTCAGCATTGGCGACGACATACTTCTGCGCGCCGCCAGCAGCGGCAACAGCAGCCCATTTCTTTGCTGCAGCAAAGCCTGCGCCACCCCGGCCACGCAAGCCAGAGGCGGCAATCTGCTCAATCACGAAGGCAGAACCCGATACCAGCGCCATGCGCAGCGCCTGCCCTCCTCCAGCTTGCTGGTAAGCCGCCAGATCGCGCAACGGCGCAGCCAGCACGTCGCCCAACAGCACCGCATGGCGCGATTGCGCAGTAATCGCCGGCGGCAGGCCTTCTCCCGCCAACGCCGGTGCGCAATAACACTGGCCGAGGCAATACAGATGGGCCGCAGCGGATTGCGCCTGCTGCCAACGCTGCGGCATATCCGCACGCGCTGCAAAACAG
Source organism: Chitinivorax sp. (assembly GCA_046347685.1). Taxonomy (GTDB): domain Bacteria; phylum Pseudomonadota; class Gammaproteobacteria; order Burkholderiales; family SCOH01; genus CALMFQ01. The sequence goes on from JAXMFR010000041.1 coordinate 20,271, forward strand.
GCCAGCCCACGGCAGGCCATGCCGTTCAGGTCTGGCTGTTGCAAATGATAAAAATCGTGACAGGATTCCGGCGCACTTTTCAACGTCATTCACTCCCCCTTTTTCTTATTGGCAGCGGCGGGTGATCCGGCACTCAAGCCGCCGCTTTTTTGATTGCGGACTACACCGCAAAAAAATCTGCAAGCCAAGCGATCCGCCCTCTGTTGTTATTGATCCGGCCCTTTGATGTTTTAACCCGCCGCATATTTGACGACCGGGTCCTGAAAATAGGCTCTGACACGTTCCGGGGATTGCTTCAACTGCATCATGTGTTCGTTGGCCGCTTCGCGCAGTTTCGCTTTGGTACGTACCGGCGCCCGCTTGCCCATGGCCTGTTTGAGATCCGCATTTAAGCGCTCCTCCGGGTTCAGCTCTGGGCTGTAGCTGGGCAGGTAGAACACCTCCATTTGCGCGGTGTGTTCAGCCAGCCATGCTTTGACCGGCTTGCTGTGGTGCACGCGCAGATTGTCCAGAATCAGGAATACCTTGCGCTTGGCCTCCTTGATCAGGGAGGCCAGAAATTCAATCAGCCGATCCGCATTGAATGCCTCGTCGATGATCAGCCAGCGCATCTTGCCCTGATTGGTGACGGTGGCAATCATGGACAGCTTTTGCCGCGTGCCCCCCACGGCATAGGCAACGGGCGTCTTGCCTGCGGGTGCGTAGCTGCGTCCGCGTACATCGGTATTCACCAGCGCGGTTTCGTCCCCCCAGTGGATTTCCCCGTCTTCTGCCTTGGCCTGTGCCTCGATGGCCGGATAGTGTTCGTCCAGCCATTGCCGTACCGCTTCGGGGCGCTGCTCATAGGCTTTCTTGATGGGCTTTTGTGGTGTGAAACCCCAGCGTTTGAGCCATTTTCCGACGGTGCGCACACCCAATTCGATCCCGTATTCACGCCGGATCAGTTCGCCAACAGCGGCGCGGCTCCACAGATAGAAATCCATCTTCAACTGCTCGGGGCGACTGTCGCAAATGATGCGGCGAATCGCGGCTTCCTGATCGGCGCTGAGCCGTCGGCCTTCACCGTGCTTGTGGCCACGTGCCGCCGGTTTGATGGCAGGCCAGCCGCCTGCCTCGAACAGCTTGATGGTGTTGCGTACTGTCGGATAACTGAGCCCTGACAGTTCGACGATCTGCATGATGCCAAGCTTGCGTTTATGCAGACGCACGACTTGCTTGCGGCGTTCGTGCAGTTGTTCCAGAGATTGTTTACGAGCGTCTTCTTTATCCATGCACAATAGACCACGCCTCGACAGAAAGATTCAAACTTCCGAGGGCCGGATCAATAATGATGAACCGCTTGCGGACAGCTTTCCAGTCAACAACGCAATTAGCGGCAAGCGGCGCACAAGCGGTGTTGCGCCAACGGCAACAATGCAAAAAACCAGTGATTCCGGCTATCCAGTGATCTGGAAGCCCGTTTTCGGGCGTTTTGCATTGCAGACTGTCTGACACTCGGATTATTTAATGCTGGTTTTGCGCAAGACGATTGGAATGTCGATCTGTGAGATTGTCTTACAATATAACAGCCCATTGTTTTACAAGGATTTTTTTACAAAAAACACTATGACATTTCTGTAATTAGAGTTTACACTCCAGTCATCAAATCAATAAAACTGACTCGCAGCCAAGGTACACAAAATGCTGAAAACCGAATTGATGACAAAGATGGATTACGCTTGGTACCGCATGGACACCAAACACAATCTGATGGTGATCAATGTGGCAATGATGTTTGAAGGCAAGCCGGATATCCGCACCTTGCGCCAGACCATCAGCGAGCGACTGGCAGCCTACCCGCGTTTTTCGCAGCGCGTGGTGATGCAGCACAAACAGCCGGTGTGGCAGGAGGTGCAGCACTTCGATCATGCCAGCCACGTGGAATACCGCCGTCTGCCACGAGCCTGGGCTCAGGACGAACTACAGCAATATCTGTCGAGCCTGTCGAGCGTGCCGCTGGATAAGAATCGCCCGCTGTGGATGATGAGCGTACTGGAAGACCCCGACAGCGGCTTTGCCATCGTTTTCCGCCTGCACCACTGCGTGGCCGACGGCATTGCGATGATGCACATCATCAGCCAACTCACCGACGAACTGAATGCCACTGGCGCTGCCCCCGTACAAGCGGCGCCGGCAGAAACTGACAACATCATCAACCGCAGCCTGCAAAACAGCGCCCATCTGGCGGCCGTGGCACTGGAAACCGGCAAGCTGGCAACGCTGATCAGCGATACCCACTCGCAAATGAAAGGCAAACCGGGTGCCGCCAAGCAGGTATGCTGGTCGGAATCGCTGTCGCTGGATCAGGTCAAGGCAGTCGGCAAACGTCATGCGGCAACCGTCAACGATGTCTTGTGCGGCGCCATTTCCGGTGCGCTGCGCGACTATCTGGCGGAAACCGGCGATGCCGCACATGGCGGTAAAATCCGCGCCGCAGTCACACTCAATCTGCGCGACAAGGCCAAGGCCCACGAACTGGGCAACCACTTCGGCCTGATTGCCCTGACCATGAACACCGGCCTGAACGAACCGCTGGCACGCCTGCAACAGGTGCAAACCAGCCTGCAACAACTCAAGGCCTCGCGCCAGGCGCATGCCACCCACGCAGTGCTGTCGATTGCCGGCCACCTGCCGCTGCCGTTGCAACACTTGGCGCTGAACATGTTTACCGACAAGGGCACCATGGTTATCTCAAACCTGGAAGGCCCGAGCAGCGAGCGTGCACTGGCCGGCCAGCGCATGACCGATCTGTTGTTCTGGGTACCGCAAACAGGCAATATCGGCTTGGGGGTATCGATTGTGTCGTACGCCGGCAAAATCCGCTTCGGCCTGTTTGCCGACCAGAAACTGGTACGCCAGCCACAACGCATGATGGCACTGTGCTGCGACCACTTCCGCAAACTCGCCCAAGCCATCTCGCATCCGCAGGCTCAGCCGCAGACGGTTAGTATTTCCCTGCCGCAACTGGCTGGAATCTGACATTCAGCAAACAGAAAAAGCGTGCAGTCGAATATTCGGCATCTGACGTCGTGAGGTAGCCTGAAATCTGCAGACACTCCTGTTTGGTAAACTTTGAGCCAACAGGAGTGAGAAATGAGCAAGAGAGTAACGCAAAGCTATGCGCCGGAATTCCGGACGGAAGCGATCAAGCTGGTGCTTGAGCAAGGATTGTTGGTAGTCGAGGCTGCTGCGCGACTGAGCATGAATCAGGGCACACTGGCGTATTGGGTAACGCAAGCGCGCAAGGCAGGCAACACCAGCCCCGCCAAGGCAGGCGCGCCCAGCGCGTCAGACCTAATGGCCGAGGTTCGGCAACTGCGTAAAGAGCTGGCCGAAGCCCGGATGGAACGTGACATTCTAAAAAACCGCCTCCACGGCGCGCCCGAGGCCCCCATGAATAGAAACACTCGAACGGCGTACACTGAAGGCACGCACGGACTGTGGCCGTTTGCTTCTTGGAGGGTTGAACCCCGTCAAAAAACCTGGCCCAGGGGGCTCTGCGGACCCATCTGTGGTGGCGCCATTGGGCGACCCCGTTTAGGAAATTGATTTTATCCGAATCCCCGTCCTGCGCTCTGATGATCCAGGAGGTGACTCATGTCCAAAGACCAAGCTCGATCCAAGCCGAGTGGCTTGCCGATCATTCATCCTTTCGCTGCTGGCATCGACATCGGATCGCGTTTCCACGTTGTCGCTGTCAGCCCTGATCTATGCGACGAGCCAGTACAGACATTCCAGGCATTCACCGCAGACCTGCAGCGTATGGCTGCATGGCTGGTCGCCCTCGGCATCAAGACCGTCGCGATGGAATCGACTGGCGTTTATTGGGTCGCCGCCTATGAGGTGCTGGAATCAAACGGCCTAGACGTTGTACTGGCCAACGCGCGCGAGGCGCGTGCCGTGCCCGGCAGAAAGAGCGACGTCAATGATGCGCAATGGCTGCAGCGGCTGCACGCATGCGGACTCTTGCGTGCGAGCTTCCGGCCCGGCCGCGATATCGCGGCGCTGCGCGCGTATTTGCGCATGCGGGAGCGGCATACCGATTATGCGGCCGCCTACATTCAGCATATGCAGAAGGCGCTGACCTTCATGAACATCCAGTTGCATCATGTGATCTCGAGCATTACCGGGGTGACCGGCATGAAGATCGTTCGCACCATTGTCGCCGGTGAACGTGATCCGGCCAAGTTGGCCGCCATGCGCGATGTTCGCTGCAAGGAAACCGAGGAGACCATTCGGGCCGCACTGGTGGGTAATTACCAACCCGAACATGTCTTTGCCTTGAAGCAGGCACTGGCACTTTACGACTTCTACCAAGACTGTATCGCGGAATGTGATGCAGAGATAGAACACAAGGTTGCCGCGCTTAACGCCAACCGGCCGGTTCCGGAAACGCCGCTGCCGCAAGCCAAACATCGCACGAAACAGCCCGGCGAACCCGATTTCGAAGTACGTCCGGCCATGTACCAGCTTGCCGGTACGGATCTGACACAGATTCACGGCATCGGCCCGTTCCTGGCGTTGCGCCTGATCGCCGAATGTGGAACGGATCTGAGTCGATGGCCAACCGCCAAGCATTTCACCTCCTGGCTCGCGTTGGCGCCAGATTGCAAAATCAGCGGTGGAAAAGTCCTGTCGGCGCACACGCGCAAGACCAGTAACCGGCTGACCGTTGCCTTACGTCTGGCGGCGGTGACCGTGGGCCGCAGCAATACGGCACTGGGGGCATTCTACCGTCGCCTGGCCGCCCGCATCGGTTGCGCAAAGGCGGTAACCGCTACCGCCCGCAAGATCGCGGTGCTGTTTTACAACGCCATGCGGTTCGGCATGGACTACCACGATCCCGGCGCGAATCACTACGAGCAACAGTATCGGGCACGTGTCATCAAACAACTGCAACGCCGCGCTGCGCAGTTCGGCTTTGCGCTACAGTCTTTGGAGACATCAGATACAGTTGGTGTTTCTTAGGAAGCGACGGCGTACTTTGCCAGGGAGCCACTGCCCGGTACGCGTTCGTGAAGCAATGGCGCTCTTACTATCCAGTCAAGCTGCTGTGCCGGGTTCTGATCGTGTCCCGCTGTGGGTTTTACGCGTGGTTGAAACGGCCGCCTTGCCGGCGGGCGCTGGAGAATGAACGGCTGCGTGTGGAAATTCGAGCAGCACACGCCAAGACACGACGGACATAAAGCGCGAAGCGCTTACAGGACGAACTTGCGGCAGAAGGGATTGTGGCCGGACGGGACCGGATAGCCCGGCTGCGTCGAGAGGAAGGTATTCGCTGCATCCAGAAGCGCAAATTCAAGGCGACAACCAACTCGAATCACAAGCTGCCGGTGGCAGATAACTTGCTGAATCAGGAATTCAAACCGGGGGCAGTTTGAAAAACGGACGGGTACATCACCATCGTTATGAAACCCGGCTTGAGGCCGAAGCGTCGATCCGGGAATAGATGGAAATCTTCTACAACCGCCAGCGGCGACACTCGCGCCTAGGAAATGTGGCGCAAGCCATGTTTGCACAAAACTTCAGCGAGCACGCGGCGTGCATTTGAGCCGGGGGTGTATATGGTTGTCAGGACGGGGCACCATTTTCCGATGCAGACCAGTTACGCATACTTTGGGCCACAAATACAGGGGGAGTCCATCCCATTACGCAAGCAGAAAATCCAGATTCATCGCCCCATTCGACTGGCCAACAAAACGATGGCTGCCGTCAAGCTACCACCTTCGCCCTTTCACCAAATATTACCACTTAAGATTGGTTTTTATCGCGTCATAAGCCGAGCGATTTAACATGATCAACTCTACGTAGCGCCCCTCTGGATATTGCATACCTACAGTATATTGAGTGTCATTGAGCGGAATTAGAACCATATTCGGCCTGGAATTAACTGAAAACAGCCGGTCATTGGCGAACTCTTTCAAATGCACCCTGTATTCAGTAGGGATCTCCAACGCGACATAATTGACAGTCGCACCCTGTCCCCACCGCCCCTTACTATCCAGCGGAGTTACAGCGCTGCCATTCACCAATGAGAAATTGGTCGTACCCCGCGGGCCGGTAAATGCATCAGCGACAGGCTGAGAAAATTTGACCACGAGATCACCAAGCTGCAATCCCTTGGACGAATTGAAGCCACAACAGTCACTTTCGTTATACAGTTTGTCAGGAAGCTTACCTACATAT
>JAXMFR010000042.1:0-25412 GCA_046347685.1 Chitinivorax sp.
ACCAGCTTCTTCAGGGTGGCGCCATCGACTACGCCTTTTTCTTTCAACTGGTTTGAGAGCGTAATGGCCTGACCGTTGTTGTTAAGGCTCATCAGCACCGACATGTCTTTTTTCGGTCCACCTACACCCAGATGCACACCGTAGATCAGGCCGTACAGAACGTGCGACGCATCCAGTTCGCCGTTGACCAGTTTGTCGCGTACTGCCGCCCAGCTGGCTTCCTTGCTGGGAATGATTTTGATGCCGTATTTCTTGTCGAAGCCAAGTACCGACGCCATCACCACCGAGGCGCAGTCAGTCAGCGGAATGAAGCCGATTTTGACTTCGGTTTTTTCCGGCGCGCCGGTGCCGGCGGCCCAGGCTGCCGAACGGGTACCCATTGGCACCATCGACATGATCGACATGGCGGATGCTCCCAGCAGAGAGGTTTTCAGAAAGTCACGGCGGCTGGATTCAACAGCTGGCGCATCGCTCGGCAGAATGATTTTGGAATCGCTCATGGTTTTGGCTCCATTGTTGCTAGTGTCGAAATAAAAAAGGCGTCCAAACCTTGCCGACTGTCAGTCGGGGGTCTGGACGCCGTTGTCCGTTGGCGCTGACAGGATCTGGATCCTGCTGCGCCGGATTTGCGCCGCCATTGGCGCTCATCCGTATTTGCTGTGCAAAACCGTCTTTGGTTTCGCCTTGCTGTTACTTAAGCATTAACCGTGCCAGCTCTGTTTTCGCATATTTACCGCTGGTTTGAGACATTTTCGGGATTTCCCGCATTGCTGCGGTGCATTTTCAGGAATTTATGCACCGCTTTGATAATTGTTTATTTACAACAACAGGTTGGCGGCGGATATGATCTGCTGCGCCAAGTCTGCCAGCTTCAGGTTGCGGTTCATCGCAGTGCGTCGCAGTAACTGATAAGCCTCGTTTTCATCCAGATCTTTCTGCTTCATCAGAATGCCTTTGGCTTTTTCTACCAGCTTGCGGTCACTGAGTTTTTCCTGCACTTCGGCCAGTTCGCATTTCAGTGCCTGTTCGGCCTGAAAGCGGGCGCTGGCAACTTCCAGCACCGGCTGAATCCGTGATGCTTTGATGCCGTCGTAGACGTAAGCACTGACGCCCGCCTGAATGGCCTGCTTGATCACATTCTGATCCGCGTTATCGGCAAACATCACCACCGGCCGCGGGTTGTGCTGGCTCATCACCACCAGTTGTTCGAGGATGTCGCGGCTTGGCGAGTCGCTGTCGATCAGGATTGCATCCGGTTGCACCGCTTCGATGTATTGCGGCAAATGGATGCCGCCATCGACTTCGGCGACGACATTGATGCCGGCATCTTCCAGCGCGCGGCGCAGGCGGCCGAGCCGGTGATCGGCATCGTTCACGAGCATGATTTTCAACATTGCGGCGCATCCCTGCTGGTTAGTGGCACATAGCCATTCAAGCAACAGCCGTGCCAATGGCGCGGAAACGCCCGTCTTGCGGGCCGTGCGCCGCGGGTTCGTGCTAACATCAATTCACCTTGATTGTTGACCTGCCTTTCTTTTGAGCTCTCTCACTTTCGATATCCTGCGTTTGTTGTCCGATGGCGCATTTCACTCTGGTGAGGCGCTGGCGCAGCGGCTGGATTTGTCGCGGGCATCGGTGTGGCAAGCGCTGCAAGGCGTGGAGCAATATGGCGTGGAAATCCACTCGATACGCGGCAAGGGCTACCGCCTGAGCCAGGCTATCGAATGGCTGGACGCTGCGCGCATTGCCGCCGCTGCGGGTGATGCCGGTAAACGCTTGTCGCTGGAACTGTTTGATCAGCTCGAATCGAGCAACAGCGTGCTGTTGCGCCGCGCAGCCCAATGCACCAGCGGCACCGTGCTGGCCTGCGAGTGGCAATCGGCAGGGCGTGGCCGCTTAGGGCGGCAGTGGCTGGGCAATCTCGGCGGGAGTCTACTATTCTCGTTGTTATGGCGGTTTGAACAGGGTGTGGCCGGTTTGTCCGGCCTGAGCCTGGCGGTTGGCGTGGCGTTGGTGCGCGCCTTGCGTCTGGCGGGCATTGCCGATGCACGGCTGAAGTGGCCGAACGATGTATATCTGCCGCAGGGCAAGCTGGCGGGCATTCTGATTGAAGTCTCTGGCGATACGCTTGGGCCATCGCAGGTGGTGATCGGCGTGGGCCTGAATCTGCGCCTGGGGCAGATGCAACAGCAGATTGCCCAGCCCGTGGCGGCGCTGGGGCAGCCGGTGTCGCGCAACCAGTTGCTGGGCCTGGTGCTGCAACAAATGTTGCTGGTGCTGGATCAGTTTGCCGTGCACGGTTTTGCGGCACTGCGCGATGAATGGCAGTCCATGCACTATCTGCATTTGCAAGCGGTGCGCCTGCTTGCACCAAATGGAGCCGAGCGCTTCGGCGTGGTGCAGGGCGTGGCGGAAGATGGCACCCTGTTGCTGGACGAGGCCGGGGCGTTACAACGGATTCACGCGGGTGAAATCAGTTTGAGGGAGTGCTAATTCCAATGTGGTTGTTGATTGATTGCGGCAATACCCGTGTCAAATGGATGCTGCACAATGGTGAATCGCCCGTGGCGCGCGGTAGTGTGCTGCACGACGAGATGCATTTGCTGGAACGTGAATGGGATCGTCTGCCATCGCCGGAACGGGTGGTCGGCTGCAATGTGGCTGGGGAAGACGTAGCGCATTCGATCGAACTGCTGACCCGTGCCTGGCGTTTGCAGCCGTACTGGTTGACGCCGCAGGCCCGCCAGTCAGGGGTATCGAATCGTTATCGCCAACCGGGGCAGCTCGGGGCAGATCGCTGGGCAGCGTTGATTGCCGCACGTCACCTGCTTCAGGACAATTGCCTGGTGGCTTGTGCTGGCACCGCTTTAACCGTGGATGCACTGACTGCGGAAGGTGAGTTTCTGGGCGGCATCATCGCCCCGGGTTTCCGTTTGATGCGCGAGGCACTGGCGGGTAATACTGCCGATCTGGGCTTGCTGGCCGGGCGTTTTTCCGCGTTTCCCGACAATACTGCCGATGCGATTCACAGCGGTGCAGTGCAGGCACTGGTTGGCGCAGTCAGCCGTATGGCCGAAGAAATGCGGCTGCTTGGTTTTGCCACCAAGACCTGTATTCTGTCAGGCGGCGATGCCCATTTATTGCGCCCGCACCTGAACATGAAAGTGGTGCAGGTGGATAATCTGGTTCTGGAAGGTTTGCTGAGGGTTGTGCGCGAATGAAGTGGCTGTTTGTGTTTCTGGTGTTGTTCAATCTCGGGGCTTTTGGCTGGAGTGCACTGTCACGCGCGCCGCAGGGCGAAAGCTGGCGGCTGCGTGAATTCCACCCGGAGAAAATCCGTATTCTGTCGGCGGATGAATTGACCAAGCTGACGGCCCAGGCCAAACCTAAAGCCCATGTGGCACGCAGTGCGCCGCAGCAATGTCTGGTGTGGTCTGGCATCACCGATGCTGATCTGGGAAGTGCGCGTAATGTGCTGGCCAGCCTTTCTGGCAAGCCCAAATTCAGTGAAATACAGGGCGGCGAACGTGAGCGTTTCTGGGTGTACCTGCCGCCTGCCAGGTCCACCGGCGAAGCAGAAAAAGTGATCGACAAGCTGCGCGAAAAGGGCCTGGACAGCAAGGACTACTTTATCGTGCGCGATCCCGGTGCGCTGCGTAACGCCATTTCGCTGGGGGTATTCTCGACGCGTGAGGCCGCGCAGTTCCGTTTGTCCAGTTTGCAGGACAAGGGCGTCAGCGGTGCCGAGCTGGGCTTGCGTGACAAGGTCAGCGTCAGCGATTTCGTGCTGTTCGACAGCAGCGATGCCTTGCAGGAAGAGCTGGGGCGGTTGGCTGGGCAGATTCGCCTGAGTGAAGTGATCAAACGCGATTGCCCGGCGCAATAAACCCTCGCTGAAGTCGCGCAAGACCTTGTTGCGTTGACAACTTACCTATCAGTAAGTACAGTTGGCAGATGAGCAATGCCAATAAACCCGATACCCGCAAACTGATTCTCGATACCGCTGAAGAACTGCTGCTGACCCGTAGCTTCAGTGCCTTCAGCTATTCCAATATCGCCACCACGCTGGGCGTCAAGAACGCCGCGATTCACTATCACTTTCCAAGCAAAACCGATCTTGGCGTCGCCATCATCCAGCGCTACCGGCGTCGCTTCAAGCGCTGGACCGAGCAGCAGGAGATGTTGTCTGCCGATCCGTGGCAGAAAATGGAGTGGTATTTCGATCTGACGGTGCGTTATTACTCGCAGAATCAGCGCATTTGCCCAACCGGCGTGTTGTCGGCGGAATTTCTGGTGCTACCACCGGAAATGCAGGCCGAAACCCGCCTGTTTGTCGATGATCTGATTGCCTGGTGCACCCGTATCCTGCAAGAAGGTCAACAGCAGGGCTATTTCAATTTTGCTGGCGTGGCGCGCGAGAAGGCCGTCAACATCATGGCTGCGCTGCAGGGCGGCCTGCAATTGACGCGGGTGTTGTCGTCGGGCGAATTGCTGGACAACATCGCTCGCCAGATCCGCATCGAGCTGGGGGCCGTCGGGCAACCGGTATAAATCGTCGGTATTGGCGTTTGGCACCTTCAGGCATATCTAACGGAGATTTCATGGCTTCCAATCAAATGAGCCGCATGGTCGGCAAACTGAGCTCGCTACCGGCCGGCATGCAGCAGTGGGCGCAAACTTTCCTGCTGGGCAAAGTGGTGCCGTTTCTCGGCACCGCCGGCATGCAGTTCGAACAAGTGACACCGCAGCGGGTGGTGGTGAGCGTTGCCAACAAGCGCAAGGTGCAAAACCACATCAAGGGCATTCACGCCGCAGCCATGGCCTTGCTGGCGGAAACTGCCACCGGTTTTGTGGTGGGCATGAACCTGCCGGACGACAAATTGCCGCTGCTGAAGTCGATGAAAATCAATTATGTGCGTCGCTCCAGCGGCGATATGCGGGCGGTAGCCGAGCTGACGCCGCAACAGGTGCAGTCGATCCTGAATGACGAAAAAGGCGAGGTCACGGTTAGCGTCAAGGTAACCGACGCTGCCAATGAGCAGCCGATCGAATGTGAAATGATCTGGGCCTGGGTGCCCAAAAAACGTAACTGAAGAAAATCCTGTTTTATTGGCTGCGCGGGCGAATCGCTTCGGCCCCTGCGCCAAATAAACCAGCAGTTCCTGAATCTTATTCGGAGAGACAATACATGGAATTCCAGACCCTCAAAGTCAGCGTCAACAACCACATTGCCCACATCGAACTGAACCGCCCGGACAAGGCCAATGCCATGGATATGGTGATGTGGCGCGAAATCGGCAAAGCCTTCGACTGGGCCGATGGCGAAGCCGACGTGCGCGTGGTGGTGCTGTCCGGTAATGGCAAACATTTCACCGCCGGCATCGACCTGATGGCGCTAATGGGTGTGAAGGAAATGATCAAGGACGAGTGTGAAGGCCGCAGCCGTGAAAAACTGCGTCGTCTGATCCTGCAGATGCAGGATGATCTGAGTTCACTGGAACGTTGTCGCAAGCCGGTGCTGGCCGCGATTCACAATGGCTGTATTGGCGGTGGGGTAGATCTGGTGTGCTGTGCCGACATGCGTTATGCCAGTGCCGACGCCTATTTCTGCGTCAAGGAAATCGATATCGGCATGGTGGCTGATGTGGGCACGCTGCAGCGCTTGCCGAAGCTGATTGGCGAGGGCCTGGCGCGCGAACTGGCCTTCACCGGTCGCAAGCTGAATGCCGAAGAAGCGAAACAGATCGGTTACGTTAACCGCGTGTTTGCCGACCGCGACGCGCTGCTGGCCGGGGTGATGGAAATTGCTGCGGAAATCGCCAGCAAGTCGCCGCTGTCGATTCGTGGTACCAAGGAAATGCTCAACTACACCCGCGATCACTCGGTGGCTGATGGCCTGAACTTTATCGCCACCTGGAATGCCGGCATGTTGCTGTCGAATGATATTCAGGCTGCAGTGATGGCTTCGATGTCGAAATCGACGCCAAGCTTTAAAAACTGATCTGCCGCTTGCGCAAGGAAAGCCCGCTACCCCTGGTGGCGGGCTTTTTTTTACCTGCATGTTGGCTGCTGTTTCTATAATGAAATTCTTTCCTTCGGTCATTCGGATCGCAAACGGAGCCTCACTGTGTTGTTGATTCGGCAACTCCTGTTGCTGTGTGCCCTTGGGTTGACCTATTTTCTCGCTGGTCGCTGGGGTTTACAGCTAGGCGCCAGTTTTCACTCGCAGATTTCCTATCTGTGGCCGCCCTCCGGTCTGGCGTTTGCTGCGCTGGCCTTGTGTGGTCGTCGCTACTGGCCGGGTATCTTTCTCGGTGCGATTGCCATCAACTTCCAAATGAGCGGCAATCTGCCGATGAGTGCGTTGATCGCGCTCGGCAATACCCTTAGCGCTTGGCTGCCGCTGTATCTGGCCGAACGTAATTACGGCGGTTTTGATGCCTCTTTGTCTACAACACGTTCAGTTTCGCTGATGTTGTGGCTTGGGGCAGCACTGGGTTGTGGCCTGGCAGCGGTCAATGGTGTCGGCTGGTTGTGGGTGTTTGGCGCGATCCAGGCCAATGCGCTGGAAATGAGTTTCCGTACCTGGTGGATGGGCGATGCAACCGGTTTGGTGGTGTTTGCTCCGATGTTGTTGACGTTGGTGCGTGTACGTCAGAGCTGGTTGCCTGAGGGGCGGATTATCGAACTGTTGGGCATGTTGCTGGCCTTGGCCACGCTCAGCCTGATGTTGCTGGCAGGTTTAACGCTGGCCGGCAATGAAGAGCATCTGTTGTACATGTTGTTCCCGATGGTTGTCTGGGCCGGTTTGCGCTTCACCCAGCGTGAAGTAGCGTTGGCAGTTTTTCTGACGTTTCTTTCCGTCGCGTTGGCTGCCGAGTTTGGCGTCTGGGAGTTGCGCCATTACGACAATCTGCTGATTCAGCTGCAATTATTGTTTTTGTCGGCATCGGCCACCGGATTGCTGCTGGCAACGGCGATTGGTATTCAGCGCCTTGCCGTGGCGGAGCTGGCGGTATCGGAGCGCCGCTACCGGCAATTGTCGGAGCTATCGCGCGATGTGATTTCGCGCCATGACCCGCAAGGGCAGTTCATGTATGTGTCCGCTGCATGTGAAAGCATGTTTGGTTACAGCCCGGCCGAGCTGGTGGGGCGGGCGTATTGCGCGTTCTGCCATCCGGATGATCTGACTGTGTTTCGTCAGCATTTTGCCGCAGTGCGGAATGGTGCGTTGAATGGCAGCATTTCGCTGCGTTTTCAGCACCGGCTGGGCCACTATATCTGGCTGGAAATTACTGCCAACAGCCTGGCACATGGCGATAACGGCATGCCGGAAGTGGTGATGGTGGCGCGCGATGTCACCCGGCGCAAAATCGACGAAGCGGAGCTGCAGGAGAGCGAAGAACGTTATCGCAAGTTGATCGAGCTGATGCCGGATGCGCTGTTGCTGCACAAGGACGGTGTGGTGTTTTTCGCCAATACGGTGTTGATGCAAATGCTGGAAGTGCCGCGCATGGAGCAATTGATCGGCCAGCATGTGCACGACTATCTGCATCCTTCCAGCCGCGAGTTGTCGAGCCAACGCCTGGCCCAGCTGGCCGACTCGGAACAGGTTTTGCCGTATGCCGAGATGCAGTTGCATCTGGCCAACGGCAAAACCAAGGATATCGAGGTTTCTTCCAACTCCATTCGCCTCTGGGGTAGTCAGTATGTGATCACCTTGGTGCGCGATGTGTCGGCGCGCAAAAAAGCCGAAGCACAGCAGCGGCTGGCCGCCAAGGTGTTCGAGGTGGTGATGGAGGGTATCGTGATTCTCAATTCACGGTTTGAGCCAGTCTCGTTGAACCCGGCTTTTGAAAAGATTGTGGGTTATCGCGCCGAGGAACTCAGTCACGATGGCATGCGTCGCCTGTTTGGCGGGCTGCTGGCACCTGATTTTTTTGACGACGTGAAATCGCAACTCAACGATCAGGGCCAGTGGCAGGGCGAAATTGCGCTGCGGCGCAAGGATGGGCGCGTGGTGAACGAACTGCTGAGCATCAGCCATCTGCAGGGTGAGGAGGGTGACGCCAGCCATTACGTGGCGGTGCTGGTGGATATTACCTATCTGAAGCAGGCGGAGGAGGCCTATCGGAATCGTGCCAATCACGATCCGCTGACACGTTTGCCGAATCGCAATCTACTGCAGGAGCGTTTACAGAAGGGGCTGGTGCGCTCGCGTCGCAATAGCGAGAAATTTGCCTTGCTGTTTGTCGATCTGGACGGCTTCAAGGCTGTCAACGATGGTTTGGGCCATGAAATGGGTGACATCGTATTACGCACGCTGGCGGCACGACTGGTGGATTGCGTGCGGCAGGGTGATACAGTGGCGCGTTATGGTGGTGATGAGTTTGTGATGTTGGTGGAAGGTGAGCAGGATATTGATTGGCTCGGCCAGACTGCCGAGCGCATCATCGAGGCCGTCAGGCGACCGATTCAGGGGCATGGCCGGCCGATTCGCATTACCGCCAGTGTCGGCATCGCGCTCTATCCGGAGGATGGCAACAGTGCCGAATTGCTGCTGCGTCGCGCCGACCTGGCGATGTATCAGGCCAAACATGCCGGTAAGGATCAATTCCGCTTTTATCGCGATTGCCCGTCCGCTGATGAGGGCGATTTGCCCTAAGCAAAAGCTGCTGGGGCTTATTCGTGGCGTAGCGCTTCCACCGGATTCATCGCCGCAGCTTTGCGCGCCGGATAAAAACCGAAGAAGATGCCAATCACCGAAGAAAAGCCGAACGCCAGCAAAATCGACTGCGAGCTGACCACCACCTGCATATCCGCCTTGCTGCTGACCAGCCAGGCAAGGCCTACCCCGAGCAGGGTGCCGATCAGTCCGCCTACCAGGCAAATCAGAATCGCCTCCAGCAGAAACTGCCCGAGGATATCGCGATAACGGGCGCCCACGGCAATGCGAATACCAATCTCGCGGGTGCGCTCGGTGACTGAAACCAGCATGATGTTCATGATGCCAATGCCGCCTACCAGCAACGACACCGAGGCAATCGCGCCCAGCAACATCGAC
This sequence comes from Chitinivorax sp., assembly GCA_046347685.1. GTDB lineage: Bacteria > Pseudomonadota > Gammaproteobacteria > Burkholderiales > SCOH01 > CALMFQ01. The sequence goes on from JAXMFR010000042.1 coordinate 9,065, forward strand.
ATCACGCGGGTGGAATCGGCCGCAGATTGCGCCACCGAAGCCAGGTTGCGGATATTGAAGTCATTGTCCTGATGCGCTTGCAGCCGATGCCGCTGGCGCAGCAGCTCGGTCATGTCGCGCTCGGCTTCTGCCATCAGTTCGGCAGCGCGTGCCTGCACCATGATCTGCCGCACGCTGTCAGGAAACTGGTTGCCCACCAGCTGCCGCTGGGCGGTGGTAATCGGTACCAGCACGCTGTCGTCCTGATCTCGGCCATCAAGGCTCTGCCCCTTGGCGGCCAGCACTCCAAGCACCGTGAAGGGGCGATTCTTGATGCGGATGGTTTTGCCGACCGGATTGTCTTCGCCAAACAGGCTCTGTGCCACCGTCTGCCCGAGTAGTGCGACTCGGTTGGCTGAACGGACATCGGTATCACCAAACTCCGAGCCGTTATCCACTTGCCAGGCGCGCACGGTAAAAAAATCCGGCGTTACGCCCATCACGATGGTGCTCCAGTTGGCGTTTTCATAAATCAGCTGCTGGCTGGCGCTCACCACTGGCGCCACTGCGCCGATGCTATCCAGCGTTGCCATTGCCCGTGCATCAGACAGGGTCAGGGTCGGGGCCGTGCCGGTGCCAAAGCGAATGCCGCCGGACGTGGATGCGCCGGAAAGGACAATGAACAGATTGCTGCCCATCGAATCGATCGAGCGTTTGACGCTTTCCTGCGCCCCTTGGCCAACGGCCATCATCAATACCACCGCAGCCACGCCGATGATCATGCCAAGCATGGTCAAGCCGCTGCGCATGCGATTCATTGCCATCGCCCGCAGTGCTTCAGCCAGCATTGCTTGTGGGTTCATTGGCGGCGGTCCTCGACAATACGGCCATCCTGCACTCGCACCACGCGGTGTGCATAGGCGGCGATGTCCTGTTCGTGGGTGATCAGCACCACGGTGATGCCTTGCTGATTCAATTGCCGAAATAGCTGCATGATGGCGTGGCTGGTGGCCGAGTCGAGATTGCCGGTGGGTTCATCCGCCAGCAGCAACGGTGCCCGGTTGACCAGCGCGCGCAGAATCGCCACGCGCTGCTGCTGTCCTCCGGATAACTGATTCGGCAGGTGCCGCGCATATTGCGCCATGTCGATTTGCTGTAACAACTGCCGCGCCCGCTCCTGCCGTTCGCTACGGCCAATGCCCGCATAAAGCAGCGGCATGGCGATATTGTCGAGCACGCTCATGCGTTTGAGCAGGTTGAAACCCTGAAACACAAATCCAAGCTGGCGATTGCGGACATCGGCCAGCTGGTTTGTGCTGAGCCGGGTCACATCATGCCCATCCAGCTTGTAAACACCACTGGCAGGCGTGTCCATGCAACCGAGAATATTCATCAGGGTTGATTTGCCGGATCCGGAGTGGCCCATGATGGCGACAAACTCGCCACGCTCGATAGTCAGGTTGATATCGAATAACACTTGTTGCGGCGGTGCGTCCTGCAGCCGGTAAAACTGGCAGATGGACTCGAGCTGGATCAGGGGCGTGCTGGCGGTCATTGCGCAGGGCCTAGAACATGCGCAGTTTGAAATTGCCGCTCTTGGCGCTGTCACCATTGTTTTCGCGGACAATCAGCGATTCGCCTGGCTTAAGCTCTCCCGAGATCACTTCGGTATAGAAATTGTCGGTAATGCCGGTTTTCACACGCACGGCCTGTGGTGCGCCATTTTCCAGACGGTAGACATTGTTGCCGCCCTTGCGCTGTTTCGACGTGTCATCGGCATCCTGTGGCTTGAAGCGCAACGCGGCATTCGGTACACGGATGACGTTAAGTTTTTTCTCGGCGAGAATTTTCACGTGTCCGGTCATACCCGGCAGCAGCGCCCCTGAGTCATTGTCGAAGCCAACCACCACGTTGTAACTGACCACATTCTGCTGCACGCTGGGATTGATACGGATTTGTCGTACCGCACCGTGGAACTCGCGATCGCCAAAAGCATCCACGGTGAATTTCACCGGCAAGCCCACCCGGATGGCGCCGATATCAGCTTCGGCGATGTTGGTATCGATCTGCATCTGGCGCAGATCCTTGGCGATCAGAAACAGCGTAGGGGTCTGGAAGCTGGCGGCAACCGTCTGGCCAACATCCACATTACGCGCCACCACCACCCCGTCGATAGGGGAGCGGATGACGCTGTATCGCAGGTTCACTTCATCGGCCCGTACCTTGGCCTGGGTGGTTTTCACCAGCGCTGCGGTAACGTCCAGCTGCTGCCGATCGGCATCCAGTTCTGCCTGCGAGATGAATCCTTGCTGGAACAGGCGGTTGCTGCGGGTGAATTTGGATTGCGCCACTGCAAATTGCGCCTGCGCCGAACCCAGATTGGCGCGACTTTGTGCCGCTGCGGCTTCCAGCAGCGATGGATCCAGTTCCGCCAGCACTTGTCCGGCTTTGACTTGCGAATTGAAGTCAACGTGCAGAACCTTAACCGTGCCCGATACCTGGGTGCCGACGTTGACCTGAATGGTCGGGTTGAGCGTGCCATTGGCGCTGATGACTCGCTGAATATCGCCGCGATCCAAGGGCTGCATTTTGTAGCGTGCTGGCTGGTTGCTGGGCGGCTGGTGAGCATATTGCTGGTAAGTCACGAAACCGCCGACTGCAATAGCGGCGATAAGCAATGTGCTGACGGTTTTCATCTGCTGCAACTTTCTGTCAAATCCGGGTAAGGCAGAGGCGTTGATGGGGCTGCGTCATGGCGCAGGCATCTGCTTGTATTTTTCCATGATGATCGCACGCAGTTCGCGCTGACGGGCTTCCAGCGAAGATTGCAGATAGAAGTCGCCTCCCGCGGCTTTCAATGCCACGTGAATCTGCGTTAGCGCCTCGCGTGGATTGCCTTCCCGCGCATAATATTCGGCCAGTGCCTGATGCTGTCGTGCACTGTTGCCCAGCTGCGCGTAGGCTTCGGCTTCCATTCGGTAAAGCTTGGCGGAGCCGCCATGCAGGCTTTTCTGTTCGCTGATAGCGTTCAGCGCAGCTTTGGCTTCCTTGAGTTGCAGCATGGTTTCAATCTGGCCAAGGGTCAGACCTGGAATATCCGGATAACGTTGCAGCGCCACCGCGTAGATCTCCAGTGCCTTTTTGTTCTGCCCCTGTGCCAGTGCCAGTTGCGCTGCCAATGATTCGACATAGGGATGAGCGATTTGCTGCTGCAGCTTGCCCAGCTCCTGCGTTGCCTTGGCATAATCCTTGTTGGTCAGCAGTGCCAGTGTATAGCCGTAGCGATAAGCAGGCTCGCTACTGAATTTGCCCTGTTTCAGCATCGTCTGGTAATACTCGATGGCCTTGGGGGCACCTTCATGCATCAGGCGAATCCGCTCGCGCAACAGCAGAAATTCCATACTGTCGTTGACTTGTTTGTAAGGCAGTTGTTCAGCACGACTCTGGGTGTCGGCAATACGTTCCTGTGTCAGCGGGTGAGTGCGCAGATAGGCAAAAGCACCGTTGTCCAACAATTGCGATGATTTCTGCAGCCGCTCGAAAAAGCGCGGCATGCCACGTGGATCGAAGCCGGCCTGATTCAATGCTTGCATGCCGATCCGGTCAGCTTCGCGTTCATTGTCGCGGGAGTAGTTCAGCGACAGTTGCGAGCCTGCTGCCTGTGCCGAGGTGACGGCTGCAGCGCCGACTTGTGAGTTGCTGCGCGCAGCCAGAATCGCCAGCACGGTGGCTGCCAGCATCGGAATGCTCATCCGGCTTTCCGCTTCAAAGCGGCGTGCCATGTGTTTCTGGGTAACGTGAGAAATCTCGTGGCCGATCACTGATGCCAGTTCCGACTCCGACTGTGAAGTGAGAATCAGCCCGGTGTGAATGCCAATAAATCCACCGGGTAAGGCAAAAGCGTTGATTGAGCGATCCTTGAGGGCGAAAAACTGGTAATAACGCCCCGGCTCGGGGCTGTTCGATGCCAGCCGATAGCCCAGGTGCATCAGATAGTCGTTGAGATCGGGATCGTCGAGCATTTCGCCGCTGGCCTTGATCTGCTGCATCACGGCTTCGCCAATTTCCTGCTCTTGCTGACTGTTGAGGGCTGCCGTTGAAGGGTCGCCCAGCTCCGGCAGTTGTTCCGCCCAGCTAGGGCTGAGCAGCAGACTGGCGAGGAGGGTGCAAAGAGTGAGGCGGCGCATGAATGGTATGATAGCGACTTTAGCGGCGCGATTGCGCCATGCGCGAAAGAATATGCAATATGTCACAGGATTTTACACATTTTGATGCCAGCGGCCAGGCGCACATGGTCGACGTCGCCGCCAAGGCGGAAACACATCGGGTGGCTGTTGCTGCGGGGCGCATCAGCATGTTGCCGGCTACCCTGGAGAAAATTCTCGCTGGCGATGCCAAGAAGGGCGATGTGCTCGGCATTGCCCGGATCGCGGCAATTCAGGCATCAAAACGCACTGGCGATTTGATTCCCTTGTGCCATCCCATTCCGCTGACGCGGGTGGCGGTTGAGTTCAGCATCGACCAGCCTGCTGCGGCAATTGATTGTCGAGTGGTTGCGGAAACCGTAGGGCGTACCGGGGTCGAGATGGAGGCGTTAACGGCCGCCTCGGTTGCGCTGCTGACCATTTACGATATGTGCAAGGCTGTTGACCGGGGTATGACGATCAGCCAGATTCGTCTGCTGGAGAAGCTGGGTGGCAAATCTGGTCACTGGAAACTGGATCAGCCCTGAGCGCAGACCGCGCAATGTGGATCTTTTTTCAGCCGTAACGTTCGCCACTGCATATCCAGAGCGTTCAGCAGCATCAGTTTACCGTTCAGGCTTTCGCCGGCAGGAATCAGCAGCTTCAGTGCTTCTGCTGCCTGCATGCTGCCGATGATGCCTACCAGTGGTGCAAATACACCGAACAGTGCACAGGGACCATCGTTGGCTTCTCCCTGATCGGGAAACAGGCAGTGGTAGCAGGGCGCATCATCGTGCTTCAGGTCAAATACGCTGATCTGGCCATCAAAGCGTACAGCAGCGCCGGACACCAGCGGCTTGCGGTATTGCACGCAAGCCTGGTTGACGGCATGGCGGGTGCTGAAGTTGTCGCTGCAGTCGAGGATGACGTCGGCACTGGCCACCAGTTGCTGCAGTTGTTCGCCCGCAACGCGCTGGGTGATGCTCTCAACCTGGCACCAGGGATTGATGCCGAGCAGGCGCTGGCGGATTGATTCTGCCTTGTTGTGGCCGATGCTGGCGCTATCGTGGGCAATCTGCCGTTGCAGATTGGTGCTGTCGACCTGATCGTGATCGCAGATGGTGAGCTTGCCGACGCCGGCTGCGCCGAGATAGAGGCAGGCCGGAGAGCCCAGTCCACCGGCGCCGATTACCAGTACATGTGCATCCAGCAGGTTCTGCTGGCCTTCCACGCCAATTTCATCAAGCAGGATGTGGCGGCTGAAACGGAGTAATTGTTGGTCATCCATGGTGCCGAGTGTAGCAGTGCCATACCCGACTGGCTATTGCGCCCGATCAAGCGGCGACAGCTTTTCCCTGGGCGGTGGATTGTTGGCGAATGCCTGCCGTAGCGTTCAGATCGGTGATGCCCAGTTCCATTTCGGCCTGCAGCAGCAGGCCTTCCGGCACCACTACCGGTAATTCGTTGATGCCGCGATTACGCAGCGCATACAGCTGATGGCGACCGGCTTCGATCAGGAGCTGATCTTTCAGTGAACGACGGCGGGAGTTCAATACCGGCATCTGGATCGGGTTGCCAAGATCGATCTGGCGACAGGCTTCGTTCAGTGCATCCAGGTTCTCGATCAGGCTGCTCATGCCACCGCGGTCACGGGTAATCCGTTGTGCCAGTTTCTCCATGCTGACCAGCAGGATGCTGCCATCCTCACCTTTAAAAAAGCCTTGCAGCGGCTGATGGATGAACGACAGTTGCTGTCCGGAGTGTGCGGTAATGGTGGTCATGATCTTATTTTCCTATATCTGTAATACGGAATATTTGTTTGGCATTATCTTTGATATGTTGATCGATGCCAATAATAATTTTAAGCAATATTGACAGATGTCATGTTAACCATGCCTGAACCGCTTTGAAAGCGGCTTTGCTCGATAGTCGAGAAAAAACAAAAGGCCGCATCAGCGGCCTTTTATCTTGATGACAACGGCGTTTATTTCTTCTGCTGCAGGATTTCCTGTACTTTAAGCACATTCAGCGCTTGCTGCAGCTGATAGTCTTTCTTCGATGCCATTTCCAGCGGACCCTCGTTGCTGCTGGTGTCATCTGCGGCAGGTTTGCCGGCTGGCTCACTCGGCTTGGCCTTGCTGTCTTTTTCCGGGGCCTTGGTTTTGCCCTTGCCGGCCTCATCCTTGTTTTCCAGATGACGTTCCAGGTCTGCTTCACGGACGCGCAGGCCTTGTGGCGCAGTGTTGAGGTTGACTACGGCTTCTTCCACTTCAACATCCGGCGTGATGCCCTTGGCCTGAATCGAGCGGCCGTTCGGTGTGAAGTAACGCGCTGTAGTCAGTTTGATTGCGCTGGTGGCCGACAGTGGCAGCACCGATTGCACCGAGCCTTTGCCGAAAGTCTGGGTACCGACAACAATCGCACGTTTGTGATCCTGCAGCGCGCCGGCGACAATTTCTGATGCCGACGCCGAGCCGCCGTTTACCAGCACGACCATCGGCACGGTTTTGATTTCTTTCGGCAGGTTACCCAGCGGATCTTCCTTGATGCCGCGTACGTAATCTTCCTTGTTGGTGAACTTGCGCATTTTTGAGTCGGCAATACGGCCATCGGTGTAGACCACCAGCGTGTTGCTCGGCAGAAATGCCGCAGAAACGCCAACTGCGGCATCCAGCAGGCCGCCCGGATCGTTGCGCAGATCCAGTATCAGGCCCTTCAGTGGTGCCTTGTTCTGTTTGTAGAGGCCTTCGATGGCCTTGCCCAGATCCGGTGTGGTGTGTTCCTGGAACTGGGTGATGCGTACGTAGCCATAGCCGTTATCCAGCAGCTTGTTCTTGACGCTCTGGATCTTGATCACGGCACGGGTCAGGGTGAAAGTCAGCGGCTTGGCCTCGCCTTTACGCAGCACGGTCAGCTTGATATTGGTATTGGGCTTGCCGCGCATGCGCTTGACTGCGTCGTTGAGCGACAGGCCGCGGACATTGGTATCGTCCAGCATCATGATCAGATCGCCGGCTTTCATGCCTGCACGATAGGCTGGTGTGTCTTCGATAGGTGATACGACTTTGACGAAGCCGTCTTCCATGCCCACTTCCAGACCCAGGCCGCCAAATTCACCCTGGGTGGATTCGCGCAGTTCCTTGAAGGTTTCTTCGTCCAGATACTGTGAATGCGGGTCGAGGCCCAGCAACATGCCATTGATCGCTTCGCGGATCAGTTTCTTGTCTTCCACTGATTCCACATAGTCGGATTTGATGCGGCCGAAAACTTCGGTAAAGGCACGCAGTTCTTCCACCGGCAGTGGCTGCTGTTGTGGCGCTGCAGTGCCGGCTGGCGCGTCCTTGTTGGCGATGGCGCTGAAGTTCAGGCTGATCAGTACGCCTGCAATCACCCCGGCAGATACCAGGCTGAACTTTTGCAGCGAGTTGCGCATGTATGTCTCCTATTGATTACGCGCTGAGTGGTGCGAAACAGTCCGCACCGCCCTTGTGTTATGTCACCGCTGAGCGATGTTGCTTGGAGCGGGTTTCAGAACCGGACCCATTGGGCCGGGTCGACTGGTGCCCCCAGGCGGCGAATTTCGAAGTATAAACCGGTTTCTGCGTTGCCGCCGCTGTTGCCCGCCCGTGCAATCACGTCGCCTGCTTTGACCTGGGTGCCGACCTGTTTCAGCAGTGCTTCGTTATGGCCATACAGGCTCATGTAACCGCCGCCATGATCGACGATGATCAGATTGCCAAAGCCGCGCAGCCAGTCTGCGAACACCACTTGTCCGGAGGCTACGCTGCGAATCTCTGCGCCCGTGCTGGTGCGGATGAAGACGCCCTTCCAGGTGCCGGCACCTTCGGCGCGGCTGCTGCCGAAACGGTTGCTGATGTCGCCCTGTACCGGCTGGCGCAGTTGGCCACGCAAGGCTGCAAAACCGCTGCCGCCAATCTCGACGGGTGGCGGGGTGGCAGGTTTCTCCTGCGTGCGACTACCTGCCTGTCGCGGCGCGCTGTCCTGCTTCTGTGCCCGCTGTTGCTCGCGTTTTGCGGCTTTTTCTGCAGCCAGTTTGGCGGCGCGCTGGCGCTGTTCAATCAGGCGGTTGAGCTGGTCTACCAGTCGCGTCAGGCGTTTTTCATCTTCGCGCAGCTTGGTGATCTCGTTGCGCTGGGCGCTGATTTCCGACGCCAGTTTGTTGAGTGTTTGCTGGCGTGACTTTTTCTGTTGCTGCAGCTGATCTTTTTGCTGGGCTTTCTGGCCGCGAATCTTTGCCAGCTCCTGCTCGCGCTGGGCGATATCGGCAACCAGCCGATTCAACTCCGTCATGTCCTGGCGCAATTGGTTGATCAGCTTTGCCTGCGCTTGTGCAATGTACTGGTAATACTTGAGTTGGCGTGCCGCCTCTGCCGGGTCGCTATTGCTCAGCAGCAGTTGCGCCGCTTTGCTGGAAACCCCTTGCTGGTATTGCACGCGCAGCAACTTGCTCAGGTGTTGTTGCGAATCGATGGTCTGGCGGCGTTTCTTGGATAGTTCGTTTTTGTAGAACTGAAGCTGCGACTGGGTTTCAGCATGGCGTGAGGACAAGTCATCAAGAATGCGGTTGGCTTCGCTGATAGCCTTTTCCGATTCTTTCAGTGCATCACTGGCTTCAGCTTTGGTGGCTTCGTTCTGTTGCAGCTGTTTTTGCAGCGAGTCGATCTGGCTGCGCAGGCTTTGCAGTTCTTCCTTCGGTTTTGCCGGGTCGGCAGGCGTCGCCGGCTCGGCCACGGATAAGGTGGCCAGGCCGGTTAGAGTCAATACAAGGGCAAAACGAAGAATCACACCAGTTCGATCAAGGATTTGCCGGTCATTTCTGCCGGCTGTGGTACGCCCATCATGTATAGCAGGGTCGGCGCGATATCCTGCAGGGCGCCGCCGGCGGCAATCTTCGCCGGGCGGCCAATATAGCAGCAGGGTACCAGATTGGTGGTGTGCTGAGTATGTACCTGACCATTCATCGCGTCATGCATCATTTCAGCGTTGCCGTGATCTGCCGTGATCAACACTTCCGCACCATTTGCTTGGGCCGCGGCTACAACCCGTGCCACGCACTGATCCAGTGCTTCGATGGCCTTTTTGGCCGCATCGAAGTTGCCGGTGTGGCCAACCATGTCGCCATTGGCATAGTTGCACATGATGGCGGCGTATTGTTTGCTCTCAATGGCGGCAACCAGTTTGTCGGTGACTTCAAATGCGCTCATTTCCGGTTGCAGATCGTAGGTGGCAACCTTTGGTGATGGCACCAGAATCCGGTCTTCGCCGGGGAACGGTTGTTCTTCGCCACCGCTGAAGAAGTAGGTGACATGGGGGTATTTTTCGGTTTCGGCAATGCGTAGCTGTTTCAAGCCCAGTTTGCCAAGGTATTCGCCCAAGGTGTTGGCAAAACGTTGTGGCGGGAATGCCACGGGGTTCTTGTAGTCTTCGCCATAACTCGACATCGAGCAGAAATAGCCCAGTTTCGGCGTCTTTTTGCGGGCAAAACCGGAAAAGTCGGCCCAGTTGAGGGCCTGGGTCATCTGTCGGGCGCGATCGGCACGGAAGTTGATGAAAATAACCGCATCGCCGTCATCAATGGTAATGGCATCGCCAACCACTGTCGGTTTGACGAATTCGTCGGCTTCGCCACGGGCGTAGGCCTGAGCCAGGGCGTCTTGGGCGGTGCTGGCGTGATATTCGGCGCTGCCGAGCGTCAGCATGTCATATACCGGTTCAACGCGTTCCCAGCGTTTGTCACGATCCATTGCGTAATAACGGCCGGCCACGGTGGCGACTTTGGCGCCCGGCGTGACATTTAATTGTTGCTGCAGGCGTTCCAGATAAGTTTCGGCACTTTTCGGTGGAGTGTCGCGACCATCAAGGAAAGCGTGGATCACAATATCTTTTAAACCACGCTCGCGCGCCAGTTTCATCAGGGCAAACAGATGCTGCTCATGGCTATGAACGCCACCATCCGACAGCAAGCCCAGTAGATGCAAACGTTTGCCATTGCTTTTTGCCTGATCAATTGCAGCAAGCAAGGTTGGATTCTGAAAGAACTCGCCGGTTTCAATGTCGTAATCAATACGCGAAATGTCCTGACGTATGACTCGACCGGCCCCAATGTTCAGGTGTCCGACCTCAGAATTGCCAAACTGATCTGCCGGCAGACCGACAAATTGTTCCGATGCATTGATGGTGGTGTAGGGATGCTGTTTGGTGATTGAATCCCAGTTGGGTTTGTGCGCATGCAATATGGCGTTGTCATCACCCTCGGTACGGTGCCCAAATCCATCTAGAATAATCAGAACTACTGGCTTAATGGCGTTCATATTTGTTTATTAGGCTTTTACGGAATAAAAATCATGTGGTATTTTACCAATATTCTGGCCTTTGGCGATTCAGTTTTGCATTGAAAAATGCTGCGTCGCAAAATACGGCAAACCACATTTCTATAGCTGCAATTGATGCTACCTACTTACCAATTAATGGATCAGGACGAGCAGATCGAACAGGCTTCGCGGGCGATGAAGGCGATGTCGCATCCGCTGCGTCTGAAGATCCTCTGCGTTCTCGGTGACAAAGAAGTCAGCGTGCAAGACATCGTCGAGCAAGTTGGCACATCTCAGAGCAATATTTCCCAGCATTTGGCCATCATGCGTGACAAAGGTGTGCTGCGTACCCGCAAGGACGCCAATCGGGTGTTTTACCGTGTTGGCGATACCCGCACCCTTGAGTTGATCTCGATGATGCGCGACGTGTTCTGCGGCTTTGCCATCTGATCGCTTGTCGCCAGCTTTTGTGTTTTTGGCAGGCGTTCAGGTCTTAAGCATTGTTACATAAAGCTGTTGGGCTTGCATGTGCTCCTTGATTGCAATTAGAATATTCTAATAGAAATCCTGGGGCGGTCTTGTTGCCGCAAATTCGAGAGTGGAAATGAAACGCGAACAACCCGAGCTTTTGGTGCTGGATGAGCAGGTCGAGCAGGCGTCGCGGGCGATGAAGGCGATGTCACATCCGTTGCGCTTGAAGATTCTTTGCGTGCTGGGTGAAAAAGAAGTCAGCGTGCAGGAAATCGTCGAGCGTGTCGGTACTTCGCAAAGCAATATCTCGCAACATCTGGCGATCATGCGCGACAAAGGCGTGTTGCGTACCCGCAAGGATGCCAACCGGGTGTTTTACCGGGTCGGCGATGTGCGTACGCTCGAAGTGATTTCGCTGATACGTGAAGTCTTCTGTGGTTTTTGAAGCAGATTAGCGGTTACAAAAAACCAGCCGGGATGGCTGGTTTTTTTTCGTCTTGATTTTGTGGATGCGCGTTACGTGCGGCCTGGAATGTCCGTCAGTCTCGTGTGTGTTGTGTCCGGTCTGGACGGATAGTGAGGTTGGTGGTGATGTGTTGGGCTGGGGAGTTGACGTTGCTGTCCACTTTTACTGTGGGCTGGACCACTTGGCCTTGATTTTTGCCAGTGTGCCATCGCTGCTGATGCGCTTCATGCCGCTTTGATATTGCTCCAGCAGCCATAAGCCCCGCGGATGGCGGGTGCTGACGCCAAAATAGGCATCCTGATGGCCCTGGCTGCGAAAGGCGATGCCGACTTTGCCGCGTACCCCTGCGTCATCCAGCCAGAAGCTGGCGCCGGTCAGGTCGTTGGTCATGACCAATGCGCTGCTGAGGCGGCCTGCTGCCAGTTTTTTCAGGTTGATCTGTTCACTGCGGCCGGGAGACAGGCGACCGCCACGCTCGATGATCTGCATTGTGGAGTTCGGGTATTCGTAGTCGTGTACGGTGCCAATCGTGTCCCCCTTGCCGAGTTCTTCCTCTTTTCTGGCTTTGAGTGGTTGGGCCAGATTCTCAAAATAGACTGGCGTCACTGAAAACAGTGGTGTATCGGCCAGTTTGACGGTGTTTGCCAGTTCTTTGCTATATGACATGTTGAAGCAGGCTGCGACCCTGCCTTTGATGACTTGCTGCTTGCAGCGGGCATAGGGAACCACGGTCAGTTTTATGTTTACACCGGCGGCATTCAGCGCCGCCGTCACTACGTCGTTGGCGTAGCCGCTACCATCGGGGCGCGAGAACGGGTCGGCATTATCTTCTACATAAATTTCCACGGGCGAGATCCGGCTCACCTCTGAGGCGGGTGCCCAGAATGGCAGCAGTAGTGCAAGGCATGTTGCCGTCAGTACCGGTGTTCGCAATTTGATCATGGTGTATGAGTGGATGAAGAGCGCTGCCGCAGCCTTTTAACTATAGCTTCTGTAAGGGGATTTACGTTGGGTTGTGTATTTGCATCATTTGTGTTGAAAATAAAATATAAAAATATATAATGTAAAAATATTAATCGAAGGTGGGTGTCATGGATATCGTCCGCATGCGTCAGGCAGCAGGCAATGCCAGTGGTTTGCTGAAAGTGCTGGCGAACGAGGATCGTCTGTTGTTGCTGTGCCAGATGGTGGATGGTGAGAAATGCGTCAGCGATCTGGAAGAAATGCTGGATATCCGCCAGCCGACGCTGTCACAGCAGCTGGGGGTGTTGCGCAACGAAGGTGTGGTGGAAACCCGGCGTGACGGCAAGCGGATTTATTACCGCCTGGCCAGTGAAGAAGTGCTGCATTTGTTGAACGTGTTGTACGGCATGTTCTGCCCGGTGGATGCCGCTGCGGAATTGTCACTACCTGCCAATGGAGATGCTGAATGAAAGCCGGAATATTGCTGTTGGGCGTGATGCTGGGCACTACGGTGAATGCTGCCGAAAAACTGGCGCTGGCACCGGTGAGCTACAAACAGGTACCGCTGACTTATGCGACTGAAGGCGTGGTAGAAGCGGTGAAGCAGGCCACCGTATCGGCGCAGATCAGCGGCCGCATTGTCGAAGTTAATTTCAAGGCTGGCGATTTCGTCAAGCAGGGGCAGGTGCTGGTGAAGATCGACGAGCGCGCGGTGCGTGAAGCGGTGGCCGGCAGCGTGGCGCAGGTGAATCAGGCAAAGGCGGCGCTGGATGAGGCGAAAGCCAATCTGGAGCGGCAAAAGCAGCTGTTCCAGCAAAAGTTCATCAGCCAGGCCGGGCTGGATTCGGCCGAGGCCGCTTACAAATCGGCACTGGCTGCATTCAATGCAGCCCAGGCAGGGAGCGGAGCCGCAGCCACCACCCAGAGCTACGCCACGGTGATTGCGCCGTATAGCGGCGTGGTGTCGGCCGTGCATGTAGAGGTGGGTGATACCGCGATGCCGGGCAAGCCGTTGATGAGTGGCTTCGATCCGGCCGACCTGCGGGTGCTGGCGACCATCCCGCAAGCCAAGTGGAATGAGGTGCGCGGCGGTGCTGGCGCACAACTGGAAATACCTTCTTTGAACAAATGGGTGGCGCCGCGTGCAGTGACTTTGCTGCCGGTGGCCGACGCTCGCAGCCACACCGCCAAGGTGCGACTGGATTTGCCTGAATCGCTGCGGGGGGTGATCCCCGGCCTGTTTGCCCGGGCGCATTTCGTCACTGGCGAGGCGCGCAAACTGGTGGTGCCGGCAGCGGCGGTGTTGCGTCGTTCGGAAGTGACCGGCGTTTATGTGGTGGATGCCAAGGGTGTGCCGCAGTTGCGTCAGGTGCGTTTGGGTGACGCGGCGGGTGCCGCCGGCATCGAAGTGCTGGCTGGTTTGAAAGCCGGTGAGCAAGTGGCGCTGGACCCGGTACGCGCTGGTTTGCAGGCAGCCACTAAATAATGACGGATCGCGAGGGTCAAATGGGCATTTCCGGTCGTATCGCCAAAACCTTTCTGCAATCGCAGCTGACGCCGCTGATTGCGCTGGTGGCGCTGTTGCTTGGCACCTTTGCGGTGATCGTGACGCCGAAGGAAGAAGAGCCGCAGATCAATGTCACCATGGCCAATGTGTTCATCCCGTTCCCCGGCGCCTCGGCCAAGGATGTGGAAACGCTGGTTGCGACTCCCGCCGAGCAGGTGTTGTCGCAGGTGCAGGGGCTGGAGCACGTTTATTCGGTGTCGCGCCCCGGCGTGGCGATTCTCACCGTGCAATACAAGGTGGGTGTCGGCCGCGAAGCCGCGCTGGTGCGGCTGTGGGATGCGATCCACGCCAACCGCGACTGGGTATCAGCGCAACTTGGCGTGGGCGAGCCAATCATCAAGGCCAAGGGTATCGACGACGTACCGATTGTTGCCCTGACCCTGTCGACTGCCGATGCCGAACGCGGCGCTTTCGATCTGGAACGCGTGGCGCACGCGATGGAAGTCGAACTGAAACGCGTGCCTGGCACCCGCGAAGTGACCACTATCGGCGGCCCCGGCCGCAAGGTACGGGTGCTGCTGGATGCCGACAAGCTCAGCGCTTACAACGTTTCGCCGCTGGAAATCCAGAACGCGCTGCAGTTGTCGAACGTGGCCCTGCCATCCGGCAATCTGGTCAGCAACAACCAACAGATCGAAATCCAGACCGGCAACTGGCTGGAGAACGCCCGTGACGTCGCCAATCTGGTAGTCGGCGTCAGCGAAGGCAATCCGGTTTATCTGTCGGATGTGGCACGGATTGTTGATGGCGCGGATCAGCCGGGGCGTTATGTCTGGAGTGGCAACGGCCCGGCGGCCAAGCTCAAGGGCCTGACTGGTGCTGGAGAACAGCCCGCTGTCACCATCGCCATCACCAAAAAGCCCGGTGAAAACGCCGTGGACGTCGCCGATGCGCTGATCAAGCGCGTGGATGAGCTGAAAGGCAAAGTGATCCCGGCTGGCGTCGACGTCAACATCAGCCGCAACTACGGCGAAACCGCCAACGACAAGGCGATGAAGCTGATCCAGAAGCTGGTGTTTGCCACCCTGTCGGTGGTGGCGCTGGTGTTCTTCGCCTTGGGCCGGCGCGAGGCGCTGATTGTCGGCGGCGCGGTGGTGTTGACGCTGGCGGCGACGCTGTTTGCCTCGTGGGCGTGGGGTTTCACCCTCAACCGCGTATCGCTGTTCGCGCTGATTTTCTCCATTGGCATTCTGGTGGACGACGCGATTGTGGTGGTCGAAAACATTCACCGCCGCCGCTCGTTGGAGCCGGGTAAATCGCTGCTGCAGGTGATTCCGGAGGCGGTGGATGAAGTCGGCGGCCCGACCATTCTCGCCACCTTCACCGTGATTGCCGCGTTGCTGCCGATGGCGTTTGTCTCGGGCTTGATGGGCCCGTATATGAGTCCGATCCCGATCAACTCCAGCCTGGGCATGGTGATTTCGCTGGCGATTGCTTTCATCGTCACCCCTTGGCTGGCGCTGAAATTGACTGGCAAGCAGCACGCGCCATCGCACGCTAAAGAAGAAGCGCAACACGGCAAGCTGGCCAAACTGTTCGACCGGGTGATGTCGCCGTTTCTGGATGACCAACTGGGTCGCAAGCGCCGCCACAAGCTGTATCTGGGCATTGTCGTGGCCATTGCGCTGTCGGTGTCGCTGGCGCTGGCCAAGCTGGTGGTGCTGAAAATGCTGCCGTTCGACAACAAGTCGGAATTTCAGGTGGTGGTGGATATGCCGGCTGGCACGCCGCTGGAAAACACCGCAGCGGTATTGCGTGAAATGGGCGCCGAGCTGGCCAAGGTGCCGGAAGTCACCGACTACCAGGCTTATGCCGGCACTGCTGCACCAATCAATTTCAACGGCCTGGTGCGCCAGTATTACCTGCGCCAGAGCAGCGAAATGGGCGACCTGCAGGTGAATCTGGTCGATAAACATCATCGCAGCGACAAGAGCCACCAGATCGCGCAGCGGGTGCGCCCGGCGCTGGAGCAGATCGCCAAGCGCCACGGTGCCAAGGTGAAAGTGGTGGAAGTGCCGCCCGGACCGCCAGTGATGAGCCCGATTGTTGCCGAAGTCTATGGCCCGGACGAAGCTGGCCGCATCGCAGTGGCGAAGAAGGTACGCCAGCAGTTTGCCAACACCGCCGATATTGTTGCGATTGATGATTCGGTGGAAGACAGCGCGCCTAAACGCCTGCTGAAAGTCGATCAGAGCAAGGCGGCGCAGCTGGGCGTAGCGCAACGTGACATCGTCGCCACGATGCGTATTGGCCTGACCGGCATGGCGGTGACGCCGTTGCACGACCAGCAAGCCAAATACGAAGTGCCGGTGGTGCTGACGCTGCCGCCCGAGCACCAATCGGGGCTGGACGATTTGCTTAAGCTGACCGTCAAATCCGCTACCGG
>JAXMFR010000043.1:0-24072 GCA_046347685.1 Chitinivorax sp.
GGCCTCATCCAGTGCCGCATCGGCCGGTGGCAGCCACAGCGCCAGCAGATGGCGGCTGAAGCGGACGATATCGTCGCGATTGAGCTGGTAGCTGCCCTTGGCCGCCTGGCGCCGACCGGTGGTGATCAGCTCGGCCAGATCGGCATAGGCATCACGACCCGGCGCCAGCAGGATCAGCCGCAAGCCGTCATCGAGCGTGAACTCGCTGCCGACGATCAGTTTCAGCCCATGCTGTTTGGCTGCTGTATGTGCGCGGACAATACCGGCCAGCGAGCAGTCGTCAGTGATCGCTAGCGCCCGGTAACCCAACGCATGGGCGCGTTCGACCAATTCCTCGGCATGCGAGGCGCCGCGCAGAAACGAGAAATTGCTCAAACAGTGCAATTCAGCGTAGTCGGGAAGTGTGGCCATGATCTGTCCCTCTCAATCAAACCAGCCATGCAGGAACCACTCGCCGCTGGCCCGGTCCTGGTACACCCAGTAGCGTCGTCCCGATGCGCCTTCGGCAATCCAGTAGTCGCGCACCACCCGGCGGCCGTCCCACCAGCCAGTCTCGAGGCGTTCCGGCTGGCCGCGACAGGTCAGCGCTTCGCCATGCCAGGGACGGCCCTGCCGTAGCGGCAAGGGTTTGGCTGTCGGCAGCAGCCAGCCGGGCCGGCTTGCCGCAGACTGATCGGCGGTGGCATGGCGGCCACTGGCTGGTGCCCAGGCCAGTTCCGGGCGGTGATCGGCAACGGTGCCGACCTGGCGCACCGCATCATCACCGAGCCGCGCCCCCAGTCGTGCGCGTAACAGTTCGGCATGCGCCTGACTGGTGCCGTCGCCGAACAGATCCAGCGGCGTCCCGTCGAGGCGGTGCAGCTGCTCGGCCACCAGCGTCACCGCTTCCACCGGTGATGGCAGTTCGAAGTGGGTCAGTTTCTCGCGCAATACCGCCACCAGCTCATCGACCTGGCGGGTGGGAACGCCATAGCCGACGGTCAGCGGCGTGGTAGTGCGGTTGCTGTGTTCCAGCTGATACACCACCTGCTGTACCCCCAGCCCGCGCCCCAGCAGAAAACCCGACAGGGTGATCGATAGCTGCCGGCCGATGAACAGCAGGGCGTCGGTGCGATCCACCGCCCAGGCCAGCTCCAGGCGTTTGCTGAAACGCTCCGGCGGGACGAAGCTGGCGCGCGGGTCGGCGGCGACACCGAGGGCGCGGTCGAGAATCTGCGGCAGCGCCTTGCCGAAACGGCGAGCCAGTCCCTTGCGCGGCAGCGCCCATACCTGACCGAGCCTGCGGCTGCCGAGCAGCTGCAGATCCTGCAACCGGTCGGCGGGGAGCGGCAGCAGCGCGACCGGCAAGGGTGCCAGTACGCGTTGCAGCTGGCCGACATCGATACAGGCCCGCTCAATGCCAGCCTGCGCCAGCCACAACGCGGCCAGCGGGGTGGGGGCGCAGCCGAGCCGGGCGGCGTAGCCCTGGCTGGCGATACCGTCGCGCACCTGCTGTTGCAGGGAATCGAGTCCGTGGAAGTAGTCGAGACAGCCGCCGATTTCCAGCAGCAATGCCTGGGGTGGTTCCAGCGACACCGTTGGGGTGAACTGTTGCGCCCAGCTGGCCAGATCGGTCAGTGCCGCCTGTTCCAGCTCCGGCCGACGCCGGGTGAACAGCAGATTGCCGGCCAGCGCCTCGGCGGCCGAGCGCTTCATGCCGACAGCGATCCCTGCGGCCTCGGCCGGCGGGTTGCAGGCCGCCACCCGGTCGACATTGCCCACCGCCTCGATGACCGCCCAGGGCTCAGGCCGGGGTTGCGCAAGCGCGAACACGTCGAGCGGCAGGCGCGGCAGGGACAGGGCTAACCACAACATCATCGTTCCGCCGTAATACTACCGGCGCCTCTACAGGCGGGCCACGCCGCTTGAGTATGCGCACCTCGATGCCACCGCTGGCCGGCCGGACACCCAGGCGCAGGCTGAACGGGGTACTGCTGACCTGTCGCTGTTCCGGGTGTAGCAGCACGCCGATATTGCGCCCCTGTTCCGCCGCCAGCTGCAGGCGACGGCAGGGCTTGTCGGCGGGGACGCGGCTGAACCAGCTGAGCACGGTATTGCCCGGTTCGCGCAGGATCTGTTCGCTGGCCCACAACACCTCGCGCTCCTCGCGCGGATCGAGCCAGAACAACTGCGCCAGCTTCACGCCGGCTGCCATCCACGCTGGCGCATACGGAATCGCCGGCGGCTTCAGCAGATACACCCGTTGACCGCGTTGGGTCAGCTCCGCCAGCAGCGGCAGCAACAGCGACAACTCGCCGCTGCCCGGCTGCGGCACCACGAGTTCCGACACCGCACCCACCGGCCAGCCGCCATGCGGCAGCAGGGCGTCCAGCACCGGAAACCCGCTGCTTTGTGTCGGATGGGCATGCTGTGCGACCCCATCGCCGCGACGGATCGCGGGATGTTGCAGCACGGCGGCGAGAGAAGGGGTCATGGCAAAAAATCGCTTCAATCCAAAAAAACTGTCTATAAGTACAGTATATGAATCAGCCCAATGAATGCAATACTGTATGTGGGGCGGAAGATATCCGGATGCCGCCCGATCACGCGCAAAGCGTTGCTGGAACTGATTCACAACCGAAGGAGATCATTCTGATGGACTTGTGCAACAGGACCGGAGGCGTTGACCATACGCCTCATCACACCCCGCTGACCGACGCCCGCAAGACGCTGGGCGCCACCGCCGTACTCGCCGCCGCACTACGCGATCCCTTGCTGGATGTGGCGCTGCTGGATGTCGAAGCGGCTACCCGCATCGGCCCCGGCTGGACCCTGATGGCCGCGCTGCAATGGCTGACCGGCAGCAAGGCGTTAGCCGTGATTGCCGGATTAAGCGATCTCGGTACCTCTGGCGGGCTGAACAAGACCAGGATGCAGGAGCTGGCCCGGCTGGCCTATCTGGTGTGTGCGGATGGGTTTGCAGGAGGGGATCCGCAGGCTGCGCTGGATCTGCTGCGGGCGCCGGGTTGAGGTGATGTGTCAGAATGCCCTGTGTCGCTGACCTGGCGCAGCGACGCGGGGTGGTGATTGCCAAGGCTCAAGTGGGCAAGTGAAAGTAAAGCATCGTGAATAGCGAAATCCACAATCATGTTGATGATCGCTGCGCCGCGGTGCCGCGAAAAACACGACTGTGCTTAAGTGCGCTATTGCTAGGGTGTTCACCGGCAGACTTTGCGTGCAGATATCATGATGTGGGACTGGTGGAGAACGCCAAGCGGGCCGAATATGTTCTCATTGCCCAGGCGGAGACCCCGTCGAACGACATGAGCGGACGTGGGCCCGACATCCCTGCGCGGATGCGAGTCATCCATACAATAAAAGGGACCATCAACGCTGGAGAACTTGTGCTGGTTTACACATCAAGTTCTTCGTGCGGCCTCGGAATCCAGCAGGGGCAGCAATGGCTGATTCTGGCCAGTGGCAAGCCCATGCGGGCCGATCAGCCATCGGGGAGTTTGTTGTTGCACGATCAGTCGATACGATCTTTGGTTTCCCGCACATTTGGAGTGACACTAAATTGATCGGCTTACAAAGGAATCCGCGATATGGGCGTCGGCTAGCTACTCAGCTTCCGGATAATGGTCGCCTGCGTAACGTCCTTCTGCGCAAGCGACGCCATGATCCGTTGTATATTCGGCCATTCCTGAATGATGAGCTCAGGCTCCTGTTTCACATACCGATCGAGTACATGAGTGAATGCCTGCAAAAATCCTGTCTTGCCGGCGACAAACCAGAGCAGATCGGCAATGCCGATTCCTGGAATTCGGCCATAGAATGGGCTATTTATCGGTTCGTCCGTGTTGGGGTAAATCAATGACCAGCGACGCTTCTCTCCTTTCCCTTTTACCTTGATGTGTCGATTCTCTTCGTCGGCGATGCGTTGATTCACAATCTCGATTTTGCGTTCCAGCTCGTCGCGAAATGTTGTCAAGGTATCCTCAATGGGCGCGAGCAATATGGGCATGCCAACTTCACGTAGGACGGCCTCTTTGTCCTGCCATCGCTCGTCGCTGATGAGATCATCTTCGAAGCGCCGGAACTCGTTACTGTTGCGGACATAGACGTCGCCAGCCTCCAAGGCATTTCGCAGGAGGCGATAAACCAGAAACTCGTAGCGATCGACTTCCAGTCGCTTCTCCTTGTCTCCGGAGAACAAATAGCGCTGCAGGTGTTTTGGGATCAGCTTCACCGGAAATTGCGTGGAATCCGCTTGTCGTGGCGATTTGTTATGGCGCTGCAGATCTTGCAGAAATAGCACGGCATCCAGTAACGGTGCATCCTCAATGCGGCCAGCAAAATCCAGACCGACAAATAACTGTCGGAGATTGAGCTTAAATTTGTGCGATAAGGCGGTGTAATACGACCACTCGAAACCAGTCTTGTCGAACGCGATGTTTTGCAGGTAGTCCGTCACCGCTGTAAAACGCCCAAGCTCCAGCAACGAAAACGCTTTTTCCTTAACGGCGGAGAATGGTGTAGTCCCAGGGATGGTGTTGTCGACGAACAAGTTGAGCACTCGCCCGGCGGCTTGGAGATTTTCTGCAGCATCGCTGAGCGCTTGCTGCATTGCTTGCGCCGCAGCCTCCTTGGCCTGTTGCTCGTAATGATCGACCAGATGAATGAATGCGTCGACCAGATTATCATTGATCTGGCGAAATCGATCATAAGCGAAACACAGCAAATAGAGCCGTGTTGTCCCTGGCGCCATACGCCGTAGCTTATAGACGGTATAGAAATTGACCAACGATGCGTAATATTTGCTGCTTTCGTTGGAGATGCCAACCGTGTCTAGAAATGCTTTGGCAAACTCGTGCAGGGGCTGAAAAAACTTCCGCCGCTCCACTTCCTGCCGCAGCTCCTTGTAGCTGAAGTCCTTCGGCTCGCGCTTCAGTACCTGGATCGTGTATATCTGTTCATCGGCTTGTAACAAGGCATCTATTTGTGATTCAGTCTCTGGTGTCAGCGCCCGATTGAGTAATTGGGTGATGCGGTTGCGCTCGTAGGTAACGACGCGCCCAACCAGGTCCTGCATTGACGAGTAGGACGGTACGACGATCCGTTCACTGCCCAGATACTGCAATAGCTCACGCATGATAAACAGCGGATGGGTCGACAGTGTCGCAACCCGTCGCGCTTTCTGTTCCAGTTCAGATCTGAGCGCTTTATCGCATTGGCGAAAGTTGAACAGTTGGAGAATGGTCTGCTGCGACAGGATTCGGCGTGGCCGCGATGGTGGTTTGATCCACGCGATATTTTTACCGTGGAAATAGCGATGCAAGATGTAGCGCAAGTCAGCAGCCACTTCATTTTGCTCGAATGTGAAAAACTGCTGCTTGGCTTTGAAATATCCCAATTCCAGAGCCAGATAGGCTGCGACAGAGGTTTTGTGCGTGCCCAGCGCAGCTATCTCTGGCGGACTGAAATCAAAAAACAGTTGTCGATCTTCTTCGGTAAATTGCGGCACACTATATAAATCGTCGATTTCCTCCGCAGACAGGATCGTGAGGCGGTGAGAATCGTCAGGGCGCATCACTATTCCTGTTGGCTGCTTGGACGGCTGGCGGATAGCCGCCTGGTTTCAATGCCATATTGGGAAAAGGGATCCACCCCATCGATATAGCGCATCGCCGACTTCACATCCTTCCAGCCAACGTATTCCATCAGCGTCTTCAGATCCCAGCCGTTGGCCGTGGCCCATCCGGCAAAGCCGCGGCGCAGCGAGTGGCTGCTGAATTCATCGGCCATGCTCAGGCCGGCACGGGTAAACAAACGCCGCAGTAGTGGAATCAAGCTATTCTGGTGGAGAGCACTGGCGCTGATGCTGCCCCAGCGATCAATGCCACGGAATACGGCGCCACTGGTTAAACCGCTGATGGCCAGCCAGTCCTCATATGCGGCAACTGGACACAAACGAGCCAGCGCCGGTACACGGAAAGTACGTCCCTGTGATTGGCGATCACTTTTGCTCTGCGGCAAAAAGCATTGCAGGCCTTGGCCGGGAGTCAGCTGGATGTATTCGATCTGCAATCGCTTCAGTTCGTCGCCACGAAAGCCGCGCCAGAAGCCGATCAACAGCAAGGCTTTGTCGCGGGTATGGCGCAGTGTCGCAGGTTGGTCCTGAATTTGCCGCGCCTGCATGATTAAGTTGTCTAGGCACGTAGCGATTTGCTCAATTTGGCTAATCTGCAGCGGCAAGGCCTGTTTTTCCACTGCGGGATGCAGCGTGCGGATGCCTTTAAGTACCTTGCGTACCACCGGGGCCTTGGTTGGATCGGGAAACCCCTGTTCCACGTGCCACTGCGCCAGCGCTGCAAGCCGCTGTTTCAGCGTATTGAACGCCAGTTGGCCACCATAGTCTGCCAAATAACGACTGATGGCATCCGCCGTGGCCGGCAGACAGCCGCCCCATTCGACTTCGAAGTGCCGCACGGCGGCCTCATAGCTGCGGCGGGTATTTGGCCTCTCAGCGGCGGTCAGATAGTGTTCAACCGAGCGGGTCATGACATCTTGCCAAGATGGTGTCCATGTACGCCGCCCAAATGCTGACCTGCCGCGTTAACTTCGCCGGTACAACATGACGATGGTTCTTCTAGGTCCTTGAGGATGCCGCACTGGCGAATCGTGCGTTTGTCGTGGCAATGTTGCCGCAGTGTCTGCAGTTGCTGTTCCAGCGACACCAACTCGGCGATACGTCGTCTGACATGGGCAATATGTTCGTCGATTAACACGTTGACTGCATCGCAATCTCGCTCGGGTTGATCCCGATAACCGAGCAAGGTGCGGATTTCATCGTGAGTCATGTCCAGCGTTCGGCACCGGCGGATCAGTTGCAGCCGTTCCAGTTGTGCCGCATCGTAATGTCGATAGTTGCCTGAAGTTCGGCCGGGCAGCGGTAATAGTCCTTCGCGCTCGTAATAGCGGATGGTTTCCACGCTGCAACCAGCCTGCTGAGCCAGCTCGCCGATTTTCATGATTATCTCCTCTGGAGGCTTGACTCTATAGTAACTTCAGGGTGTGTAATGCTCAAATCGAAACACCTGAGCTTGGCCTCTGATGTCATATCGTCCCCCCATTTCCCGCGTAGCCGTTAAGTCCGCAGATGCCGCCAAGGCGACGGCAATCGATTCTGGCTGTGGTTGTGGCAGCACTTGCGCCAGCCCGATCGCGCCAGTTGTCGTGTCGACGCCGGAGGCCGGTCGTGTTGATTCGTTGCGGATCGCAGCGATGGATTGCCCGACGGAAGAAGCACTGATCCGTAATGCGCTCACGCCAGTCGACGGCATCCTGTCGCTGGAATTCAATCTGCTGCAGCGCACTTTGCAGGTGCGGCATACGCTAGTGTCGATAAACCCGGTAATCGCGGCGATTACGTCGCTAGGCATGACTGCGGAGCCTGTCGAGTCAACTCGGCACCAAACACAAGAAGATAGCGAACCCGCCAAACCCTGGTGGCCGCTCGCGGTATCGGGAATGGCTGCGCTCGGCGCGGAAGCCATCGAGTGGCTGCATCTGGCCCCGACATGGGCAACCATGTTGCTGGCGCTACTGGCAGTATTATTTGGCGGGCTGGGCACCTATAAAAAGGGCTGGATTTCACTACGCCATCTGAACCTCAACATCAATGCGTTGATGAGCATTGCCGTGACCGGCGCCTTGCTGATTGGGCAGTGGCCGGAAGCGGCGATGGTCATGTTCCTGTTCGGGGTGGCGGAGCGAATTGAAGCGATGTCGCTGGATCGCGCGCGCAATGCCATTCGCTCGCTGATGCAACTGGCGCCTGACCAGGCCACGGTTCAGCAGCTTAATGGGGATTGGCTGAGTGTCGACGCCAAACAGGTAGCAATCGATGCCATTGTCCGGGTTCGCCCCGGAGAAAAAATCCCGCTCGATGGTGTCATTATCAGTGGCAATTCCAGTATCGATCAGGCGCCCATTACGGGTGAAAGCCTGCCGGTCGATAAAGGTGTCGGGGATATTATCTTCGCCGGTACGGTCAATCAGTCCGGGTCATTCGAGTATCGGGTCACTGCGCTGGCCGGCAACACCACGCTGGCTCGTATCATCCACGCGGTGGAAGCGGCGCAGGGCGCGCGGGCGCCAACGCAACGGTTTGTCGACCAGTTTGCGCGCATCTATACCCCGACCGTATTTGCCATCGCGCTGGCGGTAGCCTTGCTGCCACCGCTATTTTTAGGCGGCGCATGGTTCGACTGGATCTACAAGGCGCTGGTATTGCTGGTGATTGCCTGCCCGTGTGCCTTGGTAATCTCCACGCCGGTCACGGTGGTCAGCGGACTGGCGGCCGCTGCGCGCCACGGCATCCTGATCAAGGGCGGCGCCTATCTGGAACAAGGGCGTAAGCTGACCTGGCTGGCGCTGGATAAAACCGGCACGCTGACCCACGGCAAGCCGGCCCAAACTGATTTCAAGCCGATTGCCGAAGGCGAGGCACCGCTGCTGCGCTCGCTCGCCGCCAGTCTTGCTGCCCGTTCCGATCATCCGGTGTCGCAAGCCATCGCCCACCAAGCGCAGGCAGACGAGATTGCAACACTGGAGGTGACGCAATTCGAAGCGTTGCCAGGGCGCGGTACCCGTGGCCAGATTGATGGGCATCGCTATCATCTGGGCAACCATCAGTTGGTGGAAGATTTGGGATTCTGCTCGCCGGCATTGGAGCAGATTTTGTTCCCACTGGAACAGCAGGGCAAAACCGTGGTGCTGCTGAGTGACGAAACGCAGGTGTTGGCGCTGTTCGCGGTAGCAGACACCGTCAAGGACAGCAGCCGGGAGGCGATTGCCCGCTTACACGCCCTGGGCATCAAAACGCTGATGTTGACTGGCGACAATCCCCATACCGCAGCGGCAATCGCTCAGCAGGTGGGTATCGATCAAGCCAGGGGTAATTTACTGCCGGCCGACAAGCTGCAGGCCATCGAGGCGCTACTGGCTCAGGGCGAAACCAGCGGCATGGTCGGCGATGGCATCAACGACGCGCCAGCCTTGGCTCGCGCACACATTGGCTTTG
Source organism: Chitinivorax sp. (assembly GCA_046347685.1). Lineage (GTDB taxonomy): Bacteria > Pseudomonadota > Gammaproteobacteria > Burkholderiales > SCOH01 > CALMFQ01. Next base: position 9,065 of record JAXMFR010000043.1, read on the forward strand.
CCATGGGTGCCGCCGGCAGTGATACCGCGATTGAAACCGCCGATGTAGCGCTGATGGACGACGACCTGCGCAAGATAGCCCGTTTCGTCCAGTTGTCACGTGATACCGCCGCCATCCTGCAACAAAACATCACCCTGGCACTCGGCATCAAAGCCATCTTTCTGGCGTTGACCCTCGCTGGCTACGGCAGCATGTGGATGGCGGTGTTCGCCGACATGGGCACCAGCCTGCTGGTGGTATTCAATGGCTTGCGCATGCTGCGGCGTTAATGTGCCGGTATCAGCCAGTCGCTTGTGGGCCATATCAAGGGCGGCGAGCCACGTAAATCGAAGTCAAACGGAAGCAGAAAGTTAAAAATGAGCGGATGGCGTCACACGGGAGTCCTCGCAGCGATGGGGGCGGCACTGTTGTTCGGCCTTGGCACACCTTTGGCGAAATTATTGTTGGCCGAGGTTAATCCCTGGCTGTTGGCGGGGCTGCTGTATTTGGGATCGGGCGTTGGTTTGACGTTCTATCGGCTAATCATTCGTGCACCGGCTGTCAGCCTGGCGCGCACGGAAATGCGCTGGTTTGCCGCTGCAATCGTATGTGGCGGAATCGTGGGACCGGTGTTGCTGATGTTTGGCTTGAGCCACATGCCAGCTTCCGGCGCATCACTGTTATTGAACGCGGAAGGTGTGTTTACCGCCTTGTTGGCATGGTTTGCCTTCAAAGAAAACGTCGATCGCCGAATCGCCCTCGGTATGCTGGCCATTGTCGCCGGGGCCTTGGTCTTGAGCTGGCCGGGGAATGCCCGCTTTGCCGGCATTTGGCCGTCGCTGGCCGTGTTGGGTGCCTGCTTTGCCTGGGGCCTCGACAATAACCTGACCCGCAAAGTGTCATTGACGGATGCAAGCTGGATTGCCGCCGTCAAAGGCTTAATCGCGGGCAGCGTCAATTTGTGTCTGGCCTATCTGGCAGGCGTTCATATACCCGCCTGGCCCAATGTGGCTATCGCCATGATTCTTGGCTTTGCGGCCTATGGGATAAGCCTGGCGCTGTTCGTTGTTGGTCTGCGGCACCTTGGTACGGCCAGGACGGGCGCCTATTTTTCCATTGCACCGTTCATCGGCGCGGCGCTCGCTGTCGGATTGGGAGAGCCAATCACCTTGCCGCTGATTGTGGCCGGATGCTTGATGGGTGCAGGCATCTGGCTACACCTGCGCGAACATCATGATCATGAACACGCCCATGACGCACTCGATCACAGTCACGAACATGAGCATGACGAGCACCATCAGCATACTCATCCCTATCCCGTATTGCCTGGCACAACACATACACACCGCCACGTGCACTTAGCCATGACTCATACACACCCTCATTTCCCGGATGTCCATCATCGGCACAAGCATTGATCATCTGGTGCGGTGATGCTTGCCGGCACCATGCCAGATCAAGCAGCTGCCGCTGCCATCACACGTCGCCGCATCATGGCAAACCCCGTCACCGCCGCTAACGCCATCCCCAGAAATGGCATGGCAGTGAAATTTACCGAATGCCAGCCGCCATGGTTGAGCAAACCTCCGGCAACGAACGACGCCAGGCTGGCCGAGCCAAAGACGATGAAGTCATGGGCCGCCTGGGTTTTGCCACGTTCACTTGGCGTATAGGCCTCAGTCAGTAACGTGGTGCCGCCGATATATAGAAAGTTCCAGCCGGCGCCAAGCAGAATCAGGCCCGACAGAAAATTCAGATACTCGTTACCACTCAAGGCGACCAGCACATGTCCACCCAGCAAGGCGATGCCCGTCGCCATGATCGGCAAGACACCGAAACGGCGGATCAGATTACCGGTGAAGAACGACGGAAGAAACATCCCCAATACATGCCATTGAACCACGCTGGCAGAAGCGCTTTGCGTATAGCCGCAGGCCTTCATTGCCAGCGGTGTGGCCGTCATCACCATCATCATCACCGAGTGGCCAACTGCCGAACCTGCCAGTGCGGTAATGAATATCGGTTGGCGCATGATCTGCAGCAATGGCCGCGCCGGGCCATGCGCTTCGACGACAGCCAAAGGCGGCAGCGCCAGACGGGTAACCAGTATCAATGCCAGCACACTGGCGCCGAACAAGGCCAGATAGGAGGCCAGAAATGGCGTCGCACTGATGCCTTGCGTGATTTTGGCGATATTGGGCCCAGCCACCGCCGCTACCACGCCGCCAGCAATCACCCAGGAAATCGCCCGGCTCTTGAAGTCGGTACTGGCAACATCGGCTGCGGCAAAACGGTAATACTGGGCAAATGCCTGGTAACTGCCAACCAGCATATTGGCAAACACAAATAGCCAGAAATTACCGAGCCAGATCGCGCCAGCAGCCGTCAATCCCGCCAGGACTCCGAGGGTCGTGCCAAGCAGAAACCCGGCCTGGCGACCAAAACGCTGCATCAGCATGGATGCCGGAATCATGGTGGCGGCGGCCGCCACCATCATCAAGGCAATGGGCAAGGTCGCGAGGCTTTTGTCCGGGGCGATCTGCAAGCCAACCAGGCCGGATAGGGTCATCACGATGACCGATGCGGTCTGAAATAGCGCCTGGCCACCGGCCAGCAACAGCACATTGCGCTTTTCTGCGGGAGTGGGTTTCATTTTGCGGCTTTCAGAATCAGAAAACGAATACTTGATCGGCCCACTCGGACCAATTGGCCAGCTCTTCCAGCGTACCGCGATGGGTTCCCGGCGCCAGTTCGGCAGCGGATATCCCACGGGCGTCCATGCAGGTACCGCACACGCCGACTCGGCTGGCGTCGCCGTGCGACACTTTACTCAGCATCAGTTGCAGGTTGTAAAAGCCTTCCGGCACTTTCTGGCCGTCTTTAGCGGTACCGGCGGCATCGCCCATCAGAAACACCCGCACTTCATTCTGTTCGCGTTTGGCCAAAGCGCCTGCCAGCCGCAAGCCGTTGTAGGTGCGCTCGTCACCATAGGGTGCGCCATTGAGGATAAACAGCACTTTCATGATAAAATTCTCCAATAAATATAACATTCCAACGATTATTGGAATGTATCATGCGGGTAGGTCAGTCCGTCAAGCAGATTGAGCCTGCCCCGGCCACTTTTTTCAGGTAATGCGGATGAGTACGAATCGTCAAATCAAGGATGCCCTGTTTGATCAGGTGGCCCGCATGGCCAAGGCGGTTGCCAGCCCCAAGCGACTGGAACTGATCGAACTGCTGTGTCAGGCGCCCAAATCGGTGGAAACGCTGGCGGCTGAAGCCGGCATCAGCGTCAAACTGGTCAGTGCCCATCTCAAGGAGTTGCGCATGGCACGGCTAGTAGAAACCGAGCGCCAGGGCAAACACATCATTTATCGCATTGCCAGCCCGGAAGTGCCGCGTTTCTGGATACTGCTACGCACGCTGGCCGAAGACCGTCTGTTTGAACTGCAGGATGCCGTGCGGCAACTCAGCGCAAGCAGTAACGAGTGGCACGGTGCCAACCGTGAGGAGCTATTGCGAAAAGCGCGTGAGGGTGAGGTGGTGGTCATCGACGTCCGCCCCGCCAACGAGTATGAACAGGCACATTTGCCGTTTGCGCGCTCACTGCCGTTGGCAGAACTACGCGCCCGGCTGGCTGAATTGCCAAAAGACAAGCCGATCGTGGCCTATTGTCGGGGGCCTTACTGCCTGATGTCGGTGGATGCGGTACGGCTGCTACAGGAACAGGGGTTTACGGCGTTACAGCTGCGCGAAGGAGTCAATGAATGGGCCGATTTACTTTTTTGAGCACATCCAGCCCCGGCGCCAATAGGTTCTGCTAAAATCAGCAGCGATGCGCAAACTTATCCTGATCCTTCTCCTGACCTTGCTTCCGTTGCAGTGGGCTTCCGCTGCGGTGGATTTGCTATGTTTTGAGGAGGCACATGGATCGGTGTTGCAGCATGCGGGTTCCCATGCGGACCATCACCAGCATGATACTGAAATCAAAAAGCCCAGCCAGGCGGAACAGATACAAGCCAAATATTCGGTTGACCATCACCATTTGATTCATCACGCCGACTGTCATGCCTTCATCAGCACGGTAGAACCGCTGAAATTTGAACCTGCGCGCATCTATTCCGCATTGCAGGCACCTTCTCTGCTGTCGTACATCGCTTCCGAACCGGAACGCCCCAAATGGCGTTGCGCTGCCTGATCACGGCGAGCGCCAAGCCCTTCTTCATTCTGCCGCCCGCTGGATTGTGCTTGTTCAATCTGGTTTGAATTCATCCGGATCATTCGTGCCTGCGTTTTACGCACGAATCGGCATGTTAGCGCATGCCCGCCGTCATCCGTGTACTTCAACTGAAGCCGACATTCATAATCCGCGTTAAGCCGCAAACAGCCTCAAATTATTAAGGGCCGTGTCTCGCCGAATTTTTCCGATTGATTCACCTGGAGAATTCGATGAGTCGTCTTCTATGGCCGTTTATTTATGCGGCTTCGATTGTTGCTGCACCGCCGCTGATTGCGGCTGAAATCCCATTTCCGGCCGCTGCGCCGGCCGCCGTACCCATTGCTGGGGGCCCGAATCTTTCCCTATCGGATGCGATTGCGCGCGCGTTGAACGCCAACCCTGAAATGCGCGTCAGCCAGGCGGAACTGGATGCTTCTCATGCCGCCCGCACTCAGGCCAATGCCTTACCCAATCCGGAGCTTTCGGTGTTGATGGAAGACCTGCGTGCCGGTAGGCGAACCACCACATGGCAATTGTCCGAGCGCCTGGAGCTGGGTGGCAAACGCCAAGCCCGTAACCAGCTCGCCGGTAGTGTCGTGGCTATCGCCCAAGCCGAGCAGGCAGCCAAACATCAGGCGCTGCGGGCGGCGGTGACTGAGGCTTTCTATCAGGCCCTGGCAGCGCAGGAGCGGATTAAATTGAGTCAGTCGGCGCTGAGTCTGGCACAGCGGGTACACGATGCCGCCATACGTCGCCTTGCCGCCGGCAAAGTCGCGCCGATTGAGGGCAGCAAAGCCCTGGTGGCGCAAGCCTCAGCACAATTGGAGTTTTCTCAGGCGCAGAGTGAGCTGCGAGTGGCGCGCGATCAACTCGCCGGCCTGCTGGGATTGCCCAAGGCGGATTTTGCGTCGCTCGACGGTTCGCTGCAGTCGCTCCCGGCGCCACTGAGCTGGGAGCAACTGGAAGCACGCCTGCAGGATGCTCCCGAGCTGCAACGGGCGGGACATGAATTGCAGCGACGCCAGGCCGACATTGCGCTGCAACGCAGCCTGCGCGTACCGGATATCACTGTCAGCGCCGGCGTGAAGCGTGACGAAGCGCTGGGCGAAAACATGGCGGTGGTCGGTGTTTCCCTGCCGATCCCCTTGTTCCAGCAAAACCAGGGCGGTTTGCTGGAGGCGGTACGCCGCGCCGACAAGGCCCAGGCTGAACAGCAAAGCACCTACCTGCGCCATCGCGGGCAGCTGCTGCAGACATTCGAGCGTTTCAACAACACCCGCGAAGAAGCCGAAAGCCTGCGTCTGCAGGTATTGCCGGCGGCCAGCAATGCCTACGAACTGGCCAGTAAGGGCTACGAGCTGGGCAAATTCAACATTCTCGACGTTCTGGATGCGCAGCGCAGCCTGTTTCAAATCCAGGCCAGCTATCTGCGCGTGATGCTGGACGTGCATCGCCATGCCGCGGAAATCGAGCGTCTCACAGGTGGCACGGCCAACGCCGCGACCCCATCAGTCAAACAGGAGTAAAGCATGCAAAAAAATAAACAGGCCCTGGCAATTGCCATTGTGATCGTCATCGCCATCGGGCTGGCGCTGGGCATTTTTTACTCGCGGCCAGCGGCCAGCACCGATGAGCATGGTCATGGGCAAGCACATCAAGATGAAGAACATCATGGCGCCGAGGCCAAACCGGCGCATGCCGAATCCGCCGGGCATGGCGACGAGGAACATCATGCCGAAGTGGAGCCGGTCAAGGGGCCACACGGTGGGCGCTGGTTTGCCGCAGGAGATTTTGGGCTGGAAGTCACCATTTTCGAGCAGGGTGTCGAGCCGCAGTTCCGTATTTACAGTTTCAACAAAAATAAACCGTTAGCCCCCGCTGCCAGCAAAGTCAGCTTGACGCTGACGCGCCTCGGTCGGGCGCCGCAGTCATTTAACCTGGTCGCGGAACAGGGATATCTGAAGAGCCAGCAAGTGGTGGAGGAACCGCATTCATTCGAGGTCGACATCATTGCCGAGTATCAGGGGCAACGGCATTCATTCCACTACTCCCAGGAAGAAGCACGGATACGCATCAGCGACGCGCAATTGCGTGAGAACGGCGTGACCGTGGCACAGGCTGGCCCGGCTGTGATTGCAGATCAATTGCAATTGGCCGGCGAGATCCATGTCGATGCCGACCGCACCGTGCAAGTCGTACCGCGCCTGGCGGCCAGTGTCGAACAGGTGCTGGTGAGCGCCGGTAGCCCGGTGCGCAAAGGTCAAGTGCTGGCGGTACTGTCGAGCCAGGCAGTGGCCGAATTGCGGGCCGAGGTGCTGGCCGCGCAAAAACGCCTGGAGCTGGCGCGCACGACCTATCAACGTGAAAAGCAGTTGTGGCAAGAAAAAATCACCGCCGAGCAGGATTATCTGCAGGCACGCAATGCCATGCAGGAAGCGGAGATCGTGCAGGAAACGGCAAAACAAAAACTGGCGGTACTGGGTGCGGGAGCCAGTGTCGGTAAACCACTGGCGCGCTATGAAATCCGGGCACCGATCGACGGCGTGGTGGCCGAAAAGTACATTGCCATCGGTGAGGCACTGAAGGAAGACGCGCCGATTTTCACCATCACCGATCTGAGCCGTGTCTGGGCCGAAGCCGTCGTTTCGGCCAAAGATCTGCCACGACTGCAAACCGGTCAGAAAGCCACGGTCAAAGCCAGTGCCTACGACGCCAGTGGCAGCGGGACGCTGACTTATGTCGGCGCGCTGATTGGCGAACAGAGTCGCACCGCCACCGCCAGAATCGTGCTCGACAATCACAAGGGGTTGTGGCGCCCGGGGCTACCGGTATCGATCGAACTGCTGACCGGCGAAACACGGGTGCCAGTGGCGGTATCCGCCGATGCGATCCAGAGTTTGCGCGACTGGTCGGTGGTGTTTGGCCGTTATGGCGACTATTTCGAAGCACGGCCGCTGGAACTGGGACGCAGCGATGGTCGCTTCGTCGAAGTCCGCAAAGGCCTGCTGGCGGGAGAACGTTACGCCGCCAGCAACAGTTTCCTCATCAAGGCAGACATCGGCAAAGCCGGTGCAAGCCATGACCACTGAGGCCTAGACATGATCCCATTTGCCACTCCCATCCTGCTGCGCCTCGCGTGTAGTCAACGCGGTGACTTAATCGCCTAGGAAGATATTCATGTTCGAAAAAATCATTCGCTTTTCCATCGAGCAGCGCTGGCTGGTGTTGCTGCTGGTACTCGGCATGGCCGGTATCGGTATCTACAGCTATCAGAAGCTGCCCATTGATGCCGTGCCGGACATTACCAATGTGCAGGTGCAGATCAACACCGGTGTCCCCGGTTATTCGCCGCTGGAGGCAGAACAACGCATCACCTTTCCCATCGAAACGGCGATGGCCGGTTTGCCCAATCTGCTACAAACCCGTTCGCTCTCGCGTTATGGGCTATCGCAGGTAACGGTGATCTTCAAGGATGGCACTGACATCTATTTTGCCCGGCAACTGGTCAATGAACGCATCCAGGAAGCCAGGGGTAAATTGCCATCCGGTGTTGAGCCAAGCCTAGGGCCGATTTCCACCGGTCTGGGGGAAATCTATATGTGGACGGTGGAGGCTCGGCCGGATGCGCGCAAGGCTGACGGCACGCCTTACAGCGCCACCGATCTGCGCGAAATCCAGGACTGGATCATCAAGCCGCAGTTGCGCACCGTGCCCGGCGTCACCGAAATCAACACCATCGGCGGCCACGCCAAGCAGTTCCAGATCGCCCCCGACCCGCAACGGTTAATGGCGCACGGGCTGGCGCTGCAGGATCTGCTGCTGGCGCTGGAGCGCAACAATGCCAATGTCGGCGCCGGTTATATCGAAAAAAGCGGCGAGCAATATCTGGTGCGGGCACCGGGGCAAGTCACGTCGATCAGCGATATCGGCGGCATCCTGCTCAGCCACGCCGGCGGAGTGCCGATCCGCATCCGCGATGTGGCCGAGGTCAGCATCGGCAAGGAGCTACGTACCGGCGCTGCTACCGAAAATGGCCGTGAAGTGGTGTTGGGCACGGTATTCATGTTGATCGGCGAAAACAGCCGTACCGTATCACAAGCGGTAGATCAGCGGCTGCAAGCGGTCAATCGCACCTTGCCGGCCGGGGTCGAAGCGAAGACGGTTTATAACCGTACCATTCTGGTCGACAAGGCCATCGACACGGTCAAGCGCAACCTGCTGGAAGGCGCCTTGCTGGTGGTCGCCATCCTGTTCCTGTTTCTTGGCAATATCCGTGCCGCGCTGATTACCGCCATGGTGATTCCGCTTGCAATGTTGTTCACCTTCAGCGGCATGGTCGGCAACAAGGTCAGCGCCAATCTGATGAGCCTGGGCGCGTTGGACTTTGGCATCATCATCGACGGTGCGGTGGTGATTGTCGAAAACTGCCTGCGTCGGCTGGCGCACGCCCAGGCCAATCTGGGCCGGCCGCTGACACGCAGCGAGCGCTTCCACGAAGTGTTCCATGGCTCGCAGGAGGCGCGTCGCGCCTTGCTGTTCGGCCAGTTGATCATCATTGTCGTGTATCTGCCGATCTTTGCCTTGACCGGGGTCGAGGGCAAGATGTTCCATCCGATGGCATTTACCGTGGTCGCGGCTTTGCTTGGCGCGATGATCCTGTCGATCAGCTTTATCCCGGCGGCGGTGGCGCTGTTTATCTCCGGGCGGGTGGATGAATCCGAAAACCGCTTGATGGGATGGGCCAAACGCGGTTATGCGCCGCTGCTGGACTGGACCCTATTGAACCAGCCGCTGGTATTCACCCTTGCGGCGGTCAGCATTGTGCTCAGTGGCCTGTTGATGACCCGCATGGGCAGCGAATTCGTGCCCAGTCTGAACGAGGGCGACATCGCCTTGCATGCGCTGCGGATTCCCGGCACCAGCCTGACACAGGCGGTCGATATGCAGCTGGAGCTGGAACGGACCATCAAGCGCTTTCCCGAAGTCGAGAATGTGTTCGCCAAAATCGGCACTGCCGAAATCGCCACCGACCCGATGCCGCCCAATGTCGCCGACAATTTTGTCATGCTGAAACCCCGTTCGGCGTGGCCAGATCCAAGCCGCAGCAAGGATGATCTGGTCAATGCCATGCAAGCGGCGGTTCTGGCCGTTCCCGGTAACAACTACGAGTTCACCCAACCGATCCAGATGCGTTTCAACGAACTGATCTCCGGGGTGCGGAGCGATGTCGCGGTGAAAGTGTTTGGCGACGACATGGCCACCATGGAAGCCACCGCCGGGCAGATTGCCAAGGTACTGGAAGCAACGGCCGGCGCGGCCGATGTCAAGGTGGAGCAAACCACCGGGTTGCCGATGCTGACGATTCATATCGACCGGGAAAAAACCACGCGAATGGGGATCAATGTTGGCGATGTGCAAGAGGCAATCAGCATCGCCATCGGTGGCCGCGAAGCCGGGGGGGTGTTTGAGGGAGACCGGCGTTTCGACATCATGGTCCGTCTGCCGGAAACCTTGCGCAGCAATCTGGACGCGTTGCAGCGGCTGCCATTGCGACTGCCGTCGGCCAACGGGGATGGCCGCGCCAACTATCTGCAGCTAGGTGACGTTGCCACGCTGGAGATAGCACCCGGCCCCAATCAGATCAGCCGCGAAGATGGTAAGCGGCGCGTGGTGGTAACGGCCAATGTGCGGGGGCGTGATATCGGCTCCTTTGTCCACGAAGCAGAAAACACTATCCGCCAGAGCGTGACCGTTCCAACTGGCTACTGGACCAGTTGGGGCGGCACATTCGAACAACTGCAATCCGCCACCCAGCGGCTGCAGATTGTGGTGCCGGTCGCGTTGTTGCTGGTATTTCTGCTGCTGTTCGCCATGTTCAACAACGTCAAGGACGGCTTGCTGGTGTTTACCGGCATCCCGTTTGCCCTCACTGGCGGCGTATTGGCCTTGTGGCTGCGCGATATTCCGCTGTCGATTTCGGCCGCGGTCGGCTTTATCGCCCTGTCCGGCGTAGCGGTACTGAATGGCCTGGTGATGATCGCGTTTATCCGCAATCTGATTCAGGACGGCCGGCCGCTGGATCAAGCCGTGCGCGAAGGCGCCCTGACGCGCCTGCGGCCGGTGCTGATGACCGCCCTGGTGGCATCACTCGGTTTTGTACCGATGGCACTGGCGACCGGTACCGGAGCCGAAGTCCAGCGGCCGCTGGCGACCGTTGTGATTGGCGGCATCCTTTCGTCGACCTTGCTGACACTGCTGGTGTTGCCCGCGTTGTTCAGGTTGGTGCATCGCAAGGAAGTCGAAGATTGAGCACGGTTTTACCTGGAATTGATGACACCAGTCCGCTGTAGCTAACGCAAAAATGAACCGGCTGGTCAGCTATCGCCAGACTGGCCGGTTATCCCGATGATATTGAGTGAAGGAGATCGTTCTTATGAATACAAATACCATTCTGTTGTGGGCAGGCTTGATGGCACTTACCGCAACGCCGGCGCAGGCGGAAGACGCGATGTACCTGCATACCCATAAAGGTACCCAGGCGCAGGCGCAGAACACGGATACCAACTTCGGTAGTCCGGCCGAATACAATAGCTACAACCGCTACCGCCGGAACTATGAAATTCTGCTGTCAGCCAACGGCGTCGACTCGCCGGGGAAACTGACGGTAGAGCGCCGGGCGGTGGCCAATTTCGAGGCTCGCAACACCTCCGACAAAGAGCTGGTCCTGTTGATCGGCGATGATCGCGCAATTGCCGAGAGCACCCAGTTGATTGCCGCTGGCGGCAATGCTGCGGCACTGGATTTCCATGCGCGCAAGTTGCAACCGGGGCAAATCCTGCAATTTGGCTGGCGTTTCGATACTTATGCGACCCAGCAAGTGAAATTTGCCGTCATTACAACGGATGGCAAGCCGGCGACAAAAACACTGACCATTCAGGTCGGGCCGCTGGAAGACCGGAATTACCGCATGGCTGGCCAATGAGGCTGACATGACAATCGATAAGCCCGCCGCGCCAAATCAAAATTGCCTGCAGGCTCCGGCGCAACTGTTGCAGGCGCTTCAATTTGAGCCGCCGGATGCCCTGATCTCGGCGTTGAAAAGCTGGAACTGGGCGGTAGATCAGGCGGACGAAAGCGGTTATACCTTGCTGTTTCGTGCCGTATATTTCGGCCGCTTTGATATCGTTGATGCACTGCTGAATGTAGGTGCGAACATTGACTGCCAGGATAACAACGGCTGGACACCTTTGTTCTGGGCCACCTACAACCAGAAAATCGACACGATGCGTATTCTGTTGGCTCGTGGAGCCCAAGCGGATCTGCGCAATTTCGACGGCGAATGGCCCTTGTTCTGGGCTGTTTACCGTGACGACTGGGAAAGCGTGTCGTTGCTGCTGCTGAGCGGCGCCAATCCGTTGCTGACAGACGTCAATGGAAAGGATGTTTTTTGGTTGGCGGCATCGCTGGGCTGGGAACAGATGCAGGCGCGGTTGCTGGCGTTCCGGCCGCTCGGCTGAGCCAATCGATACCAAACAATAGTGAAAGGATGAACGTGAAACGAGCCCGTTTTCAGTGGCTGGCGACAATTGCATTGGCGTGTATCGCCGGTTACGCGCCCGCGCACGGCGATATGGAAAAAATCCAGGATGCCTTGTCCGCTCCAAACGGCGGCCGGCTGCGTCTGTCCGGCCAGTACTATATCGAACTGGTGGCGCAGCCTCGACAACTGAGCGTCCATGCGATGCGCGCGGACACCAAAGCACCGGTCGATCTGGCTCAGGCTAGCGGCGCGGCCATCGTGTTACTGGATGGCAAGAAGGAGGTTGTCAATCTTGCTCCCACAGGCACGCAGCTAACAGGCGAAGGCCAGTTTGCATCAGCGGAAAACGCCACCATCGCGGTACTGGTGAAGCTAGCCGATGGTACCCAGTTGAGCGGGAAGTTTTCACCACGAAATGATCGGCATTGAAGGCAGGGGGCAGCGCTTAGCCCCGACGCTCAAGGCGTAGGGGCTCAATCGGCGTTATCGGTGTTGAGCCATATTCAGCCGCTTGACCAGCGTATAAATCGCTGGAATCACCAGCAGAGTCAGCAAAGTGGACGACAGCATGCCGCCGACCATTGGCGCGGCAATCCGGCGCATCACTTCCGAACCGGTGCCGGTGCTCCACATGATTGGCAACAGGCCGGCCATGATGGCGACCACCGTCATCATTTTTGGCCGTACCCGCTCGACGGCACCTTCCATCACCGCGGCGTAGAGGTCGGCGATCGACGGTGTTTTGCCTTCCTGTTGTCGTTGCGCTTGAATCGCGAGCCAGGCGTGGTCGAGATAGATCAACATCACCACGCCGGTTTCGGCGGCAACGCCAGCCAAGGCAATGAAGCCGACTGCGACGGCGACGCTCATGTTGTAACCTAATAGCCACATCAGCCAGACGCCGCCCACCAGCACGAACGGCACCGATAACATGACGATCAGGGTTTCGGTGATGCGGCGGAAGTTGAGATAGAGCAGAAAAATGATCGTCAGCGTCAGCGGGACCACGATTTTCAGCTTGGCCTTGGCGCGTTCCATGTATTCAAACTGGCCGCTCCAGGTGATGTAGTAACCAGGCTTGAATTTGACCTGCTCGCTGACGGCTTTCTGCGCCGCACGCACGTAGCCACCGATATCGCTGTCGCGAATATCGACAAAGATGTAAGCGGACAGCAGCGCATTTTCGGTGCGAATGCTTGGGGCGCCCTTGGTCAGCGCAATCTGCGCCAGCTGGCCCAATGGCACCATGGCACCGGATGGGTCGGGACCAGAATTTGCGTCGCAATCGCTTCCGGATCGCTGCGCAATTCACGCGGATAGCGTACACCTACGCCGTAACGCTCACGCCCCTCAACGGTAGTGGTGACCATCTCGCCGCCCATCGCGGCGGCGATCACATCCTGCACATCACCAATGGCCAAACCGTAGCGAGCGAGCACTTCACGATCCGGCGTAATGTCCAGGTAATAACCACCGGTGACGCGTTCGGCGTAGGCGCTGGTAGTGCCCGGTACGCGTTTCACCACGCTTTCGATTTGCTTCGACAGCGCTTCGATTTCCTCCAGATCCTTGCCGTAGACCTTGATGCCAATCGGGGTGCGAATCCCGGTCGACAACATGAGCGGTACGCGCCTTGATTGGCATGGTCCAGGCGTTGGCGACGCCGGGCATCTGCAGTGCCTTGTCCAGCTCGGCAATCAGCTTGTCGGTGGTCATGCCGGCGCGCCACTGAGCTTCGGGCTTCAAATTGATAATGGTTTCGAACATCTCAACCGGCGCTGGGTCGGTGGCGGTATTGGCGCGGCCGGCCTTGCCAAACACCGACTCGACCTCGGGAAAACTCTTGATGATGCGATCCTGGGTCTGCATCAGCTCGGCGGCCTTGGTCACCGATAATCCAGGCAGGGTTGCGGGCATGTATAGCAAGGTGCCTTCGTTCAATGCCGGCATGAATTCGCTGCCGAGTTGCCGCAGCGGCACAAGCGTAACCGCGAGCACCAATAGCGCTAGCACGATGGTGGTTTTCTGCCAGCGCAGCACCATATTGATAACGGGTCGATAAATCCAGACCAGCAGCCGGTTCACCGGGTTTTTATTCTCCGGCAGGATTTTGCCACGCACGAACAGCAGCATCAGTACCGGCACCAGCGTTACCGACAACAACGCCGCGCCTGCCATCGAGAAGGTTTTGGTGAAGGCCAGCGGGCTGAACAGGCGTCCCTCCTGCGCTTCCAGCGTAAACACTGGCAGAAACGAGACGGTAATGATCAGTAAACTGAAAAACAGCGCTGGCCCCACTTCACGGCAGGCTTCGCTGACCAGCTCCAGGCGGGATTTGCTGCCGTCGCTGCGCTCCAGATGCTTGTGGGTGTTTTCGATCATCACAATCGCCGCGTCGACCATCGCGCCGATAGCGATGGCGATGCCGCCAAGGCTCATGATGTTCGCGTTCAAACCCATGCTGTGCATGATGATGAAGGCGATCAACACCCCCACTGGCAACATCAGGATCGCTACCAGCGCGCTGCGCAGATGTAGCAGAAACACCGCGCAAACCAGTGCGACAATCAGGCTTTCCTCGATCAGTGTGCCTTTCAGCGTTTCGATGGCGCGATGAATCAGCCCCGAGCGGTCATATACCGTCTGTATCGTCACCCCATCTGGCAATCCAGCCAGTATCTCCTGCTGCTTCGCCTTGATGTTGTGAATCACGTCGAGGGCATTCTGGCCGTAGCGCGCCATGGCAATGCCACCGACCACTTCGCCTTCGCCATTCAACTCGGCGATGCCGCGCCGCTCTTCCGGCACCAGCTCGACGCGGGCAATATCGCGAATCAACACCGGCACGCCGCCGGTGGCTTTGACTACCAGTTTTTCCAGATCGGCGATGCCACGCAGATAGCCACGGCCGCGCACCATGTATTCGGTTTCCGCTAGCTCCACCACGCGCCCTCCGACGTCAGTATTGCTACTGCGAATCACGTCGCTGACCTGCTTCAGCGGAATGCCGTAGGCCTGCAGCTTGCGCGGCTCAACCGTTACCTGATACTGCTGCACAAAACCACCAACGCTGGCGACTTCGGCCACGCCGTGGGCCTTGGTCAGCTGATAACGCACAAACCAGTCCTGGATTGCCCGAAGCTCTGCCAGAGTCTTCTGCTTGGCTACCAAGACGTATTGGTAAACCCAGCCAACGCCAGTTGCGTCCGGGCCGAGTGTCGGTGCCACGCCCTTGGGCAGGCGTCCGGCCACCGAGTTGAGGTATTCCAG
>JAXMFR010000044.1:0-21773 GCA_046347685.1 Chitinivorax sp.
CAAATCTGGCGCAAAGAGTTTCTCACCAGCCTGTTAGGTGGCGGAGTAAGAAAGGAAAACGGGGCAACATCAGCTAATCATAGCCGTTTTTGCCCCGCTGGCAGCTTGCAGCAATACGTCAGAACAGCTTTTGACCGACGTACCAAGCGAGCGCAGAAATGCTGGCGCTAGCCGGAATCGTCAGAATCCAAGCCCAGACGATGCCGCCAGCTACGCCCCAGCGTACCGAGGAGAAGCGTCGTGACGCGCCTACACCAACAATCGCGCCGGTGATGGTGTGTGTGGTGGAAACCGGAACACCCATTGCCGAGGCCACAAACAGGGTAATGGCGCCGCCGGATTCGGCACAGAAGCCACCTACCGGCTTGAGCTTGGTCAGCCGCTGACCCATGGTCTTGACGATACGCCAGCCACCAAACATGGTGCCGGCTGCAATGGTGCAGTAACAGGCGGCAATCACCCAGTTCGGGACGCCTTGTTCTGTTGTCGACAGGCCTGCCGAAATCAGAATCAGCCAGATGATGCCGATGGTTTTTTGCGCGTCATTGCCGCCGTGGCCAAGGCTGTAGAGTCCGGCAGATACCAGCTGCAGGCGGCGGAACCACTTGTCGACATGCCCCGGTGTGGCACGGAAAAAAAGCCATGACACCGCCAGCATCATGATTGAGCCGAGTACAAAGCCAAGCAAAGGCGCAACCACAATAAAAGCAATCGTCTTGAACAGGCCGGCAGCAACCAGTGCACTCGGGCCTGCCTTCACCAGCGCAGCGCCAACCAGACCGCCAATCAGTGCGTGGGACGACGAAGAGGGAATGCCGAAATACCAGGTGATGATATTCCAGGAAATGGCCCCCATCAGCGCGCCGAACAGTACGTATTGGTCAACGATACTGGGGTCGATGGTACCTTTGCCGATGGTCGTGGCCACTTTTAGATGAAAAATGAACACGGCCAGAAAGTTGAAGAATGCAGCCCACAACACCGCATGCTGCGGGCGCAGCACGCCGGTCGAGACGATGGTTGCGATGGAGTTGGCTGCATCGTGAAAGCCGTTCATGAAGTCGAAGGCCAAGGCCAGTGCTACCAGGAGAATTACCACTCCCAGACTGATTTCCATACCGGTCATGAGGGGCCTCAGGTATTTTCGAGAATGATGGCTTCGAGTTGATTGGCAACGGCCATGCAGCGGTCGGTTACCGTTTCCAGCAATTCATACACGGCTTTTAATTTGATCAATTCGCGGGTGTCCTGCTCATCGCGGAACAGGCGCGAAATCGCGCCACGCATCACGCGGTCGCCGTCGCCTTCGAGCTTGTCAATTTCCTTGCAGGTACGCAGGATGTCCTGCGCGTGCTCGCCCGGAGATTTCAGCAGACCTACTGCGTAGCGTACCCGGTCAATGGCTGAAACGTTCAATTCAGCCAACTGCAGCATATCAGGTGTCGATTTGCGTACATCGTACATCGACAAGGTCTGGGCCAGGCTCTGGACAACGTCGACGATGT
The DNA here is from genome assembly GCA_046347685.1 of Chitinivorax sp. GTDB lineage: Bacteria > Pseudomonadota > Gammaproteobacteria > Burkholderiales > SCOH01 > CALMFQ01. Next base: position 1,506 of record JAXMFR010000044.1, read on the forward strand.
CGTCCATCGCGCTGATCAGCTGATGGATTTCGTCGCGGTCAAACGGGGTGATGAAAGTTTTATTCAGCAGAGCAATGGTTTCATGTGTGACAGTGTCAGCTCGGTGCTCTGCCGATTCAATGGCTTGTACCAATTCGTCGATGGCGCGACGCTCGCCACTCAGCGTGTTGATCAGTACCAGGCATTTTTGCGCGGACAAGACTGCCTGTTCAGCGTGGGCGTTGAACAGATCGAAGAATTTGCCTTCTTGCGGCATGAAACGAGCGAACATGTTTAACCATTAGGATGTTACGGACGGGCGGATTGTATCATTTTGCCCAACATCTCCGCGCTAAAAACAATAACGGGGCTTGCGCCCCGTCATTGTTTTCGCAGTTATCCGGCTACTGGCTTAGAGTCCGGCGTCTGCACGCAGTGCTTCAGCCTTGTCGGTGCGTTCCCAAGTGAATTCCGGCTCTTCGCGGCCGAAATGACCGTAGGCAGCGGTTTTGCCGTAAATGGCGCGCTGCAGATCCAGCATCTGGATAATGCCTTTCGGGCGCAGATCGAAATGCTTGTTGATCAGGTCAACAATTTGCTGATTGCTCAGCTTCGAGGTGCCCCAGGTATCAACCATCACCGAAACCGGGCGCGATACGCCGATTGCGTACGACACCTGCACCTGGCACTGCTTGGCAATGCCGGCGGCAACGATGTTTTTGGCAACATAACGGCCGGCATAAGCCGCCGAACGGTCAACCTTGGACGGATCCTTGCCGGAGAACGCGCCGCCACCGTGCGGTGCTGCGCCGCCATAGGTGTCAACAATGATCTTACGACCGGTCAGGCCGCAATCACCCATTGGGCCGCCGATAACGAAACGGCCGGTTGGGTTGATCAGGAAACGCGGGTTCTTCATCAGTTCCGGCGGCATGATCGGTTTGACGATCTCTTCGATCACGGCTTCCGACAGTTGCGCATGTGATACGTCCGGGTGGTGCTGAGTCGAAATCACGATAGTGTCGATTTCCAGCGCTTTGCCGGTTTCTGCATCGTAACGGATGGTCACTTGCGATTTTGCATCCGGACGCAGCCAAGGCAGACGGCCATCCTTGCGCAGTTCGCTCTGGCGCTGCATCAGGCGGTGTGCGTAATAAATCGGCGCCGGCATCATTTGCGGCGTTTCGTTGCAGGCATAACCGAACATCAGGCCCTGGTCGCCAGCGCCCATGTCCAGGTCAAGGCCCTTGCCTTCGTCCACGCCCTGGGCGATGTCCGGCGATTGTTTGTCATAGGCCACCAGCACCGCGCAGGTCTTGTAATCAAAACCGATGTCGGAACTGTCGTAACCAATACGCTTGACGGTATCGCGGGCAATCTGGATGTAATCGATGTTGGCGTGGGTGGTGATTTCACCTGCCAGTACCACCAGGCCGGTGTTGACCAGGGTTTCGGCGGCAACGCGGGCGGATTTGTCCTGGGCCAGAATGGCATCCAGAATCGAATCGGAAATCTGGTCGGCTACTTTGTCCGGATGGCCTTCGGACACGGATTCAGATGTGAACAGGAAGGAATTACTCATTTCTCTCTCTACTTTGCTGGTTTTATTTTATCGATTGGAAAACGGGTAGAATACCAAATTACGCCTCAAATACAACGAATGATGATTCGCGCCACACTGGCTTTGTTTGCCGCCTTACCGCTCTGGCTGATTCACTGTCTCGGCAGTCTGCTTGGTTATCTGGTTTATTACGTATCGCCTTCTTATGCAGGCAAGCTGCGCAAGCATTTAACACAAAGTGGCCTTGCCAGTGGTGACGTGACGTTGAAGCAATTGATTCGTCGCAATATCCGCGAAACCGGCAAAGGTGCGCTGGAGCTACTGGTTGCATGGGGGCGTAATCCTGAACAAGTCGCGCGACTGATCCGTGATTGTCGTGGTTGGGGGCACGTGGAGGCTGCGTTGTCGCAGCAGCGGGGTATCTTGTTCGTTACCCCACATTTGGGCGCTTACGACATTGCCGGGCGCTATCTCAGCTCACGCCTGCCTTTTCCGCTGACCGCCATGTATCGCCCGCCGAAGCAGAAATGGCTGGAGCCATTGATGAATGCCGGTCGTGCGCGCGGCAATGGCAAAACTGCACCGGCAACGGCTCAGGGGGTGCGGCAGCTGTTCAAGACCTTACGCTCCGGGGAGGCGGTCATCATCCTGCCGGATCAAGTGCCGGGAGAAGGGGGCGGGGTATGGGTGCCGTTTTTTGGCCAGCCAGCCTACACCATGACCTTGCTGTCACGCATGGCTGAGTCGACCAATGCTGCGGTGCTGCTGTTTTATGGCGAGCGCTTGTCGTGGGGGCGTGGCTATCGGGTGCACATCAAGCCACTGCAAGGCGCATTTGTTGGTGATCTGACTCAGGATGCCGCGTTGCTCAATCGCAACATTGAAGCCTTGATTGCCGAGGCGCCCGAGCAATACCTGTGGAGTTATAACCGTTACAAAGTGCCTGCGGGCGTGAATCCGCCGGAGGCCTCGTCATGAACTGGGCGGCGCGTATCGGACTGGCCTTATGGCGGGCACTGTCCGCTTTGCCAAACCGGGTGACGGTTGCGATTGCCTATTGCGTCGGCTGGCTGTTATTCCCTGTGGGTGGCCGTGTCACCATGGTCAACCTGCGACTGGCGTTTCCGAATCTGTCGGAAGCAGAACGGCGCCAGCTGGGGCGCAAACACTTCATGCGTCTGGCACGCAGCGTGCTGGAGATGGGGATTCTCTGGTGGCAGCCACGCCAGCGGGTGATGGACATGATCAAAGTGGTCGGGCGCGAACATCTGGACGACCTCAAAGGCCAGCCGGTGATCATTCTGACGCCGCATTTTGTTGGCCTGAATATGGGCGGTGCCAAATTCGCCGATGAGTGGCCGGGTTCGATGGCGTTTTACAGCAAGCAGAAAAATCCGGTTCTGGATGAATTGCTGCTGCAGGGGCGTTTGCGTTTTGGCACGCCCGAGCTGTTTGCCAAGCAGGATGGCCTGCGCCCGGTAATTCGCAAAATACGCGATGGTGTGCCGTTTGTGTTTCTGCCGGATATGGATTTTGGTCGTACCGATTCGGTATTTGTGCCGTTTTTTGGTGTCGAATGTGCCACAGTGACTACATTGTCGCGTCTGGCTCAGCTGACCAAGGCCAGGATCATTCCTTGCGTTACTCGCCAGCTCTCCGCTGGCGAGGGTTACGAGATGCGTCTCTATCCACCTTGGGACAATTTTCCCTGCGGAGATCTGGAGCAAGATGCACGGCGCATGAACCAGTTTATCGAAGAGCGCGTGCTGGAAATGCCTGACCAGTATTACTGGGTACACAAGCGCTATGGCACTCGCCCGGTAGGCGAACCGAATTTCTACAAATAATCTCGAAACAGATCCATCGCTATGCGTTTTGCTGTATTTCTGTTGTGGTTGATGCATTTCCTGCCGCTGGCTGTTCAGGCGCGCATCGGCAATGGCTTGGGCTGGGTGTTATACAAACTGGCGCGTAGCCGTACGCGAGTGGCGCGTATTAATCTGAAACTGTGTTTTCCCGAATTGTCTGAAACTGAGCGCGAGCAGCTGGTGGTGAAACACGTACAGGCTTTCATGCGCGGTGCGCTGGAGCATGGCCTGTTGTGGTGGGCGTCGCGGCAACGATTGGAAAAGCTGATTCGTTTTGAAGGGCTTGAGCATTGGCTGGCAGTCAAGGACCAGCCGGTAATCTGGCTGGCGCCACACTTCATGGGGCTGGATGCCGGTGGCGCCCGTATCACCATGGATTACCGTGCAGTGTCGATGTACGGTCAGCAGAAGAACCCTTACGTGATGCAGTTGCTGTTGCGTTCGCGCACCCGTTTTGGCAATGCGGAACTATTTTCGCGCCAGGACGGCATCAAGCCGGTGATTAAAGCGATTCGCAGTGGCCTGCCGTTTTATTATCTGCCGGACCAGGATTTTGGGGCCAGCGATGCGGTGTTCGTACCGTTTTTCGGCGTGCCGGCCGCCACTGTCACCGGTCTGTCGCGCCTGTCCAAGGTGGCGCGGGCCAAGGTAGTGCCGGTCATTACGCGGATTCTGCCGGGGGGCGAGGGCTATCAGGTGAAATTTTATCCGGCTTGGGAGAATTTCCCGTCGGAAGATGTCGAAGCAGATACCCGTCGCATGAATGCCTTTATTGAGGACAGAGTGCGGGAAATGCCCGAGCAGTATTTCTGGACCCATAAACGCTTCAAAACCCGGCCGCCGGGCGAAGCCAAGTTTTATTGAGGAAAACCGATGTTCCAGAACCCGTCTAGCGACGAGATTCGCCAGTTTCTGCAATCGATCAAACGGATTGCCGTGGTTGGCCTGTCGCCCAAGGCTGAGCGACCCAGTTACCGCGTGGCAGCGGCTTTGCAGCGTTTCGGCTACGATATCGTGCCGGTGCGCCCTGCTATTAGCGAAGTGCTGGGGCAAGCCGCTTATCCGAACCTGAGCGCGGTGCCGGGGCAGATTGATCTGGTGGATGTGTTTCGTAACCCGGATGAGGTGGATGCGATTGTTGACGAATGCATTCGCCTCAAGTTGCCGGCAATCTGGCTGCAGGATGGCGTGGTAAACGAGGCGGCAGCCTTGCGCGCCAAGGCGGCGGGCATGTTTGTGGTGATGGATCGTTGTACTTTTCGCGACTACACGGCATTGTGCCTGTGAGGGTTGTGGCCAATTTTTGAACAAAGCAGATTATGAAAATCAAATTCACCAAAATGCAGGGCTTGGGCAACGATTTTGTCGTGCTCGATGGCGTCAGTCAGCCGCTTGATTTGACCACCGAGCAATATCGCGCGCTGGGCGACCGCCATTTTGGCGTGGGCTGCGATCAGATTCTGCTGGTAGAACGTGCCACCCAGCCTGGCGTGGATTTCCGTTACCGCATTTTCAATAACGATGGTGGTGAAGTAGAGCAGTGCGGCAATGGTGCTCGCTGTTTTGCCCGCTTTGTTTATGCCAAGGGTTTGACCGAGAAACGTGAAATTCGTGTTGAAACCGCCAAAGGCATTATTGGCCCGAAGCTGGAAGCTGACGGTGAGGTGACGGTCGACATGGGCGCGCCGTTCCTGTTGCCGGCCGAGATCCCGTTTGTGGCAGATGCCCAGGCGGTGATCTACCCGCTGGATGTGGCGGGCAAAAGCTACGACATCAGCGCCGTGTCGATGGGCAACCCGCATGCAGTGCAGGTGGTCGACGATGTCGACAGCTTTCCGGTTGCGAGCGTCGGCGCCGCCATCGAGGTTCACCCACGTTTCCCGCAGAAGGTGAACGCTGGCTTCATGCAGATCATTAATCGCGCTGCGATTCGCCTGCGGGTGTTTGAACGCGGCGCCGGCGAAACCCTGGCCTGCGGCACGGGTGCTTGCGCAGCGGTAGTCTCGGGTATTCTGCGCGGCTTGCTTGACGACACCGTGCGTGTGTCGACGCGCGGCGGCGAATTGACCATCCGCTGGCAAGGCCCCGGTCAGCCGGTATTGATGACTGGCCCGGCGGTGATCGTTTTTGAAGGCGAAATCGAGATTTGAGCGGCTTGCGTCGCTATCGCGGCGGCGCATCTCAAGCTGTTTTCCATTTTTTGTCGGAATTGGGAGGGCGCCGCATTCAGCGGCACCTGCCTCTTGTCTGCGTTGTAGTTGTACCGAGTTGTCAGCCGCTAGCACACGTCCAGCTTCGTTCCACGAGAATCATGCACTATGCTGTCACCAGACCCAAACCAACAGGAATCATCCATGCAACCGAATGACGTTGCCCAATATCTGAAAGCGCACCCGGAGTTTTTCGAGCAATACGCCGACTTGCTGGCGGATATTTTTATCCCGCATCCGCATGGCGGCCACGCGATTTCCATTACCGAGCGGCAGATTCTCACTTTGCGTGAGAAAGGGCGGCTGCTGGAGTCAAAACTGGCCGAATTGCTGCAGTTTGGCGAAGAGAACGATGCCATCGGCGAGAAAGTGCATCGCTTGGGCACGGCCTTGATTGATGCGGCCAACCGCGATCAGGCGCTGGAACGTTTTGCCTACAATCTCACCGAAGATTTTGCCGTGCCGCACGTAGCGGTTCGTGTCTGGGGTGTGGATGCCGGCGCGAGCGAGCGCAGCGAATATCTGCCGGTGTCGGATGCGGTGAAGGACCTGGCCGTGAATCTGAGCGAGCCGTATTGCGGCCCGCACGTGGCGGACGAAGTGCAGGGCTGGTTTGGCGAGGCTGCCGACAAATTGCGCAGTTTTGCCCAAGTGCGTCTGAGCGCAGGTGACGCCGCCGGATTGCTGGTGCTGGCCAGTGAAGACGCCCAGCGTTTCTACCCGGAAATGGGCACCTTATATCTGAAACGCATCGGCGAGCTGCTGTCGGCTGCCTTGCAGCGGCCACAAGCCTGATCGTTGAGCATGACTGCCTTGCCACCCGCCGATGAGCTGATCCAGCGTTATCTGGAGTGGCTGGCGGTGGAGCGGCGTTACAGTAGCCACACGCTGGCCGCCTACCGGCGCGATCTGGCGCTGTTGCAGCAGCAATTGGGCGACACGCCACTGGCAGAGCTGACGCCACCGCAAACCCGGCGCATGGTCGGGCGTTTACATGCCCAGGGTCTGTCGGGCAAGTCGCTGGCACAGGTGCTGTCGGCCTGGCGCGGCTTGTTCCGTTACATCGCTCGCCAATATGGTGTGGTGCTCAATCCGGTGCTTGGTATTCGTGCGCCGAAATCCGGCAAGAAATTGCCGCACGCCTTGTCTCCCGATTCGATGACGCAACTGCTGCAGGCCGATGACGACGATGTGTTGTCGTTGCGCGATGTGGCGATGTTCGAGCTGTTTTATTCTTCCGGGCTGCGCCTGGCTGAACTGGCCGGGCTGAATCCGGAGCATATTGATTTTGCCGCTGGCGAAGTGCGCGTGCTCGGCAAGGGCAACAAAAGCCGCATTGTGCCGGTTGGCGGCAAGGCGCTGCAGGCGCTGCAGGCCTGGTTGCCATTGCGCGCCACACTGGCCGCAGCGGATGAGCCTGCAATGTTCGTCAGTCAGCGTGGTCAGCGTTTGTCGGTGCGATCCATTCAGCAGCGGCTGGCGTTATCCGGGCAAAAACAGGGGCTGACGCAGCGCGTGCATCCTCACGCCTTGCGTCATTCGTTTGCCAGCCATGTGCTGCAATCTTCCGGTGACTTGCGCGCGGTGCAGGAAATGCTGGGCCACGCCAGCATCAGTACCACGCAGATTTATACCCACCTCGATTTCCAGTATCTCGCCAAAACCTACGACGCCGCGCATCCGCGCGCCAAGCGTAAAGACAAATAACACCTGCCTGCAGGCCGCATCCCTATTGCCTTGTGGGCAAGGCTGCAAGGCGCTAGCAATAAGCCTTGCAGGCCGACCGGTCAACGCATGTCAGCGGTCACAAGTTGCACGAACAGGCTGCCCGGCAGCAAGTTGGCATCACGCTTTTGCGGGTTCGGGCTATTGCTGCCATTGGCATGCAGCAGCGGTGTATGCCCGGCAATCAGGCGGTTGATATCCGGCAGGTGGCTGGCGGTGGCCTGCAGATAGTCGTCAAAGCGTCGCTGCAGCATTGAATCCAGCCGCCGCGAGGCCCGGTAAATGACACCGGGTAAGCGGCCCCGGCGCAACCCCTGATCGGCGCTGGCCAATTGTCGCAGCGCGCGGTCCGCAACCTGAATATCGCAGCCAAAATGCTGGCTGACAAACGGCGCCAGCGTGGCGCGCTCCCGTTGCAGCAGTTCTCCCGGCCTGGCCCGTAATTTGGGCTGCAGATGTCGATCCATCGCCCATTCGCACAAGGCGTGGGTAACCACCGGCCAATCGAACCAGCGGTGTTCATGTTCCGGCACAAAATGGTGGTGGGCAATCACGTCCACCAGCAGGTGGCTGGCAAACCCCAGCGCAATCGCCTGATGTTCGGTCCGTTCACTGCGCAGCATCTGTTGCAGCAAGGGCCATTCGTGGCTGTGGCGAAACGCCGGTGTTTTCAGCCAGCCGGCCAGTAATGCCAGATCCGGCAGGCTGGCGCCAGCCATCACCAGTCGCGGGAAGTGCCGTGCGGCCAGGCGAAAGGCCGGCTCGCTCAACGGCACCGCCGTCAGCAATAGCTGGGCAAAATAAGTGTGGGTATACAAACCCCAGGCATGCGCTGGCTGGGCCAGCAGGAGTAGGGGCAGCGACCACAATATCAGGCGTAAAGTCCATGTTTTCATGGGCTTTAGTCTGGCGAGCCGAGTTGACAGACGGATGACGGCTGGATGAATCCCTTGTGACGAAAAATGGCGTGCTAGAATCGCGCGGCCGGGGTGCCGCTTGGAAGCCGTTTACGATCTTGCTGCGCAGCCCTGATCGGGGCTCATGCGCTGCTTTTCGCCCCGCTGAGGGGCGCTTGCAACAGGGGGTAAACCGCTTCCTTGGCCTGTATCCCACATAAAAACATTCAGGAGAAATAAGATGTACACGTTGATTTGCGGCTCAATGGCCTACGACACGATCATGGTGTTCCATGATCATTTCAAGAACCACATTTTGCCGGACAAGGTGCACATGCTGAATGTGGCGTTTCTGGTGCCGGAAATGCGCCGCGAGTTTGGTGGCTGTGCCGGCAACATCGCCTACAACCTGAAGGCAATTGGCGGCGAGCCAATGATCATGGCGACCGTGGGTGATGATTTTGGCGTCTATCGCGGCCGCCTGGAGTCGCTGAATATTTCGCAGGCGCATATCCGCCATATCCCCAACAGCTTTACCGCCCAGGCATTCATTACCACCGACCTGGATGACAACCAGATCACCGCATTCCATCCGGGCGCGATGAGTCAGTCGCATGAAAACAAGGTGAGCGATGTGCCCAAAGTCTCGCTTGGCATCGTTGCGCCGGACGGCCGTGATGGCATGTTGCAACATGCGCAGCAGTTCCGCGACGCATCGATTCCGTTCATTTTTGATCCGGGCCAGGGTCTGCCGATGTTTAATGGTGAAGATCTGCTGAAGTTTGTTGATATTGCCGATTATGTGACCGTCAACGATTACGAAGCGCAGTTGCTGCAGGAACGCACCGGCTTGTCGCTGGAGCAGATTGCCGCCAAGGTGAAAGCGTTGATCGTGACGCGTGGCGGTGAAGGCTCGCAGATTTTCAGCGACGGCAAACTGATCGAGATCCCCTGCGTCAAAGCCAGCGAGCTGGTTGATCCGACTGGCTGCGGCGATGCCTATCGTGCCGGCTTGTTGTATGGCATTCAGAACGGTATGGATTGGCAGACCACCGGTCGCCTCGCGTCCTTGCTCGGTTCGATCAAGATCGCCAGCCGTGGCGGCCAGAATCACCAGATCAGCCGCGAACTGGTGGCGGACAACTACCATCAGGCGTTTGGCCAGAATCTCTGGTAAATCGCTTTCTTCAGTCCCATTCGGCGCGCAGGTCGGCGCCGTTCAGGACGTAGCTGCAACTTAAACGCCAGCGCCATTCGCTGGCGTTTTGCTTTTCGTCCTTGCCGTGATGGGCCAGCACATTGCGTTCCTTATTACCCATTGCTTGTTCCTCTCCGGCCAGCAGCGTCAGGCGAATCGCGCAGGTGCCGCAGGTGCCCAGCCCGCAGCGCCAGTGCAGCGGCAATTCTTCCAGTCTCGCCAGTTCCAGCAAGGTGGTCGTGCCATCCGGCTGGTAGTCGACCCGGACGGTGTGGGTCGCTGCAAATTTGAATTCGACGAAAGGCATGACGAGCTATCTGAGTAAACATCGGATTTGATCATCCTGCCTCTTGACTCGTTGTGTTGCCGGCAGGGTCTTGTTCTATATGTGATATGTTATCTTTGCTGCGCTCTTCCGTGGTTTCTCCGCGCCTCTAAATTCCCGACTTTTTCGTTTGGCCCGCGTTGTGATTTGCGCTGGGCGGCATTTTGCAGTCGGCATGCCTCGTGCCAGTACTGGCTTCGTATTCTTGAAAATTAGCAACAACTCATCTATCTATCAGTTACAGATAAACGGATCAAAAAACCGGATAAAAGTCGAAGGCTGCGGCGGGGTATGCCAGGCGATGGAGGTTCAAGCTGTGAGAGGCTCCAGCCTGTGTGTAACTCCTTGGCCGAAAGGCTTGCAGCCATACTGATCTGCGTTTTGATTCAATCTGAAGATACCTGACATTCTCTGGCTGGCGGTGATTTAGCCGGGAAGGCCTGTTTCTGTCCACGTCACATGATCATGGAACTACTGTGAACGAGAAAACCATTCAAGCTCAAGATGCAACGCTCAGCGCCAACAAGGCGACCGAGGATGCCAATCCAATGCGGAAAATCATCCTCATGGTGGGGGCTGCGATTATCATTTTCTTGGCGTTTTCTACTTACAACGTCAAAAAATCGGTAGAAAGCAGCGGCCAGCTATCCGAAATCCGTGATTTGTATTTCCCGGTGCTTGAGCGGGTGGATGCCAATATCGTTCGCCTAGACAAGATGGAAGAACGTTTCATGCAGGCGGCCATGATCGGTGAAACCGACATGATTGACGAGGCGTCGGAGTTCTACAAACAGGCGGATGGCGTGTTTGGCGAGATGGGCAAGCTCTACCCGGCACGGGCGGCTGACATTGCCAAACTGCGTACCCAGTTTCAACAGTACAAGGAACTGGCCGCCACAACCTCGACGGCACTGATCAAAAACAAGGGTGAGGTCGATCCGCAGGCCGCAGAGCGGATGAACGCCTCGCTGCAAGCGCTGAAGCAGGAAATCAAGAACTTCCGCAAATCAAGCTATGACAACTTTGTTCAGACCTTGCTCGAATCGCAAAAAACGACGCGCATGAGTTTGTATCTGGGCCTGATTATCGGTGTCATGAACCTGATTTTCATGGGGGTGCTGGTGTTCTTCATCCGCAACACCGTGAAAATGACCGCGGTGATTGCCGAACAGAATGCAACCTTGGAGCTACGGGTTGCGGAACGCACCGCTCAGTTGAGCCAGAAGACACACGATATCAACGCCATGTTGAACAACATGAATCTGGGTGTGTGTACCGTGGTACCGGGCAATCGCCTGCATCCGGAATATTCCGCCTATCTCAGCACCATTTTCGGCACCAACGATCTGGCCGGCCGAGACGTGATGGAGGCGCTGTTTGCCAATTCGACGCTGGGTGTGGACAGCAAGGATCAGATTGTTGTCGCTCTCGGTGCCATCATCGGCGAAGACTCGATGATGTTTGATTTCAACAGCCACTTGCTGGCTACCGAAATGCAGATCAAAGGGGCCGACGGCCACAACAAGATTCTGCAAATGGATTGGAGCCCGATCAAGAATGACGACGACGGCGTCGACAAGGTGCTGTTGATCGTGCAGGACGTGACCCACCTGCGCGAACTGGAACTGGCTGCTGCGCATCAGAAAGAAGAGCTGGATCTCATTTCGCAGATCATCAAAATCTCGATCGGCAAGTTCAACGACTTTATCGATTCGGCCAACAAGTTTGTGGCGGAAAACCGCAAGCTCATCGAATCGGCTTCGGGCAAGGATATGGACGTGGTGTCGGCCTTGTTCCGCAATATGCACACCATCAAAGGCAATGCCCGTACCTACGAATTCAAGCTGATTACCGATGCGGCACACGCCGCAGAGATGGAATATGACCGTCTGCGTAAAGATGTGGATGCCGAATGGAATGCAGCGCAGATGCTGCAGGAGCTGGACGCGGTAGCTGTGGCGATTGGCCGCTATGTTGAAATCAACGAGGATAAATTGGGTCGCAAGGGCCGCGCATCGGATCTGCTGACCACGCGTGGTGCCTTTGTCAGCGTCGATGAAATCACCTCTCTGCGCAAGATGGCTGCCGATCTGGCTGCTGGCAGTGGGGCGGAAGCCATGTCCACGTTGCAGAAGGTTGTCAGCCACTTGGGCTTGATCCCGCTGCAGCGTCTTGTTTCCGGTGCGGTGGATTCGATGTCGTCGTTGGCCAAGGAGCTGAACAAGCCAACGCCATCGGTGGAAATCGTCAACGGCGATATCGCATTCAACAACACCTTTGCTGAAGCCTTGAAGAGCTCGCTGATGCACATTGTCCGCAACTCGCTGGATCATGGCATTGAAGCGCCGGAGCAGCGTGTTGCTGCCGGTAAGCCGGAGCAAGGGCGAATCAGCTTTACCTGCGTCGAACATGAAAGTGGCAAACAACTGCGTATCCATGACGACGGTCGTGGTCTGGCCTTGCATAAGCTGTATGAAAAAGGCGTCGCCAACGGTGTATTCAGCGATGCGGAAAAACCGGCTCCGGCAGCCGTTGCCGAACTGATCTTCCAGTCTGGTCTGTCGACTGCTGCTCAGGTAACTCAGGTCTCCGGTCGTGGCGTAGGCATGGATGCGGTCCGTACCTTCCTGCAGGAACAAGGTGGTGGCATCAGTATCGAGCTGGAGAATGCGGGGAGCGAACTCGGATTTACGCCATTCACGTTCGTAATCAATCTGCCTCAATCGGCATTTAGCTTCTGATATCCGGCGGGGAGACAAAATTGATCGATGGATTGCCACAATTTGTTTTGGGCGGCGTAGTGTGCGCTGCCGGCGTCTTTGCATACCTTCGGGGTGCAGAATGCCAAAATGCTGGCGGGTGCGCAAGCCTGAAACACAACTGCAGGCTATTTTAGGGAGCCAATCAGGAGTTAAGCCAGCGCTTGGCCGAGAGCGAAGCGTCGGCTTCGTCGCTGCATGAAATCAGCCGTTTGCAGCAAAACGCCTCACAAATGCAATCGGCTCTGGATCAATCCCAGGCGGAGCTGTCGGCGTTGTCCGGCAACAATGCTCGTGATGTCGAGGAAGCCAACACGCGCAAGTGTCCAGCTCAAGGAAGAGTTGCTGGCGGTGTCAATCGACTCGCGAAAGAGGCCGGGCAGCTTAAAAGTGTCGCGGTGACTTTGAGCACTGGCATGAGGAAATGATTTCCTTACGGCGCAAAACCGCAATATGCATACCAAGAATCAGTGGAGTTCTCGTCCATCGTCAAACAGGTGATCATCCTGTCGCTGAACGCATCGATTGAGGCTGCGCGTGCCGGTGATTCCGGTCGTGGTTTCGCCGTGGTTGCGGAAGAAGTGCGTAAGCTGGCGGGCCGTTCCGAGTCCTTGTCCAAAGACTACAGCAGCAATCTGTACAAAAATGACCTGACCACCACCTGACCTTCCAGGATATCCAGGCTGGCGGCAAAACGATGATGGTGGCGCTTAGCAGCATGGAATCGATGGTCAATCAGCTGCGTGCCAAACTGGACTGAGATCATGATCAGTGAACAGGCCAAAGAGGGCGTCGAATTCATTTTCATGAAAGCCGCCAAGAGCAATCTGGCGCTGGGTGAAGATGCTGTAGTCGAGATCCAGCCGGTTACCGATATGACTGTGACCGAGTTTCCCGAGCAAACCGTGATTGTGCTGACGATTTCGTCATTTCTGTTTCGGCTGCTGACCATTTTTCATATCGACGATACCGCGAGCTGAAAGATTACTTTACGCGTGGCAGCAATGAGCGCTCGCTGGTCGAGGCGTTGTCGGAAATCGGCAATCTGTGTTGCGGTGCGATGAACCGGGATCTGCTGAATTATTTTCCGCATCTGGGCATGTCCACGCCGTATGCGCTCGATAGCAAATGCATGTCGTTTCTGGACGAGCTGAAACCCGGCTTTGTCGGCGGCTATGCAATCACCATCAACAACGCGATTCAGATGCACGCCAGTATTTGCTTCTGCGAATACCAGCCGATCGATTTTGCGGTGGAAATGTCGGCTGCCGAAGAAGATACCGGCATGCTCGAATTGTTCTGAAGCAGCAACAGAAGGAGATTCAAATAACATGACTGACAAATTGCTCAGCAAAGTCTTGGTGCTGGATAACAGCCCGGAATATGCAGATATCATCAAGCAGTTCTGCGATGAGAACAACCTTGCCGGCTTGAAGGTACAGAAAAACAATCTGATGTCGGTATTGCGTTCCAATATCGATTTGGGTGCGATTTTATATTCGGAAAACTATGGTGATACGCCGGAAGAAAATGCCGAAATCGCCATGATGATTCATTCGATTCGTGGTGAATTGCCGCTGATTCTGCGCCGCGAAAAAACTGCAACCCTGGATGATTTGCCGGACGAACTGCGCCGCGTGTTTTGCGCAGCCTATGTCGCCAGCGATATGCAGGCACTGCGTTCGGTGATTGATGAATATATTTTCTGTCTGGTTTATCCGAATGCACTGGTTCGAGGCATTTCTGAAATTACCAGCAGTGTGCTCAGCAGTCAGTTCAAGATCAGCCCGACCATGTTGACCGAAGCGCCGTATATCGTGCGCGATCGAATCATCTTTGGCGAGGTGTTCAGTCTGATTCCGCTGGAGAGCTCATGGTGCCGCGGCTATATGATGCTGCAAACTGAAGAGCAGCCGATTCTGGATTTTCTGGAGCTGTATCGGCCTTCTGCTGAAGTTGCTGATTTCCGTGCGGCCAATAGTTTCCTCGGCGAAGTGACTAACCTGATCTGGGGTTCTTTCAAGAATCGCTATATCGGGGACGCCAGTTCTGCAGGCAGCAAGATTCAGGTTCCACTGATTGTGAACCACAAACATAAATATATTTCGTTTGGTACCGATAATCCGCAGCTATGCTTCATCTATACATTAATGGATGAGGCCAGCGGTCGTACGGTCAAACTGTATCAACGCTTTATTTTCAACCTCAACTGGTCGCCGGAAGATTTCAAGGAAATCACCTGCGATGTTGACGAATTGGTAGATTCCGGCGAGCTGGAATTGTTTTAATCTTCTAGGGAAGAATGAAATGGCAAAGATTCTTATTGTTGACGACTCGAGCACCGTGCGCGATGAAGTAGCCGGTTTTCTGAAAAATGCCGGTCTGGACGTTGCCACTGCTGTTGACGGCAAGGATGGTCTGGCTAAGCTGAAAGCTGATCCGGGCATCAAGCTGGTCGTGAGCGACGTCAATATGCCAAATATGGATGGTTTGACCATGGTGGAAAAAATCCGGGGTGAGCTCGGTAACAGCACGGTCAATATCATCATGCTGACCACCGAAAGCAGCCCGGCAATGAAAGAGCGTGCGCGCGCTTCGCTGGCATCAAGGGTTGGATTGTTAAGCCCTTCAAGGGCGACGCGGTGCTAGACGCATTCAAGAAACTGGCTGGCTAAGTCTCCGCCGGATAGAAAAAAGCACCGCGCTCTCGTCGCCCGGTGCTTTTTTATTGCCCGTTGATCTGAAGGCCACGCTTATAGCCTGATGGTCGCGCTATTGCTGACGCTGGCTTTGGCTGGCTGTTGCTGGAACTGGGCCAGCAAGGTGTCCCATTGCGGTAGTATCTTGTCGGCACTTGCCTGCTTGATATGGCCGTAGCCACGGATCTTTTCTGCCAGCGAGGCGATTTCGGCCGCCAGTTGCAGATTGTCGTTACGCAAGCCCGTCATCAACGTATCCAGCGTCTGCTCATAACGTTTGATCAGTTGCCGTTCCAGACGACGATCCGCTTGCCAGCCGAACGGGTCAAAGCGGGTGCCGCGCAGCCAGCGCAGTTTGCTGAGCATGCGGAATAGCGGCATCAGCCATGGCCCCAGGTCAAATTTTCGAGGTGTGCCGCTGCGTTGCATCCAGCTCGCGCCCAAGTGAAACTGCAGGTTGAAATCACCGCCAAACTGCCGGCGTAGCTCGGCCTCGAATTCGCCGTCGCTGTACAGGCGCGCAACTTCGTATTCATCCTTGTAAGACAGCAATTTGAAATAACTTCTCGCTACGCTGCGCGCCAACAGCTCCGAGCCCGGAGACAGGCGGTTCTCCAGCGCGGCCACTGCCTGAACACGCTGCTGGTAGTGTTGGGCATAAGCATCATCCTGATAGGCCCGCAAATAGCTCGCACGGTGCTCGACAATATCCTGCAAGGTGGTCTCCAGTGCTCGCTGAATAGCCTGTTCCAGCTCCGGAAACGCCAGTCGTTCTACTCGCGCGCTGTCTACTGCTGCATGCCGTCCCCACACAAATGCCTGCTGGTTCATCTCTACTGCCGCGCCGTTGAGGCGGATTGCGCCAAGAATCGCGGTTTCCGACACCGGAATTAACCCGCGTTGCCAGGCATAACCGAGCATGAACATATTGCTGGCAATGCTATCGCCCAGCAATGCGGTTGCCAGTCTGGTTGCATTCACCATATGGAAATGATCTTCGCCGACAGTGTCGATAATGCTCTGTTCCATTGCCGTCGCCGGGAAACGCATGTCCGGCTGGTGCACGTTGTCGCCAGTTGGCGATTCATAAGCATTGATCACCACCGAGCTGAAACCCTTGCGCATTTTCGCCAGACAGTCGTTGGTGGCCGCCACCACCAGGTCGCAGCCAAGTACCGCATTGGCATCGCCAGCGGCAATGCGTACCGCGTGCAAGTGCGACTGCTGGCTGGCAAAGCGGACATGCGTAGTTACCGCGCCGCCTTTTTGTGCCAGGCCGGTTTGATCCAGCACTGTCACGCCAATCTGGTCGATGCGCGCGGCAATGCCGAGAACGCCGCCAATGGTGACAACACCGGTGCCGCCGACGCCCGTTACCAGCAGGCCATAGGGTTTTGTAATCGACGGGAGCTGCGGACTGGGGAGCGGCGGTAGGCTGGCCAGCAAGTCCTCATCGACCTGTTCGTGGCGCAGTTCGATATTGCCTTCCAGCGTCACCAGCGCCGGGCAATAGCCTTTCAGGCAGGAGAAATCCTTGTTGCAGGAGGATTGATCAATTTTGCGCTTACGGCCGAACATGGTTTCCACTGGCACGATCGACAGGCAGTTGGATTGCGTCGAGCAGTCACCGCAGCCTTCGCACACCCGTTCGTTGATGAAAACCCGCCGTGCCGGGTCGAGCATCTTGCCGCGTTTGCGGCGCCGGCGTTTTTCTGCGGCACAGGTCTGATCATGGATCAGCACCGTGACGCCGGCCTCGTTGCGCAATTGTTTTTGCAGGCTCTCCAGTTCATCGCGGTGGTGAATCGTGACGTCTTCAGCCAGATCGCAGATCAAGTCATATTTCTCGGGTTCATCGCTGGTGATGACAATCCGGCGGACACCCTCAGCTGCCAGTTGTCGGGTCAGTGTCGGCACATCGAGAAAGCCATCGACGTGTTGGCCGCCGGTCATGGCCACCGCATCGTTGTAAAGGATCTTGTAGGTCATGTTGACCTTGGCCGCGACCGCAGCGCGGATGGCGAGAATGCCCGAGTGGAAATAGGTGCCGTCACCCAGATTGGCAAAGATGTGCGGGGTATCGCTGAATGGCGCGATGCCGATCCAGGGCACGCCTTCGCCGCCCATTTGCGTGTAGGTCTTGGTGCTCGGGTAAATCCACGTCGCCATATAGTGGCAGCCGATACCGGCCAGTGCCATCGAGCCATCCGGCAGCTTGGTGCCGGTGTTGTGCGGGCAACCCGAACAATAATAGGGCACGCGTGGAATCACTTCGCGCGGTTGGCGTAATTGCTGATCCTTCTGTTCGAGGAAGTTCAGCCGATCACGGATCACCAGACTGGTGAAATAACGACCGATGCGTTCGGCGATCACGCGCGCAATCATGGCCGGTGTGAGTTCACCACAGGCTGGCAGTAGCCAGTTGCCTTCGGGCAGAACCCATTCACCCTTTTCATCGAATTTGCCGATCACCCGTGGCCGCACATCTTCCCGCCAGTTGTAGAGCTGTTCCTTCAACTGGTATTCGATTACCTGGCGTTTTTCCTCAACCACCAGAATCTCTTCCAGGCCTTCGGCAAAGGCATGCACGCCTTCGGGTTCCAGTGGCCAGGTCAGGCCGATTTTGTATACACGCAGTCCGATTTCCGATGCCATTGCCGCGTCTATGCCCAGATCATCCAGCGCCTGCATCACA
The DNA here is from genome assembly GCA_046347685.1 of Chitinivorax sp. Classification (GTDB taxonomy): domain Bacteria; phylum Pseudomonadota; class Gammaproteobacteria; order Burkholderiales; family SCOH01; genus CALMFQ01. Next base: position 19,421 of record JAXMFR010000044.1, read on the forward strand.
TCCAGATAGGATTTGCCGGCGGTGATGATGCCCAGGCGCGGGCTTGGGCTATCGATCACGATACGATTGAGATGATTGGCGCGGACATAGGCCAGCACTGCATACAATTTGTGGTGCAGCAGTCGCTCTTCAATCGCCAGGCCAGGATCGGGCCAGCGGATATTCAGGCCACCTGCTGGCATGTTGAAATCGTCGGGTAGCTTGATTTTTACCCGTTGCGGGTCGACTTCGACAATCGCGGAGGATTCGACTGTATCCGACACCGCTTTCAGCGTGACCCAGCAGCCGGAATAGCGGCTCATTGCCCAGCCGTGAATACCGAAGTCGAGAAACTCCTGCACGCCGGCCGGATTGAGCACCGGGATCATCAGCGCGTCAAACACGTGGTCGGTCTGGTGCGGCAGGGTGGAAGACTTGGCGGCGTGGTCGTCGCCGGCAATTAGCAGTACCCCGCCATGTTTGGCGCTGCCGGCAGCATTGCCGTGACGAAACACATCGCCGCTGCGATCCACGCCAGGGCCCTTGCCGTACCACATCGCAAACACGCCATCGACCTTGGGCTTGGGAAACAGGCCGACCTGCTGCGTACCCCAGACCGAGGTCGCGGCCAGATCTTCGTTCAGCCCCGGCTGGAAATTGACGTTGTGCAGCTGCAGATAATGGCTGGCGCGCGCCATTTCCAGATCCAGCCCGCCAAGCGGCGAGCCGCGATAGCCACTGACAAAACCGGCAGTGTTCAGCCCTGCCAGCGCATCGCGCTGTGCCTGCAGCATCGGCAGGCGCACCAGTGCTTGAATGCCGGTGATGAACACCTGGCCGTGATCCAGCCGGTATTTGTCGTCGAGAGAGAGTGTCTGCTTCATGGTGCGTCCTCGCTTCTTTTGGAAACAGGAACTTGCGGCACATAAGCAATGCTGATTCTGATGAATATCAGGCAATGCTAATCTATTTCACTGTAGTCATTGGCGGCCACATAGGCAATTGGATCATGGATTTTGCTGCCGGTTCATGCTTGCCGCATGCGCCCATCTGCAGCCTTGCCTTTCCGCTCAGGGGCTTAGCCTTTATAATCGCAGGCCTTTGCATTTGCTTCATTTCGGATACCTTTGCGCATGGTCGCCTCTGTCGTTCAACAAAGCAGCCGCTTGGTAGTCAAGGTCGGCAGCAGTCTCGTTACCAATGAAGGCCGTGGCCTGGATCATGCCGCGCTGAGCCGTTGGGCTGCGGAAATTGCCGCGCTCAACAAGGCGGGCAAGCAGGTGGTGCTGGTTAGCTCTGGCGCAATTGCCGAAGGCCTGCAGCGCCTCGGCTGGAAGGCACGCCCCAAGGCGCTGCACGAGCTGCAAGCCGCAGCAGCGGTGGGGCAGATGGGCCTGGTGCAGGCTTACGAAAGCTGTTTTCGAGAACATGGCCTGAAAACCGCACAAATCCTGCTCACCCATGAAGACCTGGCGGATCGCACTCGCTATCTGAATGCGCGTTCCACCTTGCTGACCTTGCTCAGCCTGGGTGTGATTCCGATCATCAACGAAAACGATACGGTTACCACCGATGAAATCAAGGTGGGTGATAACGACACCCTCGGTTCGCTGGTGACCAACCTGATCGAAGCCGATGCGCTGGTGATTCTGACCGACCAGAAAGGTCTGTATACCGCCGATCCGCGCAAGGATCCGAACGCACAGTTCGTGTTCAACGCCGATGCCGGCACGCCGGAACTGGAAGAAATGGCCGGTGGTGCCGGTAGTAGCGTTGGCACCGGCGGCATGATTACCAAGATTCTCGCCGCCAAGCGTGCTGCCCGCAGTGGCGCACACACGGTGATTGCCTGCGGCCGAGAAGACGACGTGTTGCAGCGCCTGGCCAATGGCGAGCCGATTGGCACGCAGCTGATTGCACGTACCTCTCCGTTGGCAGCACGCAAGCAGTGGCTGGCGGACCATCTGCAACTGCGCGGCAGCCTGACACTGGATGCCGGCGCGGCGCGTGCCTTGCTGCAGGATGGCGTGAGCCTGTTGCCGGTGGGGGTGGTGGCGGTCAAAGGCGAATTCCTGCGCGGCGATGTGGTGAGCTGCTGCGGTGACGATGGCCGGGAGATCGCCCGTGGCCTGATCAACTATAGTGCCGATGAGGCGCGCCGCATCATGCGTGTGCCCAGCAAGCAGATCGAGGCTGTGCTGGGTTATATCGACGAGCCGGAACTGATTCATCGCGATAATCTGGTTTTGCTGTAACCCGCTGTGGCAAGCAGCGTGGGTGCCCGCTCAATCTCCGGGCCGACTTCTGGAAGGAATAGGGAAATGAAAAAACTGATGGTCTTGGCATTTGTCGCTGCCAGTGTTGGGCAAGTTTA
>JAXMFR010000045.1:0-21077 GCA_046347685.1 Chitinivorax sp.
GGGCTGGCGCGGAATGCCGAATTTCTCCTTGAAGCAGGAGTGAATGATGCCGATGGGTTCGATATTCATGACGATTTCTGCATTTCTTGCCGGTATTCCCCCGGCACTTTACCGGTCCAGCGCCGGAAAGCGCGGTAAAAGGCGCTGGCATCCGAGAAGTTGAGCAATACCGCGATCTGCCCCAGTGTCAGTAGTGGGTCGGCAATATATTCCAGCGCCAGCCGCTGACGCACTGCATCCAGTTGCGCCAGATAACTGCTGCCTTCGTCGGCCAGACGATTCTGCAGCACGCGCGGGGTGACGCCCAGCATGGTTGCCACGTGTTCCTTCTGCAGCGTGCCTTGCGCCAGCAGGTGTGGCAATACGGTCGCTACGCGCTGCTTCCAGCTGATGGCGGTGGTCAGCGAGCTGAGTTGGCGCCGCGCCAGTGATTCGTGTAACTGGCACAGTTCGGGGTTGCGTGCCGGTAATGGTTTGTCGAGCAGGTCCGAGGCCAGGCCTATTGCATTAAATGGGGCCTGAAATTCTGGCTCGCCGTTCAGCACGCGACGGTATTCCGCCAACGGGCCGATCTGCACGTGGGTCAGGCAAACCCGCTGTGGCTGGAAATCTGCGCCAACAATCCACTTGCCCAAACGTACTGCGCACGCCAGCACGGCTTCTACCTGCTGTGGCGAAAAGGGCAGCGTGGCTTCTACTGGGTGATAAACCAGCCAGGCAAAGCCATTCTGCTCCACCAGTTGCAGGCGGGCGCCGTCGGAGATCAGGCGCTGGAACTGCTGCATTTGTCCTACTGCTTCGCGCAGGGAGCCACTGGAGAGCAGGGTGTAGGCAACAACGTTGAATGAGCCGGGTTCAACCGCCTCGCCCATGTGCAGGCCAAAACACGGGTCACCGGTCAGCGCCACGGCAGCGCGCCAGAGGCGTACCACGCCATCCAGCGAAATGCGCGCCAGCGGGTCGGCTGGCAGGCTACTCAGCCCGGCTTGCTCCAACAATACGTTTGGCTGCGCGCCGCCACGTTCTGCCGCGGCGACGATGGCGCGTACCCAGCCGACGGCAACGGTTTTTTCCTGCGGATGCGCGTCGTTCATCCAGTCAATCTCCGGAGACTGTCAGGACAATGCCGGCGAGAAGGCTCGGACATGTTCTCTTCCCTGCAAAAAGGCATCAATGCCACCCAACGCGACATCCATGCGCAAAGATATTTCCGAATCATAACGCTTCAGGGATCGTCGGGACAAAAGCATCCGTCATTGGGTTTGTATTGCTGGCTGCTGGCGTAGCTATGCATCGTATTCTTTATGCATATATGGCGATGTGCTGAATCAGCGCCTAGACTTGTAGCAGAAACAATAAATTAATAAAGCCGGCACGGATCGGCGGGCATTCGACACGAGGAATTGCATCATGAAAAAAACCGGCGCCTGGCTGGCGACGTATGCACTGGAACAATTGGGGGTGAAATTCACCTTCGGCATTCCAGGCGTACACACCACCGAGCTTTACGATGAGTTGAACCGCTCGAAACAGATCACGCCCGTGCTGGTGACGCACGAATGTGGTGGCGCATTCATGGCCGATGCTGTCAGCCGCCTGTCTGACCGGATCGGCGTGTTGACGGTGGTGCCTGCAGCCGGTTTGACCCATGCCAGCAGCGGCATTGGCGAGGCTTTTCTGGATGGCGTGCCGATGCTGGTGATCTGCGGTGGGCCGCACACCGAATCCGGGCACAAATACCAGTTGCACCAGATGGACATGCACGGCTTCATGGGCGGTCTGACCAAGGCTACCTATCACATCACCCGCCATGAAGACATCGTGCCCACGCTGTATGAAGCCTATGCGATTGCCACCAGCGGCGAGCCGGGGCCGGTATTCATTGAGTTGCCGGTCAATTTGCAGATATTCCCGGGCGAAGTCAGCGAACTGCCGGCCTATGTGCCGCCGCGTCCGAGCCATGTTGGCGATGGCGCTGAGATTCGCGCTGCTGCCGCCTTGCTGGCATCCGGCACGCGGGTTGGTCTGTTTGTCGGCTGGGGCGCACGCGATGCGGTGGGCGAGGTGATGGACATTGCCGAATGGCTGGAAGCACCGGTTGCCACCACGCTACAGGGCTTGTCGGTGTTCCCAGCCAATCACCCGCTGTATGCCGGTTTTGGTTTCGGCCAATCGGCCGTGCCCGCAGCGCGTAACGCATTCAAGGATTGCGACGTGATGCTGGCGGTTGGCACCCGTTTTGCCGAAATCGCTACCGGCAGTTACGGCGTAACCGTGCCGGAAAACCTGATCCATGTTGATATCAATCCGGATGTATTCAGCGCCAACTATCCGGCCAAAATCGGCCTGGATGGTGATGCCGGCCCGGTGTTGCGCGCCTTGCTGGCGGCGTTAAAACAGGCCACGCCCCGGCGCGACGTGAATCACGCGTTGCGCAACCAGCTGCGTGACGATAAGCAAGCCTATCGTCAGAGCTGGTATGCACACGACAGCAAAGGCCGGGTCAACCCGGTGCGTTTTTTTGACGAGCTGCGCAAACAGACTGCAGACAACGCACTGACGGTGGTGGATGACGGCAATCACACCTTTCTGACCGCCGAACTGTGGCCGGTGCACAGCCCGAAAAGCGTGATCCTGCCGACCGATTTCAATTGCATGGGCTACGCCGTTCCGGCTGCCATCGGCGCCAAACTGGCTTTCCCGCAATTGCCGGTCAACACCATTGTTGGTGATGGTGCTTTTCTCATGACTTGCATGGAAATCCTCACCGCCAGCGCCAACGCGCTTGGCATCGTCTATTACGTGTTCCACGACGGCGAATTGTCACAAATCGCTCAGGCACAGGAAATTCCTTACAACCGCAAACCCTGCACCCGGCTCGGTAAGCTCAACCTCGAAGGCGTGGCATTGGCTACTGGCGCCGCCTACGTCAGCATGCCTGACGACAGCAGCATCGCCAGCGCCATCAGCAAGGCCAACGATTACGCCAGCACTGGCCGCCCGGTGATTGTCGACATCGCCATCGACTACAGCAAACGCACTGCTTTTACTGAAGGTGCCGTCAAAACCAACTTCCAGCGCTTTCCGTTACGGCATAAGGTGCGTGCCGTGGCCAGGGCAGTGGTGCGCAAGGTGGCTGGGTGAGCAGCGGCATGTGGCTTAATCATGCAAACAACAATGCCCGGCGTAACCGGGCATTGTTGTTTCAGTTGCGGTAGCTCTCTTAACCGTAGCGCTTGTCTGCCACAAACGGGTTGGTGCGGCGCTCGTCGCCGAAGGTGGACATCGGGCCGTGGCCGGGGATGAACTGGACTTCGTCGCCGAGGGTGAACAGCTGCTCGCGGATTGAGTTGATCAGCGTCTGATAGTCGCCGCCGGGGAAGTCAGTACGACCGATCGAGCCCTCGAACAACACGTCGCCGACCCAGGCGGTTTTGCTTTCAGGGTCGAAGAAAATCACGTGCCCCGGCGTATGCCCCGGCGCCTGGCGCACCTGCAATGTGACATTGCCGACGCTGACGGTGTCGCCCTGTTGCAGCCAGCGATCGGGCGTAAACACCTTGGTCTGGCCGAAACCGAACATCTGCGCTTGCTGCGGCAGGGCGTCGATCCAGTATTTATCTGCCTGATGCGGGCCTTCGATCGGCACGCCCAACTGTTCGGCCAGCGCGGCAGTGCCGCCGACGTGGTCCAGATGGCCGTGGGTGAGCAGGATTTTTTCCAGCGTCACGCCCTGCCGCTTGGCTTCAGCCAGAATCAGCTCGATATCGCCGCCCGGATCAACCGCTGCGGCACGTTTGGTTTCATCACACCAGATCAGCGAACAGTTCTGATCAAACGGGGTGACGGGAATAATGGCAAATTTCAGCATTATTTGGTCTCGCTTGGTTTGGCGGCATCGGTAGATTTGGCTGCGGCCTTTTTCGCTTCTGCCTTGGCAAAGTCACCGGCATAGGCCAGCGTCAGCTTGGCCGGGTCGATATATTTGCGCATTGCATCCAGCACTTGTTGTGGCGTCAGCGCTTTCAGTCGTTCTTCAAAATTGGCAACAAAGGTCATGTCACGGCCGATACGCTGGTAGGCCGCCAGTGTGCCGGACAAGGCGCCATCCTGGGCACGACGCAACTGGTTGGATTGCAGGATGCCGGATTTGGCTTCGGCAATTTCCTGTTCGGTAAAGCCGTCTTTCAAGACTTTATCCAGTTCTTCGCGGAAGCCGGCCAGCAGCTTGTCGAGGTTTTCCGGGGCATAGATGGCATAAGCGCCAAAAGTACCGGAAGGTTCGTCGGCACTGGCACTCAGATACGAGCCTACACCGTAGGACAGGCCATCCTTCTGGCGCAGGCGGCTGGCCAGACGAGAGTTGAGGAAACCGCCTCCGAGGATGTAGTTGCCGACAGTCAGGGCCGGGTAATCGGCGGAATTATCCTGCAGCGGCAGCGGCAAGGCGGCTAGGAAGGTGGCGTTGGCCTTGTCCGGGGTTTCCAGCTTCATGGTCGTCGGCTTTACGTCCTTGAACGGATCACCGACGCGGCTGTAGGCAGCCTTGCTGCGCCAATCGCCAAACAGGGTTTTCAGCTGTGCCTCTACCTGGGCCTGGTCGAAATCGCCAACCATACCCAGCTGTGCATTGCTGGCGCCGTAGAAGTTGCCATAGAAGCGTTTCACTTGCTCCAGCGTCAGCGCCTGCACGGCAGCAGCATCTTCTTCCACTGTGCCGATGTAACGTACATCGCCTTTCGGGTAGATGTTGAAGTGGCGCGCCAGTGCGCGTTGCGCCATGGCATCCGGTTGCTTGCGGCTGGCTTCTAGGTCGGCCAGCACCTGCTTGCGCATCTGCTCGAATTCATCCTTCGGGAAGCTAGGCTGTCGCAGGATTTCCCGCATCAGCGCCAGCACCTGCGGCACGTTCTTGCGCACGGTTTCTACCGATACAGAGGCAACCTGGCCTTGACCGGAAACACTCATCTTGGTGCGCAGACGATCCAGCTCTTCGCTCAATTGCTGGCGGGTGTATTTACTGGTACCGCGGCTGAGCATACCGGCGGCGAAGCCGCTGACAGTGCGATTGCCGAACAGCGATTTTTCATCGCCAAAATGCAGGTTGAAACTGAGGAACACCGTTTCGCCACGGGTTTTCTTCGGCAACAGCGCCAGCTTCATGCCATTCGGCAGCGTCGATTTGAGCGTGCGGGCGTCAATGTTCTGCGGGCTGGCCTCAAATACTTCGCCCTCGGCCACCGGCGGCTTGCCTTTGTAATCCTTCACCATCTCGTCAATGCTGGCCGCCGCCGGCACTTCAACCTTGGATGGCTTTTCCGTCGGCACAAAATGGCCAAAGGTACGGTTGCTCGGCTGCAGATAGGTTTGCGCCACACGATTGACGTCCGCCACCGTCACCGCTTCGATGCGGTCGCGATAGAGGAAGAACAGGCGCCAGTCACCCTTGGAGATTGCCTCCGACAGCGCAATGCCCAGCCGTGCCGGATCATTGACGGTTTTCTCGAAATCGTTGAGCAAGGAGGACTTGGCAACCGTGATTTCCTGCTCGGTCACCGGTTTACGCTGCATGTTTTCGATCACGTCCAGCAGCGTCTTGCGGGCTTCGCTGGCAGAGTCGCTCTTGCGCAAATCGGCGCTGAACAGCAAATAGCCAGGCTCGGCCATGCCGAAGGCTTCGGCACCGGCAGAGGTGGCTTTTTTGCTTTCTACCAGCGCCTTGTGCAAACGACCGCTGGGCGTGCTGCCCAGCACTTCCGACAACACCGAGATCGGTGCAAAGTCGGGATGCGAGCCCGCGGGGATGTGATACAGCACATGCATGATCTGCGTGTCGCCGACGCGCGTCAGCGTCACTTCGCGCGCGCCATCCTGTGCCGGCTCGACGGTGTAGGTGGGTTGCAGCACGCGGCTCGGGCGTGGAATCGCGCCGAAATATTGCTGGATCCACGTCAGCGTCTGCGCCTCGTCAAACTTGCCGGAGACCACCAGCACCGCATTGTCGGGCTGGTAATATTTGCGGTAGAAGGCTTGCAGATTGTCGATCTGCACCTTTTCCACATCGCTGCGTGCGCCGATGGTGGTTTTGCCATAGTTGTGCCACTGATAGGCGCTGGCGGAGACTTTTTCCCACAGGATGCGGCTTGGGTTGTTTTCGCCGCGCTCCATCTCGTTGCGCACCACGGTCATTTCGCTGTCCAGGTCTTTTTTGGCAACGAAGGAATTGACCATGCGATCCGCCTCCATCTGCAATGCCCATTGCAGGTTGGCATCACTGGCGGCAAAGGTTTCGTAGTAGTTGGTGCGGTCAACCCAAGTGGTGCCGTTGGGGCGCATGCCGCGTTTCGACAGCTCTTTGGTGATGTTGTCGATACTTGGCGTACCCTTGAACAGCAAGTGCTCCAGCAGATGCGCCATGCCGGTTTCGCCATAGTTTTCGTGGCGCGATCCAACCAGATAGGTGACGTTGACGGTGGTGGTCGGTTTTGATTGATCGGCGGCCAGCACCACGCGCAAGCCATTGGCCAAGCGATATTCGCGGATGCCTTCCACTTCCGTCACTTTTTGCAGTTCGGTTTGTGGCTGGCTGGCCACGGTTGCTACCGGCACATCGGCCAGCAGCAGCGGGGATTCGAATGTCAGGCAAAACGCGGCCAGAACGGCCAGGCCCAAAGGCTTCAAACGCATGTTATCTCCTAGTTGATGCTCGTCGAGCACTTCGACGCTCGTTTTACTTGTGTGGTTCCCAATCACCTGCCGCCACGGTCAACAAACCGGCATTGCCCATGATGCGGCGCAGGCTGGCGTTGACCTGATCCAGCGGAAATGCCGCCAGCTGTTTTTCCAGCTGCGCGGTGAAATTCAGTGTCCGTCCGAGGCGCAATTGCTCCAGCAACATCCCGGCCAGCACGGCATCTTCGCTACGCGCCAGATGCATTTCCTTGAGCAGGCCGGAGCGGGCATCGCGCAGCTCCTGCTGGCTGATCCCCTGTTGCACCCAGCGCTGGAACTCTTCGCTAAACGCGGCCTTGAGCCGGGCAAAGTTCTGCGGTGCGCAGCTGGCGCTCATCTGCCATGCGCCGCTGGCCTCGTCTGAGCCTGCCATCAGTTCAGCCCCCGCACCATAACTGAGCCCCTCTTGCTGACGCAAGCGCAGCATCAGCCGCGAATTCAGTCCACCGCCCTGGCCAAACACATAATTGGCCAGCAGCAGTGCCGGATAATCTGCCGAGGTATCGCTCAGCGGCAAAGGCAGTGCTGCGGAAAACCAGGCATTCGCTTTGTCCGGGGTGTTCAACTGCAGCGCCACCGGTGCCACCGGGCGATAGGGATCGGGCACGCGCTGATAAGCAAATTTCGGCTGCCAGTCGCCAAACAGTTGCTGCAAGCGCGTGCTCAGTGCACGGCTGTCAATCTCGCCGATCAGCGCCAGCTGCGCTGCAGCAGCACCAAAATAATCGGCATGAAAACGGCTCACCTGCGCCAGCTGCAGATTCTTCACTGCCTCAATCTGCTCGTCAAAACTGGCCACGTGGCGAATGTCGCCGGCAGGATAAGGGTCAAGGCGCTGTGCCAGCACGTTGTGGCCGAGTGTCATCGGATCGTTGCGCGCCTCCGCCAGCTGGTTCAGCCATTCCTGCTGCAATTGGGCAAATTCCGCCGGCGCCAGGGCCGGCTGGCGCAACATTTCCGCCAGCAGTGTCAGCGCCGCATCCAGATTGCTGCGCCGCACTTGCAGCAGCAGGCTCAGCCCTTGTGCGTTGCCGTGAATGCTCAGATTGGCGCGCAGCTGATCAAGCGCCTGCGCCAGCTGGCGCCTGTCCTTGCTCTGCGTGCCACGCTGCAGCATGCGCACTGCCGCCTCGCCAGCGGTGGCCTGCCCTTGCAGGCTGTTGACGTCGCCAAAATGCAGTTGCAGCGCCAGCGTGACCTGATCGCCACGATTGCGTTTGGGCAACAGCGCCAGCTGCAAGCCACCGGGCAGGCGGCTGCGCTTGATGCGCGCCTCAATATTCGCCGGCGTTGGGTCGAACGCCTCACCCAGTGTCGGCGCGGCCTTGCCGGCATAATGTTGCAGCATCGCCGCCGGATCGCTGCGCGGCGGGATATCGGCACGCTGCGGTGCGTTGTCGGGAACAAAATGGCCGAGCGTGCGATTACTCGGCAACAAATAAGCCTGCGCCACGCGCTGCAGGTCGGCCACTTGCAGCGCTTCGACCCGATCCCGTTCGAGATAGAACAGGCGCCAGTCACCGCGCGCCACGTAGTCAGAGAGATTCAGCGCCAGATTGGCCGGGTCGGCGACAATCTGCTCAAACTGGTTGAGCCAGGCGGCGCGCGCGGTGTTGAGTTCCTCCTCTGCAATCGGCTGGGTCGCCACGCCTTCCAGCACCTGCAGCATGGTCTGGCGCAGCTTGCCGGCATCGGCATCACCGCTGGCCTTGGCGGTAAACGCGACATAGGCCGGATCAAACAAGGCGTAATGCAACGCGGAAATCTCGCTAGCGAGGCCGGTTTCCACCAATTGCCGGTGCAAACGGCCATTCGGCGTGCCACCCAGTACTTGCAGCAGTAGCGCCAGTGCAGCGCTGTCTGGATGGGCGCCATCCGGCACGTGGTATAAGGCGCCGAGCAACTGGGTATCGCCGGCCCGCCGCAGCGTCACTTCGCGTTCGCCATCCTGCTGCGGCTCGCGGGTGTACAAGCGCGGCAGCTTGCGTGGCGGCTTGGAAAGCGCGCCGAAATACTGCGCCACCCATTGTTTGGCGCGGGCTTCGTCAAAGCGACCGGCAATCACCAGTACCGCATTGTCCGGCTGGTAATAACGCTGATAAAACGCCCGCAGCCGGTCGATGTCGACGTGTTCCACATCGCTGCGTGCGCCAATCGTATCCTTGCCGTAGTTGTGCCACAGATAGGCAGTGGCAGCCATGCGTTGCAGCAGGATGGTGAAACCATCGTTTTCGCCGCCTTCCATCTCGTTGCGCACTACCGGCATTTCGCTATCGAGGTCAGCCTTGCGCAGCCGAGCATGCAGCATGCGGTCGGCTTCCATTTGCAGCGCCCATTGCAGGTTGGCGTTGCTGGCGGGAAAAGTTTCGAAATAATTGGTGCGATCAAACCAGGTGGTGGCGTTGGACATCATTGCCCGCCGCGTAAATTCGCTGTCGATATCGGGATTTTTCGGCGTGCCCTTGAACAGCAGGTGCTCCAGCAAGTGCGCCATGCCGGTTTCGCCGTAGTTTTCGTGGCGCGAGCCCACCAGATACGTGATGTTGACGGTGGTCGAGGGTTTGCTCGGATCGGGTGCCAGCAACACACGCAGGCCGTTGGTCAGACGATATTCGCTGATACCTTCCACCTGCGTCACCGGCGTCAAGGTTGCGGCAGATACCGGCGCCCCCAGCAACAGCAGCAAGGCAAAACACAGGCAACGTAGATCAAGGATCAATAAACGGACAGACATAAACCACTTCAGGCGGCAATCAAGCGGACGATGCTAACCGGCTTGCGTGCCACTGCCAAGCCTGCCCTCAATCTCCGCCACCACCACAGCCACTGCCGCAACTGCTGCCGCCGTCACCGCCGCCATCCCCAGCCGCATCGCCATCACCACTGCAACTGGCACACCCCGTGTCGCTGCCCAGATCGGCGCCGCAATAGCTGTCGCCGCCACTGGCGCCCGGTGCCTTGCAGTCAGGCATATAGATAAACCCGTTCGGAATCGCCAGCAGCGCATCCAGTTCGAATAGCAACGGCAAACGGCTTGGCTTGCCCGGCTGAATACCTTCCTCCTTGCAGGCCAGATGCCACGCACGCCGGATCGCCCCTCGCTGACTTTTGCGCCCACCCATCACCACTGCCGGGGTGTGATGCAGATAATGGCCAAAGGCACGTTTGCAGAACTGCTGATAGTTGCGGGTATAGAGAATGAAGTTGTGCCACAGCTCATCCACCACCTGCGAAGGCATCGCCACCGCCTGTTTGTTGGCCAGCAGCGAACAACGGAAAAACTGCCGCAAGCCGGCTTCAACCAGCGCCAGCTGCGTGTCGTCGAGCGCCGGATAGGTCTGCCGCACCCGCTGCAGCAGGCCCGGCGGCAGCTGATACTGGTCGATGAAATCCCGTCGCGATTGCGTGGCAGAACGCCGCCACATGAGCATGATGGCAAAGCCGAAAAAAGCCAGGGGAATGATAATGTTGAGCCACATCTGGGCACTATAGCCAAAAGTGTGGCGCAACAGCTTCAGGCAGCCGCCATTAATTCAGGCATAGCCCTGCAGGGCACGCTGCTATTGCCTTGTAGGCTTGCCTGCAGGCCAATACCAGCGCGGGCTGCAGGCAAGGAGATAAATTGGCGGAATCAGGCGGCGGCGAGGCTGCCGGTTTCGACGGCGACGATGGCTTTGGCCTGGTTCATATCCTGTGCATAGCCGCTGGCATACAGGCAGCAGGCCAGCTGGTTGACCAGCGGTGTCGGCAGCGGCGCCTGGCCGGTGAGCGCGGCGCGAATCCAGGTGGCGGTGGTGTGGGCGTCGATTGCTTCCGGCAGCTTGGGCAGGGTGGCAATCGGGCCGACTTCGGCCTCGAACAGAATGTCGTGGCGACCGTCTTTCATCAGCTCCAGCTGCGGCCGGCGTTTCGGGTTGGCAAACGCCTCGCCTTCGGTGCCGCGCAGCAGCAGCACGTTGGCGTCCGAGCCGGTGAAGAAATTGCGCATTTTTTCCAGATAATCCGGATGGCTGACGCTGACCAGACGCACGCTGTCGCCTTCAAACGGATCAATCATCTTGATCAGGGTATGGCCGCTATTGCGCACGCCCAGGCGCTGGCGCATCGACAGCAGATTGGCGAGGCCCGGCGCCACCACCTGAGTCGGTACAAACGCCAGACCATCGCGGCGCATTGCTTCCTGCGCCTTGGCCAGCGTTACCGCCGGCATGATGCCCAGTTCGCGCAGGATGGTGGCGGTGCCGGTGCGGCCCATGCCTTCCAGCGGGCCGTGAATCAGCACCGGAATATGAAAACGTTGCAGCAGCAGCGCCAGCAGCGCGGTCAGGTTGGCCTGATGGCGGGCGCCGTTGTAGCTGGGGATCACCACCGGGGTCAGGCGGCCACTGGGTTTGTCGAGGCGAATCAGGCGTTCGTCGGCAGCGCGGTAGAAGCCACGCAGCTCGTCTTCCGCCTCGGACTTGACCCGCAGCGCAATCAGGATGGCACCCAGCTCCAGATCCGGCACACCGCCATCGAGGATGGCGCCGAACAGTTCGTAGGCTTCCTGCTCGCTCATATCGCGCGCACCGTCTTTGCCGCGCCCGATTTCCTTGATGTAGTGCGTCAGATTCAACATGGTTTGCCCTTGTCCTGATTGTGTGTGGTTTACCGCCGGCCGCTCTTTGGCGGCCTGCTTTTATGTCGTCGGTGTCCGGCTGACGGCGATCATGCGCTTGATCTCCGGTACGCATGAGCCACAGCTGGTACCGCATTTGAGGCTGTCCTGCAGTTGCTCCAGATCCTGCCCGGCTTCGATGGCGGCCTTGATGTCGCGCTCGGAAACGTTGAGGCAGTTGCAGATGATCTTGCCGCGCTGATTGCCGCCGCTCGGTGGCGTGGCCGCTGGCGCCAGCATCCATTTGCGCAGGTCGGCGGCCGGCGTGCCGGCTTCCATCAGCTCTTTCAGCCAGTCGCGCGCGGCAGTTTCGCCGGTCAGCCGCACACCATCAATCTGGCCACCGTCACCCACCAGCACGCGCTTGGAGATACCGCGTTTGCGGTCGTTATATACCATGCAGCGGCTGGCATCGTTGATATTAAGCAAATCATCCAGCTCTGCCAGCAGTGCCTCGTCGGGCGCCTGGCTGCAGGCGATGCGCAGGATCACCGCCGGATCGTCGCGGCCGAACAGGCCGGCGGTGGCGTAGGTAAAGCGCCCCAGATAGGGCTGCAGCGCCTGCCAGCGGCGAATCGTGTCGCCACGGCGCATCACCACCATCTGCCATGGCAGCTCGATTTTCTCGATCTGGATCGCGCAGTGCTTCAGTTCCGGCTGTTTCGATTGCGGATCATAAGCGCCGGTGGTGAGGGCGTTGATGCCGATGCCACTCATGTGCTGGCTGCCCCAGTGCATCGGGATGAAAGCCTGGCCGATGCGCATTTCCTCCGATTCGATCACGCGTAATACGACCTCACCGCGACGACTCTTGACGCGCACGATGTCGCCCGATTCGAGGTTGCGAATCGTCATGTCGGCCTGATTCAGCGTGATCAGCGGTTCTTCCACATGGCTATAGAGCCGGCCAATGGTGCCGGTGCGGCTCATGCCGTGCCACTGGTCGCGCAGGCGGCCGGTGGTCAGGTGCAGCGGATATTTGGCATCGATGTTCTCGGCCACCGGCTCGTATTTGATATTGGCGAATTTGGCCTTGCCGCTCGCGGTCGGAAACACGCCATCTTCGTAAAGGCGCACCTTGCCACTGCTGGCCCCTTCCGGGAACGGCCACTGCTGCGGGCCTTGGCTATCCAGCAAGGCATAGCTGAGGCCGGTGATATCCAGATCACGTCCGGTGGTGGTGCGCTTGTGTTCGTCAAACACCTGCTCCACTTGATCATAGGGGAACAGCGTTGGCTGGCCGGGGCGCAGGCGCTTTTCCAGGCGGCGGGCAAAATCGACCACAATTGCCCAGTCGTTGCGTGCGTCGCCCGGCGCCGGCACGGCAGGCCGGACATGGGTAATGCGGCGCTCGGAGTTGGTGACCGTGCCTTCTTTTTCACCCCAGCTGCTGGCGGGCAGCAGCACATCGGCGTAAGCGGTGGTATCGGTCTGGGCGTAGGCCTCTTGCACCACCACCAGCTCGGCTTTCTGCAAGGCATCACGCACGATATTGGCATTCGGCATCGACTGCGCCGGGTTGGTGCAGGCAATCCACAGCAACTTGATTTCGCCTTCACGCACGGCATTGAACATTTCCACGGCCGATTTGCCTGGCTTCGCCGGCACAGTATCGATGCCCCACAATTTGGCGACTTCGGCGCGGTGTTCGGCATTGCCCAAGTCACGATGGCCCGACATCAGCGTTGCCAGACCACCAACTTCGCGCCCGCCCATGGCGTTGGGCTGACCGGTGAGGCTGAACGGCCCGGCACCTGGCTTGCCGATCTGGCCAGTTGCCAGATGCAGGTTGATCAGTGCGGCGTTTTTATCGGTGCCGCAGCTGGATTGGTTGAGGCCCATGCAATACAGACTGAGTGTGGCTTTTGATGCACCAAACCAGTGCGCCGCTTGAATCAGATCACTTTCCGGAATGCCGCAGATATCAGCCACCAGTGCCGGGGTGTATTCACGCACCGTTGCCTTGATGGCCTCGAAGCCCTCGGTATGCTCGCGGATATAGGCGTGATCGACATAACCTTCCCACAGCAGGATATGCAGGATGCCATTGAACAGGGCCACATCGGTGCCCGGCAAAATCGGCAGGTGCAGGTCGGCAAACGCGGCTGTGTCGGTGCTGCGCGGGTCGACCACGATCACCTTCATCTCCGGGCGATCCTTCTTCGCCTGCTCGATGCGGCGGAACAGGATCGGGTGCGCATAAGCGGTGTTCGAGCCGGCAATGAACAAGGTCTCGGCAAAGTTCACGTCGTCGTAACAGGCCGGCGGCGAATCGGCGCCAAGCGTGGTTTTGTAGCCCACCACCGCGCTCGACATGCACAGCCGCGAGTTGGTATCGACGTTATTGGTCTGGATCAGGCCCTTGGCCAGCTTGTTGAAGACGTAATAATCCTCGGTCAGCAATTGCCCGGAAATATAGAAACCGACACTGTCGGGGCCATGGGTGAGAATGGTTTCGGCGAAACGATCGGCCAGTTGCTCCAGCGTCTCATCCCAGCTTGCAGGCAACAGCGGCTCGCTGCGACTGGCACGGCGCTGCGGCGCCAGCAGGCGCGCATCGGGCAAAGCGGTAAGGTGCAGCGTCGAGCCTTTGGTGCAGAGGCGACCAAAGTTGGCCGGATGATCAGGGTCACCCTTAACATCGACAATACGGCCGGCGTCGGTGCTAATCAGCACGCCACAACCAACGCCGCAATAACAACAGGTGGACTTTACGGTTTGCATTGAATTCTCCAGCTTCTGCAAGGCTACCATGCAAGGGTCGTGCCATGCACAGAAGATGCTTTAAATACAGCCACATGCTGATCGCCGGTGGTGGTGCGCACCAAAATAACACCCGACTTTGGTGCACTCATAGCTCAGGCCGCATTGATCTGGTGCAGGCGACAGCCGGCTTTACATCACCAACGGGCTGGCACGCCGCGCTGTAAAGCCAATCTGTGCACAAATTCTGTGGATAATAATGTGGAGAGTGGCGGGATCAAACGACGGAGGCGAGTAATAACAGCAACTTGCCGCAACTGCCTGTTTATTGAGCGGTGGAGGAATCCGGCAGGGTAAAGTAGAAACAGGCACCATGATCCACGATGCCATCGGCCCAGATGCGGCCACCATGGCGATGAATGATACGTTGGACAATCGCCAGGCCAACACCGGTGCCTTCGAAATCGGCGGCATCGTGCAGGCGCTGGAACGCACCAAACAGACGCGCGGCATAAGCCATATCAAAACCGGCGCCATCATCCCGCACAAAAAACACCCGTTCGCCGTCCTGTTCCATCTGCCCGATCTGCACATGGGCCAGCGCCTTGCGGGCGGTAAATTTCCAGGCATTGCGCAACAGGTTGTCAAACACGATCTGCAACAAGCCAGGGTCGGCATATGCGGGCAAGGGTTCCTCGCAGCTCAGTTCAATCTGGCGCTGCGGATGAGCAGTGCTCAATTCGCTCCAGGCGTGGCGCACCAGCAAGGCCAGATCACATTCGCAGCGCTTCAGGCTTTGACGACTGACACGTGACAGATCGAGCAAATCTTCAATCAATACCCCCATGCGCGCTGCCGAACGGCTGATGCGCTGCAAGAAGTCCTGCCCTTGGGCATCCAGCTGATCGGCGTAATCCTCGACCAGCATGCCGCAAAAACCGGAAATGCTGCGCAGCGGTGCACGCAAATCGTGCGACACCGAATAACTGAATGACTCCAGCTCGTGTATGGCCTGTTGCAGCTGCTCGGTGCGCTCTGCCACGCGTTGCTCCAGCTGCGCGTTCAATGCACGTACCTCGGATTCGGCACTGATGCGTGCGCTCACATCCACACCCACCGCCACAACATCCAGCAACTGCCCGGCATCGTCCAGACGTTGTGCGGCATTCCACATCAGCGTGCGCGGCTGACCGTTGCGACTGAGGGTAACCAGCTCCAGATTCGACAACACGCGCCGCTGCGGATTGAGCAACAAATTGCGGTTCTGCTCCTGCTGCCCACGCGGGCCGAAAATCGCCGCCCATTGTGCACCGACCAAATCTTGCGCGAGATGGCCAGTGACGGCCTGTACCGCCTGATTGATATCAACAATCTCGCCATTGGCACCAATGCGGCAGATGATCACCGGTGCATGCAGCAGTAGATGATCGACATAGGCCCGCTGCGCATGCATCGCCATGTCGATGCGACTGCGCTCCAGCTCGGTGCCCAGACGAGTGGCAAAAATGGTCAGCAGCGAATGCACTGCATTGACGTCACGCAGCGGCCTGTCATAGACACACAGCAGCACGCCCAGTGCATCGCCGTGAGAGCCCTGCAAGCAGAGGCCAATAAAACCCTGGGCCTGCAGGCGTGCCAGCAATGGGTCCTGCGGAAATAACGACGACACCCGCTCCGGATAAATACCCAAGCCCCGCGCCAGCACCTCGTTAGCGGCCGAATGGGGAAGCGATAAATCGAAGTTATCGACCAGTTGCGCCCCTTCGGCTACCGCCAGCGTATGCAAACCGCCCGCTGCGCCCTCCGCCGCAGGCGAAAGCTCGGCCAGCAACAGGCATTGACACGACAACACCCGCGACAGCTCTTCGACAAAACTGCGGAAAAACCCCTCGCCCTGCGCCCGATCGCTGACCCGCGACACGGTTCGCACCAGGCTTTCTGCCTGGCGCGCAGCGGTAATATCAAAACTCAGACCAACCACCCGCACCGGGCCATCCGTCGATGGCGTTTCCAGCTTGCCACAGATGCGTACAAAGCGCGTTTCGCCAGTCGGCAAATCCAGACCACATTCGAGATTCAATTCCTGGCCACGCGCCACTGCGCCCTGCAGCTCGGCGCGCACACGTTCGCGGTCACCCACCGCCACCATCGCCAGCCATTGCTCCAGCGTCAACATCCGGCTGGATACCGCCAGCCCATACAATCGGCAGTGCTGCTCATCCCAACTCACATGGTTGCTGTCCGGCTGCCACTCCCACAAACCTGCCCGCATCGACTGCAGCGCCAACATGAGCTGCTGCGAAGTCCGCTGTAAACGCAAATGATCGGCACGCCGAGCCGTTATGTCGCGCACGATAGCGCAGTTGAATTCACGCCCCGACGAATTCATGTAATTGGCAACAATCTCGACCGGAAAAATATCACCACTGGCGGTTTGCAAACTTGATTCGATGCGGATCGAGAACTCCTTGCGCAAGCGCTGGAAGAACTGCATGTACACCGCCGAATTAAAATCCGGGTCGATTTGCGGTACTGACATCTGCAACAGCTGTTCACGACTGTAGCCCAGATGACGCGCAGCCGATTCGTTGACGTAGCGGAAGCGGCCATTGGCATCAAGCCAGAACACCATGTCGTCGTTGTGATCAACACTGAACTGGGTCAGCAGCAGCTGTTCATCATTCCCTTGCGATCGATTGCCGCGCCGCAATAGCAATCCCGACAACAGTAGCAACGCCAGCAACAGCGCGCCCAGCAATGGCCAGCCACAATAGGCGGGAATATCCGTCAGCCAATCGCTTTCGGGCAGCAAAATCAGCGTCAGCGGGTAATCGGGCAGCTGCTGCAACAAGACACGATTGGCCGTGAGCGAATCGTTCACCCACAACGAAGTTCCGGGCGGCAAACCACGCTGATAGCCCGCCAGCCGGGCAAAAAAGGAAGCATCCCGCGTGACACTGGACTGGAACAAGGGAACGGCACCATCGCCCAGCAGCAATAATTGACCGGCAGAGCCCCCCGTCTGGAACACACTACGATGGAAAAAGTAATCGGTGTTCAGGCCTAGCAACTGGAAGCCATTGGAACGGCCGTCAGGCGTCAACAGCGGACGGATCACCAGCATCTGCACCGGATCGATCAGTTGCGCTCCCGGCATGGCCAGAAGCGTCATGCGGGGCTGTTGCCGCGCGCGCGCAGCGCCGCCTGGCCACGCAGATTCGGCCAGATGACGGGAGGGGCCAGGCGGCCAGCTGCGGGCAATATGGCCGCTGCTGTCCTGCCACACCAGCCAGGCAATGTCGGCACGGCTACCATTTGCGGCCTGCAACAGCGCTGCGCTTTGCTCCAGCGTCAGCGCCTCCGGATTATTATCGGGGGCCAGCAGGCGCAGCGTCAGTTCCAGTTGCAACAGGCGGTTACTGATATGCGCACTCAGCTGTTTCAGTTGTGTCTCTTGTTGCTGCGTACGCTGTAGATGTGCCACCTGCCAGCCGAATGCCGCCAGCCCAAGCAAAGCCAGCGTCAGCACCCCCCCCAGCCCGATGGCGATCGGCGCGGCATAGGCAAAACGACGCGGAGCGCGAGTCAGGCGGAAAGACATGAAACAGGCTCGCGGCAGACGAGAAACATGTCAGCGACACTCAATGAGATTGACCTTTACTGCCAGCAGCAGACCCCGCCAGCCGGAAACGCGCCACAATGCGCCCCATCTCTTCTGCCGTTTGCTGCATTTCCACGGAAAAACGGGTGGTATGGTTGGCGGCACTGCTGATTTGCTGTGATCGGTGCGCCAGCTTGTCAACTTCGTTATTGATGGCGCTGCTGGCATCATTCTGATGCTGGATTGCAGCGGTGATCTCGCCAACCATCTGCAACACCTGCGCGGCACTGCTGCGAATCTGCCGCACCGCATTGCCAGCGTGCTGTCCGTGCTGCACGCCCAGATCCACCCTGGCCACCACTGCCTGCATATTGTTGACAGCCTGCTGCGCCCCCTGCTGAATGGTGTCGACCACCTGCACGATATCGCGGGTTGAATGCGAGGTGCGCTCCGCCAGCTTGCGCACCTCGTCCGCCACCACCGCAAAGCCGCGCCCCTGCTCACCTGCACGCGCGGCTTCGATAGCAGCATTCAGCGCCAGCAGATTGGTCTGGTCGGCCACATCCTTGATCACGCCAACAATGCCGGATATATCGCCACTGGCCTGATGCAGCGCTTCGATACGTGCCGCAGCCTCGGCCACCGCAGCGGCCATGGCATTGATATCGGCCACCGTTTCCTGAATCACCCCATCACTTTCCGCAGCCACATCGCCGGAATGCCGGGTCAGCTGATTGGTTTCTTCAACACGATCGGTAATCGTACCAATGCTGGACGTCATTGAATCGATGGTGCGCTCCATGGTGGCAGCGGCGATACTGCCGGCATCCGCTGCCTGCTCCATTTGCATGGCAGACTGATGCATTTCCGAAGCCATCTGCCGCGACCGCGAAATCACCGCCACAATCTCGATCAGCGCCGATTGCACCGTCTCAAGCAACTGATTGAAAGCCGCCACGGTATCGCCAATCTCGTCGCGGCTGGCACGTGGCACACGCTGGGTGAAATCGAGCGTATCGGCAATTCGCAGCACCGTCTGCTGCATCGTCACCAGCGGCCGGGTGATGCTGTGGTACATGGCAATCCCGGCAACCAGCAATACGATCAATGCGCCACCAATAATCAGACCAAAAAACAGCAAGGCCCGTGCATAGGTACGCTCTACCTCCTGCCGGGCCCTGGATTCAGCCTTACGGTCATTCTGCTTCATCTGCAGCAGCAGTTTTTCCACCGACTGTGCCGCGGGCAGCACATTGCCATACATGGCAGCCTGCGCCTCATCATCCTTGCCCTGCGCCGAAAAACGCATCGTCTCATCCACCGCCTGCAGATAGACATTGGCCTTGGCCATCACCTGCTGATACAGCTTGCGCTGCTCCGGATCCAGCGCAAACTCGCCATATGCCTGCAGTTGCTGTTGCAACACCCCGCGTTCCCGGCGCAGCTTGTTGGCAAAGCCTTCCTGCAGATCCCGATCCTCTTCCGCCAGGTGCCCCAGCAATAAGGGCTGAAAATCCTTATAGGTGCTGACAATTTCACCCGCCAGCATGGCACTGGGGAAGGTGACATCAGCCAGACTGCTGACCTGGGAGTTGACACGATTGAATTGAAACAGCCCGATCCCGCCAATCAGAAGCAGCGAGATAATAGCCGACGCAAGCAGGATAATCAGGCGTTTACCGATGGTCATCTTCACGGGGCAACACTTCCAGGCATGAAAGTCGATAGTTTTAGTTTTAGGTATGTTTGCCCGGAAAACAAAGCCCCGCCACAACGTTCATAACGAGCGGGCATCGCGGAGTTTTTCATCGGTTGGCGAATCAACATCGCTCAGCTAGCATAATAACTGCGCCCAAGCGCATAACCTCAACGTCTGCTTAACCACAGGCAAACCACCAAGAGATACCGATGTTCGACGACGAGCTACAGTTTGCCGATGAAGATATGCCCGCCGAGCCAGGCTGGAAAATTCTCATCGTCGACGACGTACCCGACGTGCATGCCGCGACCGAACTGGCGCTGGCCGGTTTCCAGATGGATGGCCGCCCGGTTGAGTTTTTGCACGCTTATAGTGGCGCAGAAGCACGCGATTTGTTATCGCAGCAACAAGACATCGCGTTAATGTATCTGGACGTGGTGATGGAAACCGACGACGCCGGCCTGCAAGTCGTGAAGTGGCTGCGCGAAAACCTGGGCAACCAGTTCACCCGTATCGTGCTGCGCACCGGCCAGCCCGGCCAGGCACCGGAAGAAAAAGTCATCGTTGATTACGACATCAACGATTACAAGGAAAAAACCGAACTTACCCGGCGCAAACTGTTCACCACCACCTATTCAGCGTTGCGCTCGTATCGCGACATCATGAAGGTGGAAGAAGCGCGCCGTTATCAGGAGCGTTTCCGCGAAGGGCTGGAACGCGTCATCGAAGCCTCGGCACGGGTATTTGAACAACGCTCGCTGCAACAACTGGCCTGCGGCCTGCTGCAACAGGTGGTATCGCTGCTAAAACTCGATGAATGCAGCATGATGGTGCGCCTGCAAGGCATCGCGGCCCTGCGCAACGGCGACAACCCGGACATCGAAATACTCGCCAGCATCGGCTCCATCGATAACAGCCACGGCATCCCCGACAATATTCGCGAAATTTTTTCCCATGCACTGGAACAACAACACGCGGTATTCGAGCAAGACTGTTTTGTCGGTTATTACCCGACCAAACAAGGCAAAATCAACCTGCTGTATATGAAAGGCCTGCGCCAGCTAGACGATCTGGACGTCAAGCTGCTCGACATCTTCTCGACCAGCGTCTCGCTCGCGTTCGAGAACATGTACCTCAACCGGGAAATTTTTGACACCCAGTCGGAGCTGATTCATCGCCTAGGCGAAGTCGTGGAATCACGCTCACCGGAAACCGGCAACCACATCCGCCGCATGTCGGAACTATCCTATATGCTGGCAATCGCTCACGGACTGGATGAAGAAGAAGCAGAACTGATCCGCCGCGCCGCGCCGATGCACGACATCGGAAAAATCGCCACCCCCGACGCCATCCTGCTCAAACCCGGCAAACTCACCGCCGAAGAATGGACTGAAATGCAGCGTCACCCCGACATCGGCTTTCACCTCCTGAAAGGCTCAGAACGCCCAATCCTGCGTGCGGCAGCCATCATCGCCTATCAGCACCACGAAAAATACGATGGCAGCGGCTACCCACAAGGCCTGCGCGGCGAAGAAATCCACATCTACGCCCGCATCGTCGCCGTCGCCGACGTTTTTGATGCCCTTACGCATGCACGATGCTACAAGCCGGCCTGGACACTGGATGAGTCATTGACCAATTTACGGGATTTGAAGGGAACACATCTGGATCCCCTGATTGTCGAT
>JAXMFR010000046.1:0-20797 GCA_046347685.1 Chitinivorax sp.
GCCATCTTTCAGATTGGGGGAAGCCAGCACCGGCGTGCCTTGCCAATCCCAGGTGATACCCGAGCCGAGGTGCGGCATGCCGCTCATGTCCAGATCGGCCACTTTGCGGCCCTGATCCAGATTGACCACCTGTGCCTTGCCGCTACGCGAAGCGCCCATCATGTTCTGGTAAGCCTGATCGAAGAAGAAGTCATCCAGTACCGCTTCCAGCTTGATGGTGCGTGGGGTCGGGGTGCTTGCCTTCTTGCCCTTGGCTGCAGCCATATAGGGAATTTCCCACACTTCCGGCACATCTTTCAGGGCGACGATGAAGCTATTGCGCGGCGCCGCATCATAAACCGCCGACACTCGCGAGGTCTGGCCGTCGGCGGTTTGCACCGGGTAGATGTGCTGCAGTTTCAGATCGGCATCCAGCAACACCACCGATTGCGGCAGATAGTTGCCGACCAGCACCGATTTGCCGTCGCTGGAAACGGCAACGTTGCGGGTATTGATGCCGGCGCGGATTTCGGCGACGGTTTTCAGGTTCCAGATATCGAACTTGCTGATCCAGCCATCACGCGAGCCAAAATACACATAACGCCCGTCCGGTGAGAACTTTGGCCCGCCGTGCAGCGCAAAGCGGGTGGCAAAGCGGTGGATGGGTTCCAGCTTGTCGCCATCGAGCAGCGTGGCGTGATGATCGCCACCTTCGACCACGATGAACAGATTCTGCATATCGGCTTTGAACACCGGCTTGTTCTTCAACTCGCTGGCCTTGAAGTGGACGATGCGCGAGGCGTTGATTTGTGCTTCACCCCAAGTCGGCTCAACCGGTGGTGCGGTGTAGAGGTAATCGACCAGCGCTTGCGTTTGTTCAGCCGAGAGTTTCGGGCTGAACGCCGGCATTTGCGTCGCAGCCCTGCCGTTGCGCACCACGTTCAGTGCTTCTGTCTTTTTCAGCCGCTCCAGATTTTGCGGTAGCAGCGCCGGGCCCATGGCCCCGAGGCGGTCCGGGCCGTGGCAGGCCAGGCAGTTTTCCTGATACAGCCTGGCTGGCTGGATATCATCGGCAGCCAGGCAAACACTGCTGGCCAGTGCCAGCAGCGGTAGAGTCGAGCGCAATAAGTTCATGATGTGGGTGTTCAGATGGTGTTCGGAGTGCGGCGAATCGGAATATACGGTTTCAGTGGCACTCGCTCGCCACCGGCATTGATGCCCAACTCCTCATCGTCGAGGTAACAGGCAGGATCTTCTTCCCATGGGTCGCCGGTAATCTGCCAGGCGCGTACGCGGGTGTTGCCGCCGCAGATGTCGAAAAACTGGCATTGGCCGCAGCGGCCCTTGATCTGCCGTGGCTGTTGCTTGAGGCCGGCCATGATCGGGTCGGTGGTGTCCTGCCAGATTTCTGAGAACGGCCGTTCGCGTACATTGCCCAGGCTGTAGTTCCACCACATGGTGTCGGGGTGCACATTGCCGAGGTTATCGATATTGGCGATGTTGATGCCGGAGGAGTTGCCGCCCCATTGCGCCAGCCGTGCGCGCATGGCTTCGGCCTGATCCGGCAGATTGCGCTCCACCCAGTGTTGCAGATACACGCCGTCGGCATCGTTATTGCCGGTAACGAACTCCTTACTGCCGCCGTTCTGGGCATCTTGCCATGCGGTTTCGAACAGCAGATCCATCGCCCAGCGGGTGGTCTTGTGCATCACGTCGTCCTTGCGGTTTTTATTACCGCGGCCAGCGTAGTTCAGGTGCGAGAAATAGAACTTGTCGAGGCCTTCGTCATCCAGCAGCTTGAGTAGCAGCGGCAGTTCCGGCGCGTTGTCCTGGGTCATGGTGAAGCGGATACCAACCTTGATGCCGAGTTTTTTTGCCAGACGAATACCGTGCATCGAGGCATCAAACGCGCCATCCAGGCGGCGGAATTTATCGTGGGTGGCGCCAATGCCATCCAGGCTCACGCCAACGTAGTTGAAGTCGACTTCGGCAATCTGCTCGATATTGCTTTCGTTGATCAGCGTGCCATTGCTCGACAGACCGACGTAAAAGCCCTTGGCCTTGGCGCGTTTGGCAATGTCGAAAATGTCCGGGCGCAGCAGCGGTTCGCCACCGGAGAGGATCAGCACCGGCACGCGGAATGCCTTGAGATCATCCATCACGGTGAATACTTCGTCAGTGCTCAGTTCGCCGGCAAAATCCTTGTCGGCGGAAATCGAATAACAGTGCTTGCAGGTGAGGTTGCAGCGGCGGATCAGGTTCCAGATCACCACTGGCCCCGGAGGATTGCGCTTGGGGCCGAGTGGCGTGGGTTTGCACAGTTCGTGCATGTATTGGCTGATACGAAACATGGGGCCTGCCTTGTGTTTAAACAGAACCCCGGTGCATGCATGTCATCATGCCAACGACCAGGGTTCAGGTCGTAAATTCTGCCAGCTTGACCGACAACACGTCGGACACGCCTTTCAGGTCGCGGGCAACGCTGTTCAGTTCGCCAGCGCCTTGCTGATTGCTGCGCGCCGAACTTTCGGCTGCGGCCATGGTGCCAGCCACATCTTGCAGGTCACGCTGTACCGCACGCGCCACTCGTGCTGTCTGGCTAACCAGGCCTTCAATCTGGGCCACCATGTCGGCACTGCTGCCAATCTGGTTTTCGGCGGCGCCGGCGGTTTGTTCCAGCACTTCAAAAGTCTGAATCTGCGCCTTCATCTGTGCGGTGGCGCCATCAATGCCACTGGTGATGGCCGTAATCGCGCCGTGAATCTCTGCAAGACTATGCTTGGTTCGTTCCGCCAGTTTGCGTACTTCGTCTGCTACTACTGCAAAGCCGCGTCCCAGTTCACCGGCGCGGGCTGCTTCAATTGCTGCATTCAGTGCCAGCAGATTGGTCTGTTCGGCAATTTCCGAAACCACCACCAGCACCCGCTTGATCTGCTCGGCATCGGTATTCAGCCGATCCAGCTGGCTCGCCAGATTGTTGTTGGTATCGGCATGCGCATGCAGCGAATGCGTCATTTGCAGCACATTCTGCTTGGTCTGCTGCAGCACGTTATTGGCTTCGCTGATCACTTGCAGATTGCGTTCTGCTTCCTGTGCCAGTTCGTCGGCGCTACCACCGATATTGCCAATTGCCATCTGTGCGGCAGAGGCCGAGCTGGCTTCGGCTTCGAGTCGCTGGCTGATTTCGCCGGCCAGCTGATGCAGCCTGGAGGAAATATTAGCGTTTTCCTGAGAAGAACCTTTGATTTCCGACAAGGCTGTGCGAATCACCGCGCGGAAGTTGTCGACTGCGTTCAGAACCTGGGTGACTTCCGCGTTGAAGCGGGAATCGAAGTCGGGCTGACGGGTGAGATCCTTGCGACCAAAATGTTGCAGATAACTGGCTAGCGATTTGAGCGAATCGACACCCCATTTTTTTTCGTCGAAATCGTGAACCAGTACCACCAGTGCCACGATATATTGAATGGCTTTGCCGATTAAATCTGAGGTGAAAAATGTGGCGCTGAGGATCAGCAGGGTGAAGCCGACCCAGTGAACCAGGCGCATACGCAGGAACAGCGATTGCATCAGTAAAGTCTCCGCAACGGAAATGAACTTTACAATTGTAGACGCAGGCCGGTTTTTTTCAGGATTCGTTGGCTGAACAATACATCGCTCTGGCGACATGCCTCGCCCAGCAAGGTTTGAATGGTCGCAATCTGTTCATCCACCTCGGCTCGGGTCTTGCCGTGCACCATCGCAAACAGGTTGTAGGGCCAATCTGGCAGGTGGCGTGGGCGGCGGTAGCAGTGGCTGACAAAGGGCAGGTTGCCAACCTGTTGTCCCAGTTCATCGATCACTTCGTCGGCGACATCCCATACCGTCATGCCGTTGAAGGTGTAGCCGAGCTTATAGTGATTCGGTACCACGCCAATGCGGCGGATGGCGCCATTGTCGAGCAGCCGTTGCATGCGCGTCAGCACCTCGGCCTCGTCGATGCCAAGTTGCGCCGCAATGTCCGCATAAGGCGTCGGGCTGAGCGGCAGGCCACCCTGGGTGGCAACGATCAGCTTGCGGTCGAGTTCGTCCGGGCGATACCCCATACTCAGGCTTTCAGATACAGATTGACGAAGAATTCCTTCTCCTTCGGCATATTGAATACCGGATAGCCGGTAGCGGCTTCGATGCGTTTTATGGTTTCAGGCAGGCCGTCGGCAGTTTCGGTTGCGAGTACAAACCACATGTTCAGCTCGTGTGTACGTTCGTAGTTGTGTGCCACCTCCGGGAAAGCGTTGACGATTTCCGCCACGCGTTCGAAGTCATCCGCCGGAATGGCCATCGCCGCCAGGCTGAAACGGCCGCCCATGCGCTCGATCTGATACAGCGGGCCAAAGCGGGTGAGGGTGCCGTTTTCGCGCAAATTGGCGATACGCTGGATCAGTTCGTCTTCGCTCAAGCCCAATGGCTCGGCTGCGGCGGCAAATGGCCGGGAGCAAATTGGAAAACCGCCCTGCAAACTGTTGATGATGGCTTTGTCGATGTCGTCCATCAGGCTGCCTTCTCCAGTACATAGTGTGCGCCACGCTGTTTGAAGCGCTTGAGGCTGAACAGGCTTTGCCGCGGAATGCTTTGCAGGTCGTGTTGCCGTGCCAGCTGTTCGATATGTGCCTCGACGGTGGCGCGATCCTTGCCGTGGATCATGCAGAACAGGTTGTAGTGCCAGTCCGGCAGCCGGCGTGGGCGCTGGTAACACAGGCTGACTGCCTGATCCTTGGCAAGTTGCTGGCCGACCGCTTCGACCTGGTGATCGGGAATGTCCCACACCACCATCGCATTGGCGGTGTAACCCAGCTCATGATGGCGCACGACTACGCCGAAGCGCTTGATGATGCCGGCTTTCTGCCAGTCGCTGATCTGTTCGAGGATAGTGACCTCACTGGTGCCGAGTCGTTCGGCAATTTCGCGGTAGGGCTCGCTCACCATCGGCAGGCCGCCCTGCAGGATGCCGATCAGGCTGCGTTGCGCGGCGTTGGGGC
The DNA here is from genome assembly GCA_046347685.1 of Chitinivorax sp. Lineage (GTDB taxonomy): Bacteria > Pseudomonadota > Gammaproteobacteria > Burkholderiales > SCOH01 > CALMFQ01. The sequence goes on from JAXMFR010000046.1 coordinate 4,995, forward strand.
GAATGCTGACGTGCGCCTGCGGTTGCCGCTGGGCAACCTTGCCGCCGCCCAGGTCAAAACCCAGATCGATGTAATAATCCTTCACCAGAGGCAGATCGAGCAGAGGGCAGCCGGTTTCGCTGCGGATCTGCTCCAGCGTGCTGGCCAGGCGCGCAGGCTCATCGGCGGTGGCAACAAACCACAGGTTGTAGTCATGCTCGCGCTGGTAGTTGTGGTTGACTTGCGGGTAGGCGTTGACCAGCGCCGCTACCTGTTCCAGTTGCGCCGACGGCACCGCCAGCGCGGCCAATGTCGATACGCCAATGCTGTTGGGGCGGAACACCGGGCCGATACGGCTGATGCTGCCGGCTTGCTTCAGCTGCAGCAGTCGCTGCAGCACTTCGCCTTCGCTGATTTGCAACTGTTGCGCCAGTTCGGCATAGGGGCGCGAGCACAGCGGGAAAGCGCGCTGGTAGTTGTTGAGCAGGGCCAGATCGAGATCGGTCATGGTGGGCTCCGCTTACATGCCGATCCGGTTGGCGCGCCAGGTAAAGAAAATGCCCGAAGGATTGTCGGCCGGCAGGCGTTTTTTCTCTTCCAGCGTGCTGGTGTCATAAATTACCACTGTGTTGTCGTCGCGCGCCGACAGCCACAACTCGTCGCCGCGTCCGGTGAACTCCATATGCAGCACCGCCTTGCCGGGTTTGAGGGTCTTGATCACTTTGCGGCTCGGCACGTCGATGATCTGTACGGTGTCGTTATGCGGGAAAGCGAAGTTGACCCAGACGCGGCGATGCGTTGGTTCGGCCATCACGAATACCGGTTGGCCGTAGACGGGGATGCGCGCTGCCTCTTGCCAGGTGCTGGTGTCCGCCACCAATACTTCGTGGCGGCCAATGGCGGGCAGAAAGGCATTGCCCCCCGCCACCGACCAGCCGCGCAGATGCGGCATCTTGTAAACCGGCAGCTTTTCCTCGCCTTTGCCGTAATTGGCGAGAATGCGTTTTACTCCCGCCGATTCGTTCCACAGATCGAGCAGCGCAATGCCATCCTCACCAAACAGTCCGGCCATGAAATAGCGCCCATCCTGAGTCGCCAGCCCGTCGTAAGGCTGTTTGCCGATATTGGCGTATTTGCTGATTTTCGGCTGGCGCGGATCTTTCAGGTCGACTACCCAGATTTCACCGGCATCAAACAGTGCATAAACAAAACGATTGCCGGGCAGATCGGCCAAGCCGACCACTTTCGAGCGGGCGCCGGTCGTGCCGTAACTGGCGGGTATGTCGGCCAGTTGTTCCAGCGTGTCGGAGGAAAATACCTTGATGCCGCCCGGTTCGTAGTTCTGCGACACGATCAGCGTGCCATCTTGCGAAATCGAGCCGCCAATGCTGTTGCCGGCCTGCACCACGCGCTTGACCAGCGTGCGGGTCAGCAGATCAACCTTGGACAGGCCGCCATCGCGGCCGAATACATAGGCGAAGCGTGCGTCGCGCGAAAACACCACATGCGCGTGCGACAGATCGCCCAGCCCGGCCACTTCGCCGAGTTTGGTATCGCCACTGTTTTCGACGATCTGAACTTTGCCGACGGCACGTTCAATTACCACGCCCATATCGCCGGTGCCACGTGTGGTGGCGTCGGGTGTCGTGCTGGCGCAGGCGCCCAGCAAAACCGTCAGCAGCGCCAGCCCGCTACTGCGCAGGATTGGTTTGTGCATTTTTGAGTATCTCCACGAGCCATTGGGCTTCTTGTTCTGTCATGAATGGTTTCCACGGCGGCATTGCTGTGCCGGGGCGACCATAAAGGATGGTGGCCACCAGGCTTTCATCCGGCTTGTCGGCCAGGCTTGCAGCGGTGAGTGGCGAGCCCAGCCCGCCTTTCATGCTCATGCCGTGGCACGAGCCGCAATCCTGTTTCAACAAGTGTAGTAGGGCCTGCTGGCGTTGTGGCGGCGGATTTTCGCTAGCCACGGCCACGCCCGTGCAAAACAGCAGGGTTGCCAGACAGGTGGGGAAAAACAAATAGGCAGCGAGCCTGAAGTGGTGCACGTTGCTCTCGCTGGCTCAGCGTTGTGCCTGCGCCACAACCACGGTTGCCGGAGCCGGGTCGAGTTGCGCTTCGGCAGGGATTGCCAGCCACAGGCAGCTGATTCCGGCCAGTGTCATCGCGATACGAACCCACATGATTATTCTCCTGCAAAATCCGGTTGCACCGCGGGACGGACCACCCGCCACCCATGCCGGTCAACCTTGATGAGGCGGATGTTGCCGTGACTTGCGGCTGCCAACATTGACGTTGGTCAACCATGATGGCGCGAGCGGGCAAAAGGCTGAACGGGAATTGATCTCGATCAGAAATTCTTTCTTTTTGATTAAATTGTCCTACAGTCAAACTGTTAATTGTGTCGACAGTCGGGCCGCTTCCGCCCGCCAATCACGAGGTGATGAATGATCAGTCTGCGTGCCCGTTTTCAGAAGTCGTTTACCCGTCATGTCTTGCGTCCGCGCCTGAGCCCGAGCGCCACGCTGCAGCAACAACGCTGGTGGCTCGACAAGCTGGCCGGGCTGGCCTTGTTGCCATGGGGCTGCAAGACTGAAAACGTTGACTGTGACGGCGTGCCGGCCGAGTGGGTGAGTGTTGGTCATGCGCCGAATTCGCCGGTGTTGCTGTATCTGCATGGGGGCGGTTATTGCATCGGTTCGCCGCAGAGCCATCGCAATGTGGTTGCGCGGTTGGCAAAAGGTCTGGGCTGTCGTGCATTGGTGCCGGATTATCGCCTGGCGCCGGAGCACCCGTTCCCGGCGCCGTTGCTGGATGTGGTCAAGGTGTATCGCTGGCTGCTGGCGCAAGGCGTGGCGCCGCAGCAGATTGTGCTGGCCGGTGATTCTGCCGGTGGTGGTTTGGCGCTGGCAAGTTGCATGATGTTGCGGCAATTGGGCCTGTCGTTGCCGGCCGGTTTGTTCTGTATGTCGCCGTGGGTGGATTTGAGCCTGTCGTGTGCGTCGATCGAAAAATTGGCCGATGTTGATCCGCTGGTCGACGTGGCCTGGATCGAATCGTTGGCCAGCCACTATTGTGCCGGCGAAGATCCGCGCCATCCGCTGATTTCGCCGTTGTACGGCCATTTTGACGATTTTCCGCCGATCCTGATCCAGCTCGGGTCGGAAGAAGTGCTGCGCAACGAGGTCGAGTTGCTGCACGCGCGGCTGCAGCATGCCGGTGTGGCTGCGCAGTTGCAGCTGGGCGAGGGCATGTGGCATGACTGGCCGCTGCTGGGCGGAATGATGCCGGAGGCGGATCAGGCGATTCAGCAGGCAGTGGCGTTTATCGCTGAACGACTGGGTTTGGTACAAGCCAGCACAACACTGACTCGTGCGGCGTCGCTTGCCGGCTAAGCTGCGTTACTGCCGGGTTTGGCGCCGGTAGTCGTCATAACTGCCGCCGGTATGCTGCATACAGGTATCGTAGTCAGTCTTATTGAGGTATTTGTCGCATTCATGACGTTGCCAGGCCTGTCCGGCGTAATACCCCTGCTGTGCGCTGCACGCACTCAACAACAGGCAAATCGGCAGTAGCAACGATCTCATTTCTGACGTCTTCCGGATCAGGGCGGCGCGGCGTGTCCGCTTATTCTCTGCCGCGGTAATCGGGCTCTAGGTTGGTTCCGGGTAAATGCCGTTGTTCATCAAACAGTAATTCATAACCTTCCCGTCGCCATTGCTCGTCGATTGCGCGATTGCTGTTGGGGTCGGGGTGCGTGTAGCGTTGGCCGTCCTGATCGATGATGCCGAGCGAATCCCGCAGGCGTTCTACTTCACGGCCCGCGTTGCCGCGCTCATATTCGTCGTAGCGGCGTTGCATATAATCGCTATTGCCGTTTTGCGGTATCCAGAAAAACAAAAACTCATCTGCCTGTGCCTGACTGGCGCAGTAGAGCAGGGCTGCAAAAACAAGGCGGAAGATTTTCACGGTCGACATCCACGATAAAGCTTGCACTGTCAGTATAGTCCGAGCTGCATGGCAAGCGGGGCGTGGCTTGTAGACCAGGCTGCAAGCCAGTTCCAGAGCGGGCTTCAGGGGCGAGGGCTTGCCATCGGCGCGGGTCGGTGCAGTTTCGATTAGGCCTGCTGCTTGCCAAACCAGTTGAGTTTGCCGTGCAGTTTCACCACATCACCCACCACGATCAGTGCCGGCGCCTTGGCCTGTTCTCTTTGCGCGGCTTCCGGCAGCTCGGCCAGGGTGCTGATGATAACGCGCTGATCCGGGCGCGTGGCTTTTTCGACAATCGCGACCGGCGTGTTGGCGGCGCGGCCGTGTTGCAACAGCTTGCCGACGATTTCCGGCAACTGGCCGATGCCCATGTAGATGACGACAGTCTGATCCGGGCTGACCAGCATGTTCCAGTTCAGGTCTTCGCTGCCTTCGCGACGGTGGCCGGTAACAAATACACACGACTGCGAATAGTCGCGGTGCGTCAACGGAATGCCGGCGTAACTCGACGCGCCTTGTGCCGAGGTAATGCCCGGCACCACCTGGAAGGGAATGCCGTGCTCCGCCAGGGTTTCGATTTCCTCGCCGCCACGGCCGAAAATGAACGGGTCGCCGCCTTTCAGGCGCAATACCCGTTTGCCTTCCTTGGCCAGTTTCACCAGCAGCAGGTTGATATCATCCTGCGGCAGCGCGTGGTTGCTGCTTTGTTTGCCAACGTAAATGCGGTCTGCGTCGCGACGGCACAGGTCAACAATGGCTGGCGCTACCAGCGCGTCGTAACACACCACATCCGCTTGCTGCATCAGCCGCAGCGCACGGAAAGTCAGCAGATCCGGGTTACCCGGACCACCCCCCACCAGATACACCTCGCCCTTGCTCATCGGCGTGTTGTCTGCAGCTTCCAGCGCTCTTTCCAGCGCGGCACGCGCCGGTTCGATCTGGCCGGCAAACACACTCTCGGCAATCGGGCCTTGCAGCACGTCTTCCCAGAAAATACGGCGCGACTGGATATCGGTAAATTTGGCTTTGACACGGTCGCGGAAATCCGTTGCCAGTTGTGCCAGATCACCATAAGTGGAAGGAATCATCGCTTCCAGCTTGCCGCGAATCAGCCGCGCCAGCACCGGCACGCCGCCGCCGGTGGATACCGCCATCACGACCGGCGAACGGTCGATGATGGCGGGCATGATGAAGCTGCATAGCTCGGGTTGATCGACCACGTTCACCGGCAATTTGCGTTGACGGGCGGCATCGGCCACCTCGCGGTTGACCGCTTCGTTATCGGTGGCGGCAATCGCCAGCACCACCTGATCCAGATGCTGTGGCTGGAAAGTTTGCTCCAGATGTTGAATCCGGCCATGGGCCAGTTCCTCGGCCAGTTCCGGTCCGAGTTGAGGGGACACTACCGTTATCTTGGCGCCAGCCTTGGCCAGCAGCCCGGCCTTGCGTGCCGCGACATCTCCGCCGCCTACTACCAGGCAGGCTTGGTCGCGAATGTTGAGGAATATCGGGAAATAGTCCATTTGTCCGTCTTTTTTCATGAAAGTGATGCAAAAATCCAACACTGTGGCCAGTGTAGCATGCAGCTGGCTTGCGCTTTCTTGGTGCGTCCACGCTTTCGCTTGCTATAGTGATTTGCGGCGCAGCGTTTTGCGTTTGCCTGCAAGCGCAATACAAGCAGGCTCGGGCGTCGGGTGAATGTACCGAATTCTTTGAAGATGGAGATTGATTATGAGCAAAAAAATTCTGGTGGCGACAGCATTGATGGGCTTGGCTTCGGTAGCAGCAGCGGACAACGTGGGGGGCTGCGGCTTCGGTTCCAAGCTGTTCGATGGTCAGAAGGGCATTGCGCCGCAGATTCTGGCGGTGACCACCAACGGTTCCACCGGCAACCAGACTTTCGGCATCACTTTCGGTACTGTCGGTTGTACTCAGGACGGAGTGGTTCGTTCCAACTGGAAGGTGTCTGCCTACATCGAAGGTAACAGCTCGAAACTGGCACGTGATATGTCGGCCGGCCAGGGTGAAAGCCTGGAAGCGCTGGCGAGCCTGATGCATATCGATGCTGCAGACAAGTCGGCATTCTTCCGCACTACCAAAGACAATTTTGCCCGTATCTACAATGCAGACATGTTGTCGGCACAAGACATCATGAGCAATCTGCGTGACGTGCTGGCAGCCGACGCCACGCTGGCCCGCTACAGCGCATCGATCTGATTGATCCTAAAAACCGTAGTTACCCCATTCCGTCAGCATTATTTTGGAGAAATCCGACCGTTGGAGGCGGGGCAATCCCGGTCAATGTGCGTTTGAGGTGCTCGCAGATCAGGAGCCAGACAGCACGCGAATTGAACTGCTCCGTAGTTGTGGCTACCCAGGCTTGAAGCTGCGCAGAGACACGCATCAGCGCTGCCCGCGCCTTGTCGAAATGCGCGTGCAATCCAGTCAGCGTAATCGTGGTTTGCCCTGCGTGTTCGGTTCTGCGCCCCACCGAGGACATGAGCCAGGGACGTGAGGTGATCGCTTCACGCCAGCGCCTGCGGGTTGGCCAGACGCACGAACAGGCTCCACCCAGTTGTAATCAGCGCCACTGCTTGAGCGGGTAATCTGGCAACGGGCCAGATCGCGTGTGGTAAAGCCACCCCAACCCCATTGGTTCTTGAGTTCATCGAAGGCATTCTCGGCGTCCGCCCGGTCACGATAGAGCTGGGCCAGACTCACTATCGCGTAGTCGGTGTTGGTGACCAGCACGGCGTATTCGTAACCGGTGATGCCCCTGCCGGCGCGCCGATCCGCTTCCACGAACGCCACCTGTTGGCCATCATCGTCCTGGCCGGCCAGGAGCATTTCGCCTTTGAGTGCGCGGCGCAGACCACAGCAGCTTGCCATGCCAGCCTGTGAGCGTGAGTTCGCCGTCCTGCCCTTCCCAGCCTTGGCCGGCATCGACCCAGCTGATTGACGGGAACAGGGCGCCGATGTAACGTTTGACGTTCTTCGTCAGCTTGAGCTTGCTCAGGATAGGCTGCGTACGCGCCCCAGTTCAGTAAGCAATGCGTCGTTGCCAAAGGCATTGTCGCCACGTACCAGCCTGGGGTTTATGCGGCCGGTAGTGCATCCAGAATCTTCAGCAGCCCCGGTTGGGCATGCCCTGCTGTGTGTTCGTTGCCGGCGGCCACGTCAACGCCCAGCACCTTGCCGCAATCCGGCCATCAGGTAGGTGTGATAAGCGTGAGGGGCGCCCCGGGCTTTCTCGGGTTGTAGCCCGGTAACGCGCCTTGCTGGTGACCGTAGAGCGAAGTTTGATCGTGGTGTCGATATCCAGATCCATGGCGTATCGAGCAAATGGCGCCACACTCTCCGAGAGGTGTTGCTCCAGCCAGGCTGAACCGCCCGATTGGCCAATTGCGCGATGTGTTTGAGCGCGCTGCGCAGCGCGTCTTCAGAGATGACTTTGCCCATCCCCAGTAGTGCAGGATTCACTCCGTCACAGCGGATGCCGGTCACGTGCGCATAACGGCGATGGCCTGAGAGAATGGATAGCATCCAGGTCCCCAGCACTTCGCCCTGCTCTGGGGCGTTCGGATTCTCGTGTAGCCAGCGGGCAACTTTCAATCCAGCGCGACCATAGCCCGGAAAGCGTCAGGAACTCGATGAAGTACGCCAGTTGCCCCATCGGTGTGGCAGCGCTTTCCGCTTCCCAGCGAACTTGCACACGGCTACCACCGTTTGCACCGCAGAGCATGACGATTGATTCTTTGCGTTTAACGAGCTTGCGTTTTGCTTCACCCATTGGGTGACTCCTGAAATAGCTACGAAGCCCTTATCCTGCCTTGGATTTGGCCGAATTCATATGCGCCAACTGCGGTTTTTAGGTTGATCTGAGCTTGGCCCGGCCCAGTGCTTTGCGCTGGGCTTTTTCTTGCGCGCCATCGTTGCGTTCCTGCTTGAGATCCTGTCCCTCGGTGTTGCCAATGTTGTTGCGATTGTCACTGTTGTTACTGTTGTTATCGGGTATGCCGGCCCGTGCCGATTATCTGGCCGATTTGCAGCAGCAGGCCCGGCAGCGGGGACTGGCCGCCGACTCGATGTGGCTCAATCTACTGCATTACAAGCGCCAGCCTTTAACCGGGCATTGGCGCAGTCTTGCCGACGATCCTGTTTTTTTCAATGCGCCGCAAGGTAATACCGATCCGCAAGCGGAGCTGGATGCGACGCTTGCCGCCTTTTTCTCTGATATCGAAGAATCCGAAAAGCAACAAAATCCGCAATGCCGCTTTGTTGCGCGTTTTCGCTGGTTGCAGCAGCAATTGGCTTTTGACCCGGCCCGAATGCCGGCGCAACCCTGTCGGCGTTACGAGGACTGGCGCGCTGCGATGAATCCTGCCGGGCTGACGCTGGTGTTTCCGTCTGCCTATCTCAATAGTCCGGCATCGATGTACGGGCACACCATGTTCCGCGTCGATGCCGTGGGCCAGAACGACAGCAACCGGTTGCTCGCATACACCATCAGTTACGCAGCAGTGGGTAACTCGGATGAAGGCTTCATGTTCGCGTTGAAAGGGCTGGCGGGCTTGTACCCTGGCGCTTTTGCCAGCATGCCTTACTACCTGAAAGTGGCGGAATACAACGACATCGAAAACCGCGATGTCTGGGAATACGAGCTGAACCTGACCCAGACGGAGGTGGAGCGGGTGCTGCAGCATGTGTGGGAGCTGGGGCCGATCCGCTTTGACTATTTCTTTTTTGACGAAAACTGTGCCTACCATCTGTTATCGCTGCTGGATGTGGCCCGGCCATCATTGGCGTTGACTGATCGTTTTGTCTGGTACGCAATTCCTTCGGATACGGTGCGCGCCGTGACGGAAACGCCCGGGCTGCTGAAGCGGGTTGCCTATCGAGCCAGCAATGCCAGCACCATTGAACAACGTGCAGCCCGGCTATCCGCGCCCGAGCTGCAATTGGCGCAGCAGCTGGCAATAGGCAGCGCTTCGCCAGACGCCAGTGCGCCGCTGGCACCAGAGCGGCGTGCTGAAGTGCTGGAGCTGGCCGATTTGTACCTGACTTATCTGGTTCCACGTGAACGCATTACCCAGTCCGAGGCCTTGTCGCGCAGTCGTAAACTATTGTTGGCACGCAGCCAGGCCCCGGCGGTGACGATTCCGGAGGTGGCTGCACCGTCAGTGCGTCCGGATCAGGGGCATTTTTCGGGGCGCGTACACGTGGCGCTGGGTAGCGATGATCGGAAGGCAATAGGCGAGCTGCGCCTGCGTCCGGCCTATCACGATCTGCTCGACCCGGAAGCAGGCTTCAATCGTGGTGCCCAGCTGCAGTTTTTTGATCTGGCGCTGCGCCAGGTGGAAGGGCGCGGCTTGCGTCTGCAATATTTCACGCCGGTCGACATCCAGTCGCTGGTGCCGCGCAACAGCTTGCTGGGCGGCAAGTCATGGCGTGTGCAGTTTGGCCTGAACCAGTATCGTGGCCTGTTGCAGCAAGACGAGCACATGGTTGCGCAGATATCTGGCGGGCCGGGGCTGGCGTGGGACTGGCACAGCCGTTGGATCAGTTATGCCTTTGTCGACACGCGGCTGATGACCGGACACAGCCTGGATCAAGGTTACGCCGCAGGCCTGGGCGGAACGCTGGGTGCTTTGCTGGACCTTACACCCGCGTGGCGTGTGCAATTACAGGGCGGCAGCATGCGCTTTCTCGCGGGCGATGTGCAGACCGTGTCGCGGGTCGAGTTGAATCAGCGCTGGCAGTTGCAACGCAATCAGTCTCTGCGGCTGGAGGCCAATTGGCGCAATGATGCCCATGGCGAAAGGGTGGGCGTGCTGGCGGGCTGGAGCGGCTACTTCTGATTTTCAGCCATTGTTGCCGGCAGCTTTGTGCCATATGCGAATAATTTTGCCTGGATTTCTTGTTTTTGCTCATCTGCGCCTCAATATGGTGCGGCCTCCCTGCCTGCCCTTGATAAAAGTCAATGCGGGCAACCTCGCTAAATCCGGAGAATAGCGCCACGTTGGCAATAAACCTTCTGTTCATGTTTGTGATGTGATTGGCAGAAGGAGCCTGGCCATCTGAATCTCCGGTTGTGGTGAGTGGTAACACGATGCCCGGAGGCTGATAGGGGTTCAATAAGAAAGGGGTGAAATGAAATGAGTTCGACGTTTACCAAGTCGACTGCTCGGAACATTTTCTACGGTGGGGCAACATTTTTCTTCCTGTTGTTTCTGGCGTTGACATTTGATTCGATGCAGACGCTGCCCAAGCGTGACAATCGTGCCAACCTGACCGAATCGGTCGTGCGCGGCAAGAAAATCTGGGAAACGCGCAACTGTATCGGTTGCCATTCGTTGCTGGGTGAGGGTGCTTACTTCGCACCGGAACTGGGTAATGTTTACAAGCGTTTTGGCAACAGCACCGAGGCGATCAAGGGTTTCATCAAGAGCCGTCCGGTTGAAGGTATTCCAGGTCGTCGCAGCATGCCGCAGTTCAATCTGACCGACCAAGAGCTGGAAGATATTGCACAGTTCCTCAAATACAGCTCGGAAATCAATACCAACAACTGGCCGCCCAACATCCAGGGTTGAGTGTTCGAGACGAAACGTACAAAAAGCGCTTAGGAGATTCTCACTATGCAATACCAATCACAGGCAGTCGCGAAGCCTTATTTCATCGCGGCAATCGGCCTCTTCCTGGGTCAGGTGCTGTTCGGCCTGATCATGGGGCTGCAATATGTCTGGGGGGACTTCCTGTTTCCGGAAATCCCGTTCAACGTGGCCCGTATGGTTCACACCAACCTGCTGATCGTGTGGCTGCTGTTTGGCTTCATGGGGGCGGCTTACTACATGATTCCCGAGGAGTCTGAAAGAGAGCTGTTCAGTCCCAAGCTGGCGTTACTGATGTTCTGGATATTCCTGGTGGCCGGTGCGCTGACCATCGTGGGTTATCTGGCACTGCCGTATGCCACCCTGGCCAAGCTGACCGGTAACGACCTGATTGAAACCATGGGCCGCGAGTTCCTCGAGCAGCCGCTGGTGACCAAGGTGGGTATCGTTATCGTCGCGCTGGCATTCCTGTTCAACATTTCCATGACTGTACTGGCTGGTCGTAAAACCAGTATCAGCCTGGTGCTGTTGCTCGGTCTGTGGGGCCTGGCGGTATTCTTCCTGTTCTCGTTCTACAACCCGGCCAACCTGGTACTGGATAAATATTTCTGGTGGTGGGTAGTGCATCTGTGGGTGGAAGGCGTGTGGGAACTGATTCTGGGTTCGTTGCTGGCCTTCGTGCTGATCAAGGTAACTGGCGTTGACCGTGAAGTGATCGAAAAATGGCTGTATGTGATTATTGCCATGACCCTGATCACCGGCATCATCGGTACTGGTCACCACTACTTCTGGATCGGTACACCGGAATACTGGCAGTGGTGGGGTAGCGTGTTCTCTGCCATGGAACCGATTCCGTTCTTCATGATGACTGTGTTTGCCTTCAATATGGTTAACCGTCGTCGTCGTGAACACCCGAACAAAGCTGCCACCCTGTGGGCATTGGGTACTGGTGTAATGTCGTTCCTCGGTGCTGGTGTATGGGGCTTCCTGCACACCCTGGCTCCGGTCAACTACTACACCCACGGCACCCAGATCACTGCTGCTCACGGTCACATGGCTTTCTACGGTGCGTATGCAATGGTGGTTCTGTGCATCATCTCCTACGCCATGCCGGTTCTGCGTGGTCGCGCTGCCAACTCGGAGCGTGCTCAGCAGATGGAAATGTGGGCATTCTGGTTGATGACCATCGCCATGGTATTCATCACCCTGTTCCTGACCGCTGCCGGCATCCTGCAGGTTTGGCTGCAACGCGTATCGGAAAACCCGATGCCGTTCATGGTGGCACAGGACCAGATCAAGCTGTTCTACTGGCTGCGTGAATTCACCGGCGTAGTGTTCCTGCTGGGTCTGTTGCTGTACATTGCAAGCTTCTTCGCCAAAGGCGAAACCAAGGCCGCCTGATCGGTAATGGCCTAGCCCCGGGCAGCTTGCCACAAGCAGGCTGTACCGGTGGCCAACAAAAATGCCTCGCAAATCTGCGAGGCATTTTCGTTTTTGGCTGCTGCTTTATGCCGCTAGTCGTTGTTGAATCAAACTCTGCTTGACTCTATGGTTTGCCAGTGAGAAAGACGGCTACAACGGCAACGTACGGTTTGTGTTTGGCTTTTATTGCGGCGTGGAGGGGGCAACACAGCGGAGCTGTATCGGCTGTAAAAGATTGGCAGGATGGACAGGCAATATGCCGCGCTAAGCGTGCGGTTGTGATTCCAGCGGTAAGAGCCTTGGTCGCTTTATTGCGAGGATTCTAACCAGCGTATCAACATCTGCTGCAGTCGCTCGGCATCAACTGGCTTGCTGAGAAAATCGTCCATTCCCGACTCCAGGCAGAGAGCTCGATCCTCATCGAAGGCATTGGCGGTAACGGCAACGATCGGGATGGCCGGGCGTTTTTGTTGCTGCTCCCATTCACGTATTTGTTTTGCTGCATCCGGGCCGTTCAGCAAGGGCATTTGACAATCGAGCAGCACGAGATCGAATTTTTCCTCGCTGCAGGCCTTGGCAACTGCTTGAACGCCGTCTTCGACGCTCACAACCTCAAGCCCACGTCGATTCAGCATTGCTTTCAATACCATCTGGTTAACTGGATTGTCTTCCGCCAGCAGGATTCTACCCGAGAGCTGCTGTTCCTGAGCCGTTAACGCAGGCGTTGCAGGGAATGTGCCTGGCTCTGCCTGCGGTAGCGTAATTTCAAACCAGAACGTCGCGCCCTGGCCGATTTCACTGACGATGCCAATCTTTCCGCCCATCAGTTCTACAAAATGCTGCACGATTGCCAGCCCCAGCCCGGTGCCTCCAAATTTGCGTGTGGTGCTGTCGTCAGCCTGGGTAAACGGCTGAAATAGTTTTTTCTGCTGCTCGGCAGAAATGCCGATGCCATTGTCGATCACGGCAAAGCGCAGGCGGATCTGCTGTGCCGGATGTGTTTCCATTTCCAGTTTCAGCTTCACCGCGCCCTTGGCGGTAAATTTGATGGCGTTGCCAATCAGGTTGATCAGAATTTGCCTGAGCCGGGTTGGGTCGCCCATGGCAGGGCAAGGCTGAGGCGGCAGCTCTGACAGCAGTTGCAGACCCTTTTGCTGCGCAGCGTGGGTAAAAATGGCCAGTGCCTCGTTGGCGACTGATTTCGCTTCGAAGCTTGTCGTTTCCAGCTCGATCTTGCCTGCTTCGATCTTTGACCAGTCCAGTATGTCGTTGAGAATCGAGAGCAAGGCGGTGCCTGAGTCGACAATCGTGCGTGCGTACTCAATCCGTTTTTCCTCTTCAATGCCCGGTTGCTGAAGTAGCTGAGCCATGCCCAGTACGCCGTTCATCGGTGTGCGGATTTCGTGGCTCATGGTGGCCAGAAAGCGTGATTTTGCCTGGTTGGCCTTCTCTGCTTCGATTTTCGCCTGGGTCAACTCCTGCTCGCGCTGGTTGAGTTCATCAATGCTTTGCTGCAGGTGATGTTTGGTTTTTTCGAGCCGAATCAGCGCTTCGCGAAACAGTCGCGAATAGCGACTGCTAATCCACGCAGTCAACATGTAGGTCAGGACCAGGACGACACTAATGAACATGACCGGTGGCATGTTGGCCGGATTCAGTGTCAGTCGGCCACTGTTTTGCAGGAAAAACAATAACAGCGCATTGGCAGAGCAGACTGCGGCAATGATCATGGCGCTGTGGGTTTTGCCGACAAAAGCCGCCAGCACGATCACGATTACCATCGCCAACAAGCCGATGGAGTAGACACCCGTGTGCAGCCAGTAAGGCACACTCAGAAAATAAAGCAGCAAGATTCCGCCGAAGAGCCTGGCAGAAAGACTGACATGACCACGATGTAATAGATACAGGCACAGTGCACAAAGGCTGGCCGCGAAGCCAACGTTGAAGGCACGGACAAGATCGGCCGTGGAGGGAGCGTCGGTTTGCCACAGTTTGATCAGCAGCGTAAGCAGCATGAGCAGTGTGCCGATCAACCCTCCACTATAGGTTATGCGCAGGATACGGTTGCTGAGTTGCCGCAGCTGGGAGTAGAAGTCCTGATCCGCCTGGTTATGAGCAATCTCGCGCATGGTGTGAATTGTCTGAGGCCAATACCCCAGTATAAGCAATTGCGCTGTTTTGGCAGCAACCGTGGCGCCAGACGCCTGACCTGATCTACTCAAGCGCTTGAGATACCGATTGCTGCCCTGGCTTGCTATTCGCTGAGCAAATCCTGACCACTTTGCAGCAGCAATTCTTCAAACGCCTTGAGCATCGGCGTTTGCGGTTTGGCCGCGCGACGCACCACATGCCAGGCGCGCATCACCGGCGTGCCGTTTACCGGCAGAATCTGCAAATAGCCAGCCTTGAGTTCCAGGCCGATGGTGTGCCGGGAAATGAAGGCGATGCCCAAACCCGCCATCACTGCCTGTTTGATGGTTTCGTTACTCGGCAACACCATATCCGGTCGAATGGTCATGCCGGCATCGGCAAAGAATTGTTCCATTGCCGTGCGAGTGCCGGATCCAGATTCTCGTACCAGAAAGTTTTCCCCTGCCAATTGTTGCGGGTCTATCGGCATGCCGTTCGCCAGCGCGTACTGGGGGTGGCAGACAATCACCAGCGGATGATCGGCAAATGCCGTGCCTACCATGTCCATGCCTTGCGGCGGGCGCCCCATGATGGCGATATCAATATCATTGTTGAGCAATTGCTGCAGAATGGCTTCGCGATTGTTTACGGCCAGGCTGACCTGTACGCCGGGATAGAGATTGCGAAAGCGGGAAATCAGTCGGGGGGCAAAATACTTGGCGGTACTCAGCACACCAAGGCGAATGCGCCCACCCTGCAAGCCTTTCAGCACAGACAACGCTTCATCGGCATCGTGCACCGCCTGAAGAATGGTCACGCCGTAACGCAACAGTACCTCGCCAGCCTCGGTCAGATCGGTGCGCTGACCCACCCTTTCGAACAAGGGCAATCCCGCCAGTTGCTCCAGTTGCTTGATTTGCAGCGACACGCCAGCGGGAGAAATGTGCAGATTTTCTGCCACGCGGGCAAATGACCGCTGTTTGGCTGCCTCGGCGAAAATCTGTAACTGCCTGATTGTTATGCCTCTCATGCTATTCGAATGTTTGTATTAAGTAATTACTTAATTTTAACATTAATAACATTTGCTTTCACTTAATGATTGCCGGCGCTACATTGGCGCCAATGCAAAAACACGGAGCGAGGAGACAAGCATGAACAGCATGACGGATGCACCGGTTACCGACGCCAAGAAGCGGTATGCCGCCGGGGTTCTGAAATACAAGCAGATGGGTTACTGGGAGCCAGATTACGAACCGAAACAGACCGACGTAATCTGCCTGTTCCGCATCACGCCTCAAGAGGGCGTGGACGCGGAGGAGGCTGCCGCTGCCGTAGCCGGCGAATCGTCCACCGCCACCTGGACGGTGGTGTGGACTGATCGCTTGACGGCCTGCGACAGCTATCGCGCCAAGGCCTATCGTGTTGAGCCGGTGCCGAACACCGGCCCGGGCACGCCGACCGAGCAGCAGTATTTCGCCTATGTGTCTTACGACCTGATCCTGTTTGAAGAAGGCTCGATTGCCAACCTGACTGCATCGCTGATCGGCAACGTGTTCAGCTTCAAGCCGCTGAAGGCCTGCCGTCTGGAGGATATCCGCCTGCCGGTGGCTTACGTCAAAACCTTCAAGGGACCACCGACCGGCATCATTGTCGAGCGTGAGCGCCTCGACAAAT
>JAXMFR010000047.1:0-20538 GCA_046347685.1 Chitinivorax sp.
AGCTAGCCGCATTGGTGAACTGCTGCCGCATCGCTGGCGGGCAGAGGCTGCGCTTACCTGAAAACCCCGGGTATGGGGAGTGTGGGTTGGCGAGACGCTTACGCCGCACCGGCGTGACGCTACCCATCATCGTGATCACGGCACGGACTGCACTTGAAGACCGCTTGAACGGGCTGGACGGCGGCGCGGATGACTTCGTGATCAAGCCGTTTGCGACACCCGAACTGGTATCGCGTATCCGGGCGGTATTGCGCCGCACCGCGCAGCAGGCCAACGATATCTGGACCCTCGGTCGTCTGGAGATTGAACCCCGGCGCTACGTGGCACGACTTGATGGCGCTGTGCTGGAATTATCGCCGCGCGAATTCCGCTTGCTGCTCGAACTTGCCCGCGAGCCAGGCGTGGTCGTAGCCAAGGCGCAGATCGCGCAAAGGCTGGAGCCGCTTGGCGACCCGCTGGATTTCGGTGCTATCGAAGTGCATATGTCCAACCTGCGGCGCAAACTTGGTGCGCCGCTGATCCACACGGTGCGCGGTGTGGGCTACATGCTGCAAGTCGTCTGATGTCGCGCGCACACCTATGGTTACAGCCCAGCCTGACGCGCCGCGTGGTGGGCTCGCTGCTGCTGGCCGTGGCGCTGGTTGGGGTGGTGTTGCTGGCGCAAAACTACCTGGAATTCCGCCGCGAATTTTCACCGGGGCCAGACTCGGCGCTGGTAAAGGCGGTGCAAGTGGTCGGCGCATCGCTGGAACCGATCACCGCCTCGCACGACGCCGTCGTCGTGCTACAAACCATCCAGCGTCAGTCCGATATGGCACGCAAGCAAAACAGGCTCGAGGGCATCCTGCTGATCGAACTGGTCAGCAAAGCCGGTGAGCGCATCTACGCCACTCCCGAACTGGGTCACACCACACTTGACGCGCCTTCCACCGGACAGCGCGAGCAACTGATCAATGGCCGGCACTTTCGCGTCACACAGGCAGCGGCAGGCCCTTGGCGACTTCGCTTTGGCGAACCGCGCCTGAGCGATACATCGGCCTTGTCGTTATTGGGTAGCGACCTCCTGCCCTCGCTGCTCATTGCCATTCCGGTGGTCCTGTTTCCGGTCTGGCTCGCGGTACGCCGGGGCCTGAGTCCGCTGCGACAACTGTCGGCGCGGCTCGCACAGCGGCATGCAGACGACTTGTCGCCGCTAAGCGTCGACATGAAATATGCCGAGCTGAAGCCGGTTGTTGCCACTATCAACGAGCTGCTTGCCACGCTACGCGGCAAGGTGCAGCGCGAACGCGCTTTCGTTCAGGATGCCGCCCATGAACTGCGCACGCCGATGGCAGTCATCTCGGCGCAAGCGCACGTACTGGCTCGCGCGGCCAGCGAAGCCGAGCGCCACCAGGCCGAAGGAGCGCTGGAATCCGCGATCGCCCGAGCCTCGCATCTGGCCCGGCAGCTATTGGCGTTGGCGTCGCTCGATGACGCAAGTGGCGCCCCCAGGCAACGCATCGATCTCTCTCACCTGCTACAAACCATGCTCGCACAAGCCATGCCGCTGGCGCAGCAGCGCAGCATTGAATTGTCGCTCGACGCACCCGACAGCCTGAGCCTCGAAGCCGACACGACCGCACTGCAGTCAATCGTAATGAATCTGCTCGACAACGCGTTGCGTTACGGTCGTGAGGGCGGGCAACTTGCCGTTACCTTGCAGGATCAGTCCGATCACATCACGCTCACCGTGGCAGACGACGGTCCCGGCATACCCGAAGCAGAACGCGCGCGAATTTTCGACCGCTTCGTACGCGGCACTGCGCAAGACGCTCCAGGTACCGGCCTGGGTCTGGCCATCGTCAAACAGGCCGTTCAACGGCTGCGCGGCAGCGTGCAGATTGAGACAGGGTTGCATGGACGCGGGGTGGCATTTGTCGTCCGGATGCCGGCATAGCATGGTGATTGGCGTAGATGGCGCCAGTGCTTACCTGCGTAAAGAGCAAAGTATCCACGACGGGGCGGTTGCCTTTGTCAACGTGAATGGCGAAGCCGGGCAAGCCCGATACCCACTCCGCTACAACCAGGCGGGACATGACAGGTACTTCAGGATGGGCATCAGCCTGATTTTCAGCAATTGATGCGTCAGTTGTTTGACTAGAGATCTCGTTTGCCCGGTCAAATATCGACTTGATCTCATCTTGACACTGTAAAGAAATGCTTTTACGCTTGATCCCGTCATCGACAGGATTGCCTGTACGGGCACGGTTTCGATGAAGGTTTCCGTAGTGCGGCGTTGCCGACTGCGGAATTATTTTTACCTGAATCTTTACGGTGGAAAGATGGGCAATCCAATACAACACTACGATGCAGTGGTGATCGGCGCCGGCAACGGCGGCCTCACCGCTGCCACCAAGCTGCAACGCAGTGGCAGGAAGACATTGCTGCTGGAGCGGCACAATATCCCCGGTGGCTGCGCCACGTCGTTCATTCGCGGCGATTACGAATTCGAGGTGGCACTGCACCAGCTCAGCGGCCTGGGCACTGACACCCAGCCGTTCATCATGCGCCAGCTGTTCAGCGATCTGGGCGTGCTGGACAAGGTGGAATTCGTGCAGGAACACGAGTTGTATCGGCTGGTGATTCCCGGCCAGCTCGATACCACCTTGCCGGCAAGCTGGAAAGGCATGATGCGCATGCTGCAGGACGATTATCCGGCCGAGCGCGAAGCGATCGAGCGCTTCTTCGACATGGCGTCGAAACTGACCATGGAGAATTTCCTGCAACTGCCACATTGCCGCCGCGCCAACGATGCGGCCATGCTGCAGGCCAATTGCCCGACGTATCTGGCCTATGGTCTGCGTCCGGCGCAGGAGGTGTTGGACGAGTTTTTTGCCGATCCCAAACTGATCTCGACCATCGCCATCTACTGGTGTTATCTCGGCGTGCCGCCAAGCCAGCTGCCGTTTGCCGACCTGATGGCGATGTTGTTTGCCTACTGCACCTTCAAGCCGTGGAATATCCGTGGCGGCTCGCAGGCCTTGTCCAGCGCACTGATCGACTCATTCATGCGTGCCGGTGGCGAAGTGCGTTTCAATTGCGGTGCGGAAAAAATCCTCACCGAAGATTCGCGCGTGGTCGGCGTGCGCCTGGAATCGGGTGAAACCGTTACCTGCGATAGCGTGATTTCCAATGCCAGCCCGTTGATTACCTACAACGAGCTGCTGGATATGGCGCAGCCACCCCAGACGGTGCGCGAGGATTTCAAATCGCGGCGCATGGGCACCTCGGCACTGGTGATTTATGTCGGGCTGGATTGCCCGCCGGAAGAAGCCGGCATTACCACGGCCTCCACCTTTGTCGGCAGCACCACGGATAACGATGCCATTCACCAGCGCATGAGCAGCATGGAAAAGCCGCTGTTCGGCATGGTGACCTGTTACAACTTCGTCGATACCAAACTGGTGCCGGCTGGTAAAAGCCTGGTATCTCTGGTTGCGCTGCATTACGGCGAAATGTGGCGGAATATACCGCCGGAGGACTACCTGCAGACCAAATACCAGCAGGGTGAGCTGCTGCTGCAGCTGATAGAAACGACATTCCCGAAAATCCGCGAGCACATCGAAGAGCTGGAAGTGGCCACGCCGCTGACCATGATGCGTTACCTCAACAGCCCGGACGGCGCGATCTACGGCTTCAAACAGAATACCGAAGACAACGAATTGTTCCGCGAGCGGCTGCAAGGCGTTGCCGGGCTTTACAGTGCCGGCAGCTGGGTCGGCATGGGCGGGTTCCAGCCGGCCTATATGTCCGGCGAAGCCACTGCACGTGCCGCGCTGAAATATCTGCAATCAATGGAGGCAAGCCATGTCTGAAGCCAATATTCTCAATCTGGTCGCGGGTTACCAGGATGCCTGCGCCCGCAAGCAATTGCTGGAAAACAGCGGCAGCGATTTCAGCGAACTCCGCCATAGTGTCGCCAATACGGTCAACAGCCTGCACCCCAAGCGGCTGATGTTGCGCGTGGCGGAAATAATCGATGAAACGCCGACCACCAGGAGTTTGCGCCTGATTTCCGCAGCGGGCTCCCTGCCGCCGTTCCAGGCAGGACAGTATCTCAATGTCTACGTTGATATCGACGGCACCGAAACAGCCCGCCCCTATGCCATATCCTCATCGCCGCTACGGCAGCATTATTACGACATCACGGTAAAACGGGCACATCAAGGCTTTGTCAGCCACCATCTGCTGGACAACATTGCCGTCGGGCAAACATTGCAGACCAGCGGGCCGATGGGCACTTTTTTTCACAATCCTTTGTTTCACGGCACGCAACTGGTGTTCCTCGCCGGCGGCTCCGGCATTGTGCCGGCACGCAGCATGCTGCTCGACATGCTCGATCGCGACATGCCCTGGCATTTCGATGTGATTTATGGCAACAGCTACGAGAATGACGTGATTTTCCAGCATGAGCTGCGCGATCTGGCGTCCTTGCACAGCAACTTGACCCTGACCGAGTTGATCTCGCGGCCCACGGCGGATTTTGTCGGTCGCTTCGGCCATGTTTCCGCCGATTTGATCCGTGAAGTCGTGAGGGGCGATCTGGCAAGCAAGATGTACTACATTTGCGGACCGACACCGTTCAACGACAACTGCCTGGCACAACTGGCCGAGCTGGGTGTGCCGCGGCGGCGTATCCGGGTTGAAGCCAATGGCGCGCCGAAAAATCCGCATTGCCTCCCGCACTGGCCGGCGGCGGTCAACCCGCAGCATGAGGTAACGATTACCGTGCAGGGCAAAGGCAGCTTCCGTGCCAAGGCCGGAGAGCCGTTACTGAACAGCCTGGAGCGTAACGGCTACGCGGCAGAAAACGCCTGCCGCTCGGGCGAGTGCAGCCTGTGTCGGGTAAAGCTGGTAGCGGGAACGGTATTCAACCCGCCCGAGGCCAAGCTGCGTCAATCCGACCGCGATTTCGGCTGGATTCACTCGTGTGTGGCATTTCCGCTGCAGGATATCGAAATCCTGCTGTAAGTCTGTGGTGCGCCAATCGGCGGGCGGTCGATTGGCACACCGTCTTGCGGGACGTTATCAACGTGTCAGGATAAATACATGCAGCAAATTGGTATTCCAGCGGAAATCGCGGCCAACGAAACCCGGGTTGCGGCGACGCCGGAGACGGTGAAAAAACTGGTGGCAGGCGGCAATCGCGTTCTGGTTCAGAGCGGTGCCGGCAAGCTGTCGGCAATCACCGACACGGCATTTGCCGATGCTGGCGCACAAATCGTCGGCACGGCACAAGAAGCGTACAACAGCGACATCATCCTCAAGGTGCGCACCCAAATCGGCCTAATCAAGGAAGGCGCCAGCGTGACTGGAAGTGCTGCCGCGTACCACCCGTGCGCAGTCGATGGACATCCTCTCGTCACAGGCCAACATCGCCGGTTACAAAGCCGTGCTGCTGGCCACCCACTACTACCCGAAGTTCATGCCGATGATAATCTTCGGCGATACGAAGAAGGTGGTGGAGGATATGACCAAGGGGCCGCACTGACAGGGTGAACGGCGTGAAGGAGGCGGGCGACGTGTCACGCTGTTGCTGCCGAAGTGCGCTTAACACCATACAGTTGCAGCAGGGCCACGCAAGGTACACGGCCAACTCACAGCCCAAGCCTGGCGAATCAATGGTCTGCCATCTCGACTCTCGCTGCGGCAGTCTTCAATCAGGGAACGTTGACCACGCGTACACTGGCATCGACTGCTGAACGGGTAATGTAGCCAATGGTATTGGGGTTGTCGGCGATCAGTTTTTTCATATCGACATTGACCCCCACCTCTCGTGGCGGTTGCCCGACGCCCGACGCCATCCGGCGCGACCAGTAGCTGCGCAGCTGCTGAGCATTTCTGTGTACGACTTTACGGTAAAATTTCTTGCGCAACGCGGTGCCGGTATGCATATCCATCGGCAAAGCAAGCGCCCCATTGGGGAAGCACGCATCTTTTGCCATATAAATATTGGCTACCTGCCGCGAACTCAGTTTCTCGACCTCGCTCTGAGCGCTCACAATCACCACCACCTCTGCCCGTGCGGCCTGCCCACACATGGCAACCAGCGCCAACGCCAGAGATCGAACGATTTTACGCATGGAAGCCCCTATCTTTACCCAAAATCACCACGATCCGGCCGCAGTACACGTTTCAACAGTATAGCCCGCCCGGAGCCGGACACATAAAGCATCAAGGGGTTGTTTCACTTAAAGACCAGCACCCCGGCCGCAGCAGCAAAAACAAAAACCCGCCATGGGCGGGTTTTTGTTCCAGAGCAAGCGGCAGCTTACTGCGCAGCCGGAGCCTTGCGGGTCGGCAGCTTTTCCTTGATGCGTGCCGATTTGCCCGAACGCTCGCGCAGGTAGTACAGCTTGGCACGACGCACATCGCCACGACGCTTGACTTCGATCGAAGCAACCAGCGGCGAGTAAGTCTGGAAAGTACGCTCAACACCTTCGCCGGACGAAATCTTGCGCACGATGAAGGAGCTGTTCAGACCACGGTTACGCTTGCCGATTACCACGCCTTCATAGGCCTGCAGACGCTCGCGGTTACCTTCCTTTACCTTTACCTGTACGACAACGGTGTCGCCCGGTGCGAATTCGGGAATGGTCTTGCCCAGACGGGCGATTTCTTCTTGTTCCAGTTGCTGGATCAGATTCATGGGTATTACTCCGTTTCTGCGGAATCTTGTTCCTTCTGGAACTGCGCCAGAAGCCGAGATTCCTCTTTTGTTAGCTGACGTTTCGCCAGCAGCTCGGGGCGCCGCAGCCAGGTACGGCCCAGCGCCTGTTTCAACCGCCAACGGTTGATTTCTGCATGGTTGCCGGACAACAGCACATCCGGCACCCGTAGATCTTCATACACTTCCGGCCGCGTGTAATGCGGGCAATCCAGCAAGCCGTCGACAAACGAATCCTGCTCTGCCGACCCCGCGTCGTTCAACACACCCGGTAACTGGCGCACTACCGCATCGATCAGCACCATCGCTCCCAACTCGCCGCCGGACAGCACATAATCGCCGATCGATACTTCCATATCGACCTGACGAGCAATGAGCCTTTCATCGACACCTTCATAGCGCCCTGTCAGCAGGATCAGCCCGGGCTCGGCGCTTAACTGCATCACCAGCCGATGATCCAGCATCCGCCCTTGCGGCGACAGGTAAATCACCTTGGGTGTCGCAACACCAGCATCAAGCTGAGCCCGCCTGGCAGACTGTAGCGCCTTTTCCAGTGGCTCGGCCAACATCACCATGCCTGGGCCGCCACCGTAGGGACGATCATCGACAGTGCGATAATTGTCGCAGGCGAAATCGCGCGGATTCCAGCACTGCAACCCGACAATGCCCCGCTCCACCGCCCGACGCGAAACGCCATGCTGGGTAATGGCATCGAACATCGGCGCGAATAGCGTGACGATGTCAAACCGCATCAATAATCCAGCCCCCAGTCGACGCTAATCGTGCCAGCCGCAATATCCACGGTTTTCACCACGGCATCGACAAACGGCAGCAAGCGCTCGATAGTACCATCCGCAACCACCAACACATCGTTGGCGCCGGTATCCATCAGCTCGCGCACTTGCCCCAGCGGCTCTCCCGCCAGATTGAGCACACGCAAGCCAACCAGATCGGACCAGTAATATTCGCCCTCTTCCGGCTCCGGCATTGCGCTGCGTGGAACGCCTAGCTTGCGATTGCGGAAGGTTTCGGCCAGATTGCGATCATCGATACCCGCCAGCTTGGCCACCAGATTCTTGGTGTGCAACTCGGCATTCTCGATCTCGAACGCCTGCCAACCCTTGGGGGTTTCGATATACCAGACCGGGTAGTCGAACAGGCTGTCCGGGTGTTCGGTATCGGCAAAAATCTTTACCCAACCCTTGACGCCAAACGGGGCACCGATCTGCCCCATCACGACGATGTCTTCAGGCGACAATGTGCTTACGCAGCCTTGTTGCTTTTCAGCAGACGGGCAACCGACTCGGAAACCTGAGCGCCGGTACCAGTCCAGTAGGCAACGCGATCCTGAGCGATACGGAAGCCTTCGGCACCTTCTTTGGCTACCGGGTTGTAGAAGCCGATACGCTCGATGAAACGACCATCACGACGGCAACGGGAATCTGCAACGACTACGTTGAAGAACGGACGGTTTTTGGAGCCACCGCGGGAAAGACGAATAACGACCATGACTATGCCTATCTGAACAAAATCGGAAAAAAGACCGCGATTTTACGCTAGCCTTGACAAAATTGACAAGAAAAAAGAGCGCGTTGCGTGCCGTTACCGGCAGGCGGCGCGCCCGACCGCCGCTCACATTCCGGGAAACATTCCCTTCATGCCACGCATCAGCTTGCCGATGCCGCCTTTGGTAAACTGTTTCATCACCTTCTGCGTCTGCTCAAACTGATTCAACAGCTTGTTGACCTCCTGCACCGAAACCCCGGAGCCGGCGGCAATGCGGCGCTTGCGCGAAGCCTTGATCAGCTCTGGCTTGGCACGCTCCTCCGGCGTCATCGAATTGATAATGCCCTCGATACGATTCACCAGCTTGTCGTCCACCTGGCCTTGCGCCATCTGGCTGATGTTGCCGGGCAACTTGTCGAGCAGCGATGTCAGGCCGCCCATCTTTTTCATCTGCAGTATCTGTAGTTTGAAGTCCTCCAGATCGAAGCCCTTGCCGGACTTCATCTTCTTGACCATCTCCTGCGCCTGGTCCATATCGACGGAGCGCTGCGCGTCCTCGATCAGCGTCAGTACGTCGCCCATGCCGAGAATCCGCGAAGCCATCCGTTCCGGGTGAAACGGCTCAAGCCCGTTCAGCTTTTCGCCGACCCCGATGAATTTGATCGGTTTGCCGGTAACATGCCGCACCGACAGCGCAGCACCGCCGCGCGCATCGCCATCGAGCTTGGTCAGCACCACACCGGTCAGCGGCAGGGTTTCGCTGAACGCCTGCGCGACGTTGACCGCATCCTGCCCCTGCATCGCATCGACGACAAACAAAGTCTCGACCGGCTTGACCGAAGCGTGCAAGGCTTTGATCTCTTCCATCATCGCCTCGTCGATCGCCAGACGGCCGGCGGTATCGACAATCACCACATCAAAGAAATGGCGTTTGGCGTAATCAATGGCTGCATTGGCAATCTCGACCGGCTGCTGGCCGGCATCGGAAGGAAACCACTCGACTTCCAGTTGCTGCGCCAGCATTTTCAACTGTTCGATCGCCGCCGGGCGATAGACGTCACAGCTCACCACCATGACTTTCTTCTTGTTCTTTTCCTTGAGGAATTTGGCCAGTTTGCCGGTGGTAGTGGTCTTGCCTGAGCCCTGCAGGCCAGCCATCAGGATTACCGCTGGCGGCACCGCCGCCAGATTGAGCGCATCGTTATGCTCGCCCATCAGTTTCTGCAGCTCTTCGTACACCACACCGATTACCGCCTGACCCGGCGTCAGGCTGCTCAGCACCTCCTGCCCCAGCGCGCGTTCCTTGACCTGGTTAACGAAGGTCTTGACTACCGGCAACGCCACGTCGGCCTCCAGCAGCGCCATGCGCACTTCACGCATGGCATCCTGGATATTGGCTTCGGTCAGGCGTGCATGGCCGCGCAGGGTTTTGACGACATGCGACAGGCGATTGGAAAGATTCTCGAACATGGCTGGCTTTCGCTGAATAACGATCAGGCCCAGAAGCTGTGCGACATACGCCGCAGCTTGGTGTAGACTTGGGCCGAAGGTCGCGATTTTACAACAAATTACCGTGTTAGCCCTGTCCCTTCTCATTACCCTTGCTTACAGTGGTCTCGCCTGGCACTTCTGGCGCACCCGCTGGCGTTCGCTCGGCCCGGCCCATCCGCGGGAGGAGCAGTTCGCGCTGATGACACTGTTGATCGGCCACGGAGCGCTGCTGATTCAGGGTTTTACCCAAAGCAGCGTACTCGGGCTGTCGGCCGGCAGCGCGCTGTCGCTGACCTTGTGGCTATCGGTCGCAATCTTCTGGAGCGGCAGTTTCTATTACCGGCTGGATGGAATTCAGCCCCTACTACTGCCGGCCGCCGCACTGGCCACGCTTGCCGGAGCACTTACTCCAACGCTGCACGGCTTTCAGGGCGCCGAGTTGCCGGCGTTTCGCGCCCATATCATGGCGGCAATCCTGTCCTACAGCCTGCTGACCATTGCAGCCTTGATCGCAGTACTGATGTCGGTCGCCGACAAACGCCTGCACCAGCACACCCATAACAGTCTCGCAGCCAATCTGCCGCCATTGCTGGGGCTGGAATCGCTGCTGTTCAAGGTGCTTGGCGCCGGATTCGTGCTCCTGACCCTCACCCTGGCGAGCGGCATTCTGTTTTCCGAGGAAATCTTTCACAAGCCGTTCCAGCTCAATCACAAGAACCTGTTTACCCTGATCGCCTGGCTGGTGTTCGCACTACTGCTGACCGGACGGCAAATGCTGGGCTGGCGCGGACGCACCGCAGTACGCTGGACACTGTCAGGTTTCAGCCTGCTGCTGCTGGCTTATATCGGCTCGAAATTCGTTCTCGAAGTGCTGCTGCATCGACAGTAACTTGACATCGGCAGCCAATTGCCGATGATTGCCCCTATCTTCATCTTCCGCCACTCCATTGGACTCGATCCCCTTATCCGCCCTGCTGGCGTCGCTACTGGTATGCCTGCTGCTGTCGGCATTTTTTTCCGCATCCGAAACAGCGATGATGGCAGTCAACCGCTATCGGCTGAAAAACCTGGTACAGCAAGGACATCGCGGTGCCGAGCTGGCCACCCAGTTGCTCAGCCGTACCGACAAACTGCTGGGCGTACTGCTGCTGGGCAACAGCCTGATCAACGCAGCGTCGGCATCGCTGGCCACGGTCATTACCTTCCGCCTGATCGGCAACGACGAATTGGCACTCGGCATTGCCACCATTACCGTCACATTCGCGATTCTGGTTTTCAGCGAAGCCACTCCAAAAGTAATCGCAGCCACCTATCCGGAGCAACTGGCGGTCACCACCAGCTATCCGCTGACCTTCCTGCTGCGCATCGCCAACCCTATCGTTTGGTTTGTCAACCTGTTCGTCAACGGGCTGCTGCGACTGATGCGGCTGCACAAGGGCAATCACGGCGAAGCCACACCGCTGAGCCCGGAGGAATTGCGCATTCTGGTACTCGAAGCGGGCAATTTCATCGACAAGAAGCACCACAGCATCCTGCTCAACCTGTTCGAACTGCAGAACATCACGGTGGACGACGTGATGACGCCGCGCAACCAGATCGAGGCCATCGACATCCAGGCCCCCAACGAACAGCTCAACGAACAGCTGGCGACCGCTCACCACACGCGGCTGCCGGTTTACGCCGAGCGTATCGACAACATTCTCGGCGTGATCCATGTGCGCAAGGTGCTGCACTTGAGTCGCGACGCAATCACTGCAGACAGTCTCAAATCGATCTGGCGCGAGCCCTATTTCATCCCGTCCGGCACACCGTTGTTTACCCAGCTGCAGAACTTTCAGGAAGGCCAGCGGCGCCAAGGCCTGGTGGTCGATGAATACGGTGAGCTGATGGGACTGGTAACCATCGAGGACATCCTCGAAGAAATCATCGGCGAATTTACCAGCAGTTCGCCCAGCCAGCGCGGCCACGCCATCAATCGGGATGACGCCGGCTACCTAGTGGAAGGCGCGACCTTGTTGCGCGACCTGAATCGCAAACTGGGCTGCAGCTTTGAGCTGGATGGGCCGAAAACACTGAATGGATTGATCCTGGAGCATTTTCAGGACATTCCGGAAGACAGCACCTGCCTGGAAATCAACGGTCACCGGATGGAAATCGTTCAGACACAGGACCGGCAAGTGCGCGTGGTCAAAATTTACTTTCAGCAGAAAGCCTCCTAAACTGAACTGTTCCAACAAACAGGAACCTGGCAGCATCGTGCTATCGCGCGCCGGAAGCCGATCTGCGTCGATGCCGATAGTTCCCGCTGCACAATTTTCATTCTGACTGCATAGGTCGCGGAATTGAACACATCCAATCTCACCGGTCTGGCCAGAGCGCTGGTGCAAAACAAACTACTGGCACAGGCCGACGCTGATGCAGTCGCCCAACAGGCGGGCAGCGCCAGCATCACCTTTGTCCAGCAACTGGTTATCAGCAAGAAAATGCCGGCAGTGCAGATCGCCGAATTTGCGGCGCAAACGTTCGGTTTTCCGCTGATGGATCTGGCCGTGGTCGATCCGGCAAACATTCCGCACAAGCTGCTGGACCACAAGCTGATGGTCGGCCGGCGCATACTGCCGCTGTACAAACGCGGCAACAAGCTGTACGTAGCAATGTCCGACCCGACCAATCTGGCAGCACTGGAAGAAGCCAAATTCCAGACCAGCCTGGCGATCGATCCGGTCGTGGTGGAAGACAACAAGCTGGGTGGCTACATCGAAAAAGCCGTCGAAGCATCGGGCGCCAATCTGAACAAGATGACCGATGACGACATAGCCCTCGATGAAATGGGCGACGAAGAATCCGGCGACAGCGCAGGTGGAGTCGAAGTTTCATCCGAGGTCGACGACGCACCGATCGTACGCTATGTGCAGAAGCTGTTGCTGGATGCGATCAATGGCGGCGCATCGGATATCCACCTGGAGCCGTACGAGAAATTCTACCGGGTGCGCTACCGTACCGATGGCGTGCTGCAGGAAGTCGGGCAACCCCCACTAGCCATCAAGGAAAAAATCGCGGCGCGGATCAAGGTGATTTCCGGGCTGGATATTTCCGAACGGCGCGTACCGCAGGATGGCCGGATGAAATTACGCCTGTCGGCCAGCCGCGCAATCGATTTTCGTGTCAGCACCCTGCCGACCCTGTTCGGCGAAAAGATTTGTATGCGTATTCTGGACCCATCGTCGGCAACGCTGGGGATCGATGCACTCGGCTACGAGCCCGACCAGAAGCAGGCACTACTGAAGGCGGTCAACCGCCCCTACGGCATGGTGCTGGTTACCGGCCCGACCGGCTCCGGCAAAACGGTATCGCTGTATACCTGCCTGAACATTCTCAACCAGCCGGGAATCAATATCTCCACCGCGGAAGACCCGGCCGAGATCAACCTGCCCGGAATCAACCAGGTCAACGTCAACGAGAAGGCCGGTCTGACCTTTGCCGCAGCACTGAAAGCCTTCCTGCGCCAGGATCCGGACATCATCATGGTGGGCGAGATTCGCGATCTGGAAACCGCCGACATTTCAATCAAGGCGGCGCAAACCGGCCACATGGTGTTCTCTACGCTGCACACCAACGACGCACCGACCACACTGACACGCATGATGAATATGGGCGTGGCACCATTCAACATCGCCAGCTCGGTAATCATGATTACCGCGCAGCGCCTGGCACGGCGTCTGTGCAGCGCGTGCAAGAAGCCCGTCGATATCCCGCGCGAGGCACTGCTGCGCGCCGGCTTTGCCGAAGAAGACCTGGATGGCAGCTGGAAACCCTATGGCCCGATCGGCTGCGACACCTGCAAGGGCTCCGGCTACAAGGGCCGTGTTGGCATATACCAGGTCATGCCGGTCAGCGAGGAAATGCAGCGCATCATCATGAACAATGGTACGGCTATCGACATTGCAGACCAGGCACAACGCGAAGGCGTACGTGATCTGCGGCAGTCGGGGCTACTCAAAATACGTCAAGGCATGACCTCGCTGGAAGAGGTTGAAGCCGTTACCAACGAATAAGGCGAGGTAGCCGATGGCAGTTGCACCCAAAAAAGCCGCAAGCAAGGAACAGGTTTACGCCTGGGAAGGAACGGACAAATCCGGCAAACGAGTCAAGGGCGAAATCCGCGCGGGCGGAGAAGCGCAAGTCAACGCCATGCTGCGACGCCAGGGCGTCAAGGTAAGCCGCGTCAAGAAGCAACGCGGCTCCTTTGGCAAGAAAATCACCGATAAAGATATCGCATTGTTTACCCGCCAACTGGCAACGATGATGAAATCCGGCGTTCCATTGCTGCAAGCGTTCGATATCGTCGCCAAAGGCCACAACAATCCATCTGTAACCAAGTTATTGTTTGACATCAAAGCCGAGGTCGAAACAGGCAGCAGCCTGACCAACGCATTCCGCAAATACCCGCTGTATTTCGACCCGCTTTTCTGCAATCTGGTACAAGCCGGCGAGCAGGCAGGTATTCTCGACACACTGCTTGACCGCCTGGCAACTTATAAAGAAAAAATCCTTGCCGTAAAGGCCAAAATCAAATCGGCGATGTTTTATCCAACAGCCGTAATCATTGCAGCGTTTGTGATTACGGCGGTAATCATGATTTTTGTTATTCCGGCGTTCAAGGACTTGTTCAATAACTTTGGTGCAGACCTGCCCGCCCCCACTGTTTTCGTCATGAATCTCTCGGATTTCTTTGTTGCCTACTGGTGGGCGATCTTTGGCAGCATCTTCGGCGCAATATCCGGTTTTTTTGAAGCCAAGAAACGCTCGCGCAATATTCAGGTGGGATTTGATCGCTTCCTGCTGCGCGCACCGATATTCGGCGACATCGTCCGCAAAGCCACCATTTCGCGTTGGACCCGCACTCTGGCAACCATGTTCGCGGCAGGTGTACCGTTGGTCGAGGCTCTGGACTCCGTGGCAGGCGCATCCGGCAACGCCGTATATTACGATGCAACCAAGAAAATCCAGACGGAAGTCAGCACAGGAACCAGTCTCACGGTTTCAATGCAAAACAGCGAGGTTTTTCCGAATATGGTGATGCAAATGGTTGCCATCGGCGAAGAATCCGGCGCGCTGGATTCCATGTTGAGTAAAGTCGCAGATTTTTATGAAGAAGAAGTGGACAACGCGGTCGAATCGTTATCCAGCCTGATGGAACCGATCATCATGGTGGTTCTCGGTACGCTGATCGGCGGTCTGGTAGTTGCAATGTATCTACCTATCTTCAAAATGGGCCAAGCGGTATAGCGGGGCAGGCGGAACAGGAACAGGCCACGGCGGCGGATCCGAATCCTCCGCCGTTTTCATGTCCGCCACACTTCTCTGGATTACGGAATCAGCGCCACCTTACTCATGGCACGAAAGCGAATATGAATATACTTCCCGCACTGCACTCCTTTCCTGCATTACTGATCGCGACCTGCCTGCTCCTCGGCCTGCTGGTAGGCAGTTTTCTCAATGTGGTCATCCATCGTTTGCCCATCATGCTGGAACGGGCATGGCAGGCCGAATGTGCGTACGCGCGCGGCGAGGAGCCACTGCCACAGCCACGTTACAATCTGGTAGCACCGCGCTCGGCCTGCCCGCAATGTGGCCACGCAATTACAGCAATGGAGAACATTCCGCTCATCAGTTATCTGGCGCTGGGTGGCAAATGCCGGCAATGCCGCACGCCGATCAGCCGTCGTTACCCGCTGGTAGAGTTGCTGACCGGCAGTCTCAGCGCATATATGGCATGGCATTTCGGCTACGGAGTACCACTGCTGGGCGCACTACTGTTCTGCTGGATTCTGGTAGCACTGACTTTCATCGATTTCGACACCCAGCTGCTACCCGACGATCTGACACTCCCGCTGCTGTGGCTCGGACTGGTATTCAACCTGTCCGGCACCTATGTGCCGCTGCCGCACGCGGTGATAGGAGCCATGGCCGGATATCTGATCCTGTGGAGCGTTTACTGGCTGTTCAAGCTGATTCGCGGCAAGGAAGGCATGGGCTATGGCGACTTCAAACTGCTTGGGGCAATCGGAGCCTGGCTTGGCTGGCAGGCGCTGCCACTGGTCATCCTGCTTTCGTCGATCGTTGGCGTGATCGCCGGAATCATCGTCAATCTGCGAGCCCGCCAAGGCCTGGGCACCCCGTTTGCATTCGGCCCGTATCTGGCAGTTGCCGGCATGATCGCCATGCTGTGGGGCTCACAGCTGATGGCCATGTACATGGGGCAGGCTGGATGAAACTGGTAATCGGACTCACCGGCGGAATCGGCTCGGGCAAATCGACCGTAGCCGACATCCTGCAGCAACATGGCGCAGCAGTGATCGATACCGACGCCATCGCGCACGCACTGAGCGCCCCCGGCGGTGCGGCCATTGCGGCCATCCGCCAGGCGTTTGGCGACGAATATATCAACGCCACCGGCGCAATGGACCGCCAGCGCATGCGCCAGCGCGTATTCTCGGACGAAACCGCGCGCAAACAACTGGAACAAATCCTTCATCCCCTGATCCGCCAGGAAGTCGAAAAGCAACTGGCGCAAGCACAGGGCGACTACATCCTGCTGATGGTACCGCTACTGGTGGAAACCGGCGCGTATCGCGAACTGATTGCCAGAACGCTGGTCGTAGATGTGCCCGAAGCATTGCAACTCAGCCGCACCATGCAACGCAGCAAACTCGGTGCAACCGAAGTCCAGGCAATCATGGCCAAACAGGCCAGCCGCGCAACCAGACTGGCTGCCGCCGACGATATTATCGTCAACGATACCGATCTGGCGACGCTGCAACAAAGAATGGCGCCACTGCATCGGCATTACCTGCAGCTGGCAGAATCGGCGAAATACCGTGAATAACCGGTGGATCATTTGTAAAATGACGGATAATCCAGCAAAATAACCAATCAATCCCGGCCGCAGTCTCCATTTGACGTGATCAGCTACGAATTTCCCCTGAGCGAGCGTATCCGCACCTTGTTGCGGCTGGAGGATCTGTTCGCCCGTTTTGCTTATTTCATCGCCAAAACCGACCGGCACGACCATCACTCGGCGCTGCTGGTTCTATTCGAAATCGTCGATGTTTCCAGCCGCGCCGACCTCAAATCCGAGCTGATTCAGGAGCTGGAACGGCAAAAACAATTGCTCGAAGCATTGCGCAACAACCCGCAAATCGCCGAAGAGGCGCTGGAATCGGTGTTGAACGAAATCGAAAAAACTTCAAGTGGCTTACTGGAAATCGTCGGCCGATTCGGCCAGTATCTGCGCGAAAACGAATGGCTGATGGCAATCAAACAGCGCACCAGCATCCCCGGTGGCGCCTGCGAATTCGATCTGCCGTCATACTATTTCTGGCAACACAGCTCACCGCAGCACCGGCAGAACGATCTGGCAGCATGGATGGCGCCGATGCTGCCGGTACGCGAGGGCCTGTCAATCGTGTTGCGCCTGCTGCGCGACAGCGGCAAGACATTTCACTACGTTGCCAAAACAGGCTCGTTCCAGCAGATGTCCGGCGGCAAACAATTCCAGCTGCTCAAGGTTACGCTGGAAGAACGCTATCTGTGCGTACCGGAAGTCTCCGCCAACAAGTACGCGATCAACGTCCGTTTCCTGCATCCTATCGTCAATAGCGACAAATCGCGCCAGTACGACCAAGACGTCGAGTTTGACCTGACTTACTGCAACCTCTAGCCACCAATCAACCTGTCCGGCAACGCCGTCGTCAACTTGGCGTTGCCGAGCGCGTTCGCCAAAAAGTCAGGCGATGGTCGCAACCATCGCCTGACTTTTCCACTGAACAAGGATCAGAAACTACGCCCGGCGGAGACGACAAATCGGCCTTCGCCCAGGTCCGAGATGTCGCTGCCAACAGCGGAAGCTGTTTTGTCGTAAAAGGCGGTATTGGATGCCTTCACGTAAGCCAGCCCGACGTTCCAGCCATCTTTGAAGGATTTGGTAACACCCAGCTTGTAATCCTTGTAGCTTGGATCGCTGGCTCCGCCGACAGTAGTGGCTCCGTTTGCCAGTTTGGCAGTGATATGCGTCCAACCAGCATGTGCGGCGATAGCGATATCGTCAGTGACGTTATAGCTGGCATTTAACTCCAGATAACCGGTGCCCTTGCTTTTGCCGTCGTAACCGGTTTTCTGGTTGATACCGAAGTAATCGGTCAAGGAATACGAATACTTGCCGCTCAGCCATTTCCAGGTGACGCCAGCATTCAGTTCGAACGTGTTGTAACTTTGACGTTCATACACGGCTGAAGTCGCCTTGCTGTAATTGGCGCCTGGGTAGTAGTAGCCGTAGCCACCTGCGGTCAGCGTCAGGTCGTCATTCATTTTGGCGTTGTAACCGCCATAGTAGTCGATCTCCTGCGAGCCACCGGCAAACTGGTTGCCGCTGACATTCGACGACCAAACGCCAGCGTATAGTCCACTGGAATGACTTACATCGGCACCGCCCTGCAGCGCAGGCTTGTGCCAAGTCTGGCTCAGGCCACGGAAATAATAATCCGAGACCAGATTGACGTTGGCAGTCAGCGTGAACGGTGAGGCATCCGCTGCGTGGGTCATGGGTGCTGCGCCAGACAAAGCAACGGCAAGGGTGATCGCAGTTTTTTTCAACATCATGTTTATTCCTTCAGTTCTTTAAAGTCGGTTGGCTTATGGATTGCGCCGCAGGATTCGGTCCAGAGCTATCGGCTGCGCCAGGCGGGGCGAGAGACGCCCGCAACACTTATGGAAGTTTTGAATTTGGATGGCATTGCGGTTCCCCCTCGTTGGTTGAGTAATCCCGCAAATTTATTAGCAGCTTATGTGCCAGAAGTATTTTTCTTTTGCAAAACAATGCATAGAGAATTTTTGCAGATCAGGAGTCCACACCAAAGCACCAATACAGTGCAGATGCGCACCACGATAGAACAGCGCGATGAGCCGCCCGTCGGCGAGTGTTTGCCAGCCGCCCCTCGACTCGCTTAACATGCGCCAGCCTCTGATCCCAGTGCCTATATTCCAGCCAATGACCGACTCCGACACCCAAGCCGTGCGCTACGTAAACTGCCCGATCTGCAAGCAGGCCGCCGAGTTTTCGCCAGCCAATCCGTACCGCCCGTTCTGCTCGCGGCGCTGCAAGCTGATCGATCTCGGTCAGTGGGCCAACGAGCAGTACAAGATCGCCGGCAGCGACAAACCAACCGGGCCGGAACCCGATGCCGATCAGTGAGGCTGGCTACGCTTGCCCTGTGTAGCAAATTGCAACTTCAACGGCTTACCGTCCACCTCCAGCGTCAGCAGCCACTCGGCACGGCCGGAAACGCACATCGGCAGCGTTACCGCGGCCACGAAACGACCGTTCTGCGGTAACAGCCGGTAACGATTCGGCCCCATGTCCATCTCGACCATGTTCAGGTCGGCATGGACCTCCGTGGCACCGGGAGCATCCACCAGCAAGCTGAATTGCTGCATTGCCGTCGGCGGCAGATCGGTTTGCACCGTTACCTGCCCGACACGGCATCCCTTGACCAGGTCGGCACACACCACCGGCGCGGCTTCCGGCTGAGTCCGGTCGGCCGGCTGCTTGCCGCACGCAGCCAGCAGAAACGCGATCAGTAACAAACCACGCCGCATCATTCCCTCCATGCCGCACGCATCAGTGCCACGCCGTGTGCGCCGTTCGCGCGCGCGACAGCCAGATCGCCGGCAGACAAGCCACCCAGTGCAAATACCGGTAGTGCAAAACCGTCGGCCAGCAGCTGCTGCAGCCCGCCCCAGCCCAACGGGCTTGCATCGGGATGCGTCCGGGTCGGCAACACCGGGCCGAGCAGCGCATAATCCAGCTCCAGTCTGGCGGCCTGCGCCAGTTCGTTGGTGTTGTGGCACGATGCGCCGACCAGCGCAAAATCCGGCCTGGCGCTGCACGCCAGCAGATCGGCCGCGGGCAGATGCAAGCCATCGGCGCCGATCTGCCGCGCCAGCTCGGCGTTGGCATTGACCACTACCCGCGCACCGGCGGCGTGGCAACGCGCCATTACTTCGCGGCCGAATTCGGCCAGTTGTGCCGGCGGCAGATGTCTTTCGCGCAGTTGCACCAGCTGCAAACCCTTATCCAGAGCGGCCTGCAGCCGAGCCAGGAAGCGCTCTGGGCTTGGCTCGCAGGCCAGGTGGGTAATTCCCATCACACGCGGCAAAGCCAGCCCGCGCAGGATCGGCGTATTGGCTGGCAGAATCGGACTCACCTCGGTGGCGCCCGGCTGCTGCCAGGAGAACTGCTGGCCCTCGTGCGGGTGCGGTTCGCCATCCCATTCGGTAATCTGGAAGAACTGCAGCCGCACCGTGGCGTGCGGATAGGTGAACACCTGCACCAGCCACGGATAAGCGCTTTTCACCTCGATGCCCAGCTCCTCGCGCAGCTCGCGCACCAGCGCCTGCTGCGGCGTTTCACCCGGCTCGATCTTGCCGCCGGGAAACTCCCAGTAACCCTCGTAGACCTTGCCCGGCGGCCGCGACGCCAGGAAAAACTCGCCATTCGGCCGCAACAACACCCCGGCCACCACTTCGACTATTTTCACCGCTTCAGACATCGCGCCCCGCCCAATCCCGTGCAAACTGCCACGCCACCCGGCCACTGCGCATGCCGCGCGACAGCGACCAGTTCAATGCTTCACGCTCGACTTCCGGCGCATCCGCATCGCAGCCAAAATGCCCCAGCCAATGGCGCACCGCCGCCAGATACTGATTCTGGTCGAACGGATAAAACGATACCCCCAGACCAAAACGCTCCGACAGCGAGACTTTTTCTTCAATCG
>JAXMFR010000048.1:0-20319 GCA_046347685.1 Chitinivorax sp.
GGGGCGTCCAGCTCAAAGGCCAACTGCGCCGCCCTACGCAAGAACTGCTCTGCCTGCGCCAGTGTTGGCGCCTCGGCACGCAACAGCGCCTGATAGATGAACGGCGGGAACCCCGCATCGCGGCGCTCTTGCAGCAGAGTGTCGGCGTAGCCGTCAAAATCGTGGCGCATCACCGACTGATACAGCGGGTGTTCGGGAAACTGCGTCTGGATCAATACTTCACCGGCCAATTGCCCACGCCCGGCACGGCCAGCCACCTGCACCAGCATCGAAAACAGTCGCTCGGAGGCGCGATAATCCGAGCTGTAAAGGCCGCTATCGGCGTTCAGCACACACACCAGCGACAAATCCGGAAAGTCGTGCCCCTTGGCGAGCATTTGCGTGCCAACGAGGATATCCGCCTCGCCGTTATGCACCTTGCGGTAAATTTCGTCCCAGGCATCTTTGCGGCGCGTGCTGTCGCGGTCGATACGCAGAATGCGGGCATCGGGGAAGCGCTCTGCCAGCGCTGTTTCCAGCCGCTGCGTGCCCTGCCCCAGTGGCTTGATATCGACATTGCCGCAATCCGGGCAACTGATGGGGATCGCTTCGTCTGCGCCACAATGATGGCAACGCAGGCGCCTTTCGCGCAGATGCACCACCATACGCGCGCTGCAGCGCTGGCAGGCTGCCGCCCAGCCGCAATCACCGCAGAACAAGACCGGCGCATATCCACGACGATTGATGAACACCAGGCTTTGCTCGCCACGTTGCAAACGCTGCTCCAGCGCGCTCAGCAATTGTGGCGCCAAACCATCCACCAAGGCGGCGCGGCGCGTATCGATGCAGCGTACTTGCGGCAACGCGGCATCGTTGGCACGCTGATCCAGCTTCAGCAAACGATAACGGCCGGACGCAGCGTGATGATAGGTTTCCAGCGAGGGGGTAGCCGAGCCGAGGATGATGGGGATCTGCTGCTGCCGCGCGCGGTAAATGGCCACGTCGCGCGCCGAATAACGCAGGCCATCTTGCTGTTTGAACGAGCCGTCATGCTCCTCGTCCACCACAATCAGCCCGAGCCTCGGCATTGGCGTAAACACCGCCAGACGCGTGCCGAGCACAATCGCAACATCTCCCCGCTGCGATGCCAGCCAATGGGTGGCGCGCTCGGTATCGTTCAGGCCGCTGTGCAGGCTGACAATCGGCAAGCCGGGAAAACGCTGGCGGAAACGCTGGATCAACTGCGGCGTGAGGTTGATTTCCGGCACCAGCACCAGCACCTGCCGGCCTTGCTGCAATACCGTAGCAATCGACTGCAGATAGACCTCGGTTTTGCCGCTGCCGGTAATGCCATGCAGCAGCCAGACATTAAACCCCTGCAACTGCCCGACAATGGCGCTCAACGCGGCCTGTTGCTGGGCATTCAACGCCGGCTTGGCAGATTCACACAAGGCTGGGGCAGCCACATCCAGCAGGCGGCGTTCACCCATTGCTGCTGCGCCCACCCCTGCAAGGCCTTGCGTGCGGCAGCGCCAAGCGTGGCAAGCTCGCTTTCAGCAACACACTGCTGCGCCTGCGGCAACGCCAGCAATGCCATTGCACCTTGGCACGACGCGACACCTGCGATGGCAAGGCTTCACGCCCGGTCTCAGTCAACTGCCAACCCGCCGGACGCGCCTCGACAAACTCGCTCACCCGCCGCAACAACACCGGCAAGCCGGTGAAAATACTGGGGCCAAGCGGATGTTGGTAATACGCTGAACAAAACCGGCACAAAGCGAGGATGTCCGGCGGCAATGCCGGCATATCGCGCAGCACTGCGCCCAGCTGCTTCAACGCGCCCAGATCATGCTCGGAGCTGGAGGCCACCTCCAGCAACACGCCGGCGAGTGTGCGACGACCAAACGGCACCACCACACGACAGCCAATATCCGCAGCGGTGATGCCCGGCGCCAGGTAATCAAACAGGCCTGGCAGCGGCACATCCAGCGCAACGCGGGCAATCGGAGTGTTTTCCAAATTATTTCAACACGTTGACAGGGTTTGTTAAAACCAGACTAAACACACGCCCGCAGAAGGCTGTCTCGGCGGGGTTTTTCCGCCAATCCACAGAATCTGTGGATAAGTTTGTTAGTATCTTGGGAAAACGCAGATAAATCTGCTGTTCATAAGGGTTTTTGCTAGTTTGCGCAAAATTTAGGCTGCAGCCTCTAACCTATATAAATCAATACCTTGCAAATTAACAACCAGCAAAAACCCATGCCAACGGCATTCATCGGCCAACACTAATAAAGTGTTGACAACTTAAACATCAGGCGCCAGCAGCCTGATGATAGGGTCGGCTCAGACGATGCACCGCATCCACCAGCGCGGTCACGTGATCCGGATTGGTGAACTGCGAAATACCGTGGCCAAGATTGAAGACATGACCGCTACCCGAGCCAAAAGAGGCAAGGATTTCAGCCACTTCCTTCTCAATGGCGTCAGGCTTGGCAAACAATGCATTCGGGTCGAAATTGCCCTGCAGCGCCACTTTGTCACCCACGCGCGCACGCGCCTGACCGATGTCGATCGTCCAATCCAGCCCAACCGCATCGCAACCGGTAGCCGCAATCGATTCCAGCCACAAGCCACCGCCTTTAGTGAACACAATCACCGGCACCTTCTGGCCGTTGTGCTCACGCTTCAAACCCTGAATGATCTGCTCGATATAGCGCAGCGAAAACTCGTGATAGGCGCGATGTGACAAGGCACCACCCCAGGTATCGAAAATCTGCACCGCCTGCGCGCCGGCTTCGATCTGCGCATTGAGGTAAGCCGTCACTGCCTGCGCATTCACGTTCAAAATGTGATGCAGCAATTCCGGGCGGTTGTAGAGCATGGTTTTCACCAGCGTCCAGGTATCGCTGCTGCCGCCTTCGATCATGTAGCAAGCCAGTGTGAACGGACTGCCGGAGAAGCCGATCAGCGGCACCGAGCCATCCAGCGCCACACGAATCTGTTTCACTGCGTCGATCACATAACGCAGCTTGTCGGTTGGATCAGGCACGGTCAGATTACGGATTTCCCATTCGTCGCGCAGCGGGCGCTCGAACTTCGGTCCTTCGCCTTCGGCAAAATACAACCCCAAGCCCATCGCGTCCGGTACGGTGAGAATATCCGAGAACAGAATCGCAGCATCCAGCGGATAACGCGCCAGCGGCTGCAGGGTTACTTCGGTCGCCAGATCCGGCGACTGGCACAGGCCCATGAAATTGCCGGCACGACGGCGGGTTTCGCAGTATTCCGGCAGATAACGGCCGGCCTGACGCATCAGCCACATCGGCGTGTATTCAACGGGCTGGCGCAACAGGGCGCGCAGGAAAGTATCGTTTTTCAATTGGGTCATGATTCCAAGCCTTTGGGCTGAATGAAGTGCCTGCCATCGCAGGCACCAACTAAACAGGCGCCGCGACACTCACGAGAGTGCACGACGCAGAAAACCGGGTAACGCCAGCAATGCGTGATGAATCTCCGCATTGTAATAGCGCAGGTCGCTGATTTTACTATCAAGCAGGCGTTGATTGATTTGATCCTGGCCAAACCCGGCCACATCTGTTGTCAACGATGCCACCGCCAGCGCCCACATGCCGCCATAACTGGGGATCGGCAGCAGCATCAAGCGCTGCAGCGGAAACACCTGGCGCAGCGCGGCCTGCAAAGCGACCACCTGCTGCAATGCATATACCGGCGAGCCGAGATGCAGCGTCAAACATCCGCCGGGCGACAAACAGCGCGCCGCATCGGCAAAAAAAGCCGGGGTATATAAAGGTGCGGCAGCGCCCACCGGGTCGGTCAGGTCCAGCACAATCAGCTCATACGTTTCACGGCACGCGCTAACAAAATCCTTGCCGTCGCCAATGTGCAGCACCACCCGCGGATCATCGAATGCTCCGCCATGCACGCCGGGCAGGTATTGCCGCGCCAGCGCCACCACCTCGGCATCCAGCTCGACCACGTCGATACGCTGCACCGAGCCGTGTTTCAGCGCCTGCCGTGCCGAGCCACCATCGCCGCCGCCCAGCACCAACACCCGCTGTGGCCGGCTTTGGCTCAACAATGCCGGATGCACCAGCGTTTCGTGATAATAGAACTCGTCGGCCTCGCTACTCATCCAACACGCCATCGAGGCCGACAGCCAGCCGAATGCTGGCGAATCACGTAAAACATCGATCCGCTGATAGCGCGACTGCCGCGATGCCAGCAACTGCGCCGCGCCAATCTGCAGCGCCAGCTGTGGCGCCAGATGCTCCTCAAGCAACACCGCTTGCCCCACGCTGGATTCGCTGCAGCCGTTCCCGCTGCGGCTGAAATACCTGCTTTAACGCGGCGTACAACTGCTCGGCCTTGGCACTGTTATCACCGGAATAATTGCAGACAAAAATATCCAGTGTTACCCAGCCCGACTCTGGCCAGGTATGAATCGCCACGTGCGACTCGGCCAGCACCAGCGTGCCGGTGGCCCCCTGCGGCTGAAACTGGTGGAAGCAGGCGCCCACCACGCTCAAGCCAGCATCGCGCGTCAGCTGTTCGCACAAGGCCTGCAGCGCCTCGGCGCGGCACATGGGCGCCAGATCAGCACGGCAGCCAAACCATTCTGCGAGCAGATGCAAACCTTGCATGTCTTGTTCCTGAATTGAAACTCTGACTCAGTATAGAACCGGGCGCGTCGTCGCGATCAGCGGACTGGACAAGCCGATTACCGCCGCCCTGCAAGCCGCTCTGGTATTGGCCTGGCGGCAAGGCTGCAGGGCACGCCCGTATTGCCTTGCAGCCATGTGCCATTTACCCGGACCGAGGCGAACCTCAAACCCAGTCGCGCGCCACCAGAAAGTCGCGATACAGCTCGGCCTCGGGCGTGCCCGGCTCCGGGTGCCAGTCGTAGCGCCATTTGACGATCGGTGGCATCGACATCAGGATCGATTCGGTGCGCCCGCCCGACTGCAGCCCAAACAAGGTGCCACGGTCGAATACCAGATTGAATTCCACATAACGCCCGCGCCGATATGCCTGGAAATCGCGCTCACGCTCGCCGTAGGCAATGTCCTTGCGCCGCAGCACGATCGGCAGATAGGCGTCGAGAAAGTGATCGCCGACACTCTGCATCAGCGCAAAGCTGTACTCAAAGCTGTTATCCGCCAGATCATCGAAGAACACGCCGCCAATGCCACGCGGCTCTTGCCGGTGTTTCAGATAGAAATACTCGTCACACCACTTCTTGAAGCGCGGGTAATAGTCGGCGCCAAACGGATCAAGCGCTGCCTTGCAGGTACGGTGAAAATGCTCGGCATCGTCGGCAAACGGATAATAAGGGGTCATATCCATGCCGCCGCCAAACCAGAACACCGGGGCCTCGCCCTCTTTGGTGGCGACAAACATGCGCACGTTCATGTGCGTGGTTGGCACATACGGGTTGCGCGGATGCAGCACCAGCGATACGCCCATTGCCTCCCACGCGCGGCCGGCCAGCTCGGGGCGATGTGCCGATGCCGATGGCGGCAATTGTTTGCCCGTCACATGCGAGAAATTCACCCCGCCGCGCTCGAACAGATTGCCCTCTTCCACCAGCCGCGATATACCGCCGCCTCCTTCCGGACGCTGCCACTCATCGCGACGGAACGGCGTACCGTCGAGCGACGCCAACGCATCCACGATGCGCGCCTGCAAGCCAAGCAGATAACCTTTAACCAGACCGCTATCCATATTCTCTCCAAAAAAATGGGCTGGAGATCCAGCCCATTGTTTCTCTGACTGCGTAGCTCAGACGTTGAACAGGAAGTTCATCACATCGCCATCCTTGACGACATAATCCTTGCCTTCCGAACGCATTTTGCCGGCCTCTTTCGCCCCCTGCTCACCCTTGAAGGCGATGAAGTCTTCAAAAGCAATGGTCTGGGCGCGGATGAAGCCACGCTCAAAATCGGTGTGGATCACGCCTGCGGCCTGCGGTGCGGTATCACCCACATGGATGGTCCAGGCGCGCACTTCTTTGACACCGGCGGTGAAATACGTCTGCAGGCCCAGCAGTTTGAAACCGGCGCGGATCAGGCGATCCAAACCCGGCTCTTCCAGGCCCATGCTGGCGAGGAATTCAACCTTGTCAGCGTCATCGAGATCGGCGATTTCCGATTCGATCGCCGCGCACAAGGCCACCACCGGCGCACCCTCTTTGTCCGCCAGCGCAGTCAGGCGATCCAGGTGTGGATTGTTGCTGAAACCATCTTCAGCGACGTTGGCGACATACATGGCCGGTTTGATGGTCAGCAGGCAGAGCGGTTTCAGCAACAGCTTTTCTTCATCGCTGAGTGTGAAGCTGCGCACCGGCTTGGCTTCGTTCAGATGCGGCAGCAGCTTGTCGAGCACGGCGATCAGCTTCTGCGCTTCCTTATCGCCGGAACGGGCTTTTTTCACATCGCGCGCATGGGCTTTTTCAACCGTGGTCAGGTCGGCCAGCGCCAGCTCGGTACCAATGGTTTCGATATCGGAAATCGGATCAACCTTGCCGGCAACGTGCACGATATTGTCGTCATCAAAACAACGCACCACGTTCACAATCGCGTCGGTCTCACGGATGTTCGCCAGAAACTGGTTACCCAGGCCTTCGCCCTTGGAGGCACCGGCCACCAGGCCAGCAATATCGACGAATTCGACGATTGCGTGCTGCACCTTCTGCGGTTTGACGATTTCCGACAACTGCGCCAGACGCGGATCCGGCACTTCAACGATGCCGACATTCGGCTCGATGGTGCAGAACGGATAGTTGGCGGCCTCGATGCCGGCCTTGGTCAAAGCATTAAACAGGGTGGATTTACCGACATTGGGCAAACCGACGATGCCACATTTCAGACTCATGATTTCGCTTCCGTAGATGCCGCCTTCTTGGGCGGTGTATGCAATTGATGCATGGCCTTGGGGAAATCCCCCTTGCGCAGCAAAGGCAGGATTTTCAGCGACACATCGATGGCGTCGTCAATCACCCGCTGTTCTTCCTGTCGCGGCGGCTTCAACACAAAATTGGCAACCTCGTTGCGGTCACCGGGATGGCCGATGCCGAGACGCAGACGCCAGAAATTCGGGGTGCCCAGATG
Organism: Chitinivorax sp.; assembly: GCA_046347685.1. GTDB lineage: Bacteria > Pseudomonadota > Gammaproteobacteria > Burkholderiales > SCOH01 > CALMFQ01. Next base: position 7,107 of record JAXMFR010000048.1, read on the forward strand.
GGCAATAATGTCTTTCAGGCCGTTATGACCGCCGTGCCCGCCGCCCTGCTTCAGCTTGGCGGCACCGGGAGGCAAATCCAGCTCGTCATGCACTACCAGAATCTGCTCCGGCAATATCTTGTAAAAGCGCGCCAGACTGACCACGGAGATACCACTGCGGTTCATGTAGGTTTGTGGCTGTAGCAACCACAATTCATCACCACCATTACCGACACGTGCCGCGAGGCCATGAAACTTGCTATCGACACGCAGTTCGCAGCGCTCGTCGTGAGCAACACAATCCACCCACCAGAAACCAGCATTGTGGCGGGTCGAGACATATTCGGCACCAGGGTTACCCAGCCCGACAATCAGCTTGATACCTGCAGACATGATTCGATCCTGAATAGACAAACGGCCCGCCGACCCGGATTAGCGGAGCAGCGAGCCGTTGCTTCGGGAAGAAAGACTTATTCAGCCGCTTCTTCGCCGCCAGCCTTACCGGAGCAGTTTGCCACGGTTTGGTTGTCGCCACGGTGCAGCGCAACCAGCTCAACGCCTTTCGGCAGTTTCAGATCAGCCATGTGGATCGACTGACCTGCACCCAGGTTAGCCAGATCAACTTCGATGAATTCCGGCAGATCGGCTGGCAGGCAGCTTACATCCACTTCATTCGCTACGTGGCTGATGATGCCACCGCCCAGTTTCACGCCCGGCGCAACGTCAGCGTTGACGAAGTGCAGCGGCACCTTGATGTGCAGCTTGGCGTTCGGGTCAACACGCTGAAAATCAACGTGCAGAACCAGTTGACGGAACGGGTGATGCTGAACGTCACGCAGCAGTACTTTTTCAACCTGGCCATCGATGTTCAGGCTCAGCACCGAAGCGTGGAACGCTTCAACGCGCAGAGCGTGATAAATCGAGTTGTGATCCAGCGTTACTGCCTGCGCATCCTTGCCAGCACCGTAAACGATGGCAGGAACACGACCGGCGTTACGCAGGCGGCGGCTCGCTCCGGAACCCTGCTCAGCACGGGCTTGTGCAATTACTTCAAAGTTCATGCTAATTACCTCAAAAATGACGCATCCGCGACCAGATACGCCGTTACAAAATGCGCCACCCGAGGGCAGCGCAGAAAAAACTTAGTCGACAAACAGCGAGCTGACCGACTCTTCGTTGCTGATGCGACGCATGGTTTCAGCCAACAGGCTGGCGATGCTTACCACGCGGATACGATCACAGGCACGCGCCTCGTCCGACAACGGAATGGTATCGGTAACCACCAGCTCGTCCAGATCGGAAGCCTTGATGCGCTCGATAGCGGCACCCGACAATACCGGATGCGTTGCATAAGCCAGCACGCGCTCGGCACCATGCGCCTTCAATGCCTGAGCCGCCTTGCACAGGGTGTTGGCGGTATCCACCATGTCATCCATGATCAGACAGGTACGGCCGGACACATCACCAATGATGTGCATCACTTCGGCCACGTTAGCCTTCGGACGACGCTTGTCGATAATTGCCAGATCGGTATTCAGTTGTTTTGCCATGGCACGGGCACGCAGCACGCCGCCCACGTCTGGCGAAACAGTAATCAGGTTTTCATAACCCTTGGAACGCACGTCGTCCAGCAATACCGGCGTGGCATAAATATTGTCGACAGGGATGTCGAAGAAGCCCTGGATCTGATCCGCGTGCAAATCAACTGTCAATACACGGTCAACCCCGGCGCTGGTCAGCATATTGGCGACCACTTTGGCGGAAATCGGCACACGCGCCGAACGCGGGCGACGATCCTGGCGCGCATACCCCATATAAGGAATAGCAGCGGTGATACGACCTGCAGATGCACGTTTCAGTGCATCAACCGCCAGCATCACTTCCATCAGATTGTCATTGGTAGGCTGGCAGGTCGACTGCAGCACGAATACATCGCGACCGCGCACATTTTCCAGCAGCTCCACGGTGACTTCGCCATCACTGAAACGGCCTACAGAAATCCGTCCCAGAGAAATATCCAGATGGCGGACAACGTCCTCCGCCAGTTTCGGATTCGCGTTACCGGTAAACACCATCAGTCCGTCGTAAGCCATGCGCACCTCGCAATAACAAAAAAAGCGTGTAAACGATTACACGCTTTTTCGGATTGGTTTGGCTGGGGAGGTAGGGATCGAACCTACGAATGCCGGAATCAAAATCCGGTGCCTTACCACTTGGCGACTCCCCAATTAAATTGTTTTCTCAAGACAGCCACGCCAGCATCGGATGTTGATCCAAACCTCTAGCGACAACCCCCTTGAACTCGGCGGGCGCCGATTCTAACACACTTTGCGCGGATTGTTGCGAATCAAACTCAGCAAACACACACGCACCCGATCCAGTCATTTTTGCCTCTGCAAATTGCGACAGCCATTCGATGGCTTTTTGCACTTGCGAAAACATCTCACAGACGACTGGCTGCAAATCATTTCGGGTCAGCACGTCAGGAAAGGCCGCCATTCTGATGGGCAATGTATTTCTTGTCAAGGCTTCTGCTGCAAAAATTTTCGCAGTAGGCACTTCCACCTGTGGCATCAGCACAACATACCATGGCGAAGACAGATTGATGGGAGCTAAAGCTTCACCCACCCCCTCGGCAAAAGCATTGCGGCCAAACACAAACACCGGCACATCCGCGCCCAACGACAAACCCAGCTGCTGCAGTCGTTCGCGACCCAGCCCAAGCTGCCACAAACGATTCAATGCGATCAGCGTAGTGGCCGCGTCCGAACTACCGCCCCCCAGCCCGCCCCCCATCGGCAGACGCTTATCGATACGGATATCCACACCAAGACGACACCCCGTCTCTGCCTGCAACAAGCGAGCCGCACGTACGGTAAGGTCATTCTCGGCAAGCACACCAGGCAAGGGGTTCAGATGCCGGACTTCGGCATCCGTACGCAAACTGAAATGCAAAGTATCGGCAAAATCGATAAAACGGAACACCGTCTGCAAGAGATGGTAGCCGTCTGCCCGCCGGCCAGTTACATGCAGAAACAGATTGAGCTTGGCCGGTGCCGGGCAAGTCAGGTGCGTCAGCATTTCAGTCACGGCACAAATTTCCATTGATGAATGGCGAGACGGATTTCCAGCCCGGGGCGCTTCATCACGACACGACCCGGCACCGCAGGAGGACCAGCAAACTCCGGATAATCGATCTGCCAACCCTGTTGCTGCAGCTGATAAACACCCGGCTCAACTCGCGGCAGCACCTCAGAATGGTCAGCAACAGGCGCGGGAAGGCCACGTATCCAGTATTGCAGGCCGGAAAGCGGCAACGCCCAACCCAATACCTCCTGTGTCAATGACTCAACCGCAGCCGCGCTGAACTGACGTCCATCGGACATATCCAGACGTACTCCGGAGGCATCTCGCACCAACTCAGCCAAGGTTTGCCCCAGCGGCGTTTCAAGCGTCACGCGATCGGCAGGCAATGCATGTTGCCAGGAAAAATTCCCACTATCGGCCTGACCGTTGTAACGCACGGCAATCCGGCCCGACACCTCGAAAGATGGATTCTCGCTGGATGCGGCAGGCGGCACCCCCTGCACGACTGTCTGGTTAGCACAACCACTCAATGCCAGCAGACAACACAAAAAGCCTCGACGCAGCATCAATGATCCAGACGCTGAATCACCTGCATCAGCGCCTCATGCCCCGGATTATCCTTGAGCGACCCCTGCCAGGTGGTGCGCGCTTCTCCCTGGCGCCCCATTGCCCACAGCACCTCGCCCAGATGCGCGGCGATTTCCGGATCGGTTTTCAGCGCATAGGCTCGATTGAGATAGTCGAGACTTTCATCCAGCTTACCCATCCGGTATTTGACCCAGCCCATGCTATCGAGAATATAAGGATCGTTTGGCTGCGCCTTGAGCGCCTTTTCGATCAACACCAGCGCCTCGGCCAGACGATCTGTGCGATCTGCCAGGGTATAGCCCAATGCATTCAGGGTCATTGGATCATCCGGCTTCAAGCGCAGGATTTCGCGTAGATCGCGCTCCGACTCAGCGATCTTGTCCAGGCGCTCAGCCACCATCGCCCGGTCGTAAAGCAAATCGGTGTTGCCCGGATATTGCTTCAACGCATCGTCCAGCAAGGACATGGCACGCCCGAATTGCTTGGCGTCGCGCAGCGTCTGCACTTTCAGCTGCAAAACGCTGATTTTCTGTTCGTTGCTACTGGTCGGCAATGTATCGAGATGCTGCAGCGCCTGCTCCAGCTTCCCCTGCTTGGCCAGCAAGCGCGTGTAACGTGCCTGTGCGGCCAGATAACGTTCGCCCTGCCCTATCGACAGGAACGCCTTGGCCGCCTCGTCGTATCGGCCCATATCCTCATACGACTGGCCGAGCATGAAAGCCGCACCGGATGGATCGCGCATGGGCAGTTTCTGCACCTGCAACAACGCAGTCACAGCTGTTGCCGGATCTTTCATTTCCAACGACAAACCAGCGTATGCCAGCCAGGCATCGGGATTACTCGGATTGGCATCAACCAGAATCTTCATCTGCTCTCGCGCCAACGGATATTGCTTGGCGGCAACCAGCAGGCGCGCGTAGTTCTGGCGGACTTCCTTGGCATTCGGATAACGCTTTAGATAATCAGCAAGATAGTTGCGGGCAGCATCCATCGACGTCCGCTGCAAAATTTGTGTATGGAAAAGCGCGGCGATTTCCCAGTCAGGGCGCAAGCGTTCTGCGGCTTCGATTTCTTGCAGGGCCAAATCATAACGACCGGCACGCCATGCCAAAGAGCCAACAGTAAAATGCGCCTCTGCCACCAAAGGGTAAGGCTCGGCCAGTGTTTGCGAGAAGACAAGCACACCCTCACGATCACTCTGCTTGATCATCAGATCATGCAGCTCCAGCCAAATCTGCGGAATCTGATTTGGCAGCGCAACAAACACCTGCTGCACGACCGGCCCGGCTTCGTCATAGCGCCCTTCTTTCAACAACAGCGCCACCAGCATGTGACGCGCCTGAATCGAAGCGGGATCGGACTCAGACCACTGCTTGGCCCCGTCGATGGCACCTTTGGTATTGCCGGTAACCAGGCCAATTTCGGTTGCACGACGCGCTACGCGAGGGTCACGCGTCAATTTGAGCAAATGGGTATACGCACCGTTGGCAATATCAGCCCGACGCCGCTGCAAACCAATTTCTCCCATCAGGAAATCGAACAGCATTTCTTCTGACAACGATTGTGGCGGCAACGCAGCCTTATCCTGCTTTTCATCCGCCACGGGAGCTGCATCACTCCCCGAATCGGCAGACTCGGCCGGTGTTTCGGCAGCAGTTGGCGGAGACATCTGCGCGCACCCTGCCAGAACCATCAATAACAACAAGCCAGCCAACTTCGGAGATTTCATGTGTTTTCAACTCAAGCAATACTGGTACGATTCCACTCGGCTGAGAGCAGCCATATTCAAGCGCAGTTTAGGGTTTTAGTGGCGCAGCCACAAGCCAGCCAAAACAAGGCAAGCGAAAATATGCCCGCAAATATCAACATAGCCGCATTTAGAGGACCCGCGCAGCATGCCTGAATTACCCGAGGTAGAAACGACCCGCAAGGGCATTGCCCCACATATTCAGAACAAGCAGATCAATCAGGTGATCGTACGTCACTTCGGCCTGCGCTGGCCGATTCCATCCGACCTCGCAGAACGCCTGCAAGGTTTGCGTATCAATCAAACCTTGCGACGCGGCAAATACCTGTTACTCGACTGTGGCAACGGCTGGCTGATCATTCACCTCGGCATGTCTGGCAGTCTGCGCATCCTGACACAAGCCGCCCCCCCGAGAAAACACGACCACGTTGATCTGGTATTTGCCGATGGCAGCATCCTGCGTTACCACGACCCGCGCCGCTTCGGCGCCATCCTCTGGGAGCCCGGCAATATCTGGAACCACCCATTGATCTGCGAAATGGGCCCCGAACCACTCGACGCGTCGCTTTCGGCTGATTATCTATATGAGGCCACCCGCAAGCGTACACAAGCGATCAAACAGGTCATCATGGACGGCAAGCTACTGGTTGGCGTTGGCAACATCTATGCCAGCGAAGCCTTGTTCCGCGCCCGCATTCACCCGACAACCGCAGCCAACCGCATCAGCAAACAACGCTGCCAACGTCTGCAGCTGGCAATACAGCAAACTCTTCAAGCTGCCATTGACACCGGCGGCAGCACCTTGCGCGACTATGTTAATAGCCGTGGCGACAGCGGTTATTTCCAGCTGCAACATTTGGTTTACGATCGCACCGAACAACCCTGCAGAGCATGCGGCACCCCCATCCGACAAATCCGGCAGGGCCAACGCTCGACATTTTTCTGCCCCCACTGCCAAAATTAGAATTTCATTATAAAATACTTAACCTTATGACATAGTCGTGACGCGGCTGTCATAAAGGCGCTGTCGCCCTCCGGAATTGTGCTAAATTAATCACATTCACGTTTAGCTTTTGCCCAGCCGGAGGAGTTTTTCATGTCGACGCCGACCCTGATCGCAGATTTTGAGGCCTATAGCGATTGGCGCAGCAATGTCTCGCGCAGCATTGGCACCCTGCAGGGATGGCTGGATGAACAGGATCTGGGCGATGCGCAAATCTCGATGCGCACCCAGCATTTACTGGATCGATTACGCGAAGATCAGCTGAACGTGGCATTTGTCGCCGAGTTTTCGCGTGGCAAATCAGAACTGATCAACGCCATTTTCTTCTCCGACTATGGCCAGCGAATTCTGCCTTCCAGCGCCGGCCGCACCACCATGTGCCCGACAGAACTACTGTTCGACCCGCAGCGCGAACCCAGCATCCAGCTACTGCCGATCGAAACCCGTGCCAGCGACACCACGACAGCCGAATACAAACGTTATCCGGACGAATGGAAAACGCTTGCGCTCAACACCGCTAGCGGCGAAGGTATGCAGCAGGCGTTTCAGGAAGTGGGCCAAACACGCAAGGTTAGCAAGGAAGAAGCCGAACGCCTGGGCCTGTTCCAGCCGGACAGTGAAGACGACCAACTGACAGTTGATTCGGAAGGCCTGGTGGAAATTCCCTGCTGGCGCCATGCCATCATCAACTTCCCGCACCCGCTGCTGAAGCAGGGCTTGGTCATTCTGGACACGCCGGGCCTGAACGCAATCGGCACCGAGCCGGAACTGACGCTGAACATGTTGCCCAATGCGCACGCCATTCTGTTCATTCTGGCTGCTGACACCGGCGTAACCAAATCCGACATTGAGGTATGGCGCAATCATATTGGCGCGCAGGCTGGCCGTGCGCGAGGCCGACTGGTAGTTCTCAACAAGATTGACGGTCTGTGGGACCCGTTAAAATCCACCGCGGAAATCGATGCCGAAATCAGCAAGCAAGTAACAACCAGCGCCGATCTGCTCGACCTGCCCACTTCGCAGGTATTTCCGGTTTCGGCACAAAAAGCCCTGGTTGCCAAAATCAACCATGACGAAGACCTGCTGCAACGCAGCCAACTGTTGCAACTGGAACGTGCCTTATCTGACGAACTGCTGCCTTCGAAGCAGGACATTGTTCGCGACTCGACCCAGAATGAAATGGAAGATGTGGTCAATGGCGTACGGCAGATTCTCAACTCGCGTCGTAACGGCGTAACCGAACAACTGACCGAACTGACCGGCCTGCGTGGCAAGAATCAGGATGTCATCATCCACATGATGGACAAGGTCAAGCAGGAAAAGGAACACTTCGAACGCGGGCTGCAACGCTTCCAGGCATTGCGCTCGGTGTTCTCGCAACAAACCAATGTCCTGTTCGGTTATCTGGGCATGGAAAACCTGCGCAACGAAATTTCCCGCGTTCGCGAGGAAATGGACCGTAGCCAGTTTTCGTCCGGCCTGACCACCGCCATGAACAAATTCTTCCGCGACACCAACGCCTGTATCTCCAAATCGGCGGAGCAGATTGCAGAAATTCAGTCGATGATGGCCGGCATGTACAAGAAATTCAGTGAGGAGCACGGCTTGTCGCAGGTAGCACCGGCACCGTTCTCGACACTGAAATACCACAAGGAAATTTCGCGCCTGGAACGCACCTATCGCGAACATTTCAATACGCTGGGTAACATTATTTCCACCAGCAAAAACACGCTGACGCGGAAATTCTTCGAGACCATCGCCAGCCGCGTGGTGTATGTCTTTGAAGTTGCCAACCGTGACGTCGAGAACTGGCTGAAAACCATCATGTCACCGATGGAAACCCAGGTGCGCGAACACCAGTTGCAGCTACGCCGCCGCCTGGAAAGCGTCAAACGCATCCACCGCGCCACCGATACACTGGAAGACCGTATTGGCGAACTGCAACAGATCGACAGCACCATCGTCGAACAAATTGCACAACTGGATCAGTTTATGCGCGAGATTTACCAGGCGCTGAATGCTGAAGCCCTAGCCAGTCAACGCAACGCGGCGTGATCCGCAACAGATAATAAAAAAGCCCGCAATTGCGGGCTTTTTGTTTTGGTGGGCGACTTATTTAGCGCCGTGCAGCTTGACGTATTTTTCGTACAACTGATCTTTCGATTCAACCACATCCGGATTGTGCGGGATGCAGTCAACCGGGCATACCTGCTGACATTGCGGCTCATCGTAATGGCCAACGCATTCGGTACACAAACTTGGATCAATCACATAAATCTCTTCACCCTGCGAGATTGCCGCATTCGGGCACTCGGGTTCGCAGACATCGCAATTGATGCATTCATCGGTAATCATTAAAGCCATAGCAATTTCCTCAACTATTACGTGTGGATTGTGTCATGCCAATCCATCTGGTGCAACTGACCAAAATCAAAAGTTCTTTAAACTACACAGTCACTTAGCAAAAAAACCCAGAAAAAACCACCACTCAGGCCGCGCTATCGCCAGCCCGTTGGCACAACATGTAAAACACCTTGCCTGCCTTGCCCTGACGCGTTATCTGCCAGCCTAGCGGTAAATCCGGCATGCTGGCCGACTCGATGTAGACATAAGCTTCATCCCGCAAACAGCCCTCCAGCAGCGGCAAGGCCTGCGCCAGCAAATCACTGGCAAAAGGCGGGTCGACAAAAATCACGTCGAAACGCTGCGATGTGGATTGCAGGTAGTTCAAGGCGCTGGCGGCAACAATCTCCACCTTGCTGCCTGCACCCAACATTTCGGCGTTGTTGCGCAAGGCGGCAATCACTGGCCGGGCCAGGTCGACCATCACCACCTGTCGGGCATGCCTTGAGGCAGCCTCAAAACCGAGCGCGCCACTCCCGGCAAACAGATCAAGGCAGCTCAATCCGGCCAGATCCTGCCCCAGCCAGTTGAATAATGTTTCGCGCACCCGATCGGCAGTCGGGCGCAGCCCCTGTTGATCGGGAAACGTCAGCAAACGGCGCTTCCATTCGCCACCAATGATACGAACCTGATTTCGATACATGAACCGCCCATCATCGCGTGCATTCGCAGGCGCAAGTCAACGGAAAAAGGATAGAATTATAGCCAACTCGACCGTTGCCTTTCGGAAAATTACTTGATGCAAGAACCCAAACAGCCCGACAACCAAGGTCAGGACACACAAGACAGCCAGGACAAAGGCTCGTGGAAAGATAAATTCAAGACCGGCTTTGCCAAAGCCTTTGGTCGCGACCACCCTGAAGCCGATTCGCCTCCGGCATCAGGCAAAACCCCAGATGCGGCGGACGACAGCAACTGGAAAAACAAACTGAAACAGACTTTCAGTTTCGGTCAGTCGGAAGCGCCATCCAGCACGACCAGTCCGCCAGCGCCGAGCACGCCACCGGAAGTCGTGACACCAAGTGCCGTGGCGTTGCCTCAGGAGCAAGCGGCAGCAACACCAGTGCCGGTTGTGCAGGCTGACGGCAACAACCCAGGCAAGGGTAACTGGAAAGAACGACTACGTGCAGGACTGTCGAAAACCCGTACCCAGCTTGGCACGGGCTTCAAGGTACTGTTCCGTGGCCGCAAAATCGACGAAGACCTGTATGAAGAACTGGAAACAGTGCTGCTGACGGCTGATGTTGGTGTGGATGCCACCACTCAGCTACTGGAAGAAATTCGCACCACCGTCAAGAAAAGCAATCTGGACAAGGCGGAAGAGCTGAAAAGTGCGCTGCAGCAATCGATGACCGCGCTGATCCAGCCACTGCAACAGCCTCTGGACATCAGCGGGCACAAGCCATTCATCATCATGCTGGCGGGCGTTAACGGTGCCGGCAAGACCACCTCGATTGGCAAGCTGGCGAAATACTTCCAGAGCCAAGGCAAGTCGGTGCTACTGGCCGCCGGCGATACATTCCGCGCTGCGGCCAAGGAGCAATTGCTGGCGTGGGGCGAGCGTAACAATGTCACGGTAATCTCGCAGGAGTCGGGCGATTCGGCCGCGGTGATTTTTGATGCCATTAATGCCGCCCGGGCACGCAATATCGATGTCGTGCTGGCAGATACGGCCGGGCGCTTGCCGACCCAGTTAAACCTGATGGAAGAAATCAAGAAGGTAAAACGGGTGATCCAGAAGGCCGACCCAAGCGGCCCGCACGAGGTATTGCTGGTTCTCGACGCCAACACCGGCCAGAATGCGGTAACCCAGGTGAAAGCCTTTGACGATGCACTGGGGCTGACGGGACTGATTGTCAGCAAACTGGATGGAACCGCCAAGGGCGGCGTGATTGCGGCGATCGCCAAACAGCGGCCGATCCCGCTGCGCTTTATCGGTGTTGGCGAGCAACTGGACGACCTGCGGCCATTCAATGCCGCGGATTACGTGGAGGCACTGTTCGATTGATTCACTTCAGCCAGGTTATCAAGCGTTATGCCGGCGGCCACGAAGCGCTGAAAAACATCAGCTTTGAAATCGAGGACGGCGAAATGGTGCTGCTGTCCGGCCACTCCGGCGCAGGCAAATCCACCTTGCTCAATCTGATTGCCGGGATTGAGCGTCCCACCAGCGGCACCGTGCTGGTAAACGGCCAGAATGTTGGCGCACTCAATCGCGCAGCCATTCCCTACTTGCGTCGTAACATCGGCCTGATCTTCCAGGATCACAAGCTGCTGTTTGATCGTTCGGTGATGGACAATGTGCGGCTACCGCTGGATATAGCCGGTTATTCGCATCAGGACGGACAAAAACGAGCGCGCGCCGCGCTGGATCGGGTTGGCTTACTGCCAAAGGAAAAACTGAATCCGATCCATTTGTCTGGCGGCGAACAACAGCGCCTGTGTATTGCCCGCGCCATTGTGCATCGCCCCAGCATCCTGCTAGCAGACGAGCCAACCGGCAATCTGGATCACGCCTACGCCGAAGACATCATGGATTTGTTTGAATCGTTCAACCAGGTCGGCGTTACCGTCGTCCTGTCGACCCACGACGAGGGCTTCCTGAAACAGCGGCCACACCGCATTCTGCGCCTGAAACAAGGGGGGCTGAGCCAATGAACGGGATCCGCCTGCGCATGATCGCCCTTCGTAGCGCCATGCAACAAATGCTGCGCATGCCGCTTTCCAGCCTGCTGAATACAGTTGTGATTGGCATTGCCGCCAGCTTTCCGCTGGGCCTGTATACCCTGTTGTTCAACGTTGATTCGCTGCTGGGCCAGTTGCCGCAGCAAAATCAGATCACCGTATTTCTGAAAACTACGGCCACCCCGGTAGACGTCAAACAAGTGCAGACGCTACTGCGCAATCAGCCGGATCTGGCGCAAACCACGCTGATTACCCGCGAGCAGGCACTGCAATCAATGAAAAGCAGCACACTGGCTGCAATGGTTGACGCGCTGCCGGAAAACCCGTTGCCAGATGCTTTTACCCTGACGCCCAACACCTCGGATCCGGAGCGCCTGCAGCAACTGGTGGCCACCATCAGCAGCTGGCCTCAGGTGGAGTCCATCCAGCATGACTCTGACTGGGCGAAACGACTGGCAGCGCTACTCGATTTTGGCCGGCAACTGACATTGCTGCTGGCCGCAGCACTGGGTACCGCGCTGCTGGTGATTGCCAGTAACGCGATTCGCATGCAGGTGCTCACCCGTAACGATGAGATCGAGGTCAGCAAACTGATTGGCGCGACCAATACATTCATTCGCCGTCCGTTTGCCTATTTCGGGCTGCTGCAGGGCGCGCTGGGCGGAATATTGGCGATCGGCTGCGTAGCGCTGGCAATTCACCTGATCAGCCCCAACGTCAACCAGGTTGCAAGCCTCTATGCAGCAAACTTTGCGCTGCGCCTGCCCGAGCCGCTGGTTTTGTTGGCTGCGATAGCCATTACCGCACTGTTATGCTGGATTGGCGCACTACTGGCGGTAAACCGTCACCTGCGGCAACTGGATCGTCAGCAAGGCTGAACTTGAACTTTTTGCAGAGTTAGCACTCTGAGGCGATGAGTGCTACTATCTTGGCAGGAGGATTATCACTGTGAATGCAGCAATGACTTTGCCCGTAATTTCGGACGCCAGCAGCCTGGAGCATTACATCCAGAGCGTGAACAGCTTGCCGCTGCTGAGCCAGGAAGAAGAAATCGAGCTGGCCACGCGCCTGCAACAGCACAATGATCTGGAAGCAGCGCGCCAGCTGGTGATGTCGCACTTGCGTGTAGTGGTGACCATTGCCCGTGGTTATGCCGGCTATGGCTTGCCGCAGGCGGACTTGATTCAGGAAGGCAATATCGGTCTGATGAAAGCGGTAAAACGCTTTGAACCTGATCGCGGTGTGCGCCTGTTCTCGTTCGCGGTGCACTGGATCAAGGCCGAGATTCACGAATTCATCCTGAAAAACTGGCGCTTGGTGAAAATTGCCACCACCAAATCGCAGCGCAAACTGTTCTTCAATCTGCGCAGCATGAAACAGAGCTTTGCCAGCCTGACCCACAAGGAAGCCAACGACATTGCAGTGCAACTCGGTGTAAAGCCGGAAGAAGTACTGGAAATGGAAATGCGTATCAACGGCCAGGACATGGCACTGGAAGGTGCGCATGACGATGGTGAAGATGGCTACGCCCCTATTGACTGGCTGGCTGATGAGCAGGATGAGCCGACGCAGCGGATTGAGCGACGTGCTCTGGAAAACCTGCAAGGCGAAGGTCTGGAATTTGCACTGGAATCCCTGGACGAACGCAGCCGTCGCATTGTAGAAGCGCGCTGGCTGGCAGAAGAAGGTGAAAGCAAAACGCTGCACGACCTTGCTGCAGA
>JAXMFR010000049.1:0-19488 GCA_046347685.1 Chitinivorax sp.
GACACAGAAATACTCCGAATCGTTAATCAGGGAGAAAGCACATGGGTCAGCACGCCTTTGATCATGAAACCAAGCACGCCAAGACCCAGTGCACCAAACATTACAAATGTACCAAAGCGCCCTGCCTTCGACTCTTTGGCCAAGTCATAAACTATCCAGCCCATGTATGCAATCAGGGCGGCCAATCCAATCTGCAGCGACAGTTGGGAAAAGAACTCCTCACTCATCAGCGGCAGCCCTTAATACGAATTTGAAAGCTTACGAAGCACACTATCATTCAAACGTTCGTTTGGATTATTTGCCAATATTACCAGATTCGCCTGCGGCCATGCAGCAAATTTCTTGCACCGCATCATGAAACAGACCAGTTGATACAAACAAGACAAAAGCGGCCCAAAAAGGCCGCTTTTACCCAAACACACCAATCCTTTATTTGCGCAGGCGGCTGGCAATACGCATACGCAGTGCGTTCAGTTTGATGAAGCCTGCTGCATCAGCCTGATTGTAGGCGCCACCGTCATCTTCGAAGGTAGCAATCGTCGAGTCGAACAACGAATCCTTCGAATCACGGCTGACAACCGATACACCACCTTTGTACAGCTTGACGCGCACCCAGCCGTTTACACGCTGTTGGGTATGGTCAATCAGCACCTGCAGTGCTTCGCGCTCCGGAGCCCACCAGTAGCCGGTGTAGATCAGGCTGGCATAACGCGCCATCAGATCATCTTTCAGGTGCGCCACTTCGCGATCCAGCGTAATCGACTCGATGCCGCGGTGCGCCTTCAGCAGAATGGTGCCGCCCGGGGTTTCGTAACAGCCACGCGACTTCATGCCGACGTAGCGGTTTTCCACCAGATCCAGGCGACCAATACCATGCTTGCCGCCAATCTGGTTCAGCTGAGCCAGCAACTCATGCGGCTTCATGCGCGTGCCGTTGATGGCAACCAGATCACCACGCTCGAACTCCAGATCCAGATATTCCGGTGCGTCCGGCGCAGCCTCAGGGCTCACAGTCCAGCGCCACATGCCTTCTTCCGCTTCCGCCTTTGGATCTTCCAGGTGACGGCCTTCGTAGGAGATATGCAGCAGGTTGGCATCCATCGAGTAAGGCGAACCGCCCTGCTTGTGCTTCATGTCGATCGGAATACCGTGAGTCTCTGCATAGTTCAGCAGCTTTTCACGCGACAGCAGATCCCATTCGCGCCACGGAGCAATAACTTTGACGCCCGGCATCAGCGCGTAATAACCCAGCTCAAAACGCACCTGGTCATTACCCTTGCCGGTGGCGCCGTGCGACACAGCATTGGCACCAGTCTGACGTGCAATTTCGATCTGGCGCTTGGCGATCAGCGGACGTGCAATCGACGTGCCCAGCAAGTATTCGCCTTCGTAAACGGTATTGGCACGGAACATCGGGAAAACAAAATCACGCACGAATTCTTCGCGCAGATCGTCAATAAAAATGTTTTCCGGTTTGATGCCGAACTGCAGCGCTTTCTGGCGTGCCGGCTCCAGCTCTTCGCCCTGCCCCAAGTCAGCAGTAAAGGTCACCACTTCGCACTTGTAGGTATCCTGCAACCACTTGAGGATGACCGAGGTATCCAGACCGCCCGAATAGGCGAGTACAACCTTGTTGATATCAGACATAAAAATTCCTGCTCATTCAGCGACTACGGAAAACAAGAGCGCTCGCCGCAGCCGCGGCTAGCGCCAGATCAAAATCAAACCTTGCCCAGCAACAGATATTCCAGCAAGGCTTTTTGTGTGTGCAGACGGTTCTCTGCCTCGTCCCAAACCACGGACTGGGCGCCATCGATCACCTCGGCGGTGACCTCTTCGCCGCGATGTGCCGGCAAACAGTGCATGAACAAGGCATTACCGGCGGCAACCTGCATCATTTCGGCATCAACCTGCCAATCGGCAAACTTCTGTTTGCGATCCTCGGTTTCATCTTCCCAACCCATGCTGGTCCACACGTCGGTGGTCACCAGATCGGCGCCACGCGCAGCTTCCATCGGGTCGGCAAATACTTTCAGATGTTCACCGCCATCATCACCCACTTGCAATTCGAAGCCCGGCGGCGTCGACACATGCAACTTGAAGCCGAATACCTTTGCTGCCTGCAGCCAGGAGCGCGCAACGTTATTGCCATCGCCAATCCAGGCCACCACCTTGCCATCAATCGGACCGCGATGCTCAATGAAAGTAAACACATCAGCCATGATCTGGCATGGATGATGTTCATCGGTCAGGCCGTTAATCACCGGTACGCGCGAATATTCCGCAAAGCGTTCAATGATCTGGTGATCAAAAGTACGGATCATCACCACATCGACCATACGCGAAATCACGCGCGCCACATCATCGATAGGCTCGCCACGACCAAGCTGCGTGTCGCCAGTGGTGAGATTGATGGCGATCCCGCCCATTTGATACATGCCGGCTTCAAACGAAACACGGGTACGGGTCGAATTTTTTTCGAACACCATGGCCAGCGTACGATCCTTCAGCGGCTGATAGGGCTGATAGGTTTTGAACTGCTGCTTAATGAAGACCGAACGCTGAAACAGGTGGTCGTATTCTTCACGGCTGAAATCGTTGAATTGGAGATAATGCTTGATTGACATGATGTGTCTGTCCGCCTCCATTTACCGGGCGGCCCCTCTGGTTTAGCTGTCCGAGCCCCGTTCAGAACGGGCGCTGCCGGAAACAAACACGGCGGTAACAAACCGCCGTATCAATTTTTCGGGAATCGTACTATTTAACGCAATTATAACCGCTTCGCAAGCAAAACAGCCACTTAGTTTACATCGCGGGCCATACAGCGCGATTGACATCAGGGTAAGCCCGAAAAGAATCTATAGTGAGGGTGCTATATACTGATGCGCAACTATTGATCGGCCGGACCATGATCTGCAATCCTTACGAAATCATCATTCAGGGCATCACTTCCAGCGGCAGGACTTTCAGGCCCAGCGACTGGGCTGAGCGCCTGTCGGGCATTCTTTCCACGTTCGGGCACGACAGAAAGATGTCATATCATGCCTATGTGCGTCCGCTGGCATTGAACAACATCAGCTGCGTGGCAATTGACAAGAATCTGGAACAAATTGACCCAGGCGTATTTGCATTTTTGATGTCGTTCGCCAAAGACAACGATTTGCGCGTGATGGACTGCAAAACCCTGCAAGACGAAGAACAACCCAACACCTTTCTGTGACGCGGCAAACGTTCGGTTACAGCGCTTTACGTTCCAGCAATGCCTGCGCCAACGTACCAGGGTCAACGTGTTCCAGCTCCCCGCCCACCGGCAAGCCGCGGGCAATACGACTGACCTTCAAACCACGGGATTTAAGCAGCTCGGCGATGTAGTGCGCCGTTGCCTCCCCTTCTACCGTGTAATTGGTAGACAAAATCACTTCGCGCACCAGACCATCCGCCACCCGCTGCAACAGCCGCTCGAAATTGATTTCGCGCGGGCCGATGCCATCCAGCGGACTCAAACGCCCCATCAGCACAAAATACATACCGGAAAAACACATCGCCTGCTCGACCATCAGCAAGTCAGCCGGCATTTCCACTACGCATAACACCGACGGATCGCGGCTACTGTCCGAGCATAGGTTGCAAATATCGTGCTCGGTAAAAGTATTACAGCGGCTGCAGTGTTTAAGTGTCGTCAACGCATGTTGAATCGACTGCGCCAGCTGTGCAGCACCCTGCTGATCTCGCTGCAGCAGGTGAAATGCCATGCGCTGCGCCGACTTTGGTCCAACGCCCGGCAACACCCGCAGCGCATCAACCAGCTGATCCAGCGCCGAAGGCGCGCTCACACCGGCCACCGCAAGTGCAGATCAAATAACGACAGCGGCACGACATCCCACTCCAGCAACATCAGAATGGCAACTTGAATCCGGGCGGCAGGCCCATGCCATTGGTGAATCCAGCCATCTTTTCCTGAACCGTGGACTCAACCCGGCGATTGGCATCGTTAACCGCAGCCGCCAGCAAGTCCTCCAGCATTTCCTTGTCCTCGGTCATCAGACTGGGGTCAATCGACACCCGTTTTACGTCGTGATGACAGGTCATGGTCACTTTCACCATACCCGCACCCGCCTGCCCCTCAACCTCTACCGAGCCTAGCGAGTCCTGCATCTTTTTCATGTTTTCCTGCATCTGCTGGGCCTGCTTCATCAGATTGCCCAAACCGCCCTTCATCATCTTGCTTCTCCTTTAACCATTCACAACGGCTTGATTGAGCCATCAACGATGCGCCCATCAAACTGCTCAACTACATTCTTTACAAAGTCATCACTACGAATAGCCGTTTCGGCCTCGGCCTGCCGCTCTTCACGCGCCTGCTGCTGCAAGGCAGCTGGCGTTGCGGCGGCAGTATCACCTACTGTCAGCTTCATCACCACATCGGGGCCCAGCACAGTCTCCAGGGCAGCGCGCAATTTATCCTGATAACCCTTATCGGCCAAATGCCGTGAAGCGCTCGGCAAGATCAGCTGCAACTCGCTACCGTTGAATGCCTGCAAGGCACAATTCTGCGCCAGCATCTTGGCCATACCGCCGATCGTCAACCTCGCAACCAACCCCGGCCAGTCACCATCAAACACCACCGGCTGTGCCGCGGCCTTTGGCGGAGCGGCTGGCGCAAACTCGGGAGCAGCAACAGCAGCCACAACAGGCGCACTTACCTTCTCTGGCGCTACGGGGCGAGCCGGCGCAGCACTTACCGCAGATGTGGCAGGACGCGACGCAGCCTGTTGCGGCACAGGCTGCGAGCGCACTGGCACTGCCGTGGCGGCGACACGGGCAGCACCGCCAACATCCGCAGCAGGTGTAAAGGCCAGCATGCGCAGCAGGGTCATACTGAAACCCGCATATTCATCCGGCGCCAGCGCAAGGTCGCGCCGGCCATGCAAGGCAATCTGGTAATACAACTGCACTTCTTCTGCAGAAAAACGCGCGGCCAAGTCGGTCAAGGCAGGGGCATCCACCATCGCAGCAATTGCTGCCGGGGCGACTTGCGCCAATGCAATGCGATGCAGCAGCGAGGCCAGATCCTGTAACGCCGCCTCGAAACCGATGCTGCGCTCAGCCATGCGGTCGGCCTCTGCCAACAAGGCACCGCCATCGTTATTGGCCAAGGCCTCGAGAATACGTAGCAGATAGGTCTGATCAATCGCCCCCAGCATCGCGCGAACGCCAACCTCTTCGACCTTGCCACTACCATAGGCAATCGCCTGATCCAGCAAGCTCAGCGAATCGCGCATACTGCCGGCTGCAGCGTGGCCCAACAATGTCAGTGCAGCCGCTTCGTAGGGCAGGCCTTCCTGATCCAGCACATACTGCAGATGCCCTGCCACTACCGCAGGCGGAATCTGTCGCAAATTGAATTGCAGACAACGGGATAGCACCGTAACCGGGACTTTTTGCGGATCAGTGGTCGCCAGGATAAATTTCACATGCGCCGGCGGTTCCTCCAGCGTTTTCAGCATGGCGTTGAACGCAGACTTCGACAGCATGTGCACTTCGTCGATGATGTAGACCTTGAACCGCCCGGCAGTTGGCGCGTATTGGGCGTTATCAATCACCTCGCGCATATTGTCGATGCCGGTGTTGGATGCAGCGTCTAGCTCCAGCAAATCAACAAAGCGGCCGGCATCAATCTGCTTACAGGCAGAACACTCGCCACAAGGCGTGGCGGTAATGCCGGTTTCGCAATTCAGTGCCTTGGCAACAATCCTGGCCAAAGTGGTCTTACCAACTCCGCGCGTTCCGGTGAACAGGTAGGCGTGGTGCAGCCGCTGTTTTTCCAAAGCATTGGAAAGAGCCTGAACCACATGCTCTTGCCCCACCAGCGAAGCAAAGTTTTTCGGCCGCCATTTGCGGGCCAGTACTTGATAGGTCATAGCTCGGCATTCTAGCAGCCTGTCGGGCTAGAGACTAATCTGCTGCGCCCGCAGAAAGATGCCGCTTGCTTATCTCTTTTCTCGCCCCAAACCCCGACCCACTATTGAGAGGCATGTTGAGCCACGTCCCACACACGCGGCGGGGCGAAACTTGCCTTCGCCATGGAGATGTTATATTCTTCGCCGCTTCCCGGAGAGATGGATGAGTGGTTTAAGTCGCACGCCTGGAAAGCGTGTTCAGGATAATATCCTGACGGGGGTTCGAATCCCCCTCTCTCCGCCAAGTCTTACGATGACTTTTAGCGTCAACTGCACCCTGGTTCGCTGAGACAAATCGGCTTCAATGGCGGGCCTCCCCGCATTGCAAGGTAGTGAACCTGGTCAGGTCCGGAAGGAAGCAGCCACAGCTATTTATTGCAAGTGCCGGGGGTCAGGCTCGCCACCTCCACTTTTCTCCTTGAATTTTTCAAAAAACCCGAAAAAAGACTTGAATTCGTCTTGGTAATGTCATTAATTTAAGTATCACCCGCGAATGACATAGGGTTATCCCTCAATATGGAATATGCATAATTTTAGTTGAACGGGATACGACTTTACATTATCATATAATTATAAACAGACATTCCGCAGATGCCCGACAGATCGGGGTACACGGAACTTCGGAAATAGCCGTAAGTCTGTAATAACAAGACGGTCTGAAATTGGCTTGAAGGGAATTTGCTCCTTGCTGCATTTTCTTGAACAACAGATCACAGATTGAGGCTACCTACCATGAAACTTTTTGAAAAAATCCTGAATCCCCGCGACATTCGTCGCAAACTTGGTTTGAACCAGCAAGAATTCTGGACTCAGATCGGTGTTACCCAAAGCGGTGGCTCGCGTTATGAAAGCGGCCGCAACATGCCGAAACCGGTGCGCGAATTGTTGCGACTGGTACATGTGGAACAACTGGATCTGACTCGCGTCCGCAAGG
This sequence comes from Chitinivorax sp., assembly GCA_046347685.1. Taxonomy (GTDB): domain Bacteria; phylum Pseudomonadota; class Gammaproteobacteria; order Burkholderiales; family SCOH01; genus CALMFQ01. Next base: position 6,895 of record JAXMFR010000049.1, read on the forward strand.
AAGACTTCGATATCATCGAATATCTGCGTGACACCCACCCGGATCTGTACAAGAGCCTGCGCAAAGCGGTTAAATCGCGCAGCGAATCGCAGCCGGAAAGCGAAACCGGGCAATAAACCTGCCCCTACCGTCCTTTTCGGCAAGGACGGCGCAGCTCAGCAACAATCAGGTGTTCTAGAAATTCAGGCGCTCAGTTTGACGAATAGTCCGAGCGCCTTAATTTTTTCTACCAGAGACCTCATCCAAGCCTCGGGTGCGGCACTCAAACGACCAGCAGCAGGCTGCAACGATGGCCGAGCCAGGCCATACAACAACACTCCCTGCAATTTCACGCCCTCTGCCAACGATTGCCGCAAGCACTGCAGGTATGCATCCACCGCAGCGTCATCCGGCAATTGTCCATCCATGGCAAACATGCAGGTCTGCACCCAGGTCGGACACAGTTCGGCGGCAATCGCCAAATGGCGCAATACCGCATTGATGCTCAGATTGACCTGATTCACCTGCAGCACATCAGCACTACTGCCACGGTCCAGCTTGAACCACACCTCGCCATTGATTGCCGCCAGCCGGCGCAATGCTTGCTGCACCTGCGGTCGCGCCATCAGGCTACCATTGCTGATCAACACCACTTTGATCTGACCGAGCAAGCCAAATTGCTGCAACTGTCGTTCGACCACCGCGATGGCATCGACAAAACAAGCGGCGCTGGTTGGCTCACCATTGCCCGAAAAAGCCACATCATTCAGCCGACGCGCCTCAGGCGGCACATGATGCGCCATGAAGTCCCCGTGCAGCACCTGCTGCAGCATGTGCTGCAGCTCGGACTCCAGTTGCAATAGATTGATGTCCGGCGCGCCACCGCGCGTCAGATTTGGCACCTGGCAATAGACACAGGCCCAGTTACAGGCGTTGTTGGGATTGAGATTGATACCGATGGAGACACCACCGGCACGCCGCGACACCACCGGGTAGACGTAGCTCAGGCCAAAGTTGTCGCGATCGTGATTGGTGGTAGTTAGAACGGAGCCCGTCAATTGTTGGCCCGTTATTGCGCGCGGATCAGCAATACCGGCATCGGCGCGATACGCACCACGCCCTCGGCAACGCTGCCGAGAATCAGGTGATCCAGGCCGGTCCAGCCATGGGTGCCCATTGCAATCAAATCGGCTTGCCAGCGTTGTGCTTCGTCGATGATCAACTGCGGAATCCGTCCGCCCCAGGTTTCCAGCAGGCAGATTTCTGCATCCACGCCATCGGCTTTCATCTGCGCTTGGGCTTTTTCCAGCGTTTGCTTGCCTGCAGCGCGCAATGATGCCTGCAGATCGCTGGTATCGAGAAACTCGGCGCCGCCCCAGCTGAACTGTGCCAGATCAATCACGCTGACCAAGCGAATCGCGGCTTTCTGATCCTGCACAAAACGCGTCGCTTCCTTGAGGGCGCGATGCGAGGTTTCGCTGTCGTCGATGGGAACCAGAATACGCTGATACATGACACCTTCTCCATGCTGTTTGCCAGTACTGGCGACGAGTCTAGCAAAATCGGGGCCAAGCCGGTTGAAAATTGCGGAGGACGCTAATACACTCGCCATCAAACTGCAGAAACGAATATACATGGCGCGCATCAAAATCGACCTGCCGCCGCACGTGGATTTCCGTACCGAAATTGCACTGCGGATCGGCGACATCAACTACGGCGGCCATCTCGGCAACGATGCCGTATTGTCACTGGTGCACGAATCGCGGGTGCAATTATTTGCCTCGCTCGGCTTCGGTGAATTGAACATCGATGGCTTGGGCATCATCCTCACCGATGCCGCTCTGGTCTACAAGGCAGAAGCGTTTTATGGCGACCGGCTCTGCGTTGAGCTTGCAGTGAGCGAGTTCAACCGGTACGGTTGCGATATTTTTTACCGTCTGAGCAACACCGAAACCGGCAAAGAGGTTGCGCGGGCCAAGACTGGTCTGGTGTTCTTTGACTACGCCGCACGCAAGCTGCATGCCGTGCCGGCGGTATTCCGCGACAAATTCAACAGCAGCGACAAGGACAAATAAGCAATGAAACAATACAAACAAAACAGCCCGGAGGCGATGGCGCGGATTCTGGCAATGTTGATGGTTGCCGATGGCAGCATGGACGACCGCGAACTGGAATTGCTCGACAAGCTGAACATCTACGGCATTCTCGAAATCGATCGCAAGAAGTTCATTGAAGTACTGCATGCCTATTGCAACGATCTGTCCGACTCGGCCGATGCCGATGGCACCGTGCACCTGGTGGATCGCGCCCGCATCGATGAACTGCTGGACTGTGTCGATGAGCCGAAAAAACGCCTGTTGCTGTGCGCCATGGCGCTGGACATGTCGAAAGCCGACGCCGAGTTCAGCGAACTGGAAATGGCCATCTTCACCCACATGCTCGACCGCTGGCACCTGACACTGGAAGACATCCAGACCGCTTTTGCCGACGAATAATTTTCTGGAACAGTCATGACCCGTTTTACCGGCAGCGACAATTACGTCGCCACCCAAGACCTGATGATGGCAGTGAATGCCGCCATCACCCTGCAACGCCCGCTGTTGATCAAGGGCGAACCCGGCACCGGCAAGACCATGCTGGCCGAAGAAGTTGCCGCCTCGCTCAGGCTGCCGCTGATCCAGTGGCATATCAAATCCACCACCAAGGCGCAGCAGGGCCTGTATGAATACGACGCGGTGTCGCGCCTGCGCGACTCGCAACTGGGCGACGAACGGGTCAAGGACATCAGCAACTACATCGTCAAGGGCAAGCTGTGGGAAGCCTTTGAAGGTGATGGCCAGGCGGTGCTGCTGATTGATGAAATCGACAAGGCCGATATCGAGTTCCCCAACGATCTGCTGCGCGAACTCGACCGCATGGAGTTCTATGTCTACGAGACACAGCAAACCGTGCGCGCCAAAAACCGTCCGATCATCATCATCACCTCCAACAGCGAGAAAGAGCTGCCGGACGCCTTTCTGCGCCGCTGCTTCTTCCACTACATCCGCTTCCCGGACAAAGAGACGATGACGCAGATTGTCGACGTGCATTATCCGAAGCTGAAGCAGGATCTGCTGCGCGAAGCACTGGAACTGTTCTTTGCAATTCGCGAGCTGCCCGGCATCAAAAAGAAACCGTCGACCTCGGAACTGCTCGACTGGCTGAAACTGCTGATGGCGGAAGACATTCCGGCAGATGCGCTGAAGAGCCAGCGTGCCGAAGACCTGATCCCGCCGCTGCATGGCGCCCTACTGAAAAACGAGCAGGACGTGAGCCTGTTCGAACGCCTGATCAGCATGGTCAAGGCGCGCCGCGCGCAAGGTTGAGCCTGGCATCCGTCACAGACAAAGCCGCAGTCAACTGCGGCTTTTTTATTTGCCGATCTGCATCGAGATGAACATCGACACCAACCAGCGTAAACGCTGCTTTCCTCCTGTGGTCAACGCCAACACTCGCGTGCTGATCTTGGGCAGCCTGCCGGGCGAAGCATCGCTGGCTGCCGGGCAATATTATGCCCACCCGCGCAATCAGTTCTGGCCGCTGGTGGGCAGCCTGCTGCAGCTCGATCTGCCTGCCCTGCCTTATGCCCAGCGGCTGGACTGCCTGTTGCAACACGGCATCGGCCTATGGGACGTGATTGCCGAAGCGCGGCGCCGCGGCAGCCTGGATACTGCCATCCGCGATTCGCAACACAACGATCTGCAGCAATTGCTGGCAGCATTGCCACAGTTAGCGCTGGTGGCCTTTAACGGCCAAACCGCCGGCAAACAGGCAAAATCGGTGGCAACGTGCGGCGTGGCAACATTGATCCTGCCCTCATCCAGTCCGGCTTTGACCCTGCCATTTGCCAGCAAACTAGCTGCCTGGCAGGTGCTGGAGCCGTATGTGCAATCGGCAGCTACATGCAGCAAGGCTGCAGAGCAAGCCTGACGCGGCCTGCAGGCCGGGCTAGAAGGCAATACCAGAGCGGTTTGCAGCAATGCATTCAAGCAAGTCTGCGACCGGCTGACCACACTGACAAACATCGAAAGCCGGATCACCATGAACTCAGCCCGAATTCTCATCCGCGACGAAAACGATGCCGATATCGCCAGCATTGCCGATGTCACCATCGCCGCATTCAAAGACCTGGAGATCAGCCAGCACACTGAGCAGTTTATTGTTGATGCCCTGCGTGCAGCCGAGGCACTGAGCCTTTCGCTGGTTGCCGAGCGGGATGGCCAGATCGTCGGTCATATCGCCTTCTCGCCCCTGACGTTCTCGGACGGAAGCTGCGACTGGTATGGGCTGGGCCCGGTTTCGGTACTACCGGCGCTACAGCGCCAAGGCATAGGCAAAGCGTTGATACAGGCGGGACTGGCACGGCTGAAGCAGCGCCATGCGAAAGGTTGTTGCCTGGTCGGCCACCCTGATTATTACCGGAAATTCGGCTTCGAGAACGTTTCCGGTCTGACGCTGGAGGGCGTGCCCCCCGAGGTGTTTTTTGCGCTGTCGTTTGACGGATCAATGCCCCAGGGCGAAGTCTTTTTCCATCCGGGGTTTCAGGCCAGCGGACACTGAGCCGGACCTTGTTTCACCAGACGTAGCGTTTAGCTGCCGCCGCGCGACAGATAACTCAGCAACTGTTTGGCATGGCTATCCAGATCTGCCACATCGCGCACACACACCCGCAACTCACGGCTGGCCCAGCTTTCGCTCAGATCGATCAGGTGCAGCGGCAGGCTTTGTACCAGGCGCTGCGCAGCCGCCAGCGGCAGGATGGCCACACCGACGTGTTGCGCCACCAGTTGTGCAATCGCATCGAAGCTTGGCGCCCGCACCCGCACCATCAGCGGCTTGCCGGCGAGCATCGCCATGTCTTCGATAAAACGCTGCATTGCCCGCTCGCCCGGCATGCCAACGTAAGGGCTATCCAGAGTCTCGGCAAAACTGCAGTGGCTGCGTGATGCCAGCGCATGTTGCTGCGACACCAGCAGCACCAGCCGATCCTGCCGGAATGGCAGCGACAGCAGCCCTTCCAGATCGAGATTGCCATCCAGCACGCCCATTGCCAGCTCACCATCCCGCAGGCCCTTGAGGATATCGCGGCTGGCGCGCTCCTCCACCTGCAGGTTCACCTCGGGAAAATCCGCCAGAAACGGCCCCAGCGCTTCCGGCAGAAAGGTGCTGTTGGCGACGGTGTTGGCCGCCAGTTTTAAAGTCACCTGTTGCCGGCCACTTTGTTGCTCCAGCGCCACTTGCATCTGCTCTGCCTGTTGCCAGACCCGATGTGCGTGATCCAGCGCAATCCGGCCCGCTGGCGTTGGCTCCAGCCCATCCGGGCGGCGCTGAAACAATGCCAGGCCGAGGCGCGACTCCAGTTGCCGCAGGCGATAACTGGCTGCCGACAAGGCCACCGGCACCGCAGCCGCCGCGGCACTGAGACTGCCGGTTTTTTCGATCAGCCGCAGCAATTGCAGATCACTCAAATCAAAGCGCAGTTTCATTTCTAATTTTTCGAAGGCTGACTAGCAATATTTGGCATTTTTAATCATTTGACTTCGATAGACAATAAGCCATCTTTTATCCGCCAGCCAAGGCCCGCCATGTCCAATGCCACTCTCAGCCTGCCTCTGCCCCAGCTACGCGACGGCAAGCTATATGCAGTGCTGGCCGCGGCCGGCTTTTCCTTGAAGGCCGTGTTCGTCAAACTCGCCTATGCCGCCGGGCCAGTGGATGCGCTGACCTTGCTGGCAACGCGCATGCTGCTGGCGCTGCCGCTGTTTGCCTGGCTGGTGTTCAGCGCGCCGGCCAGTGGCCAGCCCTTGCAGCGCAAACAACTGGCACACATCGCCCTGCTCGCCTGCATTGGTTATTACCTCTCCAGCCTGTACGACTTCATCGGCCTCAGCTACATCAGCGCCGGGCTGGAGCGGTTGATCCTGTATGTCTACCCGACGCTGGTATTGCTGATTGGCATGTATTTCAGCAAACAACGGTCCAGTGGCAAACTCTGGCAGGCACTGGCGATCTGCTACAGCGGGCTGCTGCTGGCATTTGGCAACGATCTGCAGCAGAAAAGCGACTTCAGCGCGGTATTGATAGGCGGCGGCTGGATTTTTGCTGCGGCGTTTGTGTATGCCCTGTATTACCTGGGTGTGGCCGAGCTGGTCGGCAAAGTCGGCTCGCTGCGCTTGACCGGGCTGGCGGGGATGTTTTCCTGTGGCTGGGTGTTGCTGCATTTTGCGCTGTTTGGCCAAGTTTCGCAGTTGCAAACCGCCAATGCCGGCGTATGGGGCAATGCCTTGCTGATGGCGCTGCTGTCGACGGTATTGCCGATCTACTGGCTGGCTCTGGCGATCCAGCGCCTCGGCCCAGGCCCGGCCGCGGCAGTGGGCAGCGTTGGCCCGGTGTTGACGCTGTTTGCCGCATGGCTGCTTCTGGGGGAATCGATTTCGCTGCTGCAACTGGCAGGCATGGCGCTGGTGATGCTGGGGGTGGCAAAAATCAAACGTTAAGCGGGCGCTGCCGGCAGCGCCAATTCGCTGTTACTCTGACAAATTCGCACTAAAATTAATGCTATTAACAAGGCGGGTTTGTTCAAAATGGACATGGCGATAGTACGCTTGCTGGCAGCATTGACGCCTAGCTGTTTGCTGTTACCAGCGCATGCGCTGGAGCTGAAAGTGTGCATCGAAAATGACGATTTCCCGCCCTTCGACTTTCGCCCCGAATCAAAACAGCAGCGCTTGATCGGCGACAGCGCGGGCAGCAGCATCGAACTGCTGCAGTATCTGGGCAAAAAGCTGAAATTCTCGGTGCGACTGCAGCGACTACCCTGGCTGCGCTGCCTGCAGTCCGTGGAATCGGGCGCCATGGACATGGCTCTGGACGCCTACTACTCGCCAGAGCGTGCTGCTCGTTTCGATTATTCGCGCCCCTATTATTACCTGACGCCGCAAATCTTTTTCCTGCGCAGCCGCTTTCCCGATGGCCCGCCAGCGCAGACCATTGCCCAGATGAAACCATTACGCGGCTGCGGCATCCACGGCTATGCCTACAGCCACTATGGGCTGGAAGACACAGACCTTGATCTGAAAGCGCAAACGCATGAACAGTTGGTGGAAAAACTCAAAGCCGGCCACTGCGACTTTTTTCTGGAAGAACTGGAAATCCTGCAAGGGTTTGCCCTGACCGGCAGAAATTATCTGGCAGACACTCAGATCGACTCGGCTGAAGTGCCTGATGCCACTCACCCACAACTGCATTTGCTGCTATCGCGCAACAGTAAACCGCTGCTGACACTTCGGCCAGCGCTGAATCAGGCTATCGAGCAATACACTAGCGAGGGCAGGATGATCGGCTCGGTCAGGCGTTTATTAAAGCACTAAGTCCGCCAGATTCAGCCACGCTTGCCACTGCGCACCGCCACCAGCTCGGCCACAATCGAGACAGCAATTTCCGGCGGCGTTTTACTACCAATATCCAGCCCTACCGGACCACGCAAGCGATCAACCTGCGCCGGGCTCAGATCGAAGCCCAGCAAACGCTCGCGGCGCTTGGCCTGATTTTTCTGCGAACCAATGGCACCGATCAGGAAAGCGTTGGATTTGAGCGCCTCCAGCAACAACATATCGTCGATTTTCGGATCATGCGATACAGCGACCACGGCGCTGTGCGGATCGGGCTGCCAACGTAGCAGATAGTCGTCGGGCATGTCGCGCACCATCGGCGCCAGCGCCTTGTCCCACGCAGCTTCGGCCTCGAAACGCGGGTCACACACCGTTACCTCGAACCCCACCGCCTGCGCCATCGGCGCCAGGTAACGGGCGATCTGCCCGGCGCCAACAATCAGCAGCCGCCAGCGGGGGCCGAGCACGGCACGGAACATCCCGTCCTCCAGGCCGGCTTCGTCGCCAGGCAAAAGTGCTCGACAGTGAACAGCGCCATGCGCCAGATCCACGCTGCGCAACAGGCGCTCGCCCTGCTCCAGCCGCTGCTGCAATTCGGTAAGCATCGGCAATGCCGGCGCGGGCTCCACCACCAATTGCAAACTGCCGCCACACGGCAGGCCAAAGCGGTGCGCCTCATCGGCGCTGATGCCGTATTTCAGCAAAAATGGCAGCGGCTGATCCAGCTCGCCAGCCCGCATACGCGCCACCAGATCGTCTTCGATGCAGCCCCCGGATACCGAGCCGGACAAACGACCATCGGCGGCAATCACCGCCCACGAGCCCACCGGGCGTGGCGCAGTGCCCCAGGTGCGGGCGACACTCACCAACCACAGCTTTTGCCCCTGCCCTGCCCAGCTCAGCGCATCGTGCAGCACTTGTTGATCTTCGGCCAACATCGGTGGATTTATCCTTCTTCGCCAATCAGTGAAATAATGCCGGAATTGCCTTTAAACATGCGCCCAAAGAACAATCCCATGAAACTGTGTGCGGTACTGCTGGCCGCCGGCGCTTCGCGCCGCTTCGGGCCGGACAACAAATTGCTGGCGCGGCTGCCGGACGGCCAGCTGCTGGCGCAAGCCGCTGCGCTACCACTGGTACAGACGCTGGAACAGGTGATTGCCGTCGTCCGCCCCGGAGAGCAGCAACTGGCGGAGCTGCTGCAACAATCCGGCTGCCAGATCTGCTGGCATGAGCGCGCCGATGCCGGCATGGGCAGCTCGCTGGCAAAAGGCGTGAGCGCAGCGGCCAACTTTGATGGCTGGCTGGTCTCGCTGGCCGATATGCCCTACCTCCGCCCCAGCAGCGTGCTGCAAGTAGCCGATGCCCTGCGCGCTGGCGCGGCAATGGCGCGGCCGATCCATCGCGGCAAGGCCGGCCACCCGGTGGGCTTCTCCGCCCGGTTTGGCCCGCAACTACAGGCGCTGGACGACGACCACGGCGCACGCAGCATCATCAGCGCCGCGCCACACCTGCTGCAGAAAATCGACTGCGACGACCCCGCCGTATTACACGATATCGACACGCTTGACGATCTGGCGGCGCTGCATGTTGGCGGGTTACGGCCGTCGGCCTAAACCGCCCTACCTCACATCTCCTGCAAGCCGCGCCGGTATTGCAGGCCGGCCTGCAAGGCAACACCAGCGCGGCTTGCAGCCCTGCCCTTACACCACCCGCAACGGCAGGCTGTGCAGGCGCTGGCCGGTGAGCTTGAACAGCGCATTGGCCACCGCTGGCGCCACCGGCGGCACGCCCGGCTCACCCACGCCACCCGGTGCTTCGGCGCTGGGCACCAGATGCACCTCGATTTTCGGCGCATCGGCCATTTTCAGCAGCTGATAGTCATTAAAGCTGGATTGCTGCACCTGCCCCTGCTTGATCTCGATGTCGCCATACAGCGCCGCACTCAGGCCGAAAATCACGCTGCCTTCCACCTGCTGCAGCACGGTATCCGGCTGCACCACAAAGCCGCAGTCGATAGCACAGACCACGCGATGCACACGAATCGATTTGTCGGCGTTGAGTGACACTTCCGCCACCTGCGCCACGATCGAGCCAAACGACTCGGCCAGCGCGATACCGTGCGCATGCCCTTGCGGCAGCGGCTTGCCGTAGCCAGCCTTATCCAGCGCCAGCTGCAGCACGGCACGATAACGCGGCTGATCCTGCAGCAAGGCGAGGCGGAATTCGGCGCTATCGCGGCCTGCGGCGTGCGCCAGCTCGTCCATCCACGCCTCAAGGAAAAACGCCTGGAATGAGTGACCAACACTGCGCCAGTAACCGACAGGCACGCCGATATCGGCATTCACCCCGGCAAAACGCATGTTCGGCACCTGATAGGGCAAGTCGTAACCGCCTTCGACCATGGTTTTGTCCGGCCCCATCGCCGGAAACCCGAGGCGATTCAGCTGCTGATGGCCAATCGACGGGCTGGCGCTTTTCAGCGCCAGATATTGCAGCTGCCCCTGGCTATCCAGATGCGCGCTGTATTCGGCCACGGCGGCCGGGCGATAAAAATCGTGGCGGGTGTCTTCTTCGCGCGACCAGATCAGCTTCACCGGCCGGCCAGGCATCTGCTTGGCCAGGAACACCGCCTGAGCGATGAAATCGACATCCAGCCGACGACCGAAGCCGCCGCCCAGCAAGGTGGTATGCAGCTTGACCTTGCTACTCGATACACCGGCAACGCTGGCAGCCACCTTGGCGGCAAAACCCTGCATCTGCGTTGGCGACCAGACTTCCACGCCATCGTCTGTAACCAGCGCAGTGGTATTCATCGGCTCCATCGTTGCATGCGCCAGCAACGGCGCGCGGAAGGTGGCGCGCAATACCTTGTCGCCCTTGGCCGGGTCGCGCTTGCTGTCGCCGGCGCTGTGGTAGGTAAAGCCGCTGCTTTCGTTCAGTTCTTTTTGCAGATAGGCGTAGATGGCATGGTTATCAATATTGGCCAGCGGGCCGCTCTGCCATTTGATGTCGATGCTGTCGACAGCGGTTTTGGCCTGCCAGTAACTATCGGCAATCACTGCCACCCCGGCCGTGGCGCCATTCAGCGCCGGCAGTTCGAGCACCTTGTGCACACCCGGCGCCTTGCTGGCAGCGCTGGCATCGAAGCTGCCTACCTTGCCGCCCAGCTCCGGGTTCATCCGCAGCGTCGCCACCAGCATATTCGGCAGCTTCACGTCGATGCCATACACCGCCTTGCCCTGTACCTTGCCCGGCAGATCGGTACGCGGCATGGATTTGCCGAGCAGCTTGAACTGTCCCGGCTGTTTCAGCGCCACCTCGCTCGGCGGCGTCAGCTTGACCGCGTCGTCCAGCAGTTCGGCAAACGTCAGGCTGCGGCCATCGCTAGCCAGCACCTTGCCATCGGCCACGCTCAAGCTGGCTGCAGCAAGCCCCCAGCGATTGGCTGCAGCCTGTTTCAACAGCTCGCGCGCCGTGGCGCCGGCGCTGCGCATTGGCAGCCAGGCGCCACGCACGCTGGTACTGCCACCGGTCATGATCAGTTTCATCATGCGCGCGAAGTTATCGGTGGTCCAACGCCCCATGCTCACCAACACGCCCTTGTCATCCGGGCGGAACGGCAACATCAGCGATGCGGCCACCAGATTGGCAAACTCGCCATCGATCGGTGCATCTTCGATCACCACGTCTTCCCAGCGGCAGCCCAGCTCTTCGGCCACCAGCAAGGGCAAGGAGGTGTGCACGCCTTGCCCCATTTCGGAGCGGGCGATGGCGACAGACACCTTGCCGTTACGGTCGATGCGCACATAGGCGTTGAGCTGAGCCTCGCTGATCAATTTATCATCGCTGCCCGGCACAAAGCTGGCGACAGGCTTGCCCGAGGTGGCACAGCCTACCAGCAAGGCACCGCTGGCCAGCGTGGCGGTGAGCATGAACTGGCGACGCGAGGGATTGGCGGGGCTGGAATGCTTGCTCATGCCTTGCTCCCTTTGGCTGCCAGATGAATCGCCGCCCGCACCCGTGGATAAGTGCCGCAACGGCAGATATTGGTGATGTTGTCGTCGATGTCCTGATCGCTGGGATTCGGGTTTTTCTGCAGCAACGCGGCCGAGGCCATCAGCATGCCCGACTGGCAATAACCACACTGCGGTGCCTGTACCTGCAGCCAGGCCTGCTGCAGCGGGTGCAGCGTTTCCGTCGCCAGACCTTCGATAGTGGTAATCGACTTGCCTTCCATCAGTGACACCGGCATCACGCAACTGCGCGTTGCCTCGCCATCCACCAGCACGGTGCAGGCGCCACAGGCAGCAATACCGCAGCCAAACTTGGTGCCCACCATGCCCAACTCGTCACGCAGCACCCACAACAAAGGGGTATTCGGCTCAGCCTTGATTTCTACCGGCTTGCCGTTGATGTTCAGCTTCACAGCCATCTCCTCGACAAAAACAGAATATTTACTCGAGGCGAGTATAATACCGTTTCATCATAATGACCAACGGTCATTTACTGGGCCGACCAGATTTTGTTTGGATTTGCCACCGATCCCCCCCGATCTCGTGCGGATAGCGGTGCTGGCGAAAGCGCAAAAAACGCCGTATTCAATTGACATGCGGCGGCTCGGTTCGTAGGCTGTAATGCTTTAAGCGGAGCGTGTCGCGCAGCACATCCAGCAAGCGCGGCGCAGAAGTTCCGTTTGGCTGTGTACTTTCCGGCATATCCGCCTCCATGTGATTGAAAATCAATGGAAAATAACAGAGATATGTTTAGTTATACACATTGAGAAATTAAATATACACCTGCATAGGTGTATATTTCACGTTAGGAATAGGATCGCCAAGAAGCGGCGTAGCGTAGCCAACCGCTCAACTGTCTCGAACTCTGTCGCCTTCACCGCACTGAAATCTTTCATACAATTTTTGGGAGAAGACCTTGCTCAACCTTCGAATGTGCGCATGCCTTATTGCTGTAGCCTCCACTGCCGCCTGCAGCCAAAGTGTCGACAATTCAAGCCCGGAAGAAGCATTCAAGAGCTTTTGGCTGTCAACAGACTGTGCAGAAATCCAATCCTTGACGGATTGGGATTTTCTAAAGGCCACCTTCAATGCTGACGACGATACGCTCTGCAACACGTTTGTTAGCATGCACCAGCAGGTACGCGACGTTCAGATCTTGGAGACTCAAA
>JAXMFR010000005.1:0-97762 GCA_046347685.1 Chitinivorax sp.
TCGTCGCGTACAAACGACCATTGCAACATTGTCACCGGACCGGTGAGCATGCCTTTCATCGGCTTTTTCGTCAGGCTTTGCGCGTAGCGCGTCCAGTCTACCGTCATCGCTTCCGGGCGATACACGTCGCCGTAAATCACCGGTGGTTTAACGCAGCGCGAGCCGTAGCTCTGCACCCAGCCGTTGCCGGTGAAGGCATAACCCCACAACAGTTCGCCAAAATATTCGACCATATCGTTGCGCTCGGCCTCGCCGTGCACCAATACATCCAGCCCGAGTTGCTCCTGCTTGCGCACTGCCAGCTCGATTTCGTCGCGCATTGCCTGCAGATAAGCCATGCTGCCCAGTTCGCCGCGTTTGAAGGCAGCGCGCTGCTGGCGGATGGCGGCGGTTTGCGGGAACGAGCCGATGCTGGTGGTGGGCAGCAGCGGCAGGGCAAACCGTTGCTGCTGCAGCTGGGCGCGCTGTGGGTAGGGCGCGTGGCGTGCGGCATCGCCCGGTTTGATCGCCGTCAGCCGTTGCTGCACCAGTGGCGAATGCACCCGCTGCGACTGGCGCCGCGACTGGATCGCGGCACGTTGCAGCGCCAGCTCGTCGGCCACGCTGTCCGGGGCGTCCAGCGCATCGCGCAGCAGGCGCAGCTCGCCCAGTTTTTGCACCGCAAACGCCAGCCAGGATTTGATTTCCGGGTCGAGCCGGGTTTCGGCGCCCAAATCCACCGGCACGTGTTGCAGCGAGCAACTGCTGGCCAGCCACAAGCGCTCGCCCAACTGCTGCTTGAGCGGCTGCAGCGTGGTCTGCAATGCGTCGAGATCGGCACGCCAGATATTGCGGCCGTCGATCACGCCGGCTGACAGCACTTTGTCTTGCGGCCAGATCGCGGCAAACGTCGCCAGTTGTCGCGGTACGCGCACCAGATCGAGATGGATGCCCGCTACCGGCAAGGCACACAGCCGCGCGGCATGTTCACTCACGTCATCGAAATAAGTGGTGAGCAGCAGCCTGGCCTGCGGGCCGAGGGTTTGATAGGCGTGCTGGATTGCATCGAGCCAGTCGGGCGTCAGTTCCAGCGCCAGAATCGGTTCGTCGATCTGCACCCATTCGATACCCGCCGCCGTCAGCCTGGTCAGCAGCCGGCTATAGGCTTGCAGCAGCGCCGGCAGCAGCGACAGCCGATCCAGCGCCGTGCAAGCGCGCCTTGCCCAGATACAGCAGGCTGACCGGGCCGGAGCAGTACGGCTTTCAGCGCAGACTGAACCCTGTGCGTCGCTGACGTCGAACAGCCAGGTCCACCGCCTTCAAAGCGGGTGTCGGTGCGCCATTCCGGCACCATGATAGCGGTAGTTGCTATCGAACCATTTGGTCATTTCCATTGCGTGCTGACTCGGTGCCACGGGCGCAGAAAGTTAGTCGGCCAGCGCGTCAGCTGTTGCCGATCAAAGCCGAAACGACCGGGCAGGGCGCCGAGCAGCGCCAACGTGCTCAGGCACCTGGTCGTACCAGTGAAAATCGCCCACGGTAAGTAGCGACAGCCCGGGGCGGCGCGTTGCTGCGACCAATGGCGGGCACGTAGCTCGCGGCCGACTTGCTGCAACGGTGTGGCGTCGATTTCGCCGCGCCAGAACTGCTCTTGTGCAAATTTCAGCTCGCGCCGCACGCCAATGCGCGGAAAGCCGAGGATGGGTAGTGGTCATGTTATTTCTCCTGAATCATTGGGCTTGCCATCTTCGTTGCTGGACGAATATGATCAAAACGAAACGTTTTAATAAAACGCATGAGAAAAACTAATAATGTAACGATACCGAACGGCAAGGCCTGAAAACCTGCAGGCATTGCAGCAGGCTGGCAGGTTCGCGTGCGGCGACATTGCTGAATCTGACGCAATCGGCGTTGTCGCATCAGCTGAAATTGCTGGAAGACCACTACGGCGCGGCGCTGTTCGAGCGCAAATCGGTGCCTTTGGCGTTTACCGCCACCGGCGAACGGCTGCTGCAACTGGCGGCGCTGGTGCTGCCGGAAGTGTCCGCCGCCGAACGTGACTTGAGCCGGCTGACTGCGGGTGACGCCGGGCAGTTGCGCATTTGCGTTGAATGCCACACTTGTTTTGACTGGCTGATGCCGGCGATGGATGTGTTTCGGCCGCGCTGGCCGCAAGTGGAGCTGGACATTGTTTCCGGCTTTCACGCTGACCCGGTGGCGCTGCTACATCAGCAACGCGCCGATCTGGCGATTGTGTCGGAGGCCGATGCCGAAGCCGGCATCGACTATCTGCCGCTGTTCAGTTTTGACATTGTTGCGCTGCTGGCCAACGATCACCCGCTGTGCGGCAAAAGCCATTTGCAGGCCGCCGATTTTGCCGGCGAAACGCTGATCAGCTACCCGGTGCCGGACGATATGCTCGACCTGATGCGGCAGGTGTTGCTGCCGGCCGGCATCAACCCGGCGCGTCGCACCACCGAGCTGACTGTTGCCATTTTGCAACTGGTGGCCAGCCGCCGGGGCGTGGCGGCCTTGCCTCAATGGGCCGTGCAGCAGTATCTTGATCGTGAATACGTGACGGCACGGCCGATTGGCAGCCGTGGCCTGGTCGGCAAACTCTATGCCGCCTGCCTGCCGGACGTGGCCCAACGCGCCTATGTGCAGGAGTTTGTGGCGATTGTGCGCGAGGCGGCTTTCCTCAACCTACGCGGCGTGGCGCTGCTGGATTGAGAAGCGGTCTTGTTGCCACTGGCCTGCAAACCGCTCTGACACTGGGCTGCGGGCAAGGCTGCAGGCCGCGCCGGTATTGGCTTGTGGCGCTATCGGTTAATACCTTCCGTATACCGGAGTTGAGCGCCAGGCCGATCGGGAATATTCGATGATTTTTATGGGGGCGGGCAGGTTATCACTGCTCGCCGCCCGCTGTTTTTGCTTGTTGTTAAACAAAAAAGGAGTGACACATGAAACGCTTTGCTGCACTGATGATTGCCGGCTCGATGTTGGCTCTGGGTGGTTGCGCCAGCACCAGTGAACTGGCCGCGGTCAAAGCCGATGCCGAACGCGCCAACGCTGCGGCCGCCAAGGCGCAGGCAACGGCCGACGCTGCCACCAAACGCCTGAACGAGATCGAAGCCACCGCTGCCAAGGCACTGGCAGAAGCACAGAAAACCTCGCAAGCCGCTGCTGATGCCAAGGCCGCCGCCGCCGATGCGAAAAAAGCTGCTGCTGACGCGACCGATGCCGCGAAAAAGGCCGATGCCACTTCGGCTCAGGTAAACGAGCGCATCGATCGCATGTTCAAGAAAGCGATGATGAAATAAGCCGTTTCAGGCTGGCTACAGACACCCCCGCCGGGTAATACCGGCGGGGGTTTTTTTTGGGGCGTGGTGGCGGGTGTGCCGGGTGGATAGCTGCCAGTGCCTGTCTACCCGCTTTAGCGTTGGATGGTCAGCACCGATGTCCGTTGTGGTGGTGGGGTGCTTATGCGCGGGAATTAATGTCGTATTTCAAAAAACTATGTCGTCAACAGGGCGTTTGTTTTGCTAGATTGAACTGTTACGCGCGGCTGCAAGCGTAACGCTTTCTTCCAATCCTCTGTTGACCTGCCCGGGATGTTCACGTGAAAGACAAATCCATAATCCCCACCAGTAAAGAACGGGTGATGCGCGAGAACGATTTCATCGTCTCGAAAACCGACCTGAAAGGTCGCATCACCTATGGCAACCGGATTTTCATCGAGTTTTCCGGCTATAGCCAGGATGAGCTGCTCGGGGCGCAGCACAATATCATTCGCCACCCGGATATGCCGCGCGGGGTGTTCAAGTTCCTTTGGGATACGCTGGCGCAGCAGAAGGAGTGTTTTGCCTATGTCAAGAACATGTCCAAGGATGGCGGCTTTTACTGGGTGTTTGCCAACGTTACCCCTTCTTACGACGAGCGTGGGCAGGTAGAGGGCTATTTTTCGGTGCGACGCCGGCCTTCGCGCGGGGCGGTCGATGCTGCTGCGGGTTTGTATCAGCTGATGCTGGAAGAAGAGCGCCGTGCCGGGCCGAAAGATGCCTGTGCCGCTTCGCTTGCCTTGCTGGTCGGTTTGCTGCAGCAGAAGGGGACCGACTATGAGTCGTTTATCCACACGCTTTGATCCGGGCGTGCTGTTGTGGCTGTTGCTGCTGGCCCTGCTGCTGGGCAGCGGGCTGCACTTGTTGCGTGCCGGTGTGGATTGGCTGCCGCTGCTGTGGCTGTTGCCAGGTGCTGCAATGGTGCAGATCCTGCAATCGCAGTTGCGCGCGCAGCGGCACATGCTGGCGCAAATCGATCTGGTGGCGCGGGAAGTGGCGCAGGGCAAGTGTTCGCGGCGTTTGCTGGGGATTCCCGAGGCCGGGGTGTTTCAGCAGATTTGCTGGAACCTGAACGATATGCTGGATCAGCTGGAAACCTGTTTTCGCGAGCAGCGCACGGTGCTGGCTTATGCCGGCGAGGGCAAGTTTTTCCGGCCGGCCCAGCCGGTGGGGCTGCATGGCGATTTTCATGAGGCACTGGTGCGGGCTGGCGAATCGCTGGCGGTGATCGCCGACAACGCGCGCAATGAGCAGCGCAACGCGCTGTTGTCGCGCCTCGGGCAGATCAACTCCAGCTCGTTGATGAACAATCTCGACACCACCCAGGCCAGTATGCGTGAGGTGGTAAATGCTGCCAAGCAGCTGGCGCAGTTGTCCAATGACAATGCCGATGCGGCGCAGCAGGCATTGCCAACCGTGGTGTCGATTGTTGCCGCGCTGAAGCAGATTGTGGAACGTATCGATCAGACTGGCCGCGCCATTGCTCACCTGAATCAGGTGAGCCAGCAGGTGGGCGAGAAAGTCAGCCTGATTACCGAACTGGCTAACCAGACCAATCTGCTGGCATTGAATGCCGCTATCGAGGCAGCACGGGCCGGTGAGCAGGGGCGCGGTTTTGCGGTGGTGGCGGATGAAGTACGCAAGCTGGCGGAACGCAGCCGCACCGCTTCGACCGATATCGATCAGGTAATGGTGGCGCTGCGCGCCGAGGCCGACGCGATGCAACAGGATGCGGCGGGCATGCACGCGGCGGCACAACATTCGGCGGCCACCATTGGCCAGATCGAACATTCTTTCGCCGGGATGGTGAGCGCCACCCGCAGCGCCTTGCTGCAGATTGCGCATGTGCGCGATATCAGTTTTGCCACCCAGGCCAAGCTGTATTCTCACCTACAAGCAGAGCGCGCACCTGCTGCTGGGGCGGCGTGCCAAGGATGCCATGTTGACCAGTAACGTGGCGGCCAATGTGCACCAGTGCGAGTTGGGGACATGGCTGGATCGTGAGCGGGCGTCACTGCCGGCTGCAGCGGTATCGGCGCTGGATGCGCCGCATCAAGCCCTGCACCAGCATTTGCGGCTGCGGCAGCCGGCGAGCGTGAATAAAGGTAATCGCGCTGCAGGAGCAGACGGTCGTGCTTTCATCGCTGCCGGAGCAGGCAGTGATCAGGTGTTCCGGCTGCCGGATCGCCCTGTGGCCGAGCGCCGTCGGTGTAATGCAGCGCAGGCCTTGCAGGCACATCTGGCGCGCTCTTTGCAGGCCGGGCTGTATAATATGGCGGGCCGCAGCCTGCCCGTTTTGCGACAATAAAAAACCCGCCTGACGGTGGGCTGAGGGATCGGGATAAGCCAATGTCAGGCGGGTATCACAGATGTTGGCAGGCGCGCTTTGCTTGGCAACACGCGCCACACAGGGTGCTGGCATGCTTTGGTGTGACGGATACGCGCAAACGCCGAGTACAAAGATCGATTCGCAGTTTTCCGAGCTCACTTCAAAGCCGTCACCTGGCGGATCGTCAATCAAACGACGAGCGATATCCTGCACCAGATCCTCAACAAATTTGGGATTCTCATAAGCACGTTCGGTTACGTATTTCATCGGGCCGTTTCAGCAGGCCAAATGGTCTGGGCGACGAAGGCCTGTTCCGCGATTCGGATCAGCGCTTCGATGCTCAAACCTTCACGCGCGGCAGCGCGGATGCTGATGTGTGAACGCTGGTTGTGCGCGCCATAGGCAGAAATCTGCTTCGAGCAAGGACACAGGCTGGTAACCGGTACCCGTACATTGATCTGTGCTGGCGGTCAGGCAGCCGGTGAAACTGTCCTAACCAGTTTCGATTTCGTAATCCATCAGGCTGCTGACACCGAAAACCGGCGCCTCGCTTGCTGGCGAAGTGGTAACCGTTACCAGCTCCATGCCCGCTTTCCGAGTCGCAATACCATCCGCGCCAGCCATTGCCAGCCCAGGCTGAAGCTGTCGTCGAATGTCTCCAGCATCTCGATAAAGCGCGACATGTGTGTGCCTTTGTCGCTTGGCGGCAGGCTCACATACATATCGAAATAAGCAATGCTGTGCTGCACCTCGCCGTTGGCGGTGCGGATGCGGATCGGGTAGCGCACGTCCTTCACGCCCACTTCGTCGATGGCCAGACCGTGTTCCAGTTGTTGTGACTGCACGTCCGGCAATTGCAGATCGTAAGGTGCATTCATGGCGGTTTCTCGCTGGTCGCTAAAGATGATTCAGATTACGGCGCAATCCTGATTACGTCAATATTTGTATTGTACATAAGTTTGATTTGCTCTTGATTTTGGTGATTGTTTGGGTGGTTTTTCCCATAAATTACGCATATGTATTGTACAAACGTTGACATTGATGTGTGTGAAGGGTAGTTTTGTACAGGACAAAACATCCCTGAGCAGGTGCAAAATGAAAATCGCAGTAGTCGGCAGTGGCATCTCCGGGCTGGCATCCGCCTGGCTGCTGGCGCGGCGCCATCATGTGACGCTGTTTGAAGCCGACAGCCGGCTGGGCGGCCACAGCAACACCGTGGACGTGACCCTGGATGGAGTGACCCATCCGGTGGATACCGGCTTTCTGGTGCACAACGACCGCACTTATCCCAACCTGATCAAGCTGTTCAAGCTGCTGGGGGTGGAGGTGTTTCCGAGCGATATGTCGTTTGCGCTGTCCCTGCAGCAGCCTGATCTGGAGTGGGCAGGCACCGATCTGGCCGGGGTGTTTGCGCAGAAAGCCAATCTGCTGCGGCCGTCGTTCTGGCTGATGTTGCGCGACATTCTGCGTTTTAACGCTGCCGCGCCAGCCTTGCTGCAACAGGTGCGCGGCAGCGATACCACGTTGCAGCAGGTGCTGGAGCAGGGGCGTTACTCCAGCCAGTTCCGCGACTGGTATCTGCTGCCGATGGCTGCGGCAATCTGGTCCAGCCCGGCGGCACAGATCCTGCGTTTTCCGGCGGAAACCTTTCTCTCGTTTTGCATCAACCACGCACTGCTGCAAATCAATGACCGGCCGCAATGGCGCACGGTGATGGGGGGAGCACGCCAATACGTATACAGGTTGGCGGCAGGCGTACAGAAGGTGTATGTCAACACGCCGGTGCAAGGCATCTGGCGTGCGGCAGAAGGTGTTCGATTACAAGCTGCCGGGCGCGAGCAGGTATTTGACGCGGTAGTGCTGGCCTGCCATGCGCCGCAAACGCTGGCACTGCTGCAGGATGCCGATCCGGCTGAAAGCAGCATCCTTGGCGCGTTTTCCTATCAGCCCAATCGTGCCTATCTGCACACCGATACCGCTTTGCTGCCGCGCCGCGAGCAGGTGTGGTCGGCGTGGAACTATCTGGCGGGCAAGGATCACCATGGCCAGCAGGCCGTGTGTGTCAGTTACCTGATCAACAAGCTGCAGCCGCTGCCGTTCAAACAGCCGGTGATCGTTACCCTCAACCCGCTGCAGCCACCCGACCCGGCCAAAACGATCAAGGTGATCGATTACCAGCATCCCTTGTTCGATACCCGTGCGATTGCCGCACAAGGCGCGCTGACCGGCATTCAGGGTAACCGCCGCACCTGGTTTTGCGGCGCCTGGGGCGGCTACGGCTTTCATGAAGACGGCCTGAAATCCGCGCTGCGCGTGGTGCAGGGCATGGGCGTGGATATTCCGTGGCAGGCGGAGGGGCTATGAGCCAGCCGCTCTCCAGCCGCATTTGCCTCGGTCGGGTGATGCACCGCCGCTTGCGGCCGGCTGGCAATCGTTTTGACTACCCGGTGTTTTTTCTCAAGCTGCGGCTGGCCGAGCTGGAAGGTTTGTCGTCGCGCTGGTTTGGCATCAACAGCTGGGCGCCGCTGTCGCTGCGTTACGCCGACTACGGCAAGCGTGACGGCAGCGATCCGCGCCAGTGGTTGCAAGGCATTCTGCAGCAGGCGGGTGTGGCGCAAGTGTGTGATGGCGATGCCTGGCTGCAGACTTTTCCGCGCGTGTTCGGTTTCGTGTTCAACCCGGTGAATTTCTGGTTGTGCCACGACGCGGCCGGTCAATTGCGCGTGCTGCTGGCCGAGGTCAACAACACCTTTGGCGAAACCCATCTGTATTTGCTGACTGCGCCCGAGCTGGCGCCGATCCAGGCCACTCACACCTTGAGCTGCAACAAGCTGTTTCACGTGTCGCCGTTCTGCCGGGTGGAAGGCCAGTACCGCTTTCGCGTAACCAGCGAGCCGGGGCTGGCGCGGGTGGCAATCGATTATTTCGACGCCGAAGGCCTGCTGCTGAAAACCGCAGTGTGGGGCAAGCCGCAGGCATTCACCCCGGCCAATCTGCGCCGGGCATTGTTTTCCCACCCCTTGATGACGCTGGCGGTGGTGGCGCGCATTCACTGGCAGGCGCTGCGGCTGCTGCTGAAGCGGGTGCCGTTTTTCACCAAGCCGGCGCCGCCGCTGGAAAATCTTAGCCGATAAGAGGTCTGAATCATGTCTGCACACACTTCCGTTTCCACCGCCTCCAGCTTGCTGGCACAGGTGCCGGCAAAAAGCCGTCTGCTGTTGCGCTTGCTGGAAAAGCTGCAATTCGGCCGGCTGCATCTGATCGGGCCGGATGGCCACGGACACTGGTTTGGCCATGAATCGCAGCCGGTGGTGGAAATCACCCTGCGTGACTGGCGGGTGCTGGATCGCATTATCCGCAACGGCGATATCGGCCTGGCCGAGGCCTATCGGCAAGGGCAGGTGGAAGTCTCAGATCTGACCGGGCTGATGCGGCTGGCACTGCAGAACCAGCAAGTGCTGGAACGGGCAATTCACGGCCACTGGCTGGGGCGGTTGCTGTACCGGCTGCGGCATCTGCTCAACGCCAACACCCGCGCCGGCAGCCGCCGCAATATCCACGCGCATTACGACATCGGCAACGATTTCTATCGCTTGTGGCTTGACCCGAGCATGACCTATTCCAGCGCCTGGTTTGATGGTGACCTGAAACAGAGCCTGCAACAGGCGCAGCAGGCCAAATACCAGCGCATTCTCGATCAACTGGATGCCAAACCGGGTGAAACCGTACTGGAAATCGGCTGCGGCTGGGGCGGCTTTGCGCAACTGGCGGCAGAACGGGGGCTGAAGGTGAAAGGCATCACGCTGTCGACCGAACAGCTTGACTATGCGCGCCGGCGCATTGCCGATGCGGGTTTGAGCGACAGCGTCGAGCTGTCGCTGACCGATAACCGCGATCTCGATGGTCAGGTCGATCACATCGTGTCGATTGAAAAGCTGGAAGCGGTGGGCGAACGCTGGTGGCCAAGCTATTTCCAGCAGCTGGCGCGCTGCCTGAAGCCGGGCGGCCGTGCGGTGGTGCAGACCATCACCATTGCCGACGAGCGTTTCGAGCAATACCGGCGCGGTACCGATTTTATCCAGCAATACATTTTCCCGGGCGGCATGTTGCCCTGTGACCGGGTACTGCGCCGGCAGGTGGCAGCAGCCGGGCTGGCCTTGCAGCAGAACACCGCGTTTGGCATCGACTACGCCGAAACGCTGTTGCGCTGGCGCGATTCGTTCGAGGCGGCACTGCCGCAGGTGCAGCAGCAAGGGTTTGACGAAGCCTTTATCCGGCTGTGGCGTTTCTACCTGTGTTATTGCGAGGCGGCGTTCCGCGAGTCGGCGACCGATGTGGTGCAGCTATGTATGCAAAAACCGCAGCACTGATCGCGCTGATGTTGCTGAGCCTGGCGGCACTGGCCAATCTTGATCCGCAACCTTTGGCCGAAAGGGTGGTGCCGCAGTTGCGGCAGGTGGGGGCTGGCGAGATGCGCTGGTTCGGCCTGCGCCTGTATAAAGCGCGCCTGCTGGCAGCCGACGGCCGTTATCAGGACAACGCGCCGTATGCGCTGGAGATCACCTACCAGCGCGAAATCGAACGTGAACGACTGGTGGACACCAGCGTCGATGAAATCCGCCGTCTCGGGCTGGATCAGGGGCGGATGCCGCAGTGGCGCGAGGCAATGCTGCGAGGCTTTGTCGACGTGAAACCCGGCGATCAGTTGCTGGGGGTGTATCTGCCGGGGGTGGGCGCGCGTTTTTATGCCAGGTCCGGCATGACGGCGGAAATCCGCGACGACGCCTTCGCGCGCGCCTTCTTCGCCATCTGGCTGCACCCGCAAACCCGCGAGCCGGGTTTGCGCCGGCAATTGCTGGGCGAGCGGTGATGACGCTCGCCCGGCATCTGTCTGCCTATGCGCTGCTCGGCGCTCCGCTGGCGATGGCGGCGCTGCCGGTGTATGTGCTGGCGCCCAAGCTGTACGGCGATGAGCTGGGCATGTCGCTCGGCTTGCTCGGCGCCGTGCTGTTTGGTGCAGGCTGGTCGATACGCTGCAGGACCCATGGCTGGGGCGGGTGGTGGATCGCTGGCAGCAGCGCGGCTGGCCGTGGTTGCTGGTTGTGGGTGCGCTGGGGCTGGCCGCCGGATTTGTCGCGCTGTTTGCGCCGCCGGCGTTGAGCAGGCAGGGCTTGCCTGGTGGCTGGCCGCGAGCCTGGTGCTGGCGTACACCGCGCACAGCCTGATCAATGTCTGTTATCTGGCCTGGGGCGCGCGGATTTCCGACGACCCGCTGCAACGCAGCCGCATCACCGGCTGGCGCGAGGCGTGTGGCCTGGCCGGAGTGCTGCTGGCGAGCGTGTTGCCTTTGCTGCTGGCCAATCAGTTTCCGCCGCAGCTGGCGCGTGGCGCTTTTTCGGCGCTGTTTGTGCTGCTGTTGCTGGTCGGGGTGGTGGCGTTGTTGTGGCGTGCACCCTTGCCCAAAACTGCCATTGCACCGGAGATAGTCGATTGGTGTTTGCCTTGGCGCAATGCCGCATTTTCGCGTTTGGCGCTGGTGTTTTTGCTGAACGGTTTGGCGTTATCGATCGCGGCCACCCTGGCGCTGTTTTTTATTGCCGATGTAGTCCGCCTGCCACAATGGTCAGGCCTGTTTCTGGGGCTGTATTTTCTTGGCGGGGCATTCTGCCTGCCATTCTGGGTGTGGCTGGGCAATCGCATCGGCAAGCCTGCTGCGTGGCTGCTGAGCATGCTGCTGGGCTGTCTGGCATTTGTCTGGGCGGCCTTGCTGGGGGCAGGCGATGGCTGGCAATACGCCAGCGTGTGCCTGCTTTCCGGCTTGGCGTTGGGGGCTGATCTGGCTTTGCCGCCGGCGTTGCTGGCGGATGTGATCCCGCCGCCGCAACGTGGTGCCACTGGCAGTTATTTTGGCTACTGGAGCCTGCTGGCGAAGTTGTCGCTGGCGCTGGCGGCGGGGCTGGCGCTGCCCTTGTTGTCGCTGCTGGACTATCAGCCGGGCAGCAACACCGGGCTGGCTGCGCTGTCGTGGGTGTATGCGTTGTTACCGTGTGGGCTGAAATTACTGGCGGCGGGTGGGTTGCTGCTGTCGCGCCGGCAATTGCAAGTTGCGGAGGAGACATGATGTGGCGATTGTGGTTGGCTTGCCTGGGGATATTTCTGTCCGGCTGCGCGGGTGTTGAGGTCAGGCATTACGCGGCGCAGCAACCAGTGCTGCATTTGGAGCAGTATTTCAATGGCCGGGTAGAGGCCTGGGGCATGTTCCAGAAGCGCAATGGCGAGGTGGTGAAGCGCTTTCAGGTGCAGATCGACGCCAGTTGGCAGGGCGAGCGCGGCATCCTTGATGAGTCTTTCCGCTATAGCGATGGCAGCACGCAGCGCCGGGTGTGGCAGCTGCGACGGATCACGGAAGGTCGTTATATCGGCCGCGCCGATGACGTCGAGGGCGAGGCCGTGGGTGAAGTCAGTGGCAACGCCCTGCGCTGGCGTTATGTGCTGCGGTTGCCGGTGGATGGCGTGGAATACCGTGTCGATTTCGACGACTGGATGTACCTGATCGACGGCGAAACCTTGGTTAACCGCTCGGTGATGAGCAAGTTTGGCGTCGAGCTGGGGCAGGTGACGCTGTTTTTCCGCAGGCGGCCGGCATGAGCCTGAATCGCCCGATCCCTTCCTGGCACAACCTGCGCGTGTGGCTGGTTGGCGCCTCGTCCGGCATTGGCGCGGCCTGCGCGCAATTGCTGGCACAACAGGGTGCCAGGGTGGCCGTGTCAGCGCGGCGCGCCGATGCCCTGGCGCAACTGGGCTTGCCGGACGGCAGCCTGCTGTTGCCGATGGATGCGTTGCAGGCCGCGCAATGGCAGCAGTCACTGGAGCAGATTGTCGCTGCCTGGGGTGGGGTTGATCTGGTGCTGATCTGCCATGCCGACTATCAGCCAACCCGCGCCTGGGAACTGCAGGGTGACGTCGCACGCCGCATGGTCGATATCAATCTCGGCAGTGTTTACACCGGTCTGGCCACGGTGTTGCCGCAACTGTTGGCACAGCAGTACGGCGGGATCGGCATGATTGCCAGCGTGGCCGGTTATTTCGGCATGCCGAATGCGCTGACCTACGCGCCGATGAAAGCCGCGCTGATCAATCTGGCGGAAAACCTGTATCTGGATCTGGCGCCGCGCGGGCTGGGGGTGTATCTGATCTGCCCTGGATTTGTTGATACCCGTCTCACGCGCAGCAACCGGTTTGCCATGCCGGCCCTGCAGACGCCGGAGCAGGCGGCGCAGGCGATATTGCGAGGCTTGCAGCGCGGCGAATTTGAAATTCATTTCCCGAAGCGTTTTACCCGGCTGCTTAAATTGCTGCAGTTATTGCCGTTTTCCTGGCGCAGTTTTCTGATGCAAAAGGGTATCCAGTCATGAGTGATCAACGTTTATCGTCGCTATTGGCCTGGTATGCCGGTCTGACTCCCGCATCACTGGCCGACATCGGCAACTATTACGCCGCCGATGCGCATTTTCGCGACCCGTTTAATGACGTTTACGGCGTCGCCGCGATCAAAGCCATATTCGAGCACATGTTTGCGGTGACCGAGGTGCCACGTTTTGTATTCGTCGAGCAATTGCAGCAAGGTGATCAGGCTTTTGTGACCTGGCGTTTCGACTGCGTGATTCGCGGCCGTTTGTGGCAGATCGAAGGCAGCACCCATTTGGTTTTTGGTGCCGATGGCAGGGTGGTGGAGCACCGTGATTATTGGGACGCGGCCGAGCAGCTCTACGAAAAGCTGCCGCTGATTGGCGGTGTGTTGCGCCTGCTGAAGCGATCAATGCGATAATCCGCGCACAACAGGATGGTATCGAACATGAATCCGCAATATCCGATTGCAGCCGTAGAACGCGAAACCGGCATTCCCAAGGATCTGCTGCGCCAGTGGGAGCGACGTTATCAGTTTCCCTTGCCTGCGCGTGACGATAACGGCGACAGGCTTTATTCGCAGCAGGAACTCGACAAACTGCGGCTGATCCGACTGCTTATGGAGCGCGGCAAACGCCCGGGCAAACTGATGGCGCTGGATTTGGGCGAGCTGCAATTGATGCTGGACAGCCACGCCGATGACGATGCGGCAGCGCTTGAGCAGTTGATGCCGCTGTTGCGTCAGCGCAATCTGCAGGCGATTCGTTGCTGGCTGTTGCAGCGTCTTGCCAGTCAGGGCTTGCGCCAGTTTGTCAGCCAAACGGTGACGCAGGCCAATATCGACATCGGCCACGCCTGGGAGCGCGGCGAACTCGCCGTGCACGAGGAGCATCTATATACCGAGCAAATCCAGAGCTTGTTACGCCAGGCGATCCACGAAATGTATGCCGACCCGCAGCCGCCACGAGTGATGCTGACTACCGTGCCGGGCGAGCAACATGCGCTGGGCTGCTTGATGGTGGAGGCGGTGCTGCGGCTGGATGGTTGTGATGTGATTCCGTTTGGCACCGAGATGCCGTTTCAGGAAATTATCGAAGCCGCCGTCAGTCATCAGGTAGATTGTGTCGGGCTGAGTTTCAGCGCGGCTTTTCCTGCTACCGATGCGGTTGTCGCCCTGGCAGGGTTGCGGCAGATGTTGCCGGCGCACATCGCTATCTGGGCTGGGGGGGCAGCCTTGAGTGCGCGTCCCGCGGTAGTCGACGGGGTTCTGCTGACACTGTCTCTCGACGAAGTTTGCGCTGCAGCTGCTGCCTGGCGCGCGCAACGCGCTTGCTGAGTACGCAACTCATCTCACCTGCAGTTCAGATTCCCATCTTCGCGCCAGGCGCACGTTAAACGTGGCGCTTGTTTAAGCCGTCAGCGAATTTTTACGCTGGTGCCGGGTTCAACAAAATGAACCAGTGCGCCGATCTGTTCATTGGTCAGTGCCACACAGCCGCGCGTCCAGTTGGTTTGCTGGTGTACCAGCAGGCTACTGTTGCCTAGTCCGTGGATGCCGATATTGCCGCCCAGCGGTGTGCTGATTGGTGGTTGTTTGCCTGCCAGTTGCGCCTGTTCGATGGCTGCGCGATCACGTGGCTTGAACTTGCCTTTACCCAACGCCTGTTCTGCGTGCTGCAGTGTCGGGTAGTTGAGTGCGATAAAAATGCCGTAACGCGAGTTGTTGAAAATCGCCGTAACCTTGTAGTCGCCTCGGGGCGTGGTGTTGTCGCCACGCCAGTGCAGGTCTGACACGCCACCACGGCCAATCGAGATATTGTCGAAGCGGGCGACGATTTCATCGTTGGCATCACGTACAATCACCTGTTGTTGCCGGGTATCGACTTCCAGCCAGGTGTCTTGCTGGGCCCATGCCGCCGGCGCGCCCGAACATGCCGCTATCGATAACAGCAAACGGGCAACCCAACCACAATGGATATGGTGTTTATGCAAGTGCGTATTCCAGTTTTTGATTGTCTGATGTTGTCGCTGCTGGCGTGCAGTGGCCTGACAGCTGCCAGTACCTTTCCTCTGCCGGACGACGGATCGACCATTGTCGGCGAAATCCGCGTGGTCACGCCGACTCCGGATAATACGCTGCTGGATATTGCGCGTCATTTC
This sequence comes from Chitinivorax sp., assembly GCA_046347685.1. Lineage (GTDB taxonomy): Bacteria > Pseudomonadota > Gammaproteobacteria > Burkholderiales > SCOH01 > CALMFQ01. Next base: position 15,214 of record JAXMFR010000005.1, read on the forward strand.
GATGTCGGTTACGACGAAATCACCAATGCCAACCCCGGCATGTCGGTGTGGACGCCGGGGCAGGGAGCGCAGGTGGTGGTGCCGACCCGCTATATCCTGCCGCCCAAGCCGTGGAAGGGCATTATCGTCAACATCTCGCAGCGACGGATGTACTATTTTCCGCCGGCCAAAAAAGGCCAGCGCGCCGAGGTGGTGACCTATCCTATTGGTATCGCCCGTGAAGGGTGGTCTACTCCACTGGGTGAAACCAAGCTGGTTGCCAAATACAAGGATCCAGCCTGGTTTGTGCCGAAAAGCATCCGCGAGGAGCATCGCCAGGAGTCTGGCGAAGAATTGCCGGAATACTTTCCGCCCGGCCCGGATAATCCGATGGGCATGCTGGCATTAAAAACCGGCTTCCCTTCGATCTTTATCCACGCAACCAATCGGCCATGGGGCATCGGCCTGCGCGTGAGCCACGGTTGCCTGCACCTGTATCCGGAAGATGCTGCCGAGATTTATCCGAATATCCCGGTCGGCACGCCGATCCGTTTTATCGACGAACCGTTTGTGGTTGGCCTGGAAAAAAATCGCTGGTATGTCGCCAGCTATCTGCCGGTGACTGAATACCCGGTGTTGCTGAGCAATTACACCCGCCTGATGGCAGCGCTGATGCCGGCACTGAATCAGACGCAAAACCTGCGCCCCAGCGAGCGGGTTGATTTCGATTGGGATCGGCTGCGCTGGCTGGCGGAAAACTGGGTTTCGTTACCACATCCCGTCCAGCTGGGCATGCCGCCAGTGGCTGATTCGATTGCTGCATTGCCGGTGGAGCGATACGAATACGAACCTTATGGTGTGGATGCGAATACTGCGGCCTTGCCGGAATACGAGCCAGGCAAACTGCCGTCACGCGGCACGCCTGAGCCAGCAACAAATTCGCCTGAAGTTAAATGAATGTCGGCCAGAAAAATTTTCGGCTCTGCATTAGCAAAAACTGGTAAAGCAAAAAAATCAGCTATAAAGGGAACTGACAGCAGTAATTCTGCTCAAAGTTGAGCTTTTTGAAATCGAATTAAGAATATGCACCGCGAATTTGAGGCACGGCTCTAGATTGCTTGCGTGGCCTAACGCGGGATGATAATTTACACGTCATTTTTTCGGACAGGATGTGAATGGTGCGGATAAGATCAAAAATCAAGGCATGTGTGCTTGCGTGCGCGCTGCTTGGCACTCCCGCAGTAGTTTTGGGGGCCGGCATGGGCAAGATGAACGTATTGTCCGGATTGGGACAGCCACTGCTTGCGGAAATTGATCTGGTCTCTGTTCAGGAAGATGAGCTGAGCGGCATGGTGGCGCGTCTGGCCTCGCCGGAGATGTTCCGCGAAGCGCAGCTGCAATATCCATCGCATCTGTCGGGCCTGAAGTTTTCCATTGAAAAACGTTCAAACGGTACCCGTTACGTCAAGGTCGTATCGAATACGCCGGTCAGCGAGCCGTTTATCGACGTGCTGATCGAACTGAACTGGCAAACCGGCCGTCTGGTGCGTGAGTTCACCGCGCTGCTCGACCCATTGGGCGATCAGTCGCCAAAAATTGATCAGTCGCGTGTGCCGCAAACCCAGGTGGTTACCAGTGACAGCCTGAGCAAATCGCAAGCCGGTGCTGCCGCCAGCGGCAAGCCGGGCCGCAGTTTTGCCCGCAAGGGCCCGCGTGTTGACGAGCCGGGCATGCCTGAAGCATTCAAGGCCGCCAAGGCTGCCGAAGCAGCAAAACCCGCTGCTGTAGAAGAAGAGAAACCGGCACCGTCGAAGGCCGCTCCTGCCCCGGTGGCACCGACACCCAAGGCCAAGCCGATCAAGGAAGTAAAGGAAGCGCCGAAAGAGGTTGCCAAAGAAGCGAAACCCGCAGAAGACGCCGATGGCTACAAGGTCAAAGCTGGTGAAACACTGGCGCAGATTGCCCAGAAAATCCGCCATGAAGGTGTGAGTCTGGAGCAGATGCTGGTTGGCCTGTACCAGAACAATCAGGATGCCTTCCTCAACGGCAATATGAATCGCCTGCGCGCCGGCAAGATTCTCAATGTGCCGGCCAAGGACAAGGTTGAGTCGCTGACCCAGGCTGAGGCAATCAAGGAAATCAAAACCCATTCCACCGATTGGAACAGCTATCGCCAGAAACTGGCAGAAACCGTTGAGAAGGCACCTTCGGATGCCGGTTCCGCTGCCAAGTCCAGTGCTAGCGGCAAACTCGCGGCCAAGGTGGAAGACAAGGCGGCTCCAGCAGCAGGCAGCAGCAAGGAAGTGCTGAAGCTGTCGCGTGGTGACGAGAAGGGTAAGGCCAGTGCTGGCCTGGCTGCGCAACAGGATAAGAACGCCGCAGCTGAGGATCAGATTGCACGCGAAAAAGCGTTGAAAGATGCCAATGATCGCGTCAGCAATCTGCAGAAAAATATCCAGGAGATGCAAAAGCTGCTGGAGATGAAGAACAAGGGCGGTGCTGATCTGCAGGCGCAATCAGCGAAACCGGCGGAAAAACCTGCCGAAGCCGAGAAGGCTGCTGCCCCTGCTGCCGCGCCTGCGCCAGAGGCTGCCAAGCCGGCAGACAGCGCGGCTGTTCCTGCCGCGCCGGTAAGCGAAAAGCCGCTGCCACCAATCGAGCCACCTAAGCCCGCTACCCCGGCTGCCAAACCGGTTGCACCGCCGCCAGCACCTGTGGCCGAGCCGGGTATGCTCGACAGCCTGCTGCAAAACCCGCTGTTGCTGGGCGGTGGCCTGGCTGGTCTCGGCCTGCTGGGTGGGATCGGCTTCCTGCTGGCCAAGCGTCGCAAACGTCCGTCGTTTGAAGACAGCATCATTACCGGTGGTGATCTGAAGGCCAATACCGTGCTGGGTAACACCGGCGGTGCCATCATCAATACCAACGCCACCGAGAGTTCTTTCCTGACTGATTTCAGCCGTGCCGGACTGGGCACGATTGATACTGACGAAGTGGATCCGATCGCAGAGGCCGAGGTGTACATGGCTTACGGTCGCGATGCGCAGGCGGAGGAAATTCTCAAGGATGCGCTGGCCAAGGATCCGTCGCGCCAGGAAATTCGTGCCAAGCTGCTGGAAATCTACGCCGGCCGCAAGAATACCGCCAGCTTCGAAGAAGTGGCATCGGAACTGTACAGTGCAACTGACGGTAAGGGCCCGTTGTGGGCGAGCGCCGCACAGATGGGGCGTGAGCTCGATCCGGCCAATCCTTTGTACAAACAGGGGAGTGGCGAGGCTGTAGCGCAAGACGAATTCAGCAAGACTCAGGTGCTGGATCGCAGTGCTGCTGCAAGTGCGGTTGTTGCAGAAGACATGTTGTCCGCTGAGCCCGATCTGGGCCTGGATGTGGCTGAACCGCAAAGCAACGAGCTGGACTTCGATCTGGATACGCCTGCCGAAGTGGCGACCGTAGCTACGCCTGAACCGGCTGCTGCTGACAGCAATGTACTGGATTTTGATATTGGCGATTTCTCGGTGCCGGAAGTCAAGCCGGTTGTGGAAGAGGTTGTAGCCGTTGCACCTGCCGCTGATTTTTCGGTAGAAGACTTGCCGGAAATGATCGAAGAGGTGATTGAACCGGCCGCTGCACCTGCCGACAAGCAGATGCTGGATTTCGATTTCCAGCTGGATGCACCGGTTGCCGAAGTTGAAGCCGCGGCGCCGCTGGATCTGGACAATGTTGATCTGAGCTTGGAGTTGCCACCGCTGGAAGAAACGCCGGAACCGACGCCACAGGCCGTGGTGGACCTGGGGCTGGATGATTCCGATCCGATGTCGACCAAAATCGACCTGGCTCGCGCCTATCTCGATATGGGTGACAAGGAAGGTGCGCGGGAAATTCTGCTGGAAGTGATGCAGGATGGCTCTGCGGAGCATCAGGCGGTGGCCAAGCCCTTGCTTGACCAGATTTAATTGCTTGATTTGATGTATGAACAGGCTGGGTGACATAAAGTCGCCCAGCCTTTTGATTTTTCCGGCGATAGATTGCCCATGACGCGTGTTCCAATATGGGGGCAGCATTTTCATCCGGCGGCACTGATGGGGATGTGGATTTTGCTGGCGCTTTTTTTACCCGGCATGTCAGTGTCAGCGCTGGGTATGGTGGCGCTGCTGTTGCTGCCCGTTTTGCTGCTGGGCAAGCAGCGTGTTGGGTTGTGGCATATTTTGCGGCGTAACCGGATTTTGTTGTTGTCGATTTTGTTGCTGCATGCGTTGATGACGCCGGGTCAGGTGTTATGGTCGGCCTGGTCAATGCTGGAGGTGACGCTGGAGGGGGTGAGGGCTGGGGGCGTGCAGGCTTCGCGCTTGCTGCTGTTGCTGGCCGCCCTGGTCTGCTTGCTGGGAAATCTGTCGCCGCCGCAGTTGCTGGCAGGTCTGCTGCGTTTGTTGCGACCATGGCAAAAATTGGGGCTGGACTGTCAGATCCTGGCGTTGCGCCTCTCGCTGACCTTGCGCTATGCCGCAGACTATCGTAGCCGCAAGCTGGCTGATTGGCGTGATGAGTTGCAGCAGCAGTTGCAACCGCACGAGATTGTTGAGGCTGAGCCAGTGCTGCTGAGTGATGTGCCCTTGCAGTGGATTGACTGGTTGGCGCTGGGGTTGGTCTTGTTGTTGTTGTTGATCTTGATACGGATGGGCTTGTAGTGCGAATTGCTTTGGGGCTGGAATACGATGGCCAGTCGTTTCGTGGCTGGCAGTCACAGCGCGAGGGTGTCACGGTGCAGGACACCCTGGAACGGGCGCTCAGCCAGATTGCCGCGGAGCCGGTACGGGTGATCGCTGCCGGGCGCACCGATGCTGGCGTGCATGCGTCAATGCAGGTGGTGCATTTTGATACCGCGAGCCAGCGTCCCGATTCGGCATGGGTGCGTGGCGTCAACGCCTGTTTGCCTCCTTCGTTGTCCGTACTGTGGTCGCGGCAGGTGGACGAGCAGTTTCATGCGCGTTTTTCCGCTCGCGGCCGGCGTTATCGTTACGTATTGATTAACCATCCGGTCCGCCCGGCTTTATTGCATGGCCGGGCGGGATGGTGCCATAATCCCCTAGATACGGCGCTGATGCAGCAAGCGGCCTCCTGCCTGATCGGGACGCATGATTTCAGCGCTTTTCGTGCTGCCGAATGTCAGGCCAAGTCTCCTATCAAACAACTGACGCAACTGGATATCACCGTTGATCGCCATCTGATTTATTTCGATCTGAGGGCAGATGCGTTTTTGCATCACATGGTGCGCAATATCGTCGGTTGCCTGGTCTATGTTGGCAAGGGGCGTTATCCAGTGGAATGGCTGCAGCAGGTTTTGCAGGGACGCGACCGAAGCAAGGCTGCGCCGACCTTTGCGCCGGACGGATTGTATCTGTGCGGTGTGGAATACGAAGCGCATTGGGGCCTGAACCACCTGCTGCAAGGCCGCAGCCCGTAAAATATTGAAGACGACAGATCACCAAGAAGAAATCTGGAGAGGCGAGAAGAAATGAAGCATTCTTACCGGCTGAGTTTGATTGCGTTGGCCCTGACTGCCAGCGTGGTGCCGCGCGCGGATGCGGCAAATGAGGCAGAAGAGCGCGCTAAGCGTCAGCTGGCCTTGCTGCAGAAAAAACTCGATACCTTGCAGCAGGGGTTCTCCGAGCAGGAGAAAGCGCTGCGCGATGCCAACAAGCGTAACCTCGATTTGCAGCGCGAACTGAATTCAACTCGCACCGTGATGCGTTGGATTGGCGCCAATCCGGCTGCCTTGCAGCAGATTGGCAATAGTCCGGAAGTCGCACAGGGTGATGCGCCAGCAGCCGCTGTCAAGCCTGAGTCTCCTGCTGCCGTTGCGACTGCGCCTGCCGCAGAGCCTGCCGCAAGTGCTGAACCGGCTGCACCTGCCGGCGAGCCTGTCGTTGCCGCTACGACGAACAAATCTCAGCCGACGACAGCCCCGGCAGAGTCGATCCGCAACCTGCCGCTTCGTCCTGCTCCTGAACGCAAGCCGGTTGTGGAGGAGGCATCTGACTTGCAGGCAATGCTCGGTGACCCCCTCTATCTAGGTGGTGGCGCAGCTGTATTGCTTGGCAGTGGTGCTTGGCTCTGGTCGCGCCGTCGCCGTAAGAGCGGCACGCCGGTATTCGAGGATAGCTTGCTGGCGCACAATCCGCCGACCAAAAATATTGTCATTGGTAGCACCGGTGGTGCCGTGATCGATACCACGCTGGCAATGAATTCAATGTTCAAGGAAGAAGATCTGGGGGCCGTGGCACTGGATCCTTCGACGATTGATCCGGTTGCTGAAGCAGAGGTCTATCTGGCCTATGGCCGTGATTCGCAGGCCGAAGAGATTCTGCAGGATGCACTGTCGAAAATGCCTGATCGTCAGGACGTTCGCCTGAAATTGATGGAAATTTATTCTGCGCGCGGCGACTTGCGTCATTTTGAGGCCACTTTGACTGAAATGCAGTCAACCGGCATCAACAAGGAAGAATCCATCTGGCAGCGCGTAGAGCAATTGTGCGCCGGTTTTGGGCCTAAAAACCCCCTGATTCATGAGGCTGAAGAGCTGCCATCTGTTGCGCCTGCCTCTTCCGCCGTGGCTGCGAAAGCCGCTGAGCCTGAGCCTGAGCCTGAGTCAGCCGCTGTGGACTTTCCCTTGAATCTGGATGTGCCAGTGGCTGCTACAGAGGTGCGTCAGCCCGATACCATTGAGATGGCGCTGGTTGGTGGTGCGGCAGAGCCTGTTGCCGCTGTGCAACTGGATGTTGCCGAATCGACAGCAATTGAACGTGGTCTGGATCTGTTGTTGCCGGATGTGGATCTCGACGTATCTGAGTCCGCTGATAAGAATGAAGCCATTTCACTGGACGTGACTGAGGCGGAAGAGTTGGTAACGCCGCCAGTCAGTGAGCTGACCGAAAGCGAACCTGTTCCTCTGGTGACGCGCATTAATCCCGATACACTGCTGAACTTCGATTTTGAGTTTGATGCATCTCCAGCGGCTGCGCCGGCCAATCTGGCGGAACCCGATCTCGTCGAGCAGTCTGTTGAGGCTGCACCAATCAGTCTGGATTTTGGTGGTATCAGTCTCGATCTCGATACTCAGCCGGCTGAAGCTGGCGTCAAGGATGCACCGGCGGAGATCGAGTTGACGATGGACGATATCGACAACGCTGATGAAGATCCGATCGATATCAAAATCAGTTTGGCTCGTGCGTATATGGACATGGGTGATCGCGATAGTGCCAATGAAATCCTGCAGGAAGTACTGGATGAGGGTAACGCGACCCAGGGCAAACTGGCGCGGGAAATGCTGGAAGACATGCGCAGTGCTGCGTGAGTTATTGCCAGATGTAATAAGAGGGCGGCTAGTGCCGTCCTTTTTTCATGTGATTTGATGATGGAGCTGTAATGAGAACCCGCATCAAGGTCTGCGGTTTTACCCGCGAGGATCAGTTGGCGCAGGCCGCACAGCTGGGAGTGGATGCGGTGGGGCTGGTGTTTTATCCACCCAGTCCGCGTAATGTCAGTATCGAGCAAGCACAGGTGTTGTGTCGTGCCGTGCCACCGTTCGTGACCACAGTTGGGCTTTTTGTGGATGCGCCTGAGGAGCAAGTGCGTGAGGTGTTGCGACAGGTGCCGCTCACCTTGTTGCAGTTTCATGGTGATGAAACGCCGGCCTATTGTCAGCAATTCGGCTTGCCTTATATCAAGGCTGTGCGGGTCAAACCCGGTCTGGATTTGCTACAATACGCGACCGATTTTGCTTCCGCCCGCGGATTGCTGCTCGATGCCTACGTCGCCGGTGTGCCCGGTGGTACTGGTGAACGCTTTGACTGGACGCTGATTCCGGCGAATTTGCCCCTGCCAGTCGTGTTGTCGGGAGGTCTGGATCCAGAGAACGTGACCAAGGCAATCAACAATGTGCGCCCTTGGGCTGTGGATGTGTCCAGTGGCGTAGAGCAGGGCAAGGGTAACAAGGATCTGGCCAAAATGGCCGCCTTTATTGATGGAGTACGTAATGCAGATGTATGACTTGCCTGACGCGCGTGGCCACTTCGGCCCCTATGGCGGAATTTATGTAGCCGAAACGCTGATGACTGCGCTCGACGAGTTGCGTCAGCAATACGAAATCGCCTGTGGCGATGCTGATTTTCAGGCGGAATTCCGCCACGAATTGAAACATTATGTTGGCCGTCCCAGCCCGATTTATCACGCCAAACGCTGGTCGGAACTGCTGGGCGGGGCGCAGATTTATCTGAAGCGCGAGGATCTGAATCACACTGGCGCGCACAAGATCAACAACACCATTGGTCAGGCGCTGCTGGCTCGCCGCATGGGCAAAAAACGTGTGATTGCCGAAACCGGTGCGGGTCAGCATGGTGTTGCGTCGGCAACCGTCGCTGCCCGTTATGGCATGGAATGTGTGGTTTACATGGGCTCGGAAGACGTCAAACGTCAGGCTGCCAATGTGTATCGCATGAAACTGCTCGGTGCTACCGTCGTGCCGGTTGAAAGTGGCTCAAAAACCCTGAAGGACGCACTGAACGAAGCGATGCGCGACTGGGTGACCAATATTGATAGTACCTTCTACATCCTCGGTACTGCTGCCGGTCCGCATCCTTACCCGAAAATGGTGCGAGACTTCCAGGCAGTGATCGGCGAAGAATGCAAAGTGCAGATGCCGGACATGATCGGCCGCCAGCCGGACGTGGTGGTCGCTTGTGTGGGCGGCGGCTCCAACGCCATCGGTATTTTTTATCCATATATCGACGTACCGGGCGTGCGTTTGATCGGTGTTGAGGCCGGTGGAGAAGGTGTTCAGACTGGTCGCCATGCTGCGCCGCTGTCGGCAGGCACGCCGGGTGTGTTGCACGGTAATCGTACTTACCTGATGCAGGATGCCAACGGTCAGATCATCGAAACCCATTCGATTTCCGCTGGCCTGGATTACCCTGGCGTGGGCCCAGAACACAGCTACCTGAAGGATAGTGGCCGTGCTGAATACGTGGCGGCCAATGATGATGAAGCGCTGCAGGCATTTCATGACCTGTGTCGCTTTGAAGGCATTATCCCGGCCCTGGAGTCGAGCCATGCCTTGGCCTACGCCAAACGTCTGGCACCAACCTTGCCGAAAGATCAGGTGATCCTGGTTAATCTGTCGGGGCGTGGTGATAAGGACATTCCAACCGTGGCCACCCTCTCCGGTATCCAACTCTAACTTTTTGCAAGGCACTGCCTGCGTGTGAAGCGGGCAGTGTCAGGAATTCAGTATGTCGAGAATTGATCAACGTTTTGCCTTGCTGCAGCAGCAAGGTCGCAAGGCCCTGATTCCATTTGTTACCGCCGGTGATCCGGATCTGGCAACGACCTTGCCGCTGATGCATGGTCTGGTGGCTGCAGGTGCCGACATTATCGAATTGGGCGTGCCATTCTCTGATCCGATGGCGGATGGTCCAATCATTCAGCGTGCTAGCGAGCGTGCTTTGGCCAACGGGGTGACTTTGACCAATGTGCTGGAACTGGTGCGCCAGTTCCGCACAACCGATCAACAAACGCCGGTAGTGCTGATGGGCTACGCCAACCCGGTTGAGGCAATGGGCTACGAAGCCTTTGCCAAGGCGGCTGTTGCTGCTGGTGTGGATGGTCTGCTAACTGTAGATACGCCGCCGGAAGAGGCCGACGCAATGGTCGCCTGCCTCAAGCAATACAACATCGCGCCGATTTTCCTGCTGGCGCCGACCACTCCGGAAACCCGTATTGCCAAGGTTGGCGAAATGGCGCAAGGTTATGTTTATTATGTGTCATTGCGCGGTGTGACAGGTGCGGCTAATCTGGATATGTCGGAAGTTGCTGCGCGTCTGCCGTTGATTCGCAAACATGTCAAATTGCCGGTAGGTGTCGGCTTTGGTATTCGCGATGGCGCAACAGCCCGGCAAGTCGCTGAAGTTGCCGACGCAGTCGTGATTGGTAGCCGTCTGGTGCAGCAGATTGAGGCGGCCGGTGCGGCAGGTGCGGTTGAGCAGGTGAGTGCACTGGTTGCCGATATCCGCAACGCGATGGACAAGGCCTGATTGTGCCAACCAAGGAGGCAAACATGAGCTGGCTGCAGAAACTGCTACCTCCCAAAATCAAGAGCAAAACCAGTTTTGCCAAAACCGGTGTGCCGGAAGGGTTGTGGAGCAAGTGCTCATCGTGCGAGGCTGTTTTATATCGCACTGATCTGGAAAACAATCTGCATGTTTGCCCCAAGTGTGGTTTTCACACGCCGTTGTCAGCACGTAAACGCCTGGAACTGTTGCTGGACCCATCCGGCCAGTTTGAAATCGGCTCCGAAGTCAAACCGGTTGATCCGCTGAAATTCAAGGACAGCAAGAAATACACGGATCGTCTGCAAGCCGCTGCCGAAGATACCGGCGAGGATGATGCGCTACTGGTAATGCAGGGCAGTGTGCATAACATTCCCTTGGTTGCCGCCGCGTTTGAATTCAAATTCATCGGTGGTTCGATGGGCTCGGTAGTGGGGGAGCGTTTTGTGCGCGCCATCTATACCTGCCTTGATCAGAACCTGCCATTTGTGTGTATCTCTGCCAGTGGCGGCGCACGCATGCAGGAAGGCCTGTTCTCGTTGATGCAGATGGCCAAGACCAGCGCGGCGCTGACCTTTCTTGCCGACAAGCAGTTGCCGTTTATTTCGGTGTTAACTGATCCAACTATGGGCGGTGTATCCGCCAGTTTCGCTTTCCTTGGCGACGTGGTGATTGCCGAGCCGAAGGCGCTGATTGGTTTTGCCGGCCCTCGGGTAATCGAACAGACGGTGCGCGAGACTTTGCCGGAAGGCTTCCAGCGTGCCGAGTTCCTGCTGGATCACGGTGCGGTGGATCTGATTGTTGATCGGCGACAGCTACGCGATAAACTCGCTGACCTGCTTTGTCTGCTACAGTCTCGCCCGCCGCGAGAAGCTTGAGTTCCGGTTTCCCTGAACAGCATATCGCCAGCTTGTGACTGGCGATTTTTCTTGTCTGAAATATTGTTATGCCGACTACACTTGCCGAGTGGCTTGCCTACCTTGAAGCGTTACATCCAAGCACCATCGACATGGGCTTGGAGCGTATTGCCCGTGTGCGTGATCGCATGGGGCTGGCGCCAGACTTTCCGGTAATCACCGTCGCCGGTACCAACGGCAAGGGATCGGTCTGTGCCTTTCTGGCGACAGTATTCCATGCCGCCGGTTATCGTGCGGGCGTCTACACCTCGCCCCATTTGCTTCGTTACAACGAGCGGGTGCGCGTGGACCTCGATCAGGCCGATGATGCTTCGCTGTGTCGTGCCTTTGCTGCCGTTGAGCAGGCCCGTGGCGATGTCTCGCTGACCTATTTTGAGTTTGGTACGCTGGCGGCGATGTGGCATTTCCAGCAATGTGGCGTTGATGTTGCGATCCTCGAGGTTGGCTTGGGCGGTCGCTTGGATGCGGTAAACGTGTTTGAACCGGATTGCGCTGCTGTCGTCACCGTTGATCTGGATCATCAGGAATATCTGGGCAATGATCGTGAAACCATTGGTCGTGAAAAAGCCGGCGTGTTTCGTGCCGGAAAGCCGGCGATCTGCGGTGATGCCCATCCTCCGGCGAGTCTGTTGAGTCATGCCGAAGCAATTGGTGCGCCCTTGTTGTGTATTGGTCGCGATTTCGGCTTTCAGCGCCAGGAGTTGCAATGGTCTTTCTGGGGCCCCCATGGCAAGCACTTGTCGTTGCCATTTCCAGGGTTGCGCGGCAGCTACCAGCTCAACAATGCCAGTGTGGCATTGGCGATACTGGCGGAAATGCGCTCACGTTTGCCTGTGAGCGTCGGTGATATCAAACGCGGCTTGCTCGAAGTGGATTGGCCCGGTCGTTTTCAGGTGTTGCCGGGGCGACCAACCACCATCTTTGACGTTGGACATAACCCTCATGCTGCGCGTGCATTGGCTGGCAGCCTTAAAACCATGGGTTATCATCCGCAGACCTTTGCCGTGTTTTCGATGTTGCGTGACAAGGATCTTGCCGAGGTGGTCGCCGCTGTCAACGACCAGATCGACGTATGGCTGGTGGCCGGGCTGGATCTGCCACGTGGCATGAGTGCAGAAGAGGTTGCGGCACAATTGGCTGCGGCCAACGCACGTGGCAAGGTACTGGTTTATCCTAATATCGCCGAAGCCTACTCTGCTGCCTGTGATAAGGCCGGCGAAAATGATAGAATCGTCGTCTTCGGATCATTCCACACCGTCGCAGAGGCCATGGCCGCGCGACGTAATCGTGGCCACTGAGGTACTACAGACGCATGGCGCAGTCCCCGACAAACGACGAATTGCTGGTTCTGAAAAAGCGCGCCCGCCGGCGCTTGGTTGGCGCCGTAGCCTTGGTGCTGATCTCGATCATCGTGCTCTGGAACGTGCTGGATCGCGAACCGAAAACCGCACGCCAGCCAGTAAGTGCACAAGACGTTGCAATCATCAGTGATGCACCGCAAATCAATACGGCTCCAGCCAAATCCGACAAACAGGCGTCTCCGTTTGCAGAGCCTGTTACGCCGGCCACTCCACCCGCTACCGCCACTGAACATTCCGAGCCTCAGGCTCCAGTGCCGGATGCCGCAGTGACGGCGGAAAAGCAGGTCAAGTCCGAGGCGAAAATCGCCGAGCCAGCCCCGGTTCCGGAGAAAAAGGAAGTGAAGAAAGAGCCTGCGCCGAAAAAAGACGAGCATAAGGCGGAAGAGAAGAAAATCACACCCAAGCCGGAAAAACATGAGACCAAGGCTGAGAGCAAGGACAACAAACCGGCTGCTGACGAACACAAGTCGCAACTGATCCAAGTTGCAGCGCTGTCAGACGCCGGAAAAGCAAAGGCTTTGGTCGACAAGTTGGCAGCACACGGTGTCAAGGCCTATACCGAACAGAAGGGCGAGCTGACGCGGGTGCGGGTTGGTCCGTTTGCCTCGCGCGAGCAGGCAGAAAAAGCATTGGCAAAAATTCAGGCAGCCGGCGCATCTGGCGTGATCGTTTCCAAGTAAGCATACTGACTCGATGACCACATTCGATTACGCAATACTGTTCATTATCGGCATGTCCATCATCTTGTCGGTAATGCGCGGTGCGGTGCGTGAACTGATTGCTCTTGCTGCCTGGTTTGTTTCTTTCTGGGTGGCACGAAATTTTACCGAGGAACTGACGCCGCTTTTGCCGCAGGCGATACCCAGCGACGAGCTGCGTCTGCTGGCGGCATTTGTGATTCTGTTCCTTGGCAGTCTGTTGATCATGACTTTGCTGTCGATAGCATTGTCAGAAGTGGTAAAGGCGATCGGCCTGTCGGGTTTTGATCGTTTGCTGGGGGCGGGTGTTGGCCTGCTGCGCGGCTGCTTTATCGTACTGGTTCTGGTGTTACTAGCCGGCCTTACCGGCCTTCCGAAAACCCAGGCATGGAAAAATGCCATGTTCAGTCCCGTGCTCGAGGCGAGTGCGCTGGCGGTCAGACCTTGGCTGCCGGATGTATTGGCCGAGCACATTCGCTACGAGTGAAACAGTATGTGTGGAATTATTGGCATTGTTGCCCAAAGCCCAGTCAATCAGTTGTTGTACGATGGTTTGCTGGTTCTTCAACACCGCGGCCAGGATGCGGCCGGGATTGTTACCTCTGAAGGCTCGCGCTTTCATTTGCACAAAGGTGCCGGTCTGGTGCGTGATGTATTCCGCACCCGCAATATGCGTTCCCTGACCGGTAACCTGGGTATCGGCCATGTACGTTATCCGACTGCCGGTTCGGCATCGGCGGTGTCCGAGGCGCAACCGTTCTATGTCAACTCGCCGTTTGGCATCGTGCTGGCACATAACGGCAATCTGACCAACGCAGATCAGCTGAAGCAGGAAATGTTTACGCTGGATCGCCGCCACATCAACACCAACTCCGATTCGGAAGCGTTGTTGAATGTGTTTGCACATGAGTTGCAGGTGCGCGCCAATTCCATTCATCTGGATACCGAAGCCGTATTTGGTGCCGTGGCGGCGGTGCATCAGCGCTGCAAGGGCGCTTACGCCGTGGTTGCCATGATCGCCGGGCAGGGTTTGCTGGCATTCCGTGATCCGAATGGTATTCGCCCGCTGGTTCTCGGCAAGAACGAAACCCCCACTGGTACTGAATACATGGTCGCGTCGGAGAGCGTGGCGATCGACACACTTGGCTTCCAGCTGGTGCGGGATATTGCGCCCGGTGAAGCGATCTTCATCACACCGGAAGGCCAATTGTTCTCGCAGCAATGTGCCACCGAAACATCGCTGACACCGTGCATTTTTGAGTTTGTTTATTTTGCCCGACCCGATTCGGTGATCGACGGTGTGTCGGTTTACCAGTCGCGCCTGTTCATGGGCGAAAATCTGGCGGATAAAGTACGTCGTATCCTGCCGCAGGTGGATATCGATGTGGTGATCCCGATCCCCGATACCAGCCGCGCCAGTGCCTTGCAGTTGGCCAACCATCTGGGGCTGCCGTACCGCGAAGGTTTCATCAAGAATCGCTACATCGGCCGTACCTTCATCATGCCGGGGCAGGGCGTGCGCCGTAAATCGGTGCGCCAGAAACTCAACCCGATTGCCGTAGAATTCAAGGGCAAAAATGTGTTGCTGGTGGACGATTCCATCGTCCGTGGCACTACCTCCCGGGAAATCGTGCAAATGGCCCGTGATGCCGGCGCTGCCAAGGTGTATTTTGCTTCGGCAGCACCGCCGGTGCGTTTCCCCAACGTCTACGGCATTGATATGCCGACGCGCAAGGAGTTGCTGGCAACCGGTCGCACGCACGAAGAAATTGCCGCTGAAATCGGTGCCGATGAAATCATCTATCAAGAGCTGGATGCACTGGAATATGCAGTAACCCGTTGCAATTTCGAGGTCAAACAGTTCGAGAGCTCCTGTTTCAGTGGCAAGTATGTGACCGGCGATATTGATGATGCCTATCTGGATCGCATCGAAGCCGAGCGTAACGATGCAAGCAAGTCGGAAAAGGACAAGGATCTGGATCTGAACATCGGTGTTGCGGAACAGAACCTGATGTAAGTTAGGCCTGCCCGGATTGATTTCATTTCGTCGGAGTTATTCCGGGCACGGTTGACAGTTGCCGGCGAGGCAGCGAAGATATGTGGGTTGCGCCGATTTGTCACTGCTTGCGGGCGCCTAAAAAATACAGCTAAATTGTGGCGTTTCGCTGAAACGTGTCGAAACCCGCTTGGCTGTTGCAAGCGGGTTTTTTGTTTTTATGCATGAATTTTTGCGACAGGAGTCCTTCATGAGTTTTCCGATTGATCCTGAATGGCATGACGAGACGCTGGCCATTCGCAGCGGGATTGAGCGTTCCCAGTTTGGGGAACACAGCGAAGCCCTGTATCTGACCTCCAGCTTTGTTTTTGGCAGTGCTGCCGAGGCGGCCGCACGTTTTTCCGGTGCCGAGCCGGGCAACATCTACGCACGTTTCACCAACCCCACCGTGAGTGCATTTCAAGAGCGCCTGGCTGCGCTGGAGGGCGCGGAGTTCTGTGTAGCCACCGCCTCGGGCATGTCGGCCATTCTGGCGTGCACCATGGGCTTGCTCTCGGCGGGCGATCATATCGTTGCCTCGCAGAGCCTGTTTGGTGCAACGGTGCAGCTATTCAACAATATTCTGGCGCGTTTTGGCATTGAAACCACTTATGTCAGCCTGACATCGACTGATGCCTGGCGCGATGCGGTCAAGCCCAATACCAAGCTGTTTTTCATTGAAACGCCTTCCAATCCAATGACCGAAGTGGCTGATATCGCCGCGATTGCCGCCATTGCCAAGCAGAAAGGCGTGCTGCTGGCGGTTGATAACTGTTTCTGCACGCCGATTTTGCAAAAGCCCTTGCAGCTGGGTGCCGATATCGTGATCCATTCCGCCACCAAATATCTGGATGGACAGGGGCGGGTGTTGGGCGGTGCGGTGCTGGGGCGCAAGGATTTGCTGGAGCCGGTTTATGGTTTCCTGCGGACTGCCGGGCCAACCCTCTCGGCATTCAATGCCTGGGTGTTCCTGAAAGGCCTGGAAACCCTGCAGCTGCGCATGGATGCACACTGTCGCAATGCCTTGCAGGTAGCGCAATGGCTGGAAGCACATCCGGCAGTGGCGCGTGTGTATTACCCTGGACTGGCCTCACATCCGCAGCACGAGTTGGCGATGCGTCAGCAATCGGCCGGCGGTGGCATTGTCGCCTTTGAGGTGAAGGGGGGCAAAGATGCGGCCTGGAAAGTAGTCGATTCGGCACGGCTGATGTCGGTAACTGCCAATCTGGGTGATACCAAAACCACTATCACCCATCCGGCTACCACCACCCACGGACGGATTTCACCCGAGGCACGCGCGGCAGCGGGTATCTCCGATGGCCTGTTGCGTATCGCAGTCGGGCTGGAATCGCCGCTGGATCTGATCCGTGACCTGCAGGCCGGACTCGGCTAACTGCAGATGCCGTAGTGGAGTAGCAGGGTGCAGATAAGCCATCGACCGCTGGCTCAATCCATGCCATGGCTGGCGTTAGCACTGTCATTGCTGTTGCACCTGCTGTTGTTTTTGTTGCCGGCGGCACGACGTGGAGAGGCTGACGCGTTGCACGCTGCTCCGCAGCGTCAGCCTTTTGCCTATCGCCTGATCATGTCCTGGACTGGCCAGTCGACCGGTGCACCGCCACAGCCATCACTTGCTTCCAGCCTGCATTCAGCGGTGATGCCGGCGGCAAAGGCGAACGCCCAAAGTGGCGCGGCAAGCGCAGATAAAGCACTACCTCCGCCGGTGGTGCTCACGCCAGAGCCAGCCCCTTTGCCGCAAGCGGTGCCTGTACCGGCGCCTCCGCCGCAAAAGCCTGAAATTGCGCAGCCGGAAAGCCCTGCTGTCAGTAAGCTCACCCGGCCGCCCGTCAGCGCCGGCAAAGAGTTGGCGGATGATGATCTGGATCAGGTATCCCCCGGTGGCTATAGCGGCTCTGGTTTTGCCCTGTTTCGCCATCTATTGCATCAGAGCCTGGTCGCGCAACTGAATGCGGGGGCCGACGATTCGCTGGAATGCCGTTTCAAATTGTTGATGAGTCGCCGGGAAATCCAGGTCCGTGCGGTAAAATGCGACGACGACGCGCAGTTTCAGCGACTGTTGACGTTGATAAAAACCGACAAGCTGCCCAGTTCCTTCGATTTTGGTCTCGGGCCGGCGGTGGTGACGGTGCGAACCGGTGCCAATGGCCAGATCCGCATGGACTGAAAGCGTCTGCTGCGGCGTGTCCGGGCAACAACGGCGCATGTGAGCGTGATATCCTCTGATCTTTGATTTGTTCCTACCCAGTTAGCTAAATGTCCGACGAACAACTGAAACAACATCGTGATGCCATCGACTCCATCGATGCGCAAATTCTTGAGCTGATCAATGCGCGTGCCGAACATGCGCGCCGGATTGGCGAAATCAAGGGTGGGGGCGTCATGTATCGTCCCGAGCGCGAGGCGCAGGTGCTGCGCCGTATCAAGGAGCTGAATCGCGGGCCGTTGCCGGATGAGCTGGCTGCGCGCCTGTTTCGCGAGATCATGTCTGCCTGTCTGTCGCTGGAACGCCCGCTGCAGGTGGCATTTCTTGGCCCGCTGGGAACCTTTACCGAGTCTGCCGCAGTCAAGCATTTTGGCCACGCTGCGCTGTTGTCGCCTTGCCGTTCGATCGACGAGGTGTTTCGTGCGACCGAGGCCGGACAGTCCGATTTTGCGGTGGTGCCGGTTGAAAACTCCACTGAGGGCGCAGTTGGTCGCACGCTGGATCTGATGACGCAAACCCCGCTGAAAGTCTGTGGCGAGGTGGTGTTGCGCATTCATCAGCACTTGTTGCGCAAAATTCCTTCACTGGAAGGCGTGCAACGGGTGTATTCACATTCGCAATCGCTGGGGCAGTGCCATGAATGGCTGAATGCCAATCTGCCGCAGGTTGAGCGCATTCCCTGTACCAGCAACGCGGAAGCGGCACGCTTGGCATCGCTGGACGAGACTTCTGCCGCGATTGCCGGCGAATCGGCCGCAGAACGTTATGAGCTGGCCAAGGTTGCGACCAATATCGAAGACGAGCCGAACAACACCACGCGCTTTCTGGTACTGGGGCAGCAGGATTCGCCACCCTCCGGCAAGGACAAAACCTCGCTACTGATGACCGCGAAGAATCAGGCTGGTGCCATGCACGATCTGCTGGCGCCGCTGGCGAAAAACGGTGTCAGCATGAGCAAATTCGAGTCTCGTCCGGCCAAGGGCGGTTCGTGGGAATACGTATTCTTTGTCGATATCGATGGCCACCATGATATCGAGCCGGTCAAATCCGCATTGAAGGACTTGCGCGAACACGCGGTCATGCTGCGGGTGCTGGGTTCCTATCCCGCCGCCGTGTTGTAAATGCAGTCGCTGGCTGTTTTTTGCGGGGCCAAGCATGGCCACCGAGCCGCTTATACTCAGGCTGCTGTGGCGCTTGGCCAGGGCTTGGCAGAGCAGGGTATCGCCCTGGTTTATGGCGGCGGCAATATCGGCCTGATGGGCGAAGTGGCCACTGCCGCGCTAAGTGCCGGTGGTCGTGTGGTTGGCGTGATTCCCGCATTCATGGTCGAGCGTGAGCTGGCGCATGCCGGCTTGAGCGAGCTGATCGTGGTGGATTCGATGCACAGCCGCAAAGCCAAAATGGCTGAGCTGGCACAAGGCTTTATTGCCTTGCCTGGCGGTATTGGCACTTACGACGAACTGTTCGAAATCCTCACCTGGGCGCAACTGGGTATTCATCCTTATCCGGTTGGCCTGCTGGATGTAGAGGGCTACTTCGATCCCTTCCGCGCCTTGTGGCAACGTGCCGCCGACGATGGCTTTCTGCATGCCAATACCCGCGCGCCGTTGATTTCCGCATCGGTGCCGCAATTACTGCAACAGATGGCGGCACAATTGCCCTCGGCGCTTGATTCGAATGCCCGTGCATGAACAACTTTCGTTTGCCATTCTCTATCGGGCAGAGCGATGACGCTGAAGCGGCTGCTCGCCTGCTATATGAATCCGACCCGCCTTATTATGATTTCTGGCTTGGTAACCGGGCTGCGGCTCTGACCCTGTTACAGGCGCTGTGGCGCCTGCCGGAAGGAGGCTACAGCGCTGCCCATTGCCAGGTCTTGCGTGATGCCAACGGTGCGCGCGCGTTGTATTACGCCTACCCCGCCAGCCGCGAGGCGGATCTGGAATTGCAGTCACAACGTGCGTTGCGCCAAGTGGCGGGAGCTGATCTGGAGCAATTGCAGCAACGAGAAGCACAGCTGTCATTGCTGTTTCCGCGGCTTGCCGAGCCAGCTTATTACCTGCGAACGCTCTGTGTTTCCACGCAGCAGCGGGGGGCAGGGCTTGGGGCGCAAATGTTGCGTCACATCGGCGATGAGGCCAGAGAGCAGGGCTATACACTGCTGCTGACCGATGTGGATAGCGGTAATCCGGGGGCGGTGCGTTTTTATCTGCGGGCGGGTTTCAGCACCCTGGTGGAAACCCGAGTGCCTGCGCTGCTACCTTATCAACTGCCAGCCAGCCTGCGTATGGCAAAACATCTGAACCTAGACTGTTGAAAGTAAAACTGATGGATCTGACTCAACTCGCTCCCGAATATATCCGCAGCATTGCCCCCTATCAGCCGGGCAAGCCAACGTCGGAACTGGCCCGCGAAATGGGCTTGGCCGAAAGCAGCATCGTCAAACTTGCATCCAACGAAAACCCGCTGGGGCTTAGCCCCAAGGCCAAGGCGGCAATGGCTGCGGCAATGGATGAGCTGGCGCGTTATCCCGATGGCAACGGCTTTGAACTGAAAGCCAAGGTTGCCGGCAAACATCAGGTGGCAATGAACCAGATCGTGCTGGGTAACGGCTCCAACGACGTGCTGGAGCTGGTTGCCCGCACTTTCCTGGCACCGGGCGATAGCGCGGTTTATTCGCAATACAGCTTTGCCGTGTATCAGCTGGCCGTGCAGGCGGTGGGCGCAATCGGTGTGGAAACTCCGGCGGTGGAATATGGCCACGATCTGGATGCGATGCTGGCGGCAATTCGCCCGGATACCAAGATCGTCTTCATCGCCAATCCCAATAATCCAACCGGCACCTTGATCCCTGGCGAGCAGGTTGAGCGCTTCATGCAGTCTTGTCCGGCCAATGTGCTGGTGGTGCTGGACGAAGCCTATACCGAATATCTGCCCGCCGAGCTGCAGT
This sequence comes from Chitinivorax sp., assembly GCA_046347685.1. Taxonomy (GTDB): domain Bacteria; phylum Pseudomonadota; class Gammaproteobacteria; order Burkholderiales; family SCOH01; genus CALMFQ01. Next base: position 35,475 of record JAXMFR010000005.1, read on the forward strand.
TGGATAGTGTGGCGCTGACGCGTCGTTTCCCCAATCTGATTGTCAGCCGCACCTTGTCCAAAGCCTATGGCCTGGCAGGTCTGCGCGTCGGCTTTGCCATCACGTCGGCACCGGTGGCCGATTTGATGAACCGGGTACGCCAGCCGTTTAACGTCAACTCACTGGCTCAAGCCGCTGCGGTGGCTGCACTGGACGACGCAGAGTTTCTCGCCGAAACGGTAAAGATCAATACTGCCGGCATGCAGCAGATCATTGCCGCGTTTGATCGCCTGGGCGTCAGCTATATCCCCAGCTTTGGCAACTTCATTGCCTTCCATTGTCAGGATGCGGCAGGTATGAACCGCTTCATGCTGGAAAAAGGCGTGATCGTACGTCCGCTGGCAGGCTACAAAATGCCGAACACGCTGCGGGTGAGTATTGGCTTGCCGCAGGAAAATGCGCGTTTCATCGAGGTGCTGGAACAGGCGCTGGCACGCTGAGGCCAATAAAAAACGCCGCCCGATTCTGCGTCGGGCGGCGTTTTTTTATCTGCTGGCGTGTGTCGATCAGGCGCCGTTGCGATCCAGTTCGCCCAGCTTGCCCTTAACCGTTGCCCACTGCTCGTGATCCGGCAGCGGCTCCTTGCTTTCCACGATCGGCGTCCAGTTTGGATGTTTCGCCAGATCGGCGTTCAGCTGGATATACACCTGCTGATCGGCCGGCACGTCGTCTTCGGCGTAAATGGCTTCCACCGGGCATTCTGCAACACAAAGCGTACAGTCGATACACTCGTCCGGATCAATCACCAGAAAGTTCGGGCCTTCGCGGAAACAATCCACTGGGCACACATCCACGCAGTCGGTGTATTTACACTTAACGCAGGCTTCGGTTACAACGTAGGTCATGATTGTTCCTAAAATAGCGGGAAATCGGATTGCCCGAATTCTATCAGAAAGTGTTTTTGTGTTACTGACAAATGACTGCCGATTGCCATTCCATGGCGCATAAATACTGCGGTCGCTTTGCGCCGTCGCCGACCGGCCCGCTGCATTTTGGCTCGCTGGTCACGGCGCTGGCGAGTTTTCTCGACGCGCGCGCCAAACAGGGGCGCTGGCTGGTGCGTATGGAGGATATCGACTTCACCCGTTGCCTGCCCGGGCTGGATCAGGACATCCTCAGCACGCTGGCGGATTTCGGCCTGGAATGGGATGGAGAGGTGTTGTATCAGAATCAGCCACACAGCCAGCAGCGCTATCAGGCCGCATTGCAGCAGCTTCGCGATCATGGGCTGACTTATTTGTGTGGCTGCAGCCGCAAGGAAATCGCTGATTCCGCACAGCAGGGCATTGAAGGCCCGGTTTACCCCGGAACCTGCCGCAACGGCCTCGCTCCGGGTAAGGCTGGTCGTGCCGAGAGGATCAAGGTGCCGCAGCAAGATATCGGCTTTGTCGACCGGATTCAGGGCCCGTTGAACCAGAATCTGGCACACCAGATTGGCGATTTCGTCCTGCGCCGCGCAGACGGTTGTTTTTCCTATCAACTGGCGGTGGTGGCAGATGATGCCTGGCAAGGCGTGACGGATGTGGTGCGTGGCATTGATCTGCTGCTGTCCACTCCGCGCCAGTTGTATCTACAGCAGGTGCTGGGGTTGGCACAGCCGGGCTATGCGCATATTCCGCTGGCGGTTAATCAGCTGGGCCTGAAGCTCAGCAAGCAGAATCTCGCACGTGCGGTAGACCGGCAGCAGCCGGTGCCAGTCCTATACCGGGCCTTGCTGTTTCTCGGCCAGGCTGCGCCTGCCGAGGCTCAGCACTGGTCGCGCCAGCGCTTGCTGGATTGGGCCATTGCCAACTGGCAACTGGAGCGGGTGCCGCGACAGCAGCAAATCGTTTGTGAAACCGTGGATAGCCTGCCAAAGAAAATGCTTGACGGGCATCAGTCCAGTGAATAGAATTCGCGCCTCTTTCGCAATCGCGAATCGGCCTCGTCCCCATCGTCTAGAGGCCTAGGACATCGCCCTTTCACGGCGGTAACCGGGGTTCGAATCCCCGTGGGGACGCCACTTTCGACAGGTTATGCCTGTCGCCCATGCAGTAATACCAGGATTTTTGCCGCACTTTATCCCAGTTTAGATTGTCGTTTTTCCTGATTTATTCAACGGAAAACAGTTTGGGCTTGTCTTTTTCATTTCCGCTGATCTGGTAGATCTTCAGTGTGCCCGGTTTCATTTCGCCCATACCCGGTGAGTTTGGTGGCATGCCGGGGGCGCTGATGCCAATGATTTTCGGCTTCTGCTGCAACAGCTTGTTGATGGCGGTGACCGGCACATGGCCTTCCACCACGTAGCCACCAATCAGCATGGTGTGGCAGCTACCCAGATTGCCCACCTTGTTGTCCTGCTTGATCTTGTCCATCTCGTTGCTGTCGACGGCTTTGACTTCGATACCGTTGGCACGCAGGTATTTGACGTATTCACCGCAGCAGCCGCAGCTCGGGCTTTTATACAAGGTGGCGCTGGGCGCCGCAGCAAAGGCGAGGGGTGTGGCCAGTAGCAGGCTGGCGAGCAGTTTGACCGGGATGTTCATGTTGAGCTCCGCTGTGACAGACAGGATAGGCAAAGCATAACGTGCAGCCACGGCGCCGGCCATGATGCCGGTCAAACCCCGGCGTTGTTGCCGGCATGGCTGCAGGCGCCGTCGGTATTGGTTCGCAGCCTTGCCTGCAACGGGCTACCAGAGCCGGCTGCAGGCAAGGGTCAGCAGTATCTGCCTCAGTGTTAGCCGAGCAGGCGTTCCAGCGTGCCCTGATAGATCGCCGACAGCTTGGGAATGTCGTCCACCGCTACACATTCGTTGATTTTGTGAATGGTGGCGTTGATCGGGCCGAATTCCACTACTTGCGGGCAGATGCGGGCGATGAAGCGGCCGTCCGAGGTGCCGCCGCTGGTTGACAGTTCCGGCGGCGTGCCGCAGGTGTCTTCGATGGCGGCGCTGATGGCCGATACCAGCGGGCCTTGGCCGGTGAGGAAGGGGTTGCCTGAGAGGTGCCATTCCAGATCGTATTCCAGCTCGTGTTTGTCGAGAATGGCGTGCACTTTCTGCTTCAGGCCATCGACAGTGCTTTCGGTGGAGAAGCGGAAGTTGAACAGCAGTTCGACCTTGCCCGGAATCACATTGTTGGCGCCGGTGCCGGCGTGGATGTTGGACACTTGCCAGCTGGTGGGCGGGAAATATTCATTGCCGTCATCCCAGTGGGTGGCGGCCAATTCCGCCAGCGCCGGGGCCAGCAGGTGGATGGGGTTTTTTGCCAGATGCGGGTAGGCGATATGACCTTGCACACCCTTGATGCTCAAGGTACCGGACAAGGAGCCACGGCGGCCATTCTTGATGGTGTCGCCAAAACGCTCGGCCGAGGTGGGTTCGCCAACGATGCAGTAGTCGATGGTTTCGCCACGGGCTTCGAGTGTGTCGACCACCTTGACCGTGCCGTTAACCGCGATGCCTTCCTCGTCGGACGTAATCAGCAGCGCAATCGAGCCTTGCGGCTGGCGGTGTTTTTCCAGAAAGCCTTCAATCGCGGTGATGAAACCCGCCAGCGAGGCCTTCATGTCGGCGGCGCCACGGCCGTAGAGCATGCCGTCCTTGATGGTCGGCAGGAACGGATCGTGCTGCCACTGGTCGAGCGGGCCGGTGGGCACCACGTCGGTGTGGCCGGCAAAACACAGCAGCGGGCCTTCAGTGCCAAGGCGTGCCCAGAAATTGTCGACATCGCCAAAACGCAGGCGCTCGATCTTGAAGCCGAGTTTTTCCAGGCGCTCGATCATCACCTCCTGACAGCCGGCATCGCGCGGGGTGGTGGAGGGCAGCGAAATCAGTTGCTCGGTGAGCAGAAAAGTCGGATTTTGGCTCATTTGTTCAGCAGGCTTTCGTAAATGGCGGCGTCGAAGCCGAGGGTGATCTTGCCGTCGATATCCAGTACCGGGCGCTTGATCACCGAGGGTTTGTCCAGCATCAAGCGGATTGCGGCGGCATCGTCAGTGATGCCTGCCTTTACTTCATCCGGCAACTGGCGCCAGGTGGTGCCCTGGCGGTTGATCAGCTTGTCGCGGCCGACCTGTGGCAGCCATTGTTGCAGCAGCGCTGCATCCACGCCCTGTTTCTTGAAGTCGTGGAAGGGAACATCAAGCTGCTGCTGGCTCAGCCATTCGCGGGCTTTTTTCACGGTGTTGCAGTTGGGAATGCCGTAGAGTTTCATGGTTTTGTATCGTGTGGCGCAAAAGGCGATTGTAATCAAAAAAATAGCCCACCGAGCGGCGGGCTATTCTGGCGGCAGGCTAAAAATCAGGCTGCGTTGCGGCGACGGAACAACGGTACTTTCTGGTCGACGGCTACCTGATAGGCGTCGGAGAAGTCGTTGAGGCCTTTCAGCGCTTCGTCGATATCCTTGTCGTCACGCACCACAAAGGCATTGAAGCCGCAGCGCAGCATGAAGTACAGCAGGTCCTTGAATACGTCGCCAAACGCACGCAATTCGCCCTGATAGCCATAACGCTCGCGCAGCAGGCGGCCGGTGCTGAAACCGCGGCCATCGGTGAAAGCCGGGAAGTTGACCGCAACCACGGCAAACTTGCTGGCATCGCTGCCCAGGTCTTCCACTTCTTCGTGGCTGTCGATCCATACGCCGGTCTGGCCCTGGCGTGCCAGCAGCGCGTCTTTCTGTGCTTTCCACACGGCCAGCGGCACAATCACGTCGCCACTGGCCGGCACGGTCGGCAGGCTGCCGTCTGCGTTGAGCTTGAGCAGGGTGAAGCTGTCTTCAACGATGCTGCGATCCTTAATGAGCTTTGGCATATACGCGCTCCTTGAACGGGTCGATGCCAATGCGGCGGACGGTGTCGATGAAACGCTCGTCGGCATGACGCTGTTCGATATAAACATTGATGATTTTTTCGATCACATCCGGCATTTCTTCCTGCGCGAACGATGGGCCGATGACTTTGCCCAGAGTGGCCTTGTTGCCCTGTTCGCCGCCCAGCGACACCTGATACCACTCCGAGCCGTTCTTATCGACGCCGAGGATACCGATGTTGCCGATGTGGTGGTGGCCGCAGGAGTTCATGCAGCCGCTGAAGTTCATGTCCACGTCGCCGATGTCGTAGAGGTAATCGAGATCGTCGAAACGACGCTGGATGGCCTCGGCCACCGGAATCGACTTGGCATTGGCCAGTGCGCAGAAATCGCCGCCCGGGCAAACGATCATGTCGGTCAGCAGGCCGATGTTCGGCGTGGCAAAACCGATGTCGCGCGCGGCTTGCCACAAGGCGTACAGCTCGCTTTGTTTCACGTCGGCGAGGATCATGTTCTGTTCGTGGCTGATGCGCACTTCGCCAAAGCTGTAGCGGTCGGCAAAGTCGGCAACGGCTTCCATCTGGCCGTCGGTGGCATCACCCGGCGGAATGCCGGTTTTCTTCAGCGACAGGGTGACGCTGGCGTAGCCTGGCACCTTATGTTTGTTGACGTTGCGCTCCACCCAGCGGGCAAAGGCCTTGTCTTCGCTCTGCTTTTGCAGGAAACCGGCGTCGTCACCAGCAAACTGCTCGTAGGCCGGCGGGGTGAAGAAGCCGTCGAGGCGGGCAAATTCTTCTGCCGGCACGGTTGCCGGGCTGTCTTTCCAGTGTGCCCACTCGGCTTCTACCTTGGCGGCGAAACTTTCCACGCCCATGGCTTTCACCAGAATCTTGATCCGCGCCTTGTATTTGTTGTCGCGACGACCGTAGCGGTTATACACGCGCAGGATCGAGTCGAGATAAGTCAGGATGTGCTCGCGCGGCAGGAAGTCACGCACTACCGAACCGATGATCGGCGTGCGGCCCAGGCCGCCACCCACCAGCACGCGGAAGCCGATTTCGCCTTTGCTGTTTTTCACCAGGTCCAGGCCGATATCGTGTACCTGAATCGCAGCGCGATCCTGCTCGGCGCCGTTGACGGCGATCTTGAACTTGCGCGGCAGGTGGGCGAATTCCGGGTGGAACGTTGACCACTGGCGGATCAGTTCGCAATATGGACGCGGGTCGATGTGCTCATCAGCAGCCACGCCGGCAAACTGGTCAGTGGTGGTATTGCGGATACAGTTACCGCTGGTCTGCACTGCGTGCATTTGCACCGTGGCCAGTTCGTCGAGGATATCCGGCACCCGTTCCAGCGCTGGCCAGTTGAACTGCAGGTTCTGGCGGGTGCTGAAGTGGCCGTAGCCACGGTCATAAGTGCGCGCAATGTGCGCCAACTTGCGCAATTGGGTCGACGAGAGCATGCCGTAAGGAATGGCGACGCGCAGCATCGGCGCATGGCGCTGTACGTACAGCCCGTTTTGCAGGCGCAGCGGACGGAACTCGTCGTCCGTCAGTTCGCCGGCCAGATAACGGCGGGTCTGGTCGCGAAACTGGCGCGCCCGCTCGTTGATGATCCGTTGGTCGATCTCGTCGTAGATGTACATGTAACGTCCTGTTGCTGAACTTTTTGCGGTATCTGCGGCACCCGTTTTTCAGGGTCGCGCAACTATACCAGTAATCGATATTGCGAATAACTACTATTTCTCTCATGCACCGCCACACCGGCGCTTCCCTCCGGCGTGCAGAAAAACAAGGCAGCCGCCCTGGGCGGGGCGGCTGTTTTGCCTGATGGGCCGGTCAGATTTTCTTGACGTGCAGGCCACATTCCTTGGTTTCCGGATTTTCCCACCACCAGCGGCCGGCACGCACGTCTTCACCCATCGAGATGGCGCGGGTGCAGGGTGCACAGCCAATCGACGGATAGTGTTTGTCGTGCAGTTCGTTGTACGGCACCTTGTTGGCGCGGATGTATTCCCAGACTTCCTTTTCGGTCCAGTCGATCAGCGGGTTGAACTTCTCCAGACCGTTATCCTTGTCGAATTCCTGCTCGCCCAAGCCGGTGCGGGTGGTCGACTGCTGCGCACGCAGGCCGGTAATCCAGGCTTTCTTGCCAGCCAGTGCGCGTTTCAGCGGCTCGATCTTGCGGATGTGGCAACAGGCTTTGCGCTGCTCGATCGAGTTGTAAAACGCGTTGATGCCATTGGCCGCAACCCAGGCTTCGGTTTTTTCGGTGTTGGGGAAATACACCTTGATCGGCGCAGCCGGGTAGGCTTCGCCGGTTTTTTGCATCAGCGTGTAGGTTTCAGCCGGCAGGCGGCCGGTGTCGAGGCTGAAAATTTCAATATTCAGGCCGTTGCGGGCGATCAGGTCGGTAATCACCATGTCTTCAGCGCCCAGGCTGTTGGCGAATACGGCGGGGCTGTATTCGGCGGCAATACGCGTCAGCAGTGCTGTGGCGCGTTGGATTTTGTCGTCGAGGCTCATGTAATTTTCTCCAGAATTCAGGGGCGCGATAGTATCAATATTTTGCTGCTTAAAGGCTGTTCACGATTTGTCGCGAGCAGCCCTCAGCGGGGCGAAGAGCAGCGCAAAACCGGAGTGTACTTAAGTACATGAGGATTTTGAGCAGCACATGAGCCCCGATCAGGGCTGCGCAGCAAGATTGTGGGCAGCCTTTACATTACCAGTTTGGTGCCAACAATACCCAGCATCACTGCCAGGAAAGGGCGCAGGTATTTGTCCGGCACACCACCCGACAGGCGGCTGCCAACATAAATACCCGGAAGCGAGCCCAACAGCAGGTTGCCCAGCAGGTGCCAGTCCATATTGCCAAGGCCGGCATGGCCCAGGCCCGCGATCAAGGTCAGCGGCACGGCGTGGGCGATTTCAGTGCCCACCAGACGTGTGGTTTTCATCAGCGGGTAGAGCATGAACAGGGCCACGGTGCCCAGTGCGCCGGCGCCGATCGAAGTCAGCGTCACCAGCACGCCCAGCACCACGCCGGTTACCACGGTGGCACCCAGCTGCGCTTTACGCGGCATGTTGATCCAGCCCGGTGCCGCCTTGTGGGCGAAGTTCAGCAGTTGCTGTTTGAAAATGATTGCCAGCGCGGTCAGCATCAGCGCAAAACCGAGGCTGCGCTTGATGATGGCGTTCAGCGTGTGCACATCGGGGTTCCAGGTGTGCAGCACCCACAGGGTCAACACCGCCGCCGGCAAGCTGCCCAGCGCCAGCCAGCCGGTCAGGTGCCAGTCGATATTGCGTTGTTTGTGGTGCACCAGCACCCCGCCAGCCTTGGTGATGGCGGCGTACAGCAGATCGGTGCCGACCGCCGTGGCCGGGTTGATACCGAAAAACAGCAGGATCGGTGTCATCAGCGAGCCGCCGCCCACGCCGGTCATGCCGACGATAAAGCCCACTGCCAGACCGGAGATTACATAAACCAGTTCCATCTGCTGCCTTAAGTTTAAGAGAGCGGCCATGATAACAACCGCGCTTATGATGAACAAAGAACCATGTGTTAGAGTTATATAACCAATGGTAATTTGAGACGCGCATGAAACTGCAACAGCTACGTTATCTGGTGGAGGTGGCGAAACAGGGTTTGAATGTATCCGACGCCGCCGAAAAACTGCACACCTCGCAACCCGGCATCAGCAAGCAGATCCGCCTGCTGGAAGACGAGCTGGGGGTGCAGATTTTTGTCCGTAACGGCAAGCGGGTGGTGGATGTGACGCCGCCGGGCAAGGAAATCCTGCAGATTGCCGAACGGATTTTGCGCGAGGCGAAAAACCTCAAGGGCGTGGGCGACGAATTTGCCAATGAGCAGGCCGGCAGCCTGACCATTGCCACCACCCACACCCAGGCGCGTTATGCACTGCCCAAGGTGATCCAACGTTTTGTCGAGCTGTATCCGCAGGTGCGCCTCAGCATCAAACAGGGCAGTCCGCTGCAGATTTGCGAAATGGTGGTCAACGGCGAGGCTGATCTGGCGATTGCCACCGAAGGCATCGAGCGTTTTTCCGATCTGGCCATGTTGCCGTGTTACGACTGGAATCGTAGCGTCGTCGTGCCCGCTGGCCACCCTTTGCTGGACATCACCCGGCCGCTGGCGCTGGCTGACATTGGCGCCTACCCGATCATTACCTACGACTTTGCCTTTACCGGCCGCTCGCGTATCAACCGTGCCTTCGAAGACGCCGGCATCGAGCCAAACGTGGTGCTGACCGCCATCGACACCGACGTGATCAAGACCTATGTCGGGCTGGGTCTCGGCGTCGGGATCATTGCCTCGATGGCATTCGAACCGGAACGCGACAGCCAGCTACGCTGCATCGACGCCAGCCACCTGTTCGACGCCTCAACCACCCGCATCGGTATCCGCAAGGACGCCTATCTGCGCGGCTATGTGTTTGCCTTTATCGAATTGTTTGCGCCGCATCTGCATAAAGAACAGGTGCAGCAGGCGATGGGGCGACCGGAGGAAGAAGAGGAATAAAAAAGCGCCACCCGATCAGGTGACGCCTTTTTCAATCGGGCTGCAGCCCGCTCTGGCATTGCCTTGTAGCCCAGCCTGCAGCCCTCTGCCAGAGCGGCTTGCAGGCCATCTGCCATCACCTCAGTTTTTCGGCCCGTAGTTGGCCATCAACACCGCAATCGCGCAGGAAGTAATCCGGGCCGGGGCGCTGTCGGCGCGGCTGGTGAGCACGATCGGCACCTTGGCGCCGAGCACGATGCCGGCGGTGTGGGCATCTGCCAGGTATTCCAGCTGTTTCGCCAGCATGTTGCCCGATTCCAGATCCGGCACCATCAGAATGTCGGCCTGACCCGCCACCGGCGAGAGGATGCCTTTGGTACGCGCGGCTTCGGCGGAAATCGCGTTGTCGAAGGCCAGCGGGCCGTCGAGGATGGCGCCGGTAATCTGCTTGCGGTCGGCCATTTTGCACAGCGCAGCCGCATCGAGTGTGGCGCGCATCTTGGTGTTGACGGTTTCCACTGCGGCCAGGATCGCCACTTTTGGCAATTCGGTGCCGAGCGCATGCGCCAGATCCACCGCGTTCTGGATGATGTAGCGCTTTTCGTCCAGCGATGGCTCGATGTTGATGGCGGCATCGGTGATCAGCAGCGGACGCGGGTAGGTTGGCACGTCCATCACGAACACGTGGCTCAGGCGGCGATCGGTGCGGATACCTTTATCCTTGTGAATCACCGCACCCAGCAGCTCGTCAGTGTGCAGGCTGCCTTTCATGATCGAGCTGGCCTTGCCGGAGCGCACCAGATCCACCGCCAGCTCTGCCGCAGCGTGGCTGTGCTCGGCGTGGTAAATCTGCAGGCCGGCGATATCGATATCGTTTTGTTCCGCCACCGCGCGAATACGGCTTTCAACGCCAATCAACAACGGCACGATCAGCCCCATGCGTGCCGCTTCCACCGCGCCCAGCAGCGATTCGCGATCACACGGATGCACCACCGCCATCGGCATTGGCGGCAATGCCAGCGCACGTTCGATAAAGCCGCGATGGCTGCCGCGCGGGTCTTTCTTGCGCGCCATCTGCTTCTCGGGTTTGGCCTGGCGGATTTTCTGATCCGGAGCGGTGACATGTACTTCGCCCGCCACCACCACATCGCCTTGCTGATTCACACATTGGCAATCAAACACCACGTGGCGGTTGCTGTCGTTTTTGGCGGTGACGGTGCAAGTGGCGGTCAGCGTGTCGCCAACACTCACGCCATGTTTGAACTGCAGTGTCTGGCCGATGAACTGGGTGCCGGGGCCGGGCAGCTGGCGGCCGAGAATGTGCGAAATCAGCGAGCCACCCCACATCGCCCGCCCCACCAGCTGGTGAATATCGTCCGACTGTGCCGCTTCGTCGACCATCGCCGGGTTGACGTCGCCCGACATCACCGCAAACAGGCGGATTTCGTCATAAGTCAGGGTTTTGACCAGCGAGGCCGAATCACCCACGTTGATTTCGTCAAAAGTACGGTTTTCAATAAAGTCCATGTGTGGCTCGCTAAAGTGTGGCTTGGCCGATTGTTGATGCTGCACTCGCAGCAAACGTCAAACGGCAAACATCGGAAAACAGGAGTCCATAAGCTTAGCTGGATAATGTTGCGATGCAGCGAAAAGGTCAACAGGCAGAGTTTAACCATAGTCAACAAGTTGGCAGTTTGTGCCATGGGAGGCGCTGTTTTTTTGGCTGTGCGGGCGAATCGCGGCGTCACGCGGTGCTCGAAAGCTCGCCTATCTGAAAGATATGTCTCGCCTTCTGCGCGCCGGGTTCCTTGCGCTTCATCCCGCTCGCCGAATAAAACAGCGCTTCCCTTGGCAAGTGTCATTTTGCGTTCTTGACGCTGATTTGCTGCTGCTGCACCATGTCGCAAAACAATTGACGTTAACGTCAATTGCAACAAATGGACGATATCGAGGAGACAGGCATGGCAGTTGCAACCGTGAAATTGCTGATCAATGGCGAGTGGGTAGAATCGAAAACCAATCAGTGGCACGAGGTGATCAACCCGGCCACGCAAGAGGTACTGGCGAAGGTGCCATTTGCCACCCACGACGAGCTGAACGCCGCCGTTGCCGCAGCCAAAAACGCCTTCAAAACCTGGCGCCTGACGCCAATCGGCACCCGCGCACGGATTTTTCTCAAGCTGCAGCAACTGATCCGCGAAAACATGGCCGACCTGGCCGCCACCTTGACCAGCGAGCAAGGCAAGACCTTGGCCGATGCCGAAGGCGATATCTTCCGTGGGCTGGAGGTGGTGGAACACGCCGCCAATATCGGCACGCTGCAAATGGGCGAATTTGCCGAAAACGTTGCCGGCGCGGTCGATACCTATACCTTGCAACAGCCGCTGGGCGTCTGCGCCGGCATCACGCCGTTCAATTTCCCGGCGATGATCCCGCTGTGGATGTTCCCGATGGCTATCGCCTGCGGCAACACCTTTGTCCTCAAATGTTCCGAGCAAGATCCGCTGGTGACGATGAAACTGGTGCAACTGGCGCTGGATGCCGGCATTCCGCCCGGCGTGCTGAACGTGGTGCACGGCGGCGAAGCCATCGTCAACGGTCTGTGCGACCATCCGGATATCAAGGCGGTCAGCTTCGTCGGCTCGACCCGTGTTGGCACTCACGTGTATCACCGCGCCTCGAATGCCGGCAAGCGCGTGCAGTGCATGATGGGCGCCAAGAACCACGCGGTGGTGATGCCTGATGCCAACAAGGAGCAAACGCTGAATGCCCTAGTCGGTGCCGGTTTCGGCGCGGCCGGGCAGCGTTGCATGGCGACCTCGGTGGCGGTGCTGGTAGGCGAGGCCAACAACTGGATTCCCGACATCGTCGCCAAGGCGAAAACCCTGCGCGTTGGCCCCGGCAAGGACAACCCCGACCTCGGCCCGGTGATCTCCTGCAATGCCAAACAACGCATCGAACACCTGATCCAGCAAGGCGTGGAGCACGGCGCCAAGCTGGAGCTGGATGGCCGGGCGATCAAGGTGCCGGGTTTCGAAAACGGCAACTTCGTCGGCCCGACTTTGTTCAGCGGCGTCAAACCCGGCATGCCGATTTACGATCAGGAAATCTTCGGCCCGGTGCTGGTTCTGGTCAGCGCCGCCACGCTCGACGAAGCCATCGACATCATCAACGCCAACCCCAACGGCAACGGCACTGCCATCTTTACCCAGAGCGGTGCGGCGGCGCGGCGCTTCCAGCAGGATATCGACGTTGGCCAGGTCGGCATCAATGTGCCGATTCCGGTGCCGGTGCCGCTATTCAGCTTTACCGGCTCGCGTGGCTCGAAACTCGGTGATCTTGGCCCCTATGGCAAACAGGCGATCCTGTTTTATACCCAGACCAAAACCGTGACCGAGCGCTGGTTTGACGATGCCGCCGTGAATACCGGCGTTAACACCACCATTTCACTACGCTGATCATGGATTTTGAACTCAACGACGACCAGCGCGCCTTCCAGCAAACGGCGCGCGACTTCGCCACCAACGAACTGGCGCCGCACGCCGCAGAATGGGATGAGCAGCATATCTTCCCCAAAAACGTGATCGCCAAGGCCGGCGAGCTGGGCTTTTGCGGCCTGTATACGCCGGAAAGTGCTGGCGGGCTGGGGCTGAGCCGGCTCGACGCCAGCATTGTGTTTGAAGAACTGGCGGCTGGCTGCACCTCGACCACCGCTTACATCACCATCCACAACATGGCGACCTGGATGGTGGCCAATTGGGGCCAGCCGGGAGTGGTGGCTGAATGGTGTCCGGCGCTGACCCAAGGGCAAAAACTCGCGTCATATTGCCTGACCGAGCCGGATGCCGGCTCTGACGCCGCCAGCCTGAAAACCACTGCACGGCGTGATGGCGAGGTGTATGTGCTGGATGGTGGCAAGGCCTTCATTTCCGGCGCTGGCGCGACAGATCTGCTGGTGGTGATGGCACGCACCGGCGGGCCGGGCGCGGGCGGCATTTCTGCGTTTGCTGTGCCGGCCAATCTGCCGGGCATTCGTTACGGCAAGCTGGAAGCAAAAATGGGCTGGAACAGCCAGCCAACGCGGCAGATTTTTTTCGACGGCGTGCGCCTGCCGGCCAATCATCGGCTGGGCGAAGAGGGCGAAGGCTTCCGCATCGCGATGAAAGGCATCGACGGCGGCCGTATCAATATTGCCACCTGCTCGGTCGGCACTGCGCAAGCGGCGCTGGATGCGGCCCGCGAGCATTTGTTGCAGCGCAAGCAGTTCGGCAAGCCGCTGGCGGATTTTCAGGCGCTGCAGTTCAAGCTGGCCGACATGCTCACCGAGCTGGTCGCCGCACGGCAAATGGTGCGGCTGGCCGCCAGCAAGCTGGATCAGGCTTCGGCCGATGCCAGCGCCTATTGCGCGATGGCCAAACGCTTCGCTACCGATGCCGCATTCCGCATCTGTTGTGATGCGCAGCAGCTATTCGGCGGCTACGGTTATATCAAGGAATACCCGCTGGAACGCTACGTGCGCGACAGCCGCGTGCACCAGATTCTGGAAGGCACCAACGAAATCATGCGCGTCATCATCGCCCGCGCGGCGTTGAAGGATGGCGCTTCGGATAATTTGCGTTAAGCGAGACTCAAGCATGCACCCACTACTGCGACTGGAAAAAACCGGCAACACCGCCATCCTCACCATTCGAAACCCGCCCGCCAACACCTGGAACCGCGACAGCCTGATCGCGCTGAAACAGACGGTGGAAGCGCTGAATGCCGAACGCGACATCTACGCATTGGTGATTACCGGCGAAGGCGACAAATTCTTCTCTGCCGGCGCCGATCTGAAGCTGTTTGCCGATGGCGACAAGGCCGTGGCACGCGATATGGCGCGGGTGTTCGGCGAGGCATTCGAAACCCTGTCGCAGTTCCGTGGCGTATCGATTGCCGCAATCAACGGCTACGCCATGGGTGGCGGGCTGGAATGCGCGTTGGCCTGCGATCTGCGTATTGCCGAAGAACAGGCGCAGATGGCGCTGCCGGAAGCCGCTGTCGGCCTGCTGCCCTGCGCCGGCGGCACGCAGAATCTGGCATGGCTGGTGGGCGAGGGCTGGGCCAAACGCATGATCCTCTGCGGCGAAAGGGTAACGGCGCAGCAGGCATTGCAAATCGGCCTGGTGGAAGAAGTGGTACCCAAAGGCACCGCCCGCGAAGCGGCGCTGGCCTTGGCCGAGAAAGTCGCCCGCCAAAGCCCAGTGTCGGTCACCGCCTGCAAACAGCTGATCCAGCGTGGCCGCAATCAACCGATGTTCCAGGCACTGCCGGCCGAGCGCGAAGCGTTTGTGGATTTGTTCGATAGCCAGGATCAGGCCGAAGGCGTACAGGCCTTTCTGCAAAAACGCCCGCCGCAGTGGAGCAACAAATGAGCGTGATTTTCGACACCCGTGTCGCCGTTAACGGCAAGCAGATCGGCGTTGCCACACTCGCCAACGAAAGTGCGCTCAATGCGTTGACGCTCGCGATGGCCGAGCAGCTTTACGACCAATTGCTGGAATGGGAAGAAGACCCGGCCATCGCCTGCGTGGTGCTGCAGGGCGCGGGTGGCAAGGCCTTCTGCGCGGGAGGCGATATCGTGTCGCTGCACAAATCATTGTGCGAACACGGCGAGGATCTGACCCAGCGCTACGCCGAGCAGTTTTTCGAGCTCGAGTATCAACTAGATTACCTGATCCACAGCTACACCAAGCCGGTGCTGTGCTGGGGCCACGGCATCATCATGGGTGGCGGGCTGGGGCTGATGGCTGGCGCCTCGCATCGCGTCGTCACCGAAAAATCGCGCATCGCCATGCCGGAAATCACCATCGGCCTGTTTCCGGATGTCGGCGGCTCGTGGTTTCTCAACCGCATGCCGGGGCGGGTGGGGCTGTATCTGGGCCTCACCGGCGCGCATCTGAATGCCGCCGACGCGCTGTTCGTCAAACTCGCCGATTTTTATCTGGAGCACAGCGAAAAATCTGCCTTGCTCGACGCACTGCTGCAAGTCGACTGGGACGACCACTATCGCCACAATCACCACAAGCTGTCGGCGCTGCTGCGCCAGCATCGCGGGCGCTTTCCGCTGCCGGAATCGCCAGTGCGCACCCATCTCGACTTCATCAACGCCATCACCGATTTTGACAGCGTCGAAGACATTGCCGCCGCCCTGGCCTTCCATCAACAAGAGGACGCCTGGATTCAGCGCGGCGCCAAGGCGCTGCAGGCCGGCTCGCCAACCTCGGCCAAGGTGATTTTCGAAACCTACCAGCGCGCCACGCATATGTCGCTGGAAGAAGTGTTCGCGATGGAACTCGGGCTGGCGATCCAGTTCTGCCGCCACCCGGATTTCCGCGAAGGCGTGCGCGCCTTGCTGATCGACAAGGACAACACCCCGCGCTGGTCACCGCCAACGCTGGCAGAAGTCAGCGATGCCTACGTCGAAGAACACTTCACCCCGCCGTGGCCGCAAGACCAACATCCGTATCGCGACTGGTAAGCGGGCAGGGCTGCGGGCCGCGCGGGTATTGGCTCGCAGGCCGGGCTGCAGGGCAATGGCAGAGCAGCATACAGGGTAAGCTTAGCTGTGTGTTGGACTTGAAATCTAAAAAACAAATGCGAGACCTGACACTGGCACGCGTTGTGGAGAATCAACTAAATGAGCGCCCCACCATATGATTTTTGCACACGGTAAGAATTTGCTTCAATTGTTTGGCTATTTCTTTCTCATTGCCTGCTTTTATGGCGGTCTTCCGGGTTGCAGCAAAGTTGCGCCTCTACCCAATCCCGTCGAAAGCAAAGAGGGTCTTGCATATATCCCTATTGACGACACAGCATTTCTTGTTCCTGAAAAGACGTGGCTTACCAATTACTCCCGCAACTCGGAAGATGGAAAGATTAACTCTATTTCTTTGCATGCTACGGTGCCTGACGTAAGTCCATGGAGTAAATTGCGCGATGAAGAAATGTATAGACGAGCAGGTCCTGGGAAAAAATTGCTGATTACTATACAAGGCAATCAAATCGGGGATTACCGGGACCACTTTCATGAGGTGCCACATAGCCGAATGTGGCAGTTTAAATTTGCCGAAGAGCCTTCAGATCACATTGAGCAAGGCTTAAGGAAGTTTCGCGAGATCCTCATGCAAAACAGCGAAATAGATGCAAGTGCTGATTCAAAAGAGGCCAAGTATGAAGCTATTGGGCGCAAAAACAAAGATGGCGACATTCTCTTTATGAGCACGGTCTATTACGAATATATAGAGAATGAAAAGGTAAAATATTTTATTCATTGCAGCGATGGGCCTGGGGCGATTTGGGATATGTGCCATGTCAGCTTTCCATGGGGTCGGACATTAATGATTGATATCGAATTTAGTCGTGATGACATATCAAATGTCGTGTCCATGGCAAAAAAAGTTGAGATTAGGCTTGGTGAGTTTGAAGTTGCGGCCAACCAATATTTGGTTCGCCAATCAGAATTTAAAAAGAACTCCCTTAACAGGCTGGTGAGAAACTCCTCAACCGAGTCAAGGCGCGGGTTTTGAGGCAGAATGGGGCTTGAAACCAGCCCCTATTTTCCCCGATTTTCCATGCGCGGCCAAGAGAATCCCCAACTGTCGATGTTCAGCTATCTCAGCCTGGAACATCGTATCCCCGCCGATCACCCGCTGCGCCGTCTGCGCGTGCTGGTTGATGGCATCCTCGCCAACATGAGCACCCTGTTCGATGAGCGCTATTCGCATACCGGTCGCCCGTCGATTCCACCGGAGCACCTGCTGCGGGCGCTGTTGCTGCAGATTTTGTTCACCGTGCGCAGTGAGCGGCTGTTGATGGAGCAGTTGGACTACAACCTGCTGTTCCGCTGGTTTGTCGGTTTGAGCATGGACGAGGCGGTTTGGGATCGAACCGTATTCAGCATCAACCGCGACCGTCTGCTGTGTACCGACATGGGCCGGGAGTTCTTTCAGCGCGTCCTCTATCTCGCCGAATGGCAGGGCTTTGTCTCGGACGAGCACTTCAGCGTTGACGGTACCATGATCGAAGCCTGGGCCAGCCACAAAGCTTTGTGCGCAAGGATGGCAGCGGCCCGGAGCAACCACCGGGGCGCAATCCGGAGGTGGATTTCAAGGGCGAGAAGCGTAGCAATGCCACCCACCAAAGTAGCACCGATCCCCAGTCGCGGCTGTACAAGAAAGGCGAGTTCACCGAAGCCGTGCGCTATATGACGCACGCGCTGGCCGAGAATCGCAACGGATTGATCGTCGACGTGGAAACCACCCAGGCCAATGGCCGGGCCGAGTGGGAAGCGGCGCAGGCGATGATTGCGCGCAGCGTTCGCAAGCCCGGCGCCTCGGTGGCTGGCGATAAGGGCTATGACACCGACAGCTTTGTCAGCTACCTGGAAAGTCGGGACATCAAGGCACATATCGCGCGCAAAAGCACCGGCAGTGCCGTCGATGGCCGCACCGCCCGCGGCAAGGCTTACGCCATGAGTCTGCGCCGCCGCAAGATGATCGAAGAAGCGTTTGGCTGGATCAAGACAGTAGGCGGCTTGCGCAAGACCCGGCACAAGGGACTGGAAAAGCTCTCCGGCCAGGCGCTGTTTACCTTTGCGGCCTATAACCTGACGCGCCTGCTGAATCTGATGCAAAAGGCAGCATAGGGATTATTCCGTCTGCCAGCAGGCCAATGGCAGACGAAACAGGCGAATTCGCCCAGTTACACTGGCCGCGGCGTACTTCCTGCGCCGAAAAAAACAGCAGGAAGAACAAAATCCGCAGGGAATGGGGTGTTTCTCACCAGCCTGTTAAAGACAGATAAGTAGCCAAGTAGCGTGGAAAAAAATTGCCCATGCGCTAGTTGATTTGTTTTCGGTGGGCATTTTTGCCCACCCCGCCAAGATTTCAGTCCGACTGAGTCGCTACTGTTCGGCACCGCGTCGGACTGAAGTCCGACCTACGACAATCGTAGCCTGGCAGTGACATAAGCATCGGCCTGCAGCCCGCTCTGCCATTGGCCCGCAGGCAGGCCTGCAAGGCGCGCCAGTATTGGCTCGCAGGCTTATAGATAAAAAACCATAATCCGGAGGAGTGAAACATGAACCACAACATCGCCTTTATCGGCCTCGGCAATATGGGCGGGCCGATGGCGTTGAATTTGCTGCAAGCGGGCTTTGTGCTGACGGTGTTCGATCTGTCGCCAACTGCTTTGCAAACGGCGCAGGCGGCGGGCGCCAAGGTTGCAGCCACGGCGGCGGAAGCAGCGGCGGGCGCCGACATCATCGTGTCAATGTTGCCGGCCAGCGCGCATGTCGAGGATTTGTATCTCGGCAGCGGCGAGGTGTTGAAGGTGGTGAAGCCCGGCACGCTGATTGTCGATTGCAGCACGATTGCGCCGCAGACGGCGAAGACGGTGTATCAGGCGGCGCAGGCGGCGGGGTGTGCGATGATCGATGCGCCGGTGTCGGGCGGCACGGCGGGGGCGGCGGCGGGGACGTTGACGTTTATCGTTGGCGGCGAAACCGAAGCGCTGGAGCGCGCGCGGCCGTTGCTGGAGAAAATGGGCAAGAACATTTTCCACGCCGGCGACCACGGCGCCGGGCAGGTGGCGAAAATCTGCAATAACATGCTGCTGGCGATCCACATGATCGGCACCGCCGAGGCGCTCAATCTCGGCACCTCTCTGGGGCTGGATGCCAAGGTGCTGAGCGAGATCATCAACAAGAGCTCGGGCCGCAACTGGAGCAGTGAGCTGTATAACCCGTTCCCCGGCGTGATGGAAAACGTGCCGGCCAGCCGTGGTTACAGCGGCGGCTTCGGCGTCGATTTGATGCTGAAAGACCTGGGGCTGGCGCAAGAAGCAGCGCTGCACGCCAAGGCCGCCACGCCGCTGGGCGCGCTGGCGCGCAATCTGTACCACCTGCACAGCCTGGCCGGCAACGGCAGGCTGGATTTCTCCAGCATTCTTGAATTGCTGCAGGCTGATGACTGACAGCATGCCGCTGCCACCGGGCATGGCGGTGATCGAGCGCGGCTGGCTCAACGCCAACCACGTGTTGTTCCGCGAAAACGATAACGACGGCGCGGTGCTGATCGACAGCGGTTACGTGACGCACGCGGACACCACACTGGCCTTACTACGATCACCGGATGCTTTGGGCGAGCGGCCACTGGCGCGGGTGCTGAATACCCATTGCCACAGCGACCACATGGGCGGCAATGCGCGGCTGCAGCGCGAATATGGTGCGCAGGTGTGGGTGCCGGAAGCGGAAGCGCCGCATATCCAGAGCTGGGATCAGGCGGCGCTGTGGCTGGACGATGCCGGCCAGCAGGCCGAGCCGTTTCGCGTCGATGGCCTGCTGCGGCCGGGCGAAAGCTTGCTGCTGGGCCAGACCGAGTGGCAGTTGCTGGCCGCGCCCGGCCACCGCAATGAGGCGCTGATGTTTTATGCGCCGGAATACCGCATCCTGATCAGCGGCGATGCCTTGTGGCAGAACGGCCTCGGCGCAGTGTTGCCGGATGCCGATCTTGCCGGGCTGGCTGCGGCGCAAGCCACGCTGGAGCTGATTGCAGCACTGGATGTGGATTGGGTGATCCCCGGCCACGGTGCGCCGTTTGGCGATGTGCAGCAGGCTTTAAGTACCGCCGGCAAACGCCTGCAGCAATGGCGCGCTGACCCGCAGCGCTGGGCCGATAGTCTGCTCAAATCGCTGTTGCTGTTTAATCTGCTGGAACAAGGCAGTATGGCTGTGGCAGCGCTGCCGGATTATTTGCAGTCCTTGCCTTTGTTGCGTGACGCCAGCCAGCGGCTGCTGGCGTTGTCGGCGCAACAATTGGCGGAAAATGTGTTGCAGCAGCTACGCGCGGCAGGGCTGGTGCGCGTGCACGACGGGATGCTGCTGCCGCTATTGCCGGCGTGACGCCAGCGCTTGCCGGCGCGGCTTGTCGGCTATAATGGGCATTCCTATCGTTTCAATTGCCGCCAGCGCGCTGCCGATTGCTCTCCATGCCCGAATCCACCCCGAAACGCCCGCAACGCGTCTGGTTGCTGCTGCTATTGTGCGCGGGCTTTTTTGCGACTTTTCTGGTTGCTGCCACGGTGATCCGCAATGCGGTGCAGAAAACCGTCGAGCATCAGGCACTGAACGTGGCGGAGATTGTTGCCAATCAGGCCACCACCGCGCGTTCGGTGTATGCCGCAAGTATCGTCGACAAACTGCAGCGTGACGGCTTTGGCCCGCACGTGCATTCGGAAACGCTGAGCGGTTATGTGCCGATTCCGGCGCAGTTTCTCAAGCTGGTGGGGCAGGCGTCGTCCAGCAATAGCGCGCATCTGTTTGAATACAAGCCGGTCAGCAAATGGAATCTCGATCCGCAGCAGGGGCTGGGCGATGATTTTCTGCGCTGGGCCTGGCCACAGCTGGAACAACAGGATCAGGCCAACCCCGGTGGCCCGATCGAGTGGCGGCCGGTTTGGCGCTTTGAGCAGCAGAACGGCAAGCGGGTGCTGCGTTATCTGCGTGCCGATGCCGCTTCGCAAGCCTCGTGTGTGGCCTGTCACAACAGTTATGAAAAAACCGCTGAAATCCGCAACCGGCGTGGTCTGCAGCATACCCTGGCGGACAAGCAGTGGCGCCAGCATCAATTGCTTGGGGCCTTGTCGGTAACGATTCCGCTGGATCGGGTGGAGCAGGTGGCGACAATTCAGATCCGCGAAACCAGCGGGCTGATTTTCGGCATTCTTCTAGCCAGCTTTGCTGCGATGCTCTGGTTCAGCTGGCGCATGGTGCGGCAAGAGCGTGATCTGCAGCGTACCGGCCTGCAACTGGCGCACGCCGAACAGCAGCACCGCACCGCGCAAACCTTGCTGGAGGCGAAGCAGGGCGTGGAGCGTGCATTCAGCGAGTTGTCCGCTTATCTGCACGCGATTGGCCAGCATGCGCTGGTGTCGGTCACCGATCCGTCCGGGCGCATTATCGAAGCCAACGACAAGTTCTGCCAGGTGAGTGGCTACAGCCGCGATGAGCTGATCGGGCAGGATCATCGCCTGGTGAATTCCGGTTATCACAGCCAGGCATTTTTTGCCGAATTGTGGGCCACCATCCAGCGTGGCGAAGTGTGGCGCGGCGAGATCTGCAACCGCGCCAAGTCCGGCCGTCTTTACTGGGTGGATAGCGCGATTGTGCCGCTCAAGGATGAGGCCGGCCGGGTACAGCGCTTTATTTCCATCCGCATCGATATCAGCGAGCACAAGCGGGTAGAGCAGCGTGCGCTGCATCTGGCGACCCACGATGCCCTGACCGGCCTGCCCAACCGCACGCTGTTGCAGGATCGCATCCAGCAGGTGCTGGCGCACGATCGGCTCAGTCATTTGCAGGCAGCGGTGATGTTTATCGACCTCGACCAGTTCAAGGTGATCAACGATACCCTCGGCCATGACGTGGGCGACCTGTTGCTGGTGGAGGTGGCGCGGCGGCTGTGCGCCGGTGTGGGCGAAGAAGACACGGTGGCGCGCCAGGGCGGTGACGAGTTCATCATCCTGCTGCCGCAAATCGGCGGTGTGCCACAGCTCGCGGCATTGGCGCAATCCCTGCTGCAGCGCCTGACCGAGCCTTATCAGGTGCAGGGCGAAACGCTGCATATCAGCGCCAGTATCGGCATCGCGGTGTTTCCGGATGACGGCAACAATGTCGAAACGCTGCTGAAAAACAGCGATATCGCCATGTATCACGCCAAGGAAAGCGGCCGCAACAATGCGCAGTTTTTCACTGCGTCGATGAACCAGCAGGCGGCCGAACGGCATGCATTGCTCAACGATCTGCGCCAGGCGCTGAGTGCCGGGCAGCTGCATCTGGTGTATCAGCCGATTGTGGCAGTGCAGACGGGGGCCTTGGTGGCGCTGGAGGTGTTGCTGCGCTGGCAACACCCGCAGCGCGGTGAGATTGCGCCGTCGCGTTTCATTCCGCTGGCGGAAGAGAGCGGCCTGATCGTGCCGATGGGGGAATGGGTGCTGCGTTCTGCCTGCCGGCAACTGGCGCAATGGCAAACGCAAGGGCTGGCGGTGCCACGGCTGGCGATCAATCTCTCGGCCAGCCAGTTCCAACAGCGCAGCTTGCTGCCGCTGCTGCGCGAATTGTTGCAGCAAACCGGAGTGGAGCCTTCCGGCATCGAGCTGGAAATCACCGAAAACATCCTGATGGCGGATACCGACGAAGTGATCGACAGCTTGCAGCAGTTGCACCAGCTGGGGCTGAAAATCGCCATCGACGACTTCGGCACCGGCTATTCCAGCCTCAGCTATCTGAAACGTTTTCCGCTCGACACGCTGAAAATCGATCGCTCGTTCGTGATCGACATTGCCGGTTCCGCCGCCAGCGACGATGCCAATATCGTGATTGCCACCATCGCCTTGGCACACAGCCTGGGCATGCGCGTGGTTGCCGAGGGGGTGGAAACCGCAGCGCAGCTTGAGCTGTTGCGCCAGCATGGTTGTGATCTGTATCAGGGCTTTTATTACAGCCGGCCGCTTGCAGCCGAACAGGTGCCGTCCTTGCTGATTGGGCCAAAGCCAGGCGGCCATTGAAGTAGCGCATTCTTCGACTATTCGCTTGCCAGCAACTATCTTGAAAGAAGCGTTAACAGCGTTAGACACGCTAGGCGTTTCTGGAAAGGTCAGGCATGAATGCAATCAGGCGGGCAGGGGGCAGGTGGTTGTGCATATTGGCGCTGTGTTCGCCCCTGGTGGCGGCGCAGGCAGCAACGGATGAGCTGAATTGGGGCATCGAGCCTTTTTTGCACCCGCGCAATCTCGCCCCAACCTTTAAATCCTCTCGTGATTTTCTCGCCGAGCGAACCGGCACGCGTATTGTCACCACCACCGGTGCCAACTATGACCAGTTCGTCGCCAATGTCTTGCGCGGCGAATACGATCTGGCGCTGCTTGGCCCTCATACCGGACTGCTGGCTATCCAGAAAGCAGGCTATCTGCCTTTGCTGCAGTGCGAGAGCACGCTCAAGGCGATTTTGCTGGTCGACAAAAACTCCGCCTACCGCAGCCCGCAAGACTTGAAAGGCAAACCGGTCGCGCTACCGGATCATCTGACCATAACGTCCATGCTTGGCGCCGAATTCTTCCGTGCGCAGCCAGGCTCCCCGGCGGTCGAGGTGCAGTACCGTTATAACGACTTCCAGGTTGACGGGCCGCTGATGGCACTGAAAGGCGAAGTGGCGGCGGCAGTGATGGCCGACGAAGTGTATGACCTGATTTCTCCGCATATTCGTTCCGATCTGCGCATCATCGGTGAAAGCCGCCGCGTGCCGGGCTTGAGCCTGCTGGTGCACAAGCGGGTGCCGCAGGAGCGGCGCGAGCGCTTGCGTGCCGCCTCGCTGGAGTTTTTGCGTACCGCCGATCCGCGCGTCAATCTGTTTGTGCGCACCTGTGTCGCATCGGAAAAATCACTGGGCGAAGACGCCCAGCGGCTGCTGGCCCCCTATGTCGAAGAATTGAAACGCCGCTTGCCATGAGCGTAGGCCTGCTTGTTCCTGCCTGTCCTTGCCAATTCTCGGGAGATCGGATTTGAATGTCGTTGCATCTGTTGTAAACACCCGCTTGCATCGGGCCTGCTGGCTGTTCGCGGCCGGCGCATGCCTGCTGCTTGGCGCGCCTGCCGCGCAGGCCGCCGGGGCGGAAATTTCGCTGGGCATCGAGCCCTTGCTCAGTGCGCGAACACTCGCCACTTCGTTCCAGTCGTTCCGCGACTATCTGGGTGAAAAAAGCGGCAGCAAAGTGGTGCTGGATACTGCACCGAATTACGAGAAATTCCTGCAGCAGCTGCTGGCAGGTGAATTCGACATTGCTTTTGTCGGCCCGCATTCTTCTTTGCTGGCAGCGCAGAAGGCAGGTTACAGCGGCTTGTTTAAATGCGAAGGCAGCATGCAGGCGGTGTTGATTGTCGATCGCAACGGGCCGTATCAGAAGGCACAGGACCTTAAGGGAAAGCAGGTGGCTCTGCCCGATCCGCACACGCTGGGGGCGATGCTGGGTGCGGAAATGTTCCGTCCGCCACAGGTTGCCACGGCGGTGGATGTCAGCTTCAAATACAACGATTTCAGCAATACCGCTGCGCTGATGTTGCTGCGCGGCGACGCAGCAGCGGCGGTGGTGATCCAGTCGGCACTGAAAATCATGTCGCCGGAAATTCAGAATAATGTGCGGGTGCTGGCCGAAAGCAAGGCGGTGCCACATATGGTGATCATTGTGCACCAGCGGGTGAACGCGGAAAAACGGCAAAAGCTGCACGACGCGATTCTGGAGTTTGTGCGTATTACCGATCCCCGCCGTAATGTCTTCGTACAAAGCTGTCGGCCCAGCGACAAGCTGTTGAGTGAGCAGGAAGCGAAGCAACTGGGGCCTTATGTGGATGAACTGAAACGGAGGCTGGGCCAATGAAATGGCGTCTGAGCCCATTGCGGGCGCGACTGGCGGCGGCCGTGTTGCTGGTGCAGGTGGTGCTGGTGGCCATGCTGGCGGTAAACATGCTGCAGTCTTGGGAGCACGTCGCCCGCGATAATCTGTCGCGCCGGGTTCAGGAACTGAATCTGCTGTTCAATTCCACCCTGACGCCGATGCTGATGGCGCGTGATTATGCGACCGCCGGCGATCAGATGGAGAGTATTCGCAGTGGCAACCAGATCGACTATCTGGTGTTGTTTGACCGGCGCGGCAAGGTCGTCGCCGCCAGCGGCTGGAAAGCCGGTGTAGCGTTGCCGGCAGCAGACTCGATCCAGCAGTTTGGCCGCATCAACCAGACCTTTCACGCGGTGACCGAGCTGCGTCTGGCGGACGAACGTTATGGTGTGTTGCGCTATGGCATTTCCACGCATGCCCTGGCCGATACCTTGCGTAATATGTACTGGCAGACGCTGGCGATTGCGCTGACATCTGGTGCCTTGTCGACTGTGGTGCTGCTGTTCATCGGCTTCCGTCTGACGCGTGATATCGGCCGTTTGAGCCAGGCGGCCAACGCCATTGCCAAGGGAGAGAGCATTGGCCAGTTGAATATTCGCAGCAAGGATGAAATCGGCATGCTGGCGCGCGATTTTGAATCGATGGCCAGCAAGCTGCAGCAGCAGATGCAGGATTTGCGTCAGCGCGAGCAAGAGAAGGCAACGGCAATTGGCGAGAAGCTGGCGGCCGAAGCATCCGCGCAATCGAAGAGCGAATTCCTTGCCAATATGAGCCACGAAATCCGCACACCGATGAATGGCGTGATCGGCATGCTTGGGCTGCTGATGAGTACTGAACTTAATCCACAGCAGAAGGAGTTTGCCGAAGTGGCGCGCGGCAGCGCCGAGAGCCTGCTGGGGCTGATCAACGATATTCTGGATTTCTCCAAGATCGAGGCCGGCAAGCTGGAAATCGAACCGATTCGTTTCGATTTGCGGCAAGTGCTGGAAGCCACTGCCGATTTCCAGTTGTTGCCGGCCGAGAAAAAGGGCCTCAACCTGATCCTGCGCTATGCGCCAGACGCTCCCGAGCTGCTGATCGGTGACCCGGGGCGGATTCGCCAGATCATTTCCAATCTGATCAGCAACGCCATCAAATTCACCCACGAGGGCTATGTGTTGCTGGAGGTGTTGGCTCATGCGCCGACCGACGATGGCTGTCATCTGACTGTGCGCGTGAGCGACAGCGGGATTGGCATGAGTGCCGAGCAACAGGCAAAAATCTTTGAAAAATTTACCCAGGCTGATACCTCGACCACCCGCGTTTATGGCGGCACCGGGCTGGGGCTGGCGATTTCCAAGCAGTTGTGCGAGCTGATGGGCGGTGAAATCGGTGTTTCCAGCGAGCCGGGCAAGGGCAGCACCTTCTGGTTCACGCTGAATCTGCCACTGGCCGAGCCATTTGATGCCAGCTACCGGCCGGCTGTTGCCGAGCTGGCCGGCAAACGCGTCCTGCATGTTTGCGATCATCCACAGACCGCACGCGTGCTGCAGGAGCAACTGCAATATCTCGGCATGCGCGCCGAAGCCTGTGACAGTGCATTTGAGGCACTCAACCTGATGCAACAGGCGCTGGATGCCGGCGATCCGATTGCCATTGGCGTGTTTGCCGAACAAATGCCGGGGCTGGACGCGCTGAGTTTTGCCACAGCGCTGGCCGACGATCCCAATATGGCGGTAACCAAGCTGGTGGTGCTGGGGCCGCCGATTCGCCAGCGCGATCTTGATGCCTACCGGCATGCCGGTTGTCGTGAGTATCTGTCGAGCCCGTTACACCGCGACGATATCCGCAACGTGCTGCGTGCCAGCCTGTCGGATGAATTCAGACAGATCGAATTTGTGACCCGCCATACGCTGGTCAACGCGGTCGACAATGGCTCTTCCCCTGTAAGTAACATTGCCTATCCGAACAGCCGGGTGTTGGTGGTGGACGACAATGCGGTAAACCAGCAGGTGGTGTCGGTGATGCTGGAGCGTTATGGCTGTATCGTCGATGTAGCTGCCAACGGCATCGAAGCGGTGAACCAGGTGCAGTTGCTGCCCTACGATATCGTGCTGATGGATTGCCAGATGCCGGAAATGGATGGTTATGAAGCCACGCGCCGGATTCGTCAGTTGCTGCAGGATCAGACGCGGCGTCTGCCGATCGTGGCGCTGACTGCCAATGCCATGGCGGGCGATGCCGACAGGTGTTTTGCCGCCGGCATGGATGACTATTTGTCAAAACCGATCCGGCCCGAGGATCTGAGCAAAGTGCTCGGCAAATGGCTGGTGGCGGGCACCCTGGTCAGTGCTGCTGCACCTGTACCCGCTGAGCCCCCCGCAGCAAGCCCGGCGCCAGACGATGAATATGAAAAAGTCCGGCAAATGCTGGGCAGCAAACACGGCAAACTGACCCAGTTGTATCTGCAAGAGGCAGAAAACCGCTTGGTTTCGCTGCAGCAGGCGTTCTCCGATCAGGATTGGGAGCAGACCCGGCAATTGGCGCATGCGATCAAGGGCACATCACTGTCGATTGGCGCGCGGGCTTTTGCCGAATTGCTGGATCAGGTCGAACAAGGGGCGCTAACCGGCGATGCCAGCAATTTGCTGGCGCAACCGATGGCCGAGTTGCCGGAAGCTTTTGCACGGGTTCGGCAGCAACTGCAGCGTTATTTGCCGGTGGCTGAAACCGACGCCTGAGCCGCTGCCGGCCTGGCGTTGCACCGGCCCATTCAAGGTGCTGATGGCCGGCATCAGAATATTTTTCCCGGAATCAGTAAAAACGCTGATATCAATAAGGTTATTGCGTGTTCACACTGCAATCACCGATAAGAACGATTCCGGAGAGAGACCATGACCCAAGCAGGCTACGCCGACAGCCATCGGCTTTCCATCGAACAACCCGAAGTATTCTGGGCCGAGCAGGCACAACGCATCGTTTGGCAGCAGCCCTATTCGCAGGTGCTGGATTTCAGCAAGCCACCGTTTGCCCGCTGGTTTGTGGATGGCACCACCAATCTGTGTTTCAACGCGGTAGATCGCCATTTGTTGCAACGCCCGGATCAGCCGGCGCTGGTATATATCTCCACCGAAACCGGGCAGGAAACCAGCTACAGCTATCGCCAGTTGCATGCCGAGGTCAACCGCTGTGCCGCTGTGTTGCAGGCGCAAGGGGTGGGCAAGGGCGACCGCGTCATCATCTATATGCCGATGATCGCCGAGGCTATTTTTGCCATGCTGGCGTGCGCTCGTCTGGGGGCGATTCACTCGGTGGTGTTTGGCGGATTTGCCTCACACAGCCTGGCGAGCCGAATCGATGATGCCCGGCCGAAAGTGCTGTTTACTGCCGATGCCGGCATGCGAGGCGGCAAGGCGATCCACTACAAACCGCTGGTGGACGAAGCGCTGAAACTGGCACAGCACCCGCCGCAAAGCGTGATTATTGTTGATCGCGGTATCGATCAGAACCTGCAGCGCGTGCCCGGCCGCGATCTGGATTACGCTAGCTTGCGCGAGCAGCATATGCAGGCCTCGGTAGACGTCGAATGGGTCGAGTCGAGCCATCCTTCGTATATTCTTTACACCTCGGGCACCACCGGCAAACCCAAGGGCGTGCAGCGAGATACCGGTGGCTACGCAGTAGCGCTGGCCACGTCAATGCAGTACATCTACGGCGGTCAGGCCGGGGACTGCATGTTTACCACCTCCGATATCGGCTGGGTGGTCGGCCATTCCTATATCGTTTACGGCCCTTTGCTGGCGGGCATGACCAGCATCATCTACGAAGGCACACCGGTGCGACCGGACGCAGCCATCTGGTGGAAAATTGTCGAGCAATACCAGGTCAAGGTGATGTTCAGCAGCCCGACCGCGATTCGCGTGCTGAAAAAGCAGGACCCGGCCTGCCTGAAACGGCACGATGTCTCGAGCCTGCAATCGCTGTATCTGGCCGGTGAACCGCTGGATGAGCCGACTGCACGCTGGATCAGCGATGCGCTGCAGGTGGATGTGATCGATAACTATTGGCAGACCGAAACCGGCTGGCCGATTCTGTCGGCACAGCCCGGCATCGAACCATTACCGAAAAAGTTTGGCTCGCCGGGCAAGCCGGTTTACGGCTTCAACGTCAAATTGCTGCATGAGGCAACGGGTGAGCCGGTGGCGGATGAGGAAAAAGGTGTGCTGGTGATTCAGCCGCCGCTGCCGCCCGGTTGTTTGTCTACGGTGTGGGGTGACGACGCACGTTTCGTCAAAACCTATTTCAGCAATTTCAATCAGCAGGTGTATTCCAGCTTCGACTGGGCGCGGCGTGATGCCGACGGTTATTACTTTATCCTCGGCCGTGCCGATGATGTGATCAACGTCGCCGGCCATCGCCTTGGCACGCGCGAGATCGAGGAAGCCTTGTCCAGCCATAACGGTGTAGCGGAAGTCGCGGTAGTGGGCGTGGCCGATGAGCTGAAAGGGCAGGTGGTGGCTGCATTCGTGGTGGTGAAGGATCCCGCCAGCGTTGCTGACAATGCTGGCCGCCAGGCATTGGAGAAAGCACTGATGGCAACGGTGGATCAGCAACTCGGCGCCATTGCACGCCCGGCGAAGATCCATTTTGTCGCACTACTGCCGAAAACCCGCTCCGGCAAGCTGCTGCGCCGCTCGATACAGGCTCTCGCTGAGGGGCGCGATCCGGGCGATCTGACCACGCTCGATGATCCCGGTGCACTGGAGCAGGTACGCCAGGCTATTCTCAATCCTGCATGTTGAGCATGCCGTTAATGATGACTTAAGCCGGGGGGCATAGTCTGGGTGACGTTGCCCCTTGGGAGTGTTCATCATGCAGGTATTCAATCGTTTCCGTCTGCTGCACTGGTTGTTGGCCGGTTTTTGCCTGGCCGCTTATCTCACCGGAGAAGATGCCGGTCTTGCTCATGTCTGGCTGGGTTATGGCTTGATTCTGGCGATATCGCTGCGGCTGCTGCTGGCGTTGTTCCGCGCCAAGGGCTTTGCCGCCTTGTTACCCAAGCAGTTTTCACTGGCAACGCCCGCTCAGTCTCAGGCCTTGCTCAGTCGCTTGTTAGTGTTGGCCTTGCTGCTGAACATGCTCGGTGCCAGCGTGACGGGCGTGCTGATGGTGGATAACAGTAAATCCCTGAATCTGGCCGGTGTGTCACCGCTGCAGACGCTGGTGACGACAGCGCGGGCGGATGACGATGACGAGGACGAAGAGGGTGGCTTGCGTGCCGCAGGTAGCGGTGAGTGGCTGGAAGAAGTCCATGAGGTGTTTGCCAATGGCACGCTGCTGGTGGCCGGTCTGCATGTTGCCTACGTCTGGATGTTCCGCCGGCGTCTTGCCTGGCGCTTGCTGGGTCGTGATTCCGGATCGGGCGATACTGCTGGCAGCGCGGTCGGCGAGGTGGGGAGGTAAAGCTGCGTGATGTTGATCTGATGCGATAAAAAAACGGCGGCATATCATTGCCGCCGTTTTGGTCTGCAGAGCCTGTCTGCCTATTACCACCAGGCTTCGGCCTGCACGCCGTAGCTCCAGCCGCTGGTCTGGTTTGCGTAACGCGGATCGGTGCCGAGTACGGTGCCTTTTTCGTTCCAGCTGGCGAAGGTGGCAAATGCACGCAATGCCGGGCGTGCCCAGTAGCCAGTGCCGGCGGCAATTTGTGGCGCAATCGTCAGTTTGGTCAGGTGGGTTTTTTTTCCCTGTTCCGGATCGATCTGGTCGTAGCCCAGTTCCACCGCCAGACTGTAAAGCTTGGTAAACGAATACACCGGGCGGATACCTGCCGATAGCCAGGAGCGACCATCCGGCGTGCCGGCGTTTTTCGAAGCGCTGGAACTGTCGGCATCGGTGTAGCTGATTACCGCTTCGGCCTGCAGGTTGTGGCCGAGATCCATGAACATGTTATCGAGCAGGCGCCACTGCTTGCCGTCGTAGGTGGCAGGAATGCCGCCCGGCGAACGGCTGGCGTACGAGCCGTAACTCAGGTCCATGTTCTTGTCGCCGAACTGGAACACTGCCCTGTTGTAGCCCTCATTGCCGAAAATGCGGTTCTGGTTGTGCTGGATATGCAGCAGCGTGCCGCTCTGGTTGCCGGTGCCGGCATTGTCGGCGTTGTTCTTGCTGCCGAATACCGCTACCAGATCGATATTGCCGTTGGCGTTGGTGGGGATGCCTTCGTAACGGAAGTCGTGGTTGGTTTGCGAAATCAAGGCATTGTTCGGGTCTACCTGGCGGATATAGGCATACGACAATTTGCCGGGGCCGATGCTGATGTTTTCGATGCCGCCACCCTGGCCTTCGTCCGACAGATAACGATAGTCGTTCAGATGCGCACCCTGGCGTTTGTAATAACGTTTGCCGGCCCAGGCTGCGGCGGTTGCCCATGGCCCGTCACCCAGATTCTTGGCTTCGGCCCAGGCTTGCTGCAGTGCGTCGACGTTGTGTTCTTCGCCGGTGTTCTGTGGTGCGTCGTAAGACAACATGGTGTGGACTGCGAAACTGGTGCGGTCGATTTTTGCCACTTCCGCGCCCAGTTCGATTTCCATATAGGTTTCGCACTCATTGCCGAGGCGATACTTGGATGCCGCCCCCTGCAACTGAAAACATGCCTGTTTGCCGCCTTCATCGGCCGAGCCGGTGCCGGCGCGCAAATAACCGTGGAAATCGATCGGTGGGTTACCGCCTGCCACCGCTGCCATGGAGGCCAAACCGGCTGTTGTCAGCAAAACAATCTGCCTGATGCGCATGAAACCTGTCTCCTCTTGTGATTGAGTCTGCAATATAGCAAAGCCGCCAGCGTATGCCGGCGGCTTTGCGGATTACGGCAGGCCCGAAGAGACTAAAGGCTCTGGTTCAGGCGGCGAATGGCGCGATCCAGACCGTCCAATGTCAGCGGATACATGCGATCCTGCATCAGCTGTTTGATCAGGTGCAGTGATTCGGTGTAATCCCAGTACTTCTCCGCAACCGGGTTGAGCCAGATGGCGCTGCCGTAATGTTCCAGCAGCCGTTGCATCCAAACCTGACCGGCTTCGGCATTGTTGTGTTCAACACTGCCGTTGGGGTAGACGATTTCGTAAGGGCTCATGGTGGCGTCACCGACAAAAATCAGTTTGTAGTCTGGCCCATAGGTATGCATCACGTCGTAGGTAGACATCCGCTCGTTGTGACGGCGCTTGTTGTCTTTCCACACCGATTCATAAACACAGTTGTGGAAGTAAAAATATTCCAGATGCTTGAACTCGGTTTTGGCTGCGGAAAACAGTTCTTCGCAACTGCGGATGTGGTCATCCATCGAGCCGCCAACATCAAAAAACAGCAGCACTTTGACCTTGTTGTGTAGCTGCGGCACCATTTTGATATCGAGATAACCGGCGTTATTGGCGGTGGAACGGATGGTATCCTCCAGATCCAGTACCTCCGGTGCGCCTTCGCGGGCAAATTGCCGCAAGCGCCGCAGGGCAACCTTGATATTGCGCGTGCCCAGTTGCACCTGATCGTCAAAGTTCTTGAACTCACGCTGATCCCACACCTTCACCGCCTTGCGGTGGCGCGACTGCTCCTGGCCAATGCGGATACCGGCGGGATTGTAGCCATTGGCGCCAAACGGGCTGGTGCCACCGGTACCAATCCATTTGTTGCCGCCAGCGTGGCGTTCTTTCTGTTCCTTCAGGCGCTCCTTGAACGTTTCCATGAGTTTGTCCCAACCCATGGCTTCCAGCGCCTTCTTGTCCTCTTCGCTGAGAAAACGCTCGAACTCCTTACGCAGCCAGTCGTCAGGAATATCCGCCGTCAATAGTTCACCGAGAGACTCGACACCTTTGAAATAGCTGCCAAATGCCTTGTCGAACTTGTCGAAATGCTTCTCGTCCTTCACCAGACAGGTGCGGGCGAGATAATAAAAATCGTCGAGACTGCCGGAGATCACGCGTTTATCCAGCGCTGCCAGCAGGGTCAGAAACTCCTTGATGCTGACGGGAACCTTGGCATTTTTGAGCTGATAAAAGAAGTCGATGAGCATAAAAGCTTTGTGTTATTGTCGCTGGCGATTAGATTTCTTGCTCTAAATCGGCGATTGATGAAGACTTTTGACCGGCTGAGCGGTATCCGCAAAACGTTGTCTGCGTCACGTCGTGAACTGCGCCCAGATTTTATTGTAGCCGATTGTACTACCAACTCTGGCTAGCCGCGTAGCCTGAACAATTGATCGCCAAAGGCAGAAATCGCTTTTTTTGTAGTGACAATTGACCAGTGGTCATGGTTTTTCGAAGGCGCTACAGTGTGACTTGGCATGAGATGAAAATCGCAGAGGAGATAACGGAGCATCATGTTGACACGTCGTCAGTTCATCAAGACCGGGATTGCCGGTGCCGCCACGCTGGCCGTAGCCCGGGCCCTTTATGGTCCGTTCGAGCGTGAGCCGCAATGGCAGAGTGCGGGCACTTATCAATATCAGGTGTTGTCGGCGGGTGGTCGCAATATGCTGGCCGCGCTGGCAGCCGTGATGCTCAAGGGGGCATTGCCGCAGGATGAGCCGGCTCGTGCCAGCGCGATTCAGCTCGTGGTCGAAGGTATCGACAAGGCTGTGGCTGCCCTGCAACCTGCGGTACAGGAAGAATTGCAGCAATTGTTTTCACTGCTGAATTTTCCGGTTACGCGTCGTTTGCTGGCTGGTGTGTCGCAGCCCTGGCTAAAGGCGGATGCACACGAAATCGAGCAATTTATTGCCAATTGGCGCGAGAGCCGTTTCCAGTTGCTGCGCAGTGGTTTTCATGGATTACACATGCTGGTGATGGCTGCCTGGTATGGCAGCCCGCAAAGCTGGGACAAACTGGGCTACAGCGGCCCACCGGCGCATGTGCTGGCAGCCCAGGTGGCCAATTGAGGAAAGCGATATGAGCAAATTCATTGACCCTTACGTCGAAGGGCTCGCCCGCGGTTGGCAGATTGTCGATGCTTCGGCGCTGACAGAGGATAAACATCTGGAAGCCGATGTGGTGATTGTGGGCACGGGGGCCGGTGGCGGCGTGACGGCCGAAACCCTGTGCAAGGCCGGTTTGAAGGTGGTATTGCTGGAAGAAGGGCCACTGAAAACCACGCGTGATTTCAAAATGCGTGAATCCGAGGCTTATCCCAGCCTGTATCAGGAATCAGCAGCGCGCCAGACCAAGGACAAGGGCATCAGCATCCTGCAGGGGCGGACTGTTGGCGGTTCGACGACCGTCAACTGGACCTCCAGCTTTCGCACGCCACCGGATACACTGCGATTCTGGCAGCAAAATTTCGGGCTGAAGGACCACACAGTCGAACAGTTGCAGCCATGGTTTGAGATGATGGAGCGACGCCTGCATGTGCAGGATTGGCTGACTGCGCCGAATGCCAACAACAATGTATTGAAGGTTGGCGCGGAAAAACTTGGCATCAGCTGGGGGCACATCCGCCGCAATATCAACGGTTGCTGGAACCTGGGTTATTGCGGCATGGGCTGCCCGACCAACGCCAAGCAGTCGATGTTGATTACCACCATTCCATTTGCGCTGGATCACGGTGCAACCTTGGTGCACCACGTGCGTGCCCAGCAATTGCTGCTGGATGGTGAGCGCGTTCTCGGGGTCGAATGTCAGGCAATGGATGCTGCAGGTGTGCGGCCGACATCTGCACGAGTGACCGTCAAGGCGCGGCATGTGGTGCTGGCTGCAGGGGCCATAGGTTCGCCGGCCTTGTTGTTACGGAGCAAGGCGCCTGATCCTTACAAGCTGTTAGGCAGTCGGACTTTTCTGCATCCGACCACCATTTCGATGGCAACCATGCCGGAAAAAATTGAAGCGAATAATGGTGCTCCGCAAAGCCTGTATTCGGATCATTTTCTGCATACGCAGCCAGTCGACGGTGCGATGGGCTTCAAGATCGAGGTACCGCCGTTGCATCCGATGTTGGCCTCAATCAACGTTATGGCCAGTGGCGAACAGCATGCCCAGTTCATGAGTCAGTTTCCGCATGTCAACGCCATGCTGTCGTTGCTGCGCGATGGTTTTCACACCCAAAGCACCGGTGGTCAAGTGCTGCTACGCAGCGATGGCACGCCACAGCTGGATTATCCGATTAGTGACTACGTCTGGCAGGGGGTACGCCAATCACTGCTGGCCATGGGTGAAATGCAGTTTGCCGCTGGCGCCACCATGGCCATGCCCGCGCACGATCAGGCAACGCCGCAAACGACGTTTGCGGGATACAAGCAACTGGTTGAATCGCTGCCGATGGAAGTGTTGCGCGCGCGGGTTGTCAGCGCGCATGTGATGGGAGGCTGTCGCATGGGCAGCGATCCGAAAAATGCGGTGGTTAATGCCGACGGCCAGCATCACCATCTGCGTAACCTGCACGTGATTGATGGCTCGATGTTCCCAACCAGCATCGGCGCCAACCCGCAATTGTCGATTTACGGCATTGCCGCGCGCAACGCTGCCAAACTTGCACAGCAATTGACGGGCAGGCCTGCTCCGGCTTTAGCCTGAGCCGGTATGGCTGGATCGGCCGGCTTGTTTTTGCCGGCTTATCCGCTAGCTTGAAATTATCTTCCTTATCCGGCTTTTGATCATGGCGCATCAGCCTCATCCCGACTGGCAAGATATCCTGCTACTGGAGCAGCAAATCAGCGATGAAGAACGCGCAATTCGCGATGCGGCTCAGCGCTATTGTCAGCAGCAGTTGATGCCGCGCATTGTGCAGGCCAACCGGCTCGAACAATTCGATCCGGCCATATTGCGGGAAATGGGCGCGCTGGGCCTGCTTGGCGCCACCATTCAAGGTTATGGCTGTCCGGGTTTGAGCCATGTCGCCTATGGCCTGCTGGCGCGTGAAGTGGAGCGGGTGGACAGTGGCTATCGTTCGGCAATGAGCGTGCAAAGCTCGCTGGTGATGTATCCGATCCATCGTTTTGGCAGCGAACAGCAAAGGCAGGCCTACCTGCCCGGCCTGGCCAGTGGCGAATTGATCGGTTGCTTTGGCCTGACCGAGCCCGATCATGGCTCTGATCCGGGAGCAATGGCCACGCGTGCGCGTAAGGTAGACGGCGGTTATCGCTTGAGCGGCAGCAAAATGTGGATCACCAATGCGCCAATAGCTGATGTATTGCTGGTTTGGGCCAAGGACGAGGCGGGGGGTATCGGCGGTTATTTGCTGGAGCGGGGTATGGCCGGTTTGGCAACCCCAACCATACACGGCAAATTCAGCCTGCGGGCGTCGATTACCGGCGAAATCGTCATGGATGACGTTTTTGTACCGGAAGCCAACAAATTGCCCCAGGCCGCCGGCCTGAAAGCGCCGTTTTCCTGCCTCAACAAGGCACGTTATGGCATTGCCTGGGGGGCATTGGGCGCTGCGGAGTTCTGTTGGCATGCGGCGCGTCAGTACACCCTTGATCGGCAGCAGTTTGGGCGGCCGCTGGCGGCCAACCAGCTGATCCAGCTGAAGCTGGCGGACATGCAGACGGAAATTACCTTGGGGCTGCAGGCGGTATTGCGGGTTGGCCGTTTGCTGGATGAAGGTGTCGCTACGCCGGACATGATTTCGCTGATCAAACGCAATTCGGTGGGCAAGGCTCTGGAGATAGCACGCAAGGCACGCGATATGCATGGTGCCAATGGTGTCAGCGATGAATTTCATGTCATCCGCCATCTGTGCAATCTTGAAGCGGTAAATACCTACGAAGGTACCCACGATATTCATGCGCTGATTTTGGGGCGTGGCCAGACTGGCTTGCAGGCCTTTTTCTGATTGTGTTTTGGCTTGGCTTTGAGCGAAGCCGGCGTAACAAGTCGTTCCGGGTGCGTTGAGCCTGAACGACAATTACGCTAAAATGCGCAATTCGGATCAGCATGTAGCCTCATGACAAAATATATCTTTGTTACCGGCGGCGTTGTCTCCTCATTGGGGAAAGGCATCGCCGCCGCGTCACTTGCGGCGATCCTCGAATCGCGCGGCCTCAAAGTCACCATGATGAAACTGGACCCGTACATCAACGTGGATCCGGGCACCATGAGCCCTATGCAACACGGTGAAGTTTTCGTTACCGAAGACGGTGCGGAAACCGACCTCGACCTTGGTCATTACGAGCGTTTCATCCACGCCAAGATGAGCAAGCGCAACAACTTCACCACTGGCCAGATCTACGAATCGGTGATCAAGAAAGAACGCCGTGGCGACTATCTGGGCAAAACCGTTCAGGTGATCCCGCACATTACTGACGAAATCAAGCATTTCGTGCGTCTTGGCGCCGGTGATGCCGACGTTGCCGTGGTAGAAGTCGGCGGTACGGTGGGCGATATCGAATCGTTGCCTTTCCTTGAAGCCATCCGCCAGATGGGCGTGCAGGAAGGCAAGGAAAACACCTGCTTCGTGCACCTGTCGTATGTGCCTTACATCGCCGCTGCCGGTGAGATCAAGACCAAGCCAACCCAGCATTCGGTAAAAGAATTGCGCGAAATCGGCATTCAGCCGGACGTGCTGATCTGCCGCGCCGATCGCATGGTGCCGGATGATGAACGCAGCAAGATTGCGCTGTTCACCAATGTTTCGGAAAAGGCGGTGATCTCCTGTCCGGATGCCAGCTCGATCTACAAGATTCCGCGCGTGTTGTCGGATCAGCATATCGACGACATCATCTGCAAGCAGCTACAACTGAACCTGCCGCCTGCAGATCTGGCGATGTGGGATAAGATTGTTGATGCGCTCGACAACCCTGAGCGCGAAATCAATATCGCCATGGTTGGCAAATATGTCGACCTGACCGAGTCCTACAAATCGCTGACCGAGGCGCTGATCCATGCCGGGATTCACACCCGCAGCAAGGTCAAGGTGCATTACGTTGATTCCGAATCGCTGGAAACCGAAGGTCTGGATGCGATCCAGAACATGGATGCGATTCTGGTGCCGGGCGGTTTTGGCCGCCGTGGCGTGGAAGGCAAGATCAAGGCCATCCGTTTTGCCCGCGAAAACAATGTGCCGTATCTGGGCATCTGCCTCGGCATGCAGCTGGCGATCATCGAATACGCTCGTGACATGGCCGGCATGACTGACGCCAACAGTACCGAGTTCGACAAGGAAACCGGTCACCCGGTAGTTGCGCTGATCGACGAGTGGGTTAACCACGACGGCAAGATCGAAAAGCGTGACGAAAACTCCAATATGGGCGGCACCATGCGCCTGGGTAGCCAGGAGTGCAAGCTCGATGCGGGCAGTCTGGCGGCCAAGGTGTATGGCGCAACCAGCATTGTTGAACGTCATCGTCACCGTTATGAAGTCAACAACTACTACCTGCCGCGGCTGCAGCAGGCTGGCCTGGTGGTCAGCGGTCGTTCGGTTGGCGCAGAGTCGCTGTGTGAAACCGTTGAATTGCCAAATCATCGCTGGTTCTTCGGCTGTCAGTTCCACCCGGAATTCACCTCCACGCCGCGTGACGGCCATCCGCTGTTCAAGGCTTATATCGAAGCGGCGATTGCCAACGCCAAGGAAAAAGGACGCTAAGCATGCAACTGTGTGGCTTTGAAGTTGGTCTGCAGCAACCGTTGTTCCTGATTGCCGGCCCGTGCGTGATCGAGTCGCAGCAGTTGGCGCTGGATACCGCAGGTCAACTGAAAGAGATTTGTGCCGAGCTGGGTATCCCGTTCATCTACAAATCGTCCTTCGACAAGGCCAATCGCAGTTCTGGCAAATCGTTCCGTGGTCCAGGTATGGATCAGGGCTTGAATATCCTCGCCGAAGTGCGCAAGCAGATCGGCGTGCCGGTACTGACCGATATTCACGAAATCGACGAAATCGAGCCGGTGGCTGCCGTGGTTGACGTATTGCAGACCCCCGCTTTCCTGTGCCGTCAGACTGATTTTATCCACGCCGTAGCGCGCTGTGGCAAGCCGGTGAATATCAAGAAAGGCCAGTTCCTGGCGCCGGGCGACATGAAGAATGTCGTCGACAAGGCCAAGGAAGCCAATGGCGGCAGCGACAACATCATGGTGTGTGAACGTGGCGTTAGCTTCGGTTACAACAACCTGGTTTCCGATATGCGCAGTCTGGCGATCATGCGTGAGACTGGCTGTCCGGTGGTATTTGATGCCACTCACTCGGTACAGTTGCCGGGTGGGCAGGGTACATCCTCCGGTGGTCAGCGCGAGTTTGTGCCGGTGCTGGCGCGCGCAGCGGTTGCCGTTGGTGTGGCAGGCCTGTTTATGGAAACCCACCCGGATCCGGCCAAGGCCATGTCCGACGGCCCGAATGCCTGGCCGCTGCCGAAAATGAAGAATTTGCTGGCCACGCTGAAACAGATCGACGATCTGTTGAAGGCGGGCGGCTTTGCCGAGATGTCGCTGGGCTGATCGCTCGCGCCGGATCGCAAGATTACCTGTTATCGATTAACCAATTATCAGAGGTATTGAGTTATGAGTTCGATTGTTGACGTTGTTGCTCGCGAAGTCCTGGATTCGCGCGGTAATCCGACTGTTGAAGCCGATGTATTGCTGGAATCCGGTGTAATGGGCCGCGCAGCAGTACCGTCGGGCGCATCGACTGGCGAAAAGGAAGCCGTGGAACTGCGTGATGGCGACAAAGCGCGCTATCTGGGCAAGGGCGTGTTGCAAGCCGTTGAGAACGTCAATACCGAAATCTGCGAAGCCATCATTGGTCTGGACGCTGCTGAGCAGGCCTTCATCGACCGTACCCTGATCGAACTGGACGGCACCGACAACAAGAGCCGCCTGGGCGCCAATGCCATTCTGGCGGTGTCGGTTGCCGTAGCCAAAGCCGCTGCCGAAGAAGCTGGTCTGCCGCTGTATCGTTATCTGGGTGGCGCAGGCCCGATGAGCCTGCCGGTGCCGATGATGAACGTGATCAACGGTGGCGCACACGCCAACAATAGCCTGGATATCCAGGAATTCATGATCATGCCGGTTGGCGCCAAGACTTTCCGTGATGCACTGCGTTGCGGCGCGGAGATCTTCCATCACCTGAAAAAAATCTGCGATGCCAAGGGTTACTCGACTACCGTGGGTGACGAAGGTGGTTTTGCACCGAATCTGAAAACCAACGAAGAAGCGCTGGCACTGATTTCGGAAGCTGTTATCGCCGCTGGTTACACGCCGGGTGATGACGTGATGTTCGCACTGGATTGCGCCAGCTCGGAATTCTACAAAGACGGCCATTACGTACTGGAAGGCGAAGGCGGCCTGAAGCTGACATCGGCACAGTTTGCCGACTACCTGGAAACCCTGGTCAACAAATATCCGATCATCTCCATCGAGGACGGTATGTCCGAACACGACTGGAACGGCTGGAAACTGCTGACTGACAAACTGGGCAAGCGTGTACAGCTGGTCGGTGACGACGTATTCGTGACCAACCCGAAAATCCTGGCCGAAGGCATCAAAGCTGGTATCTGCAATTCGTTGCTGGTGAAGATCAACCAGATCGGCACGCTGACCGAAACACTGCAGGCGGTTGATTTGGCCAAGCGCAACATGTATACATCGGTGATGAGCCATCGTTCGGGTGAAACCGAAGACAGCACCATTGCCGATCTGGCCGTTGCTACCAACTGCATGCAGATCAAGACCGGTTCGCTGTCGCGTTCCGATCGTATGGCCAAATACAACCAGCTGCTGCGTATCGAAGAAGAATTGGGCGATGCCGCTTATTACCCGGGTCGTGGCGCGTTCTACCACCTGAAATAAGCCACTTGCTCCGCTAGTTGGTAACGTACGGGCGGGAAACCGCCCGTTTCTGCATATTTACGCTTGATATCCTGCATGCGCATTCTGACGCTGATTATGGTTTTGCTGATCGCTTTCATCCAATACCCCTTGTGGGTAGGGAAAGGGAGCTGGCTGAGTGTCTGGAAAATAGATGCCGAGCTGGGCAAGCAGCAGCAGGCCAACAAGCAGCTGGAAACCCGCAATGCCTCTCTGGCTGCCGAGGTACGTGATCTGAAAACCGGTTACGACGCCATTGAAGAGCGGGCTCGTAACGAGTTGGGAATGATCAAGCAGGACGAAGTGTTTTTCCAGATTCTCGACAAACCAAGCTTGCCGCTTAATGCTCCATTGCCCCCTGCAGATAACAAACCTGCAACTGCTGAAAAGCCTGCTGCACCCGCCAGCACTGTAGCGCCACAATAATCCCCGCCTTTGGTTGAAAAGCGCGGCTGCCCATATACAATTTCATGGGGGGCCTGATTTGCTACGCCCTGATTCTGCGTGTTCCATTTTGTTGTTGCTGGAGCATGGCTGCTTGTATTGCGCTTGCTGTATTCACTATTTGACCAAAGCCAATGGAAAAACCCAATCCCAGTCTGATTGCCCGAGAAACGCTAAAACAACTGGCACAACGCAAGATGGTGCCAAGCCCGGCCAACTATCGACGCATCTATGAACAGATCGCTGGTGAAAAAGAGAAGCAGCCGGATCTAGAGCTTTCGGAAAAACTGCTGAAACCAGTACGCGAACTTGCGGGTGACAATCCCAACAAGCGCCGCATCGTCAAACAGCTGGAAGAGCTGGCCGAGGAAAAGAAATGGGATGAGTTTGTCCGCATTTTCGAAGAACAGCAGAAACAATTGCTGGTGTCCTCCCAGTTTGATCAGCCTTGGCCGGACTTGATTCGTGATTTGTTGCGGCAATGGGAAACCCGGCAGCGCGGCGTCAGCTCGGCAATGAAAAAAGAAGCGCTGGAGCGGGTGTTGATCAATTTCGGCAATGATGTGGGTTTGCTCAATGAAAAAATTGGCGCGATGCTGCGTTCCTGGGGCGAATCAGGCCAGGGTGAAACCGGCATCGAGACAGTTGATGTGCCTGAAGAGATCGAGCCAGAGGAACTGGCGCCGGAAACAGCCGTGCGGCAGGGTAATGAAATGCAGCCTTTTGGTCTGCGTCCCAGTGTGGTGCAGCCCCAGGTCTGGAACGACTGGATTGAATTGGTCAGGCGCACGCTCGAATGTGCGGTAATTGCCCGATTGAAACACTTGCCCGAGTTGCAGCAGGACGCTGAAGCGCTGCTGGTGACATTGCGCCAAGTCTACGATGAACAGACGCTGAAATATTTTGCGATTCAAGTCAAAAAATTCATTCTGCGCCTGGAGTTGCAAAACGATACCGAAGACCGGCTGGTTGAAGGCTTGCTACATTTGTTGAGCCTGTTTGTCGACAATATTTCCGAGCTGGTGATTGACGACGAATGGCTGCGTGGGCAGATCGACGTGGTCAAGCAACTGGTACACAAACCGGTTAATGTGCGCCAGATTTATGCTGCGGAAATCAGCTTCAAGGAAGTCGTAATCAAACAGGGGGCGCTGAAAAAGAGCCTGAACGAAGCAAAGCAAACCTTCAAGAGCATGATCGAGACCTTTGTCTCGCGTCTTGGCTCGATGTCGACGGTGACGGGCGATTATCACGACAAAGTGACACGGTATGTGGATAGTATCCGTGCCACGGATGACCTGACGCAGTTGAATTCACTATTGGCGGACTTGATGAACGATACCCGCATGATTCAGCTCGACATGCAGCGTTCGCGTGATGAATTGATGCAAGCCAAGCGTGAG
The DNA here is from genome assembly GCA_046347685.1 of Chitinivorax sp. Lineage (GTDB taxonomy): Bacteria > Pseudomonadota > Gammaproteobacteria > Burkholderiales > SCOH01 > CALMFQ01. The sequence continues at coordinate 77,913 of JAXMFR010000005.1, forward strand.
GCGGAAGAGGCCGAGCAGCGCATCATTGAGCTGGAGCACCAGCTTGAGGCCGCCAGCGAGAAAGTTCGGGAAGACCATTTGACCGGGGCGCTGAACCGACGCGGGCTGGACACCGCATTTGTGGCAGAGATTGCCCGAGCCGACCGCGAGGCCCGTCCATTGTCGGTGTCGGTAATCGACATCGACAATTTCAAGCAGCTTAATGATCGTTTGGGGCATCAGGCCGGCGATGGCGCGCTGGTGCATCTGGTGCAGGTGGTCAAGGATACGTTGCGGCCAACCGATGTGGTGGCGCGTTATGGCGGTGAAGAGTTTGTGGTGCTTTTGATCAATACGCCACTGGACGAGGCGCAGGCGGTGATGACCCGTCTGCAGCGCGAACTGACCAAGCGCTTTTTTCTGCATGATAATCAGAAGATACTGATAACATTCAGCGCCGGCGTGACTCAGTTTCAACCCGGCGATAATCAGGACAGCGTGATCGCCCGCGCTGACGACGCAATGTATCAAGCCAAGAAAACCGGCAAGAACAAGGTGGTGGCTTATACCGCAACCCTGCCTGCCTATTAGGCGTGCTTTTGATTTATATGCATGATTGCTTCTATTGCCGCTGTTTCTTTGACTGACTCTCTGAAGTTGACGTTTGCGTTGCTGGCGTCTGTCTCTGCTCGTCTCCAAACTCATCATCGGGAGCCGGGCGCATCATGAAGTCCGTGCATCGCGGATTCAGCGTCAAGCTGTTGCTGGTGTTGATGCTGGCTGCCTCGGTGTTGTTGCTGGGCCTCTCGTATATCCTCAGTCTGTCGCTTGAACGTGGCAATCGCTTGCTGGTTGCCGAAATGCATCAGGTTTTGCTCAGCAACAACCGGCAAGTGGCGCAGCAGCTGCTGCAGGGTCGCACAGATGCATTGAATGCCGATCTGGGGCGCGTGCAGATTGCTCTGGAGGAGAGCAGTCGTGCATTGAGCCATCACTTGCAGCGCGGTGGACAGATGGAAGAGTCGGCGCCGGAGCTGATTCGACGTTTGCTGCACGGCGAAAGTTTGCTGGATGCCGCTTTCTATTGCGATCTGCTAGTCGGCCAGTGTCATCTGCTTCAGGCGGGAGAGCAACAGGAACAGTCGCGTCGTCCTGACGCTCAGTTGCAGGATCTGCAGCACCTGCTGCCGCAGCTGACTGCTGCTGGTGCCGCGCGCTGGGCTGATTTGCGGCCGTTGCCACAAACCGATGGTAAGTGGGGTGTTGAGCTACTGGCCGGCGTTTATCGCGGCGAACAGCGTGTTGGCGTGATTGGCGCTACCATCGATTTGCAGCGCCTGAATCAGCTATTACAAAAGAATCTGGCGCCGCAGGGCAGCTTTGTGTTGCTACTGGATAGCCAGTTACGTTTGCTCAGTGGCAGCGACGATGCGTTGCAGCACTGGAATGGACCGGCGCAACGATCACGTTCACCGGTGCCATTGTCTACCTGCGCCAATCCGCCGTTGCTGACTGCCATCAAGGATTTGCAACTGGCTGCGGCTGGTTATGAAGTCGTTGACCTTGGCGTGGCGCCACGTCTGCTGGTACAGCAAAAGCTGGCGTTGCTCGACTGGCGCTTGTTTCTGGCGATACCGCAGATGCCACTGGCGGATGCCGAAGAGCGCATCGAGCTGGCCAGCCAATCGGCACGGCAACAGGTTGAGCGCTTATTCCTGTTTTCCGGCATCGGCATGGTGTTGCTGGTGGTCAGTTTTTTCCAGCTGCAATTGCGCTGGATGACCCGACCGATACGTATGCTGATCGATGCGGCCAAGGCTTTTTCCTCCGGTCGCTTGGAGCGCCGTGTGGACGTTCCGCGCGACAAGGAATTGGGCGCGTTGCTAAGCACCTTCAATGAAATGGCTGATACGGTTCAGGCCAAGATTCATGCACTGGATGAGGCCAACGAGCAACTGCGTGATACCAATCTGCAACTCCAGGACAACCTGCAGGCATCGCAGCAGCTGAACCAGTCGCTGGAGATGGAAATTGCGCGCCGCACTGACGCTGAAAAGGCCTTGTCGCTGAGTGAGATTCGCCTGCAATCGATTCTGGCGCATTCTCCGGAGCCGATTTTCCTCAAGGATATCCGTGGTCACTATCTGTTGGTGAATCAGGCATTCGAAAAGCTGGCTGGCAGACCGGCGGCACAGATTGTCGGCGCTACCGATCTGGATATTTTTCCGCCATCGTTAGCGATGCAGTTGCAGCGGCATGATGCGCAGGTGCTTGCCGAGCGTCACGCGCAAGAATTTGAAGAAAATTTTGGCCAGATGAATCGGCCACAGGTGTTTCTCACTTGCCGTTTTCTGCTGTTTGACGACAAGCAGCGTCCGCATGCGCTGGGCGGCATTGCCATCGATTTTACCCAACGCAAGCAGGCAGAGGCCGAGCTGCGGCAGACCAAGGAGCATCTGGATCAGTTGGTAGAGGCGCGTACGGCCACACTTCGGCAGCTCAACAGCAATCTGGCGCTGGAAATCGAAGAGCGGCGTCAGACGCTGGATCAGCTCAAGGAATCGGAAGCGCGGTATCAGGTGTTGCTGGACAATGCCTGGGATGGCGTGGCGATTTTGCGCCAGGGCGAGTTGTATTACGCCAATCCGGCGTTGGTGCGCCTGTTGGGCGCGCAGCAGGTAGATCAGGTGATGTGGCGCTCGTTTCTGGAGTTTATCGATCCGGCGCAACGCGAGTTTATTGCCGACAACTATCGCCGCCGCCTGGCAGGCGAATCGGTGGCATCGGTGTATGAGTCATCCTTGCAGACCTTGCAGGGAGAGCTGATTGACGTCGAGATTTCGGTCGGGCTGGCGAGCTATCACGGGGTGATGGTCACCGTGGCGGTGGTGCGGGATATCCGCGCCCGCAAAAACGCTGAGCGTGAGCTGCAGCGGGCCAATCAGGAGTTGCTGCGCTTGTCTACCACCGATGCGCTGACCGGCCTCTACAACCGTCGTTATCTGATGGATACCATGGCCGCCGAGTTTTCCCGGGCGCGACGTTACTGGACGCCGATGGCGATCATGATGATCGATGTCGATCACTTCAAGCTGGTCAATGACCGTTATGGCCATCAAGTCGGTGATCAGGTACTGGAGCACATGGGGCGTATTCTGCGTGAGCGGACGCGCCAGAGTGATATTGCCGCACGTTACGGTGGTGAAGAATTGACGGTATTGTTGCCGCAAACTGCATTGGAGCAGGCGACGACAGTGGCGGAGACATTGCGACAGCTAGTTGCAGAGAAGCCGTTTGTGGATGATAGTGGCCGTCAGGTTCACATCACTATCAGTATCGGTCTGGCATGTTTCCCTGAGCTGGGTGTGGACGATGCGGAAAGGTTGTTGCAATACGCCGATGCTGCGTTGTATCAGGCCAAGGAACAGGGGCGTAACCGCGTGGTGTTGGCGCGGCTGGATATGATCCAGCCGCTGTAGCCGTTGCTTTTGCTGTTTAGAAAATCCGTCGCTGCAGGCTGGCGCGATGCAGGATGGTGCTCGACAGCTCTTCAATCGATTTCGCCGTGGTATCCAGGTAGGGGATGCCTTCCTTGCGGAAAATCGCCTCAACTTCCGCCGTTTCAAAGCGGCAGTTGTCCAGCGATGCATATTTGCTGTCTGGTTTGCGCTGATTGCGGATGGCTGCCAACCTATCCGGGCCAATGGTCAGGCCAAACAGCTTGTGCCGGTAGGGGGCCAGCACCGCCGGCAGTTTCACTTCTCCCAGATCCTCCGGAATCAGCGGATAGTTGGCCGCCTTGATGCCGTATTGCAGGGCCATGTACAGGCAGGTTGGGGTTTTGCCACTACGCGATACACCCACCAGGATGATATCTGCAGTGTCCAGGTCTTTGGGTTTGATCCCGTCATCATGTGCCAGCGCAAAATTGATGGCTTCAATGCGGGCGTTGTATTCACCAAAATTGTTAACGCTGTGGGTTTTGCCCATGGTATGCGAGGACTTGTGATTCAGCTCCTGCTCCAGTGGCGAGATGAACGCCTCGAAGAAATCCAGGCACAAAGCGCAATCCACTTTCAATGCGCTGCGCAATTCGTCGTCCACCAGCGTACTGAAAACAATCGGCCGTTCATCGTCCTTACTCGCCGCTGCCCGCACCTGTTCGTTTACCTGCAGTACTTTTTCCTGGGTGTCGATGAACGGTAACGTCACGCGTCTGAATTCTGGCCCCTCAAATTGAGTAAGCAGGCTATGTGCCAGCATTTCGGCAGTGATCCCGGTGCGATCGGATACTATAAATACAGTTCGGCGGTTGGGCATGAAAGGTTCCTTGCTGGTGCTATGTGGGCGATATCTGGCCATAAGCATAATGCAAGCTGCCGCTGCCGTGGGTCGTTACACGCCCGAGCTGGCGCAAAAAATCCGTTCGGCAACGGGTTTATGCTGCCAAAGCAAGGGCAAAACCGGTAAAATCCGGCCTTTACGTTTTTATCCTTACAGGAATGTTTGAGATGGCAGACAATTACGTCATTTGGTTCGAAAAGCTGCGCATGACCGACGTTGAGCAGGTTGGCGGCAAAAACGCCTCGCTCGGCGAGATGATCAGCCAGCTGGCCAGTTCCGGCGTACGCGTTCCCGGTGGCTTTGCGACAACCGCACAGGCTTACCGTGATTTCTTGCAGCACGAAGGTCTGGCGCAGCGGATCGAAGACGCGCTGAAAACACTGAACATCGACGACGTGGCCACCCTGGCCAAAGTCGGCGCGCAGATTCGTCAGTGGATCGTCGATACCCCGTTCCCGGCCAAGCTCGAGCATGAAGTGGCTGACGCCTATGCCAAGATGGTTGCCGATTCCGGCGCCGAAATCTCGGTTGCGGTGCGTTCCTCTGCAACAGCCGAAGACTTGCCGGATGCCTCGTTTGCCGGCCAGCAGGAAACCTTCCTCAACATTCATGGCCTGGATAACGTCAAGATCGCGATCAAACACGTGTTTGCATCGCTCTACAACGACCGCGCTATCGCCTACCGCGTACACAAGGGCTTTACACACAGTGAAGTGGCGCTGTCCGCAGGTATCCAGCGCATGGTGCGTTCCGATTCCGGCGCATCGGGCGTGATGTTCACCATCGATACCGAATCCGGTTTTGACGATGTGGTGTTTATCACCTCCTCGTATGGCCTGGGTGAAACCGTGGTGCAAGGTGCGGTTAATCCCGACGAATTCTACGTTCACAAGCCGACCCTGGCTGCAGGCCGCCCGGCTGTGCTGCGCCGCAATCGTGGTTCGAAGCTGATCAAGATGATTTTCACCGAGGCACGTGAAGCCGGCCGTTCGGTAAAAACCATCGAAGTGCCGGTACCGGATCGCAAGGTGTATTCGATCACCGACGCCGAAGTGGAAGAACTGGCGAAATACGCGTTGATCATCGAGAAGCACTACCAGCGCCCGATGGATATCGAATGGGGCCGTGATGGTGTGGACGGCAAGCTGTACATCCTGCAGGCACGTCCGGAAACCGTTAAGTCGCAGGAAAACCGCGTAGACACACTGCGTCGTTATCGCCTCAACAGCAAATCGGAAATCCTCGCGTCCGGTCGCGCCATCGGTCAGAAGATCGGCAAGGGCGTGGTACGCATGATTACCGACATCGCGCAGATGGATCGCGTGAAAGAGGGCGATGTACTGGTTACTGACATGACCGACCCGGATTGGGAACCGGTGATGAAGCGTGCCGCTGCCATCGTGACCAACCGCGGTGGTCGTACCTGCCACGCAGCGATTATTGCCCGCGAGCTGGGCATCCCGGCCGTTGTGGGGTGTGGCGATGCTACCGACGCGCTGTCGGACGGCATGGAAGTAACCGTCTCCTGCGCCGAAGGTGACACCGGCAACATCTACAAGGGTCTGCTCGACGTTGAGATCATCGACCTGCAGTTGGACAAGATGCCGGAATCGCCAGTCAAGCTGATGATGAACGTCGGCAATCCGGAACTGGCGTTCGACTTCGCGCACCTGCCGAACGAAGGTGTCGGTCTGGCGCGTCTGGAATTCATCATCAACCGCATGATCGGCATTCACCCGAAAGCCTTGCTGGCCTATCCGAACATTCCGGACGAAGTGAAGGACAAGATTGAAGACGCGATCGGCGGTTATGCCAGCCCGGTAGACTTCTATGTGGAACGTCTGGTGGAAGGCATTGCCACCATCGGCGCCGCGTTTGCACCGAAAAAGGTGATTGTGCGCATGTCCGACTTCAAGTCGAACGAGTACTCCAACCTGGTCGGTGGCAGCCTGTTCGAGCCGCACGAAGAAAACCCGATGATCGGCTTCCGTGGCGCTTCGCGTTACATCAGCGAATCGTTCCGTGATTGCTTCGAGCTGGAATGCCGTGCGTTGCGCAAAGTGCGCGACACCATGGGCCTGACCAATGTTGAAGTGATGATCCCGTTTGTGCGCACGCTGGACGAAGCGCGCAAGGTGGTTGAGTTGCTGGCTGCCAACGGTCTGAAGCGTGGCGAGAATGGCCTGCGTCTGATCATGATGTGTGAAATCCCGTCCAACGCGATTCTGGCCGAGCAGTTCCTCGAATACTTCGATGGCTTCTCGATTGGCTCGAACGACATGACCCAGCTGACGCTGGCGCTGGACCGCGACTCGGGTGGCCCGATTGCCAACCTGTTCGACGAGCGCAACGAAGCCGTCAAGGCGCTGTTGTCGATGGCGATCCAGGCTTGCCGCAAGCAGGGCAAATACATCGGCATCTGTGGCCAAGGCCCGTCGGATCATCCGGATCTGGCCAAGTGGCTGGTGGAGCAGGGTATCGAAACCGTGTCGCTGAACCCGGACACCGTGGTTGAAACCTGGATCTACCTGGCAAAAGAGCTGGGCAAGAAATAAGCCGGTTTGGCGTCAAACAAAAACCCCGTCGAGATGACGGGGTTTTTTATTGCCTGAAGGGCACGTCCCTATTGCCTTGCAAGCGATGCTGCAAGCCTCGTCAGGCGTGGCTTGCAGCTCATGCATCGCAACTGGCGGGCTGCGTGCCTGCCAAGGTTGTGGCTTCGTCGCCAGCTACTGTCGAGGTTGGCAGTCCACTACGCAACATCTGCTGTTTGCCGATGGCGATTTGCAGCATTTTCCATAGCTGCAGCCAGACGCTCTGCTGGATATAGCTGACGCCATTGTTCAGCGCGCAGAGTGCCTTGATTCGCGGTTGCAGCAGTCGGTATTGGCGCATCGACAGATTGGGAAACAGGTGGCGCTCGAAATGACTGGTCAGTTTCGTGCAGCCGGCAGCATATGGCGGCACAAGTCGCGCCACTCGTTGCCGGTGTGATAGTTGGCCGAGCCGAGAATCTGCCGCAGACAGAAATGTCACGCCGCCAGCGTCGCTGCGCGGGCACATGGCATAACGCTGCAGATCGGCTCCGGCGTGGTTTGGGACGATGACAATGAACATGTGCACGCGGTGCGATCTCGGCGCCAATGCGACACAGCAGGAAGCCCCGGCCGAACCCCGGCGAGAATCCAGCAGCGCCAGTGGCAAGCGCAAAGTTCCACAGCAGATAGGGTTGAAACAGCTCCAGCCACATTTGCCGCTCGGCTTGCGCCGCAGATCGAAAAAAATTGCCGAGTGGATTGTTGTTGCGGGTAGAGCGTTGACAGCGTACGTGCCGAGTAGTAGCTGAATTTCCAGGTGGCGGTAAACAGCACCATCACCAGCAGCTTGAGCGCTACTGGCTGCCGTGCTAGTGCCAGCCAGTCGAGGTTGCGTTCGACCAGATCCGGGTCTTGTTCCTCGCCGGTTGTAGCAGTAGGTGCATGATGTTTGCTTTTCAGTGGAATGGGGTAGTGCGTCAGCCCTGCTGAGTTTTGGCTGCGGCCTCTGCCTGTGATTGCAAGGTAAACAGCCGTGTGACCACGGCGAAAAAGAAGCCGGTAGACCAGCCGCACATGAGGATGCCGGTCAATGCTTCCACGCCGCCCACCATGCGCCACTCTGGCGGCAACACCAGATCGCCGTAGCCGGTGGTGGTGTAGGTGACGGTGCTGAAATAGACTGCACTGGGCAAATCCGGCATGCCGTGTTCGGCTGCGTAAAAACAGGCCCAGCCGATGATTTCCAGCGAATGCAGCACGATCATCCAGGCTGCGAGCGTGACCAGAGTCCAGTTGATTTGCCAGAAGCTGGCCGGTGCCGTGATGTGGTGCCGTTTCAGCCAGCGCAAGGCCAGCAATACGCCCATTGAATGTATCAGCACACACAGCGCCATTAACAGCAGCGCCAACAACATTTTCGACAACATCGGGATACCTTCGGGAAATACGCCTTTCCGGCTTTTGCTGAATGGTAGTGTTTTTTTGCCTGACTTGGATAGATTGGCACATGACAAACAACAGTGCTGATATTCCTGGCTCGGGCTGATCTGACACGCAGGGCCGCATACGGCAGTCTATCCTGACAATGTGTTGGCATATTTGCCATGCACAGATACATGAGGGAAGGATCTGACAATGAATGCCTTGCCAGCTGCATCGTTAACCGGCTATTGGGCTGCGGACGTTGTAAGCAGCAATCTGATTGTATTGCTGAACCTGATAGGCGCCTTGCTGCTTGGGCTGCTGGTGGGCTATGAACGTTCCTATCGTGGCCGCGCAGCGGGGATGCGTACCTACGGGCTGGTATGCATGGCCTCGGCCGGGTTGACGGTGATCTGCGCTTATCCGCACATGTGGTTTGGTACGCACTGGGGTGGGCAGGCTATGACCGACCCGACTCGGGTGTTTCAGGGCATTGTTACCGGCATCGGCTTTCTCGGCGCCGGGGTGATCATGCGCGAAGGCTTTAATATCAGCGGCCTGACCACTGCGGCATCGATCTGGAGCTCTTCAGTGATCGGCATCATGATCGGCGTCGGTTTTTACGGCGCGGCGATTGCGCTGGCCTTGCTGTCGATGGGCTGCATGATGTGGGTGTCGCGGCTGGAAGGCTGGTTGCCGTCGCGGCCTGCACTGGCGATATCACTACAGTTTCGCCGTGATTTTTATCCCTCCGAGGCGGCATTGCGTCAGGCAACTGCTGAAAACGGCTATGAGATTGCCGGCGGCAGCATGAAAATTTCGTCCAGTGATGGTCGGCAGGAATGGCAGTTTGTCGCGGTATCGCTGCTCGGGGAGCGCCAGAGCAGCCTGGCAGAATTGGCCGCCAAGCTGGAAGCGCATGAAGGCGTGGAGCGTTATCAGCTATCGCACGCACGTAACTGAGGTGTGAAGGCAAGACAGGAATAAATGGCCAGCCAGGCTGCCTGCCCATCCCCTAAATGGACAGACAGCCCGGCGGCACAAACCGGAGTGTAATCTGATATCGCGTATGTCTTGTGGTGTGTGACATGGCCAGAGTGACTGCAATAGGGCGTTAAACCTGTTTAGGATAGCCGGTAATGTTGCGGATTTCTGCATATAACGGTTGCAGTCGTTGATACATCGGCTTGTAAACCCGGCTGTAGAGCGCCTCATAGGTTGCGGCGTGTTGCGGATCGGGCTCAAAAATCTGGCCGACGCGCGTCATTTCGTCGATTGCAGTGCGAAAATCTGCGTGTAGCTTTAATCCGACTGCGGCATTGATCGCCGCGCCCAAGCCCGATGTTTCATAAATATGTGGCCGTGCGGTTGGCAGATTGAAGATGTCTGCCGTCAATTGCATTGCCGCGTCGCTCTGCGAGCCGCCGCCGGAAATACGCAGGCTGGTGATGGGTGTTTTGCTGCGGGTTTCGATTGCCTCTTTGCCTTCGCGCAGTGCATACGCCAACCCCTCAAGAATCGCCCGATACACGTGGGCGCGGGTGTGTACGTCGCCAAAACCGATAATCGCGCCTTTCGCCTCCGGGCCGGGGAAGCGGATGCCAGGGCTCCAGTAAGGTTGCAGCATCAATCCCATCGAGCCGGGTGGCACGGTGTTAACCAGTTCGTCGAACAACATTTCTGCCGCCACGCCTTGCTGCTCGGCTGCCATTTTTTCCAGATGGCCGAATTGCTCCTTGAACCAGCTCACCATCCAGAAACCGCGGAAAATCTGGATTTCGGTGTTGTACATATCGGGCACCGCCGCCGGGTAAGGCGGAATGAACGGCATCGCCTCGACGTATTTGGACGTCGTGGTGTTGATGGTGGCTGTGGTGCCGTAGGACAAGCAGCCGATATGCGGCTGCAGGCAGCCGGCACCGATCACTTCACACGCCTTGTCGGCCGCCGCGGCAATCAGCGGCACGCCTGCGGGGATACCGGTTTCGGCCGCAGCCTGCTTGCTGATTTCGCCGATTACCGTGCCTGGCGGTACCAGATCCGGCAGCATCGAGCGGTCAATGGTCATCGCCTGCCATTTCCAGTCCCAGCTTGGTGCCCAGTGCTGGCTCTTGAAGTCGAACGGCAGGTAACCCACCTGCGAGCCGGTCGAATCCACCGCACGGCCGCACAGCTTGTAATGCAGGTAGCCGCCGAGCATCAGGTATTTGTCGGTTTTATCCCAGATTTCCGGCTGGTTTTGCGCAATCCAGTTGGCGTCGGCTTCGCGCTGGAAGTAACGAATGGTTTCATCCACCCGTGCCAGCTTGAATGCTGCGCGCCACCACCATTTGATTTCCGGTACTGCCTGCGCCTGACGCTGATCGAGCCAGACAATCGCCGGCCGCAGCGGATTGCCGTGTTTGTCGAGGTTGATCATGGTGCCGCGCTGGGTGGTCACCGCCACGCCCTTGATGGCGCTTTTCGGGATGTGGTTGTCGGCCCAAAGGCGTTGGCACGCCTGGCACACCGCCTGCCAATACCCAAGCGGATCGTGCTCGGCCCAGCCCGGATGATCGGAAAAATAGGCGTTCAGATGCACCTGAGACTTGGCTACCAGATGCCCCTTGAGATCAAACAGCAGCGCGCGCACGCTTTGCGTGCCATTGTCGATGCTGAGCAGGTATTCGTTTGCCATTGGCGGTGTCCTCGTCAGATTGCGGCGGGAACGCTGTAACAGCGTTGAATCAGCGCCAGATAGTTTTTCTGCTCGCTTGCCCAGCGTGCCTCATCCCAGCCCAGCTCGGCGCAAACGATGGCGCCGATGCGTGGCAGAAATTCGGCTGCGCCCCGGGCGCAGGTCAGCCCCAGTCGGGTGCGGCGCAGCAGCAGGTCTTGCAGGTGTGCGACACCCTCAAAACGTGCCGCCCAGCGTAATTCAGCCCAGACCACATCGGTGGCGCCGATGGTGTGCAGTTCGTCAGCCTCTGCCACCGCCAGCAGCGCGGGCGTGCTATTGCCGTAGCGGCCCCAGAGGCGTGCGTGGATATTGGCTGGCAGCCCGCTCGGCGTAGCACTGACCGGCGCAAAAATCGGACTTGGCTGCAGATTGGCAGGCCAGTCGGGCAGCAGGGCGCGCAACTTGGCCAGCACGTCGAGCGCAATCACGCGGAAGGTGGTGAGTTTGCCGCCGGTTACTGTCAGCAAGCCGTTTTCCAGCAGCACCACATGGTCGCGGCCTTCTGCCGATGGGTCGGCCTTGCCGGTGTTGACCACTGGCCGCACGCCGGCATAAGTCGAGAGAATGTCGGCATCGCCCAGCTGCATGTCCGGAAACTGGTATTGCAAGGCCTGCAGCAGATAATCGACCTCGGCACGGCTGATGCTGGCCTCATTTTCCAGGTCGGAGTGATCCAGGTCGGTGGTGCCGACCAGCGTTACGCCTTCCCACGGGTAGAGGAACACCGGGCGGCCGTCGGCCGGGTGCATGAAGCTGATCGCCTGCGCCACCGGCAAGCGCCAGAAGGGCAGCAGCAAGTGGCTGCCACGCAGCGGGCGCAGCATCGGTTTGGCCTGCACTTCGCCGCGCAGGATATCGGCCCAGGCGCCGGTGGCATTCACTACTGCACGGGCACGTACCTGATAGGGCTCGCCGCTCAGTGCATCCTGCAGTTGTACACCCGTCACCTGTTGCCCATCGCGCAACAGCTGTCTGGCCGGTGCGCGTAATTGAGCAGGGTGGCGCCGTGGGCGGCCGCTTCCTGCAACACGCGCAACACCAGTCGTGCGTCGTCGGTTTTGGCGTCCATATAAGTGCGAGCCGCCGCGCAGTTGCGCGCGGTCGATATGCGGTGCGTACATCAGGAATTCATCGGCAGCGTCGTACTGCCGGGTGCGTTTGCCGGCCAGCAGGTCATACACCATCAGGCCGGCGTTCAGCAGCAATTTGCCCGGTTTGCGTTGCGGATAATCGGCAAAGGCAAAACTTTGCGGCTGGATCAGCCCCGGTGCATCGCGCAGCAGCTGCTGGCGTTCCACCACGCTTTCGCGGGTCAGATGCAGGGCGCCCTGTTTCAGATAACGCAAGCCACCGTGCACCAGCTTGGACGAACGGCTGGAGGTGCCCCAGGCAAAGTCGCGTTGCTCCAGCAACAGCACTTTCAGGCCGCGGCGCGCGCCTTCCAGCGCGATGCCGGCACCGGTGATGCCGCCACCGATCACGACTACATCAAATGTTTGTTGCAGCCGCGCCAGTGCCTGCTGGCGCGTGCCTTGTTGCCACAATCCCGCTGCCATGGTGTCTACTCGATCAGATTGCCGGAGTTCATCACGCCATCCGGGTCGAACTGGCGGAACAGTGTCGCCAGTGTCTGCATGCCGAACGGTTGTTTTTCTGCCGGCAGATAGGGCGCATGATCCTTGCCCACGCCGTGCTGATGGCTGATGGTGCCGCCGTGATGAACAATCGCCTCGCTCACCGCGTGTTTCATCGCCTGCCAGCGTTGCAGATTGGTCTGGAAGTCATCCGCCATCGGCCAGACAAAGGTGGTGTAAACACTCGAGCCTTGCGCATAGATGTGCGACAGATGCGTGTAGGTGTGCACCTTGACGCCGAATTTTGCCAAAGCATCGGTGGCGGCCTGTTCCATCGCCATCATCATCGGTTTCACCTTTGGCCAGTCGCAGGCGGTTTCCACCGTGTCGGCCACAAAGCCGTGTTGCCACAGGGTGTTACGCAGGTAAACCGAACGGAAGCGATTATGTTTCCATTTGTCGCCCATATAGGTGCCGACATGCACGCCACCATATTTAGACAGCACTTGCAGCGCACTGCGCTTGGCTTGTTTGCAGGTGGCCAGATGCCCGGTAAGGCCAAACAGCATCAGGCATTTGCCTTCACCGGCGCCGCGCAGCGACAGATACGATTCCAGCAGGCCAATCAGCTTGGCGTGGCCAGCCAGCTTGAGCGTAGTCAGCGTTTCCACCGGGTTCGACAGGCGCATCATCGACAGCGGCAATTTGCTTTGTGCCACGGCGCGCACGCCAGCTTCAGCGGCATCCCAGTTGGGGAAAAACACCGCGTGGAATTTTTCGTATTCCGGCAGTGGCGTGACCCGCACAATCGCTTCGGTCAGCACGCCCATGCGGCCTTCCGATCCCATCACCAGCTCGCGCAGATCCGGGCCGGCAGCAGAGGCCGGGAAGGTGGGGAGGTCGAAACTGCCATTGGGGGTTTCCAGCTTGCCGCCAGCAAACATCTGCTCAATGCGGCCGTAACGCAGCGATTGCTGGCCGGAGGAGCGGGTAACCACCCAGCCGCCCAGCGTCGAATATTCAAACGACTGCGGGAAGTGCCCCAGCGTGTAGCCCTGCGCCCGCAGTTGGGCTTCCAGATCCGGGCCGGCAACGCCTGCGCCAAAGGTCGCCAGCTGGCTGCTGCGGTCCAGATGCAGCAGTCGGTTGAGGCGCGACAGGTTCAGGCTCAGCACCGGGCGCGGGCCGGCTGGCGGTGTCAGGTGCCCGACTACGCTGGTGCCGCCGCCATACGGCAGTACGATGGCGTTGTTGGCCTTGGCGTAATCGAGCAACTGGCGTACCTCGTCGCTGCTTTCCGGAAACGCCACACCGTCGACGATGCGATCGATTACGCCGAAGCGCATTTTCAGCCAGTCCTGCAGGCTTTGGCCAAAGCTGGCGCGAATCCGGGCTTCTGCATCAATGGTGATTTTCGGGTGCTGCGGCAGGCGGCTGGCCGGCAACTGGCGGCAAGCATCCGGCAGACTGATATCGTTGCGTGGCTTGCCCTGGCCGATTTTTTCTGCCAGAAATTTCAGTGCATCGGGGTTAAGGGGGAACTCAACCGAATCATCTCCCCAGCCATTCCAGCGTCTCACGGTATACTTTCCTAACAATATTAATTATTCGCTGCCTTAATTAGCTTCTATGGCTTGCGATGGATGGTGTGCATGGTAGCGCTGCTGTGACGACAGCAATTGCGCTTTCATGCCAGGTGACTTGTCAGATTATGCCAAACCCTTATGTTTTGCCGGCACTCGGCCATCTGCCTCGGGTAGTCGGCCCTTATGTGCAAACCGCAATTGATACCGCTGCTGAATTGGGGGTCACACCCCAGCAGCTGGCGCATCATCTGGGCTTGCCCGAGGATGGCCTGTCGCCGCCACCGGAGGCGATGGCGGTGGAAACCTATATTGCGCTGCTCAACGCCGGTGCCGAGCTGTGCAATGACCGTTACTTCGGCCTGCATGTTGGCGAGCGCATGAAGCTTGCCACCTACGCGATTTACGGCATCGTGTTGTTGTCCTGCCGCAATTTTGCCGAAGCCACGCAGCAGGTGATGCGCTACGAAGTGCTGGCGCATGACCTGGGGCGCTCGCAACTGCGCATGGATGGCGATAGTGCGCTCTACATCTGGCAAAGCCAGTGGGCCGAGCGCTGGCCGTGCCGGCATCTGGCGGAAAGCGTATGTGCCGGCATCCGCGTGTTTGTCGAATGGGTGGCGCAACGCCCGGTGCCGATTCTGGAAATTGGTTTTACCCATGCCGCACCCGATGATTTGAGCGAATACCAGCGCATATTCAATGCGCCAGTCCGCTTTAATCAGCCGGAAAACTATGCGCGCTTTGATCCGCAGATACTTGAATGGCCCTTGCCGAATGCGGATGTCAGCCTGTTTCCTGTATTGCAGGCGCATGCCGAGCAGTTGCTGCAGGCACGGCTGCGCAGCGAAAAGGAAAAAAGCGTG
This sequence comes from Chitinivorax sp., assembly GCA_046347685.1. Taxonomy (GTDB): domain Bacteria; phylum Pseudomonadota; class Gammaproteobacteria; order Burkholderiales; family SCOH01; genus CALMFQ01. Next base: position 92,937 of record JAXMFR010000005.1, read on the forward strand.
GTGGCGCTGGTGCGTGAAGCGATCACCAAAATGCTGGCGCAGGATCGCGCACGTTTACCGGATGTGGCAGAGCAGCTCGGACAAACCACCCGCACCCTGCAACGCAAGCTGAAAGAGGCCGGCAGCAGCTTTCAGGAGGTGCTGGATCAAACCCGGCGCGAGCTGGCGGAGCATTATCTGGCGCAGGTCGAGCTGTCGATCACCGATATTGCCTACATGCTGGGTTTTCAGGAGCAAAGCTCGTTCAACCATGCATTCAAGGATTGGACCGGCATAAATCCCGGCGCCTATCGTCAGCAACTGTTAACCCGTTGAGGAGCTTTCATGCTGCAACTGCGCCCCAATTGCGAGTGTTGTGATGTGGATTTGCCGCCGCATGCCGATGCGCGCATCTGCTCGTTTGAATGTACCTTTTGCGCCGACTGTTGCGCCAGACTGAATGCCATTTGCCCGAATTGCAGCGGCGAGCTGGTGGCACGGCCAAAGCGGCCCGCCAGCAAGCTGCAGGCCAATCCGCCGGTGGCCGAACGTATTGTTCAGGCTGGTTTGTATCGTCGTCTGTATCCGGAGGGTAAGTCGTGAATCAGCCACTTCCTGCCAATCTCCCCAGCCTTGATGGCTGGCGTTTGCGTTTGTACACGGTGATTTTCGAAGCCGATACCCGTGCTGGCCGCTGGTTCGACATCGGCCTGATTGTTGCCATTCTGTTGAGCGTGCTGGTGGTGATTGCCGACAGCGTGCAATCGCTTCAGCAGCGCCACGGCGAGCTGTTTCAATGGCTGGAGTGGGGCTTCACGCTGCTTTTTACTGCCGAATATCTGCTGCGGCTGGCGTGTGCTCCGCACCCCTGGCGTTATGTGCGCAGTTTTTTTGGCGTGGTTGATCTGCTGTCCGTGTTGCCCACCTATATCGCGCTGCTGTTTCCGGAAACCCAGGCCTTGATCGACGTGCGGGTGCTGCGCCTGATTCGCATTTTCCGCGTATTCAAGCTCACTGCCTACATGAGCGAATACCACGCGCTGGGTTACGCGCTGAAAGCCAGTGTGCGCAAGATTCTGGTGTTCCTGTCGGTGGTGCTGATGATTGTGCTGGTGATGGGCACCCTGATGTATGTGATCGAAGGGCCGGAGAATGGCTTCACAATATCCCTACCGGCGTTTACTGGGCGATCACCACCATGACTACCGTCGGCTTTGGCGATATCACCCCGAAAACCGATCTGGGGCGCGCGCTGGCCTCGGTGATGATGTTGCTCGGCTGGGGCACGCTGGCGGTGCCGACCGGGATTGTCACGGTGGAAATGGCGGCACGGCGTGACGCCAAGCCGGTGACGACCGAACCTGCCACGAATGCCTGAGCGAAGGGCATCCGCCTGAGGCGGTGTACTGCATGCATTGTGCTGCGCGCTTGCCGGAATATCACCACGAATAAGGCTGCAAGCGGCGCTGGTATTGGTTTGTAGGCACGGCTGCAGGCCACGCCAGGCGTGCTCTGCAATGGGTGTACAGGAAACGGTCGAGAATGCGCCGGCTGTGGCTATCCAGCTGGCTACTGTCGCGGATCAGGAAATGAATGCCGTGGCTGTCGGCAATCATCAGGGTTTTGCCGCCTACCCGGCGGATATCTTCTTCGCCCTTGAGCACAAAACTCGCCGCGCCGCGATCGGTATCCACTGTCCAGGTGCTGGGCGTGGCAAACGTCGAGACGTCCTTGATGGCGCGGATTTCCGGCATGAATTCGCGGCTGGCGAGCTCTGCTTCCACCAATTGCCGGGTGGCGGCCGGCAATTCGCTCAATTGTTCGATCCAGGCCAGTTCATGGCCATCCACGCTCATCAGGCCGATGCCGCGTTCCGGTTGCGCGATCGGGAAGGCGCGTACCGGAACTACGCCGGTGTGTTGCTGCCCCTCCTTGTCGGTCAATGTCAGGCGGCCATGCGCATCGCGGGCTAACTGAAAATCAAGATTCTGGCTCATGGCTTATTCTCCCGCCTCGGCATCGTCAGCATCGGTGTCCACATTGCGCGCCTGCGCCTGATACAGCCGGTAATACGCGCCTTCACGCGCCATCAGATCATCATGGTGGCCGACTTCTACCACCTGGCCTCGATCCAGCACCACCAGCCGGTCTGCCTGGCGCAGTGTCGACAGGCGGTGGGCGATGGCGATAGTAGTGCGGCCACGCACCAGGTTGTCGAGTGCTTTCTGGATTTCTTTCTCGGTTTCGGTATCCACCGACGAGGTTGCTTCGTCGAGAATCAGGATTGGCGGATCAATCAGCAGCGCGCGGGCAATCGAGATGCGTTGCCGTTCGCCGCCCGACAGGCCCTGGCCGCGTTCTCCCACCAGTGAGTCATAACCGTGCGGCAGGCGCAGGATGAACTCGTGGGCATGGGCGGCACGCGCCGCTGCAACAATTTCCTCGCGGGTGGCATCCGGCTTGCCGTAGGCGATGTTTTCGGCAATGGTGCCGAAAAACAGGAACGGCTCCTGCAGCACCAGGCCGATATGGCGCCAGTAATCGGCGACCGGCACGCTGCGGATGTCTACGCCATCAATACGGATGCTACCGTCGGTGACGTCGTAGAAACGGCGAATCAGGTTGACCAAGGTGCTTTTGCCCGAGCCGCTGTGTCCGACCAAACCAATCATTTCACCCGGCTGGATGCTCAGATCAACACCCTTGATCACGCTGCGATTGCCATAACGGAAACCAATCGAGCGGATATCGATCTGGCCGCTGACCTTGGGCAAGGCTATCGGGTTGGCCGGCTCCGGCACGCTCGATACATGGTCGAGGATATCGAAAATACGCTTGGCACCGGCGGCCGCTTTTTGCGTTACCGAAACAATGCGGCTCATCGAATCCAGCCGGCCATAGAAGCGGCCGATATATGCAAGGAAGGCGGTCAGCACACCGACAGTGACATGCCCGTGCGCCACTTGCCAGATGCCGAAACACCACACCACCAGCAGGCCCAGTTCGGTCAGCAGCGAGACGGTAGGGGAGAACAGCGACCACACCTTGTTAAGCCGGTCGTTGACCAGCAGATTGTGTTTGTTGGCTTCGCGGAAACGGTCGGCTTCGCGTTGTTCCTGGGCAAATGCCTTGACCACGCGAATGCCGGGAATGGTATCGGCCAGCACATTGGTGACTTCGCCCCAGACGCGGTCGATTTTCTCAAAGCCGGTGCGCAGCCTGTCACGCACGATATGAATCAGCCAGCCAATCACCGGCAGCGGCAACAGGGTGACCAGCGCCAGCCACGGGTCGATCGACAGCAGGATCGCTGCCGTCATCATTATCATCAGCACATCGGAGACAAAATCCAGCAGGTGCAGCGACAGGAATACCGAGATCCGGTCGGATTCCGAGCCTATGCGCGACATCAGATCGCCGGTGCGTTTGCCGCCGAAATATTCCAACGACAGCTTCAGCAGATGTTCATAGGTAGTGGTGCGCAAGTCGGCACTGATGCGTTCACTCACCAGCGCAAGGATATAGGTCTTGCCCCAGCCCAAACCCCATTGCAAGAGGGCTGCGGCAAACAGCCCAAGCATGTAGAGGCCAACGGTGCTCAACGGGATGTTTGCGCCGTTCTGGAATGGAATCAATACCTTGTCCATCAGCGGCATGGTCAGATAGGGTGGCACCATTGCGGCAGCTGTGGCGCCCAGCATCAGCAGAAAACCGGCCAGCAACTGACCTTGATACGGCTTGGCAAAACGCCACAGTCGCAGCAGGGTCCAGGTGGACGGTGGCGTGTGCATCTCGCGGGTGCAGATCGGGCACTCATCTTCATCCGGCGGCAATGGCGCCTTGCAGGATGGGCAAATGCCTTCTTCACTGGTGGCCGGCGCCTGGCCGCTGATCAGTGCCTGAATCAGTTGTTTGAACTGGGTTTGCAGACGTTGTGCACGAATATCGTGTGCCAATGTAAACCGCCAGTGGCCCAGGCGCGTTATATCGTCGTGCAATGACAGGCAGCCAACCCCGGCATGGTCGGAATGCTGCAGCGTCAGGCGCTTGTCGAGCGACCAGATTTGCCAGTCACTGGTGTCCGGTGTGCGCACCAGCAGGCGCGATGCCGTCAGCAGCAACAGGCCAGCGCCGAATTGCAGCGATTGACTCAAGTCCAGCTCTAGCGCCGCCAGTGGCGTTTCGCCCGGCTGCAGTTGCTGGGCCACGGCTGATTGCCACTGTTGCGGTATCAAATCGTGGGCGGAGGCTATAGCAGAGGATAATGGTTTGCTCATGGGCCGAAGGGTACCTGCTTTGAGGTTTGCTCGTCTAGTTGTTGCACTGCAGCACAAGTCTCTGGCATTTTGTCGCGAGATACGCCGCATGCCGATTGTGTGCTTTATTTATATCAATGCAGAAAGGTATTTTTTCGTGCAAGCCGCACACAAGGTTAGTATGCTTTAATATACGGCCCCGCTTATTCTCGCCGAGAGAAAACCGAATTTATCGCCGATGCCTGCGCATCGGATCACAGACCCGCCTGCAAAACGGATCATGACAAAACGAAATATCGAATTTTTACGCCTCAACTATCTGCGTGGACCGAACATCTGGACCTATCGCCCGGTGCTCGAAGCCTGGGTCGACATTGGCGACCTGGAGGATGCGCCCTCCAATACCATTCCCGGTTTTTATGAACGTCTGACGCAATGGCTGCCGACGCTGGTCGAGCATCATTGCGGTGTTGGCGAGCGTGGCGGTTTTCTGCAGCGACTGCGCGAAGGCACCTGGGCCGGACATATCCTTGAGCACGTCACTATTGAATTGCAAAACCTGGCCGGCATGCAGGCTGGCTTCGGCAAGGC
>JAXMFR010000050.1:0-18857 GCA_046347685.1 Chitinivorax sp.
AACAGCAATGCCAATTCGCAACACGATCAGCAGTCTCTGGCCGAGGTTGAGCAGGGGGCTCCGCGTGACACTGATCGGCGCAGTGCAATCGAGCCGGAAGACCGGGAAATGTTGATGGCTAATCTGTTGTTGAACGGCAATGAGCAACGCGGCAGTTTTGGCCGCAGGAAAGAAGATCAGGACAAGTGGTTGCACTGATATAGTAGATTGTTAAGTGGGGAAAAGCGGCGAATGCCGCTTTTCCTTTTTTGTTTCGGGTACTGACCGCACTACAGAAGCATTAACGTGTATCGCCAGTGGCGGTAGAATGCAGACTTGATTGCCGGCAAGCGGGGTGTTTGCCTGCCCGGCCAAGCCCTTGATGGGCATAACATGATGTGAGGATAGTGTTTTGGTTCAGCATAAACTCGATATTCGTGGCGTATTGTCGAATCTGCCGCTGTTTCGCAATCTCGATGCCGAGGAGATTGAGCGGGTTGTGTTGCCGGCCACGCGCGAGATTCGCTCTGAACGCGGCGATACCCTGTTTCAGAAGGGCGATCCGCTGAGCGGCATGTATGTGATCGTTTATGGTCAGGTCAAGCTGGCTTTTCCCTCCGCCAACGGTTCGGAAAAAGTGCTGCAGATTTTCGGCTCCGGTGAAAGCTTCGGCGAAGCGGTGATGTTTCTCGAACGCCCGGCGCCAGTCTATGCGCAGACGCTGATCGATAGCCTGATTCTGCTGATTTCGAAGCAGGCGATTTTCGAGGCTATCGAACGTGATCCGACTTTTGCCCGCCGCATGCTGGGCGGCCTGTCGATGCGTCTGCACGCGCTGGTTCAGGACGTCGAATCCTACAGCCTGCGCTCCGCTGCCCAGCGCGTAATCGGTTATCTGCTGCAATCCGCACCGGAAAGCGAGACCCAGAGCACCGAGGTGACATTGCCGGCCAGCAAGCACGTGATTGCATCGCGCCTGAATCTGACGCCGGAAACCCTGTCGCGTATTTTCAGCCAGCTCAGTCACGATGGCATGATCACCGTCAGTGGCCGTGATGTGACCATTCACGACGTAGAGCGTTTGCGCAACTACGAGTAATCCCCACCTTTACCAGCAGCCGCTGGTTGATTTGTATCAATGTTGGGGCGTGTTGTTGCTGGCATTCTGGTGGACAAGTGTTCACGGAAAGGTGCCTGATGCGCTCGCAACTAGCGGCTCTGGGAATCAAAACATTGCAATTGGCCGGTCGTTCCTTGTTGCCCATCGTCCAGGGCGGCATGGGCGTCGGCGTTTCGGCGCATCGACTGGCGGGGGCGGTAGCACGCGAAGGTGCGGTTGGCACCGTTGCCAGCGTCGACTTGCGCCACCATCATCCGGATTTGCTGGCGCTGTCGCGGCAGCACCGCGACAAGGCCAGCATCGACGCCCTCAACCTCACCGCACTGGATCGGGAGATCAAGGCCGCGCGTGAGACGGCTGCCGGCGAGGGACTGGTCGCAGTGAATATCATGAAGGCCGTGGCCGAACACCCTTTGCTGGTGCGGCAGGCGTGCCAGCGGTGCCGGACGCGATTGTGATGGGCGCCGGCCTGCCGCTGGATCTGCCGGAGCTGACCGCGGATTATCCGAAAATGGCGCTGATCCCGATTCTCTCGACGCACGCGGCATTGGTTGTTGATCAAGAAATGGTTGCGCAAGGGGCGTTTGCCGGATGCAATCGTGATCGAGCATCCGCGTTATGCCGGAGGCCATCTGGGGGCTGCCCGTATTGAGGATCTCAACGATAGCCGCTTTGATTTCGATAATGTGCTGAGCCAAACCCGGCAATTGCTGCACGATTTGCAGATCGAGCCGGAGCAAATTCCGCTGATTTGCGCGGGTGGCATCAACACGCCCCAGCAAGTACGCCAATTATTGGCAAATGGGGCGTCGGCCGTGCAACTTGGCAGCGCTTTTGCTGTCAGTGAAGAAGGTGACGCGCACCCTGAATTCAAACGCGTGCTGGCCGAGGCCAAGGCGGAAGATATTGTCGAATTCATGAGCGTTGCCGGTTTGCCGGCGCGGGGTGTAATGACGCCGTGGCTGAAAAACTATCTGAAGCGCGAAAGTCTGCTGCAGAGCAAGGCGCGTTGTGGTGCGGAGCGATGTGCGGCGGGCCTGCATTGCCTGACGGTGTGCGGTTTGCGCGATGGTCTGGCCAAGTTTGGCCAGTTCTGCATCGATAGCCAGCTGGCCGCCGCGATGCGCGGTGAGATCAGCAAGGGGCTGTTTTTCCGGGGTGCCAGCCGTTTGCCGTTTGGTGAGGCAATCCGCCCGGTGCGGGAACTGATTGAATATATGTTGCTGGGCCGCTGGCCAGCGGCATTGAGCGGAGGTCAAACATGTATCACGGCGAGCGGCTGAACAGTTTTACCCACCTTCTTGGCGTTGGTCTGAGTGTCACCGGTCTGGTGCTGTTGCTGAATGCGGCCAATGTGCAGGGCGATATCTGGAAACTGGTCAGCTTCTCGGTTTACGGCAGCATGCTGATTCTGCTCTACCTCTCGTCCACGCTTTATCACAGCGTGCGCGGGCAGGCCAAGTTGTGGCTGCAAAAACTCGATCATGCGGCAATTTATCTGCTGATTGCCGGCACCTATACCCCCTTTACCCTGGTGACACTGCACGGCCCGTGGGGCTGGTGGATTTTCGGTATCAACTGGGGGCTGGCGGTGCTCGGCATCGTGCAAGAGTTTGTACTCGGCAAGCGCACGCGCTCCTTGTCGATGTTCATTTACCTGGCGATGGGCTGGATGGTGCTGGTGGCGATCAAACCGTTGCTGGCGGTGCTGCCGCTGGCCGGTTTCTGGTGGCTGGGTGCCGGTGGCCTGTTTTACACGGTGGGTATCATTTTCTACGTGCTGGATGAGCGCATGCGCCATGCCCACGGAATCTGGCATTTGTTTGTATTGGCCGGCAGCGCATGCCAGTATTGGTGTGTGTTGAACTATGTTGCCTGAGTGGCCGTATGCCGATGATTATTCCTTTCCCCAAACCCGCCGACGCTAAAGACAGCCTGCTGCCCGCCATTCCATCCATCAGCGATGAGCCGCTGGAAATGCTCGAGGCCTGTCATGGCCGGGTGCGGGCATTTACCGAAACCCTGCGCAAGCTGGTGCCGCATCTGGAAAAGAATGGCGCCGATGCCGAGGCGGCACAGGCCGCCACCAATATTCTGCGTTATTTTGACCTGGCCGCGCCGAAGCATCATCAGGACGAAGAAGTTGATCTGTTCCCGATGTTGCTGGCAGTCGCGCCTGATGATGCAGAACTGGCGGCGGCGATTGCCGGATTGCGCGCTGAACATCTGCAAATGGCCGACTTGTGGCTGCAAGTGCGCGAGTTGTTGTTGCTGGTAAGTGAAGGGCGTATGGCCGATCTGGCCCGCAATAACCTGGCCGAGCGCTTTGCCGATTTTTACCAGCGGCATGCTGCTGCGGAAGAAGCGGGTGTGTTTGCCGCTGCCCAGCGTTTGCTGAGTCCAGCGCAACTGGCGCAGTTGGGGCTGTCGATGGCTGCCCGGCGTCAGGATCGCTAAATCGCTGGCTGTGCCAGCCTTGCCCCGGCAACATCGGTACAGCTTGATTCCAGTCAACGAAGCCGCTTGGGTGGCTGGTTATGATGGGTTCAAAACCAAGATCGGAGACTAGCAATCATGACCAGCTTGCAGCAATTCATGGGCGGCGATCACCGCCATTGTGACGATTTGTTTTATGCCGCCGAAGAGGCTGCGCGTGCCGGCAATGCGGACGCATGCCGTGCCGCGTTTGCCACTTTTGATCACGCAGTACGGCAACATCTGGATGTCGAGGAGCAATTGCTGTTTCCGCGCTTTGAAGACGCAACCGGCATGCGCATGGGGCCAACCGTGGTGATGCGTGGCGAGCATGACGAATTCCGTGAATTGCTGTTGCAGATGCAACAGCAACTGGATCAGGCTGATCTGCAGGGCTTTCTCGGCAATGCCGATACCTTTCTGATCCTGATGCAGCAGCACAACCTGAAAGAAGAGAACGTACTGTATCCGATGATGGATCAGGCGCTGGCGGCCCAGCGCGAGCAACTGATCGATAACCTGCAACATACGCTGGAGCCTGCATGAGCCAGACCCATTCGCTAGATGTGTGCGGCCTGCCGCCGCCGGAGCCGTTCGAACAGATCATGACCGCACTCGACGACTTGCCGCAGGGCGATCTGCTGGAGGTGCGGATTCATCGCCAGCCACATCCGCTGTTCGAGGTGCTGCGCAACAACGGCTTTGTGTATAACTGTGAACCGACGCCGGACGGCGTGTTCCTGATCAAGATTCGCCACCAGTAATTGCCGCGTTAGCGCGCGGCCCGCTGGTGTAGCGATGGGAACATTGCCGCACAAGAAAGCTGTGAACCCATGACTACACCATCCTACGATGCAACGCCGCCGATTTCGGCGCCGTTGCGTTTCTTTTTGACCGCCCCCGTGTTTGGCCTGTTGCTGGGCATGCTGCTGCTGAGCATCGATCCGGATGCCTTGCTCTCGCGCTGGAGCTGGCCGGTGCTGGCCGGCACCCATTTGCTGACGCTGGGCATGCTGGCGCCGGTGATGGTGGGGGCGCTGATCCAGATGTTGCCGGTGGTGGCCGGCGTCAGCCTGCATCGTCCCTTGCTGCTGGCTGGCTGGTCGCATCTGTTGCTGACGCTGGGCGCGCTGTTGCTGGCCGGCGGTTTCTGGTGGCAACAACCGCCGCTGTTGCGTGTCGGCGGATTGATGCTGTTGCTGGCCTTGCTGCCGTTTGCCTTGCTGGCGCTGCATGGGCTGTGGAACCGCAGCAGCAAGGACAGCACATCGCGCCTGATGGTGCTGGCCTTGCTGGCGTTGACCGCTGCAGTGGGGCTGGGCGGGAGCCTGCTCGGGCATGTGGCCTGGGGTCTGCCGCTGAATGCGCAGCAACTCACACATCTGCATGTGTTGTGGGGCGGCTTGGGCTGGGTGCTGGGATTGGTGATGGGGGTGGCGTATGCCGTGGTGCCGATGTTCCAGACCACACCGCGTTACCCGGTTCTGCTGGAACAGCGTGGCCTGTATGCCTTGCTGGCTGTGCTGGTGCTGGCATCGTTGCTGTTGCTGCTGCCTGAATGGCGCTGGCTGGCGGCACTGTTGTCGGTGTTGCCAGCGGCGGCATTCGCCGTGCTGACGCTGCAATTATTGCGCCAATCGCGCCGCGGTGCTGATGTATCGACCGCATTCTGGCGCCTGGGCATGGCCAGTTTGTTGCTGTCGTCACTGGCGGCATCGGCCGTGGCCCTGGGCGTAGCCGGGGCTGATGCTGGCGGGGCCTTGTTTTTGTACGGTTTTGCCGGATCGCTGACCTGCGGCATGTTGTACAAGATCGTACCGTTTCTGGTTTGGCTGCACCTGCAGCGCCTGAGTCAGCGGCGTTTCGCCATTCCCAACATGAAACAGATCATCAGCGAGGACTGGATTCGTCGTCAGTGGAAGTGGCATCTGGCTTCGGTGCCGATGCTGGCGGTGGCATTGAGCTGGCAGCTGCGCTTGCTGCTGGTGCCCGCTGCCTTGTTGCTGATGGCTTCGCAGTTGCTGCTGGCGCGCAATCTCTGGTATGCGGTGCGGCGTTATCGCTCGCGTGGCGCAATGGCCGGCACGCCTGCCTGACAGGGTTGGAATGCCCGTCCCTGTTGCCCTGCAGCCATGGCTAGAGGGCAATAGGGACGGTGCTTGCAGGCCTGCCTCAGAAACGGTGACGCAACATCAGGCCAAACGCACTGGGGTCCTTGCCTGCGGCCACGTCCAGCGGGTTGGTGTTGAAGTCGTATTGGCCGTTTTCGGCATTGTCGATCCTGCTGTAATAGGCCATGGCGTCGGTGCGTTTCGATAACGCATAGTCCAGACCCAGCGAATATTGCCGGGCGCCATCACTGTCCACACCATTGTTGCTGCGATCATTGGCCTTGCCGCCAGTGGCGAGCAGCTTCAGATTGCCGATTTCGTAAGTGGCGCTGAGATACCAGGCATCGCGGCGCTGGGCATCGCTGCCGCTGCTGCTGAATGAGGTGCGCTCGGCAACTGCGCCTACAAACAGCGGGCCCAGGTTATAACCCAGGCCAACACGTGCCGCCCAGTTCTTGTCGCCCGGAGCCGGGTTGTTGTCTTCCGGGCCGGCGCTGTTCCGGTGTTGTTCATAGGCGGTCACTGCAACGATGTCGTTGGCCTTGTAGGCGAGCGAGGTGGATATCAGACGAGGCCGGTCGTTGTTGCTGCGGTTTTCCGTGGTGCCGCTGGCCAGGGCAAACTCAAATCCGTTGATATTGGCGCTGTGAATGGCGACCGAATTGTTCAGCAAACCGGAAAATTCGCCACTGGCTGAATGATAACTGCCCAGTAGCGCCTTGAATTCGGCGGTGGTGTCGACAAACGGGTCGAAGTCGTCAACGCTGCTTTTGTACGGCGTATCTTCACGCCCCAGGCGCAGGCTGGCCCATTCGCTGGCGATTTCCACCCAGCTATTGTCCGAAGCCAGACCATTGCCGCCTTCATCCACCTCGATGCGGCTGTCAACATACCAGTTGAAATGCAGATTACGGCCAATCTCATGCTCACCCTTGATGTGCAATTTGGTGCCGTTGTCCACCAGTCGGCTGCGGCTGATTTCGCCATCGTTTGCGACTTCGGGCGCAACAGCGATCACTCCGCCAATACTGATCTGGGGGTCGTTGTTTTCGGCATGCGCCAGACTGCAGGCTGCGAGTGTCAGGCCAATCAGAATCGTCGACTGCTGTTGCATGGGGAGCGTCCTCGTTAGCTGGTGGTGATTTGGGTATTAGCAGAAAACGGCAGATTTTGCCGTGGCTTCTGGGGCCGGTAAAGCAAAAAGTTGCAACAATATATCAAATGATAATGATTGTTGATATCGATCAATAAAAATCCGGCGCAAGGCCGGATTTTTTTGATGCAGGGTTGGGAGGCGACTCAGTCTTTGCCAGCTTCAACCTGGATCACGATTTGTACATCGTCACCCACGCCCGGCAAATATTTGCTCATGCCGAAATCGCTGCGCTTGATGCTGGTGCTGGCCGCCGCGCCGCACCACTGCTTGTTCGGGATCATCGGATGAATACCGCAGTGGAAATGGCTGACATTCAGTTTCACCGGCTTGCTCACGCCCAGCAGCGTCAGTTGGCCGTCTACCGCCACCAGCTTGTCGCCCTTGAACTGGAACTTGCTGGACTTGAAATTCAGGGTCGGATACTTGGCGGTGTTGAAGAAATCTTCGCCGCGCAAATGCTCGTCACGCTTGGCCCAGCCGCTGTCAATCGAGCTTGCATCGATGCTGATGTCAGCAGAGCCACTTTTGGCGGCCATGTCCAGGGTGATCTTGCCGCTGGTGCTGTTGAAACGGCCTTGCTGCATGGAGAAACCCAGGTGCGACAAGCTCCAGTGGCTGAACGTGTGCGACGGATCGATGCTGTAGTTGTCCGGTGCGGCGTGGGCGGCGGTGCTCAGGCCCAGTGCCAGGGCTGCGCTGATCAGGGTGCGTTTCATTGTGTATCTCCGTTGAAAGTGGATCATTTGCTTGCTGCGGTTTGCGGCTGCAGGGTCAGCCGGAATTTGACCAGTACATCGTCGGCCACGGTGTCGGTATCGCTCCAGGCGCCTTCGCCAACGTTGAAAGCCAGACGTTTGAGCGGCACGCTGCCGCTGACGATTTGCTGTGTTCCGCTCTGCTGCAGGCTGAACGGAAAGGTGATGTCGCGGCTGATGCCCTTGATGCTGAGTTTGCCGCTGGCCTCATACAGATTGTTGCCTTTGGCCTTGAACTGGCTGGCGCTGAAGCGGGCCTGCGGAAACGCCGGGGTATTGAACCAGGCCTTGGATTTCAGTTCGGTCTCGTTTTCACGGCTGCCGATGTCGATGCTGGCAATATCCACGTCAACGCTGACACTGGATTGCGCCAGATTCGCCGGATCAAAATCGACCCTGGCGGCGAACTTGCGGAAGCGTCCCTCGGCAGCAACATTCATCTGTTTTGCGCTAAAGCGGATTTCGCTTTTGCTCATGTCGACCTGTTGCGCCGCCAACAACGGCGTAGTCAGCAGGCTGCCGGCAAACAGCAGGGGAAAAAACAGTTTGTTCATGGCATTGCTCCAGTCAGCGTTGTTTCAAGAATGGCAACATGCGGCTGAGCACGTCGTCACCGTCCAGATAATGGTGTTTCAGCGCGGCGCCGATATGCCCGGCCAGAACCAGTAACAACAGCTGGTTCAGCGCCTCGTGTGCTTCCTTGAAGAAATCGGCCAGATCTGCGCTCTTGCCTACCAGATCGGGCAGCGGCAACACGCCGAAATACACCACGCTGAAGCCCTTGGCTGAGCTCATCAGCCAGCCGCTGAGCGGAATCAGCAACATCAGCAGATACAGCGCCCGATGCCCCCACACTGCAGCCTGTTGTTGCCAGGAGGGCATGTTTGCCGGCAGCGCCGGGGCACCCTGCAGGTGGCGAACCGCCAGCCGCAGCACAAACAGCAGCAGGACGCTGATGCCATTCCACTTGTGCCACGACAGCAGTTTCAATTTCATCGGCGACAGCGGAAGATCTTCCAGATACACGCCCATAACCAGCCCGCCGATGATCATCAGTGCCATCAGCCAGTGCAGCGATATTTGCAGCCGGCTGTAGCGATCGGTGATTTTGCTCATGCCTCAATCTCCTGTTCAAAAGCCTGCCGCAGTGCTTGCAGGCTGGTTTGCAAATCGTTGAGCGTGGCCGGCTGCAGCCGGCCAAAAATGTTTTCGAGAAATTGCAGATGCGCCGGAAATGCCTGCTGAAACAGCGCTTCGCCTGCCGGTGTCAGGCAGATGAAAATGCTGCGGCGGTCTTCCGGTGGTGTGCTGCGACAGATCAAACCTTTATCAGTAAGTCGATCCAGCACGCCCGTCAGCGTACCTTTGGTAATCAGGGTTTTTTCGCCCAGCTCCTTGCAGTTCATGCCCGGTGTGTTGCCCAGCGTGGCGATGATGTCGAACTGCGGCGGCGTCAGCCCCAGTTCCCGGATATGGCGTGCCGAGGCAAGTTCAAATGCCTGATAACTGCGCACCAGTTCGCGTACCACTGGAAGAAAAATGCTGGGAGACATGTGTCTATCCGTATTGATTGTTCTAATCAATATAGTCCTGATTAGAACTAATTGTCAAAAAAAATTATCCGGCTGTGACCTGGTTCCGTCCGTTGCGCTTGGATTTGTACATGGCCAGATCGGCGCGATTGATCAGAAATTCGGTATCGTCGTTTTCTGCATAACTGCTGACGCCAAAGCTGGCACTGACCTCAATCTCGCTGTTTTCAAAGCGAAGGGCCAGGATCGCCTGGCGCAGACGTTCGGCTACGATTGCTGCACCGTCGGTGTCGATGTTTGGCAGGATGACCAGGAACTCCTCGCCACCGTAGCGCCCGGCTATATCCACGGTGCGGATCGTCTGTTTGATGGCATTGGCAACCGCCGTCAGCACTTTATCGCCGGTCATGTGGCCATAGGTGTCGTTGATCTGCTTGAAGAAATCAACATCCAGCATCAACACACTGAGTGTTTCCTGATAACGCTTGCAGCGCTCCAGCGCGTAGTCGAGCATTTCAAAGCAGGCCTGGCGGTTGAGTAGACCGGTGAGGCCGTCTTCGCGGGCACGTTTTTCCAGCAGGCTGGCTTTCTGGATCAGGTCGTTTTCCAGATCCTTCTTGTCGCTGATGTCGATAACAAAGGTCACCGCCTGTGGTGGGTTCAGGCTGCTGATGCGCGCCGATGTGGCGAGCACGGTGCGTGAGCCGCCGCTTTTGGTGACCACTTCCCATTCGCCGCGAAACTCCATGCCGCTATCGATAAAACGCCGATACAGTTCGTTCATCACGCCACGATAAGGCAGTGGGCTGACCATGCTCATCGGCTGGCCAATCAATTCTGCTGCGCTGTATTCAAACAGCTGGCAATAGGCTGGGTTGATCGCCTGCAGGGTGCCACTGGCATCGGTAATACAGATCCCCACTGGTGCCTGATCGAGAATATTGCGCAGCAGGCTTTCGCTGGCAGTCAGTGCTTCGCGTGCGCGGCGCTGTGTGGTGACATCGATCAGTGTCACCACCACTTGCGAAATTTCACCGTCCAGATCGAGCACCGGCGCCGCCTTGACGTCACACCAGCGCAATTCGCCCGCATCAAACGGTTGGATGGCCAACAACAGCTGATCAATGGCTTCGCCAGTTTGAAAAACACGTTGTGCCGGAAATTGCTCCGGGGCCAGACGTGAGCCATATTCGTCGAACAGCCACCAATGCCAGTCCGGTTTGCCAAGCTCGGGCAGCATTTCCATGCTCAAACCAAGAATCTTGCGTGCCGATGCGTTGATATAACGTACTGAACCGTCATTGCCATGTACAACCACGCCTGCTTGAGTGTGGTCGAGCATGGTCAGCAGCAGGGTCTGCTGACGCCTGATTTCATCGAGTTCGGCTGCAAGCGTTGCGGCCTGTGGGTTGGGTTTGGGTGCCAAGCGAAAACGATCGAATCAATGGATAGCGGGATTGCTCTTAATGATAGGCAAATTGTCTCCGCTACGCAGGAAAAAACCCGCACAAGGCGGGTGTCAGGCGGGGTGTTTGGCGCTCAATGGGTAGGGGGCCCGGCGCCACGAGGAGTCAGGTCAGGCCATGACGTTCTGCTGATGAATCTGCTGCTTTTGCCGTTGCATGAAGTTTTCCACGCGTGGGTTCATCACTGCAAACCACAGTGGTGGGATCGCCGCCAGCAAGACCATGCCGGCGTAACCGGTGGGCAATTGCGGAGAGTCACTGAAATTGCGCAGTGTCTGATAACGTCGAGCCGGCCAGGTGTGGTGATCGGAATGGCGCTGCAGGTGGTAGAGGAAGCAGTTGGTGACCAGATGATTGGAGTTCCAGCTGTGTACCGGCGCCACGCGTTCGTAGCGGCCATTGTCGAGTTTGCGACGTTCCAGACCATAGTGTTCCAGATAATTGACGATTTCCAGCAGGCTGAAACCCAGTATCGCTTGCAACACGAAAAAGCCTGCAGCGGTCAGCCCCGCGCTCAGCCCAAGCAGTGCACTGGGTACAGTGCTGATGGCTTCGGCGCCGAAATAGATCGCTACCGCTATCAGAAGTGGATAGGCGACATTGCGATACATTTCGTTGCGCCAGTTCCAGGGGCTTTTTTGCATACGTTCAAGCCGTTGCGCTTCCAGTTCGCAGGCTTTCTTGAAGCTGCCGATCACGGTGCGGGGATAGAACGCATAAAACGATTCTCCAAAACGCGAGGTGGCAGGGTCTTCCGGTGTGGAAACCAGCGCGTGGTGGCCCTTGTTGTGCTCATTCATGAAGTGGCCGTAGAACACACCATGCAGCAAGGTTTTTGCGAGGAATTTTTCAAACGCATTTTGCTTGTGCCCCAGTTCGTGCGCCACGGTGATATTGATTCCACCAAGAATGCCGGCGGACCAGACGTTGCCGATGTAGTCCCATAGCGTCCAGTCTGCAGTGGCAGCGCGATAGACGGCGTAAAGCAGCGCAAGGTAATAGGCGGGCACAAACAGAAAAGTGATCAGACGGTAATACAGCTCGCTGTCCATCTGTTTTTCCTCGGCTTCGCTGTAATTGCTGCGATCTTCGCCAATGATCAGATCCAGCAGTGGCAGCAGTCCAAATGCGACAAATGGCGTAAGGAATGCCAGCGCCCCACCGAAATGTGCGCCGAGCATGACGGCTGCGGGCACGATAAACACAATCAGATAGGTGTATTTCTTGATGACTTTCCAGGCTTGCTGCATGTCGTTTCTCCTTGGTGTGTTATGACTTTGTTTTATCTGATGCAGGTAATTTTGTAGAACAACAACATTGTTCGTTTGTTGTATTGTCAGACAATTTTATGTTTGAGCGATTGCTCTAGTCAAGTGCCGTTTGTCCGTTACTGTCCGAATCACTGCTGGTTGCGTTGGGAGGCAGTGTTAAAATCGCGGCCTTTGATGGTTCTGATGGGGTTGCAGAGCCCGATTCGCCGTGAGCCAAGGATGGGTATTCGCGTTTGCTGGCGAACACACTGCGGTGCGAGATTGGCTGCTGTAGATGATTCGAAGCGGTCGCTGGTGTCGGCTAAACCGATCAGCCCCTGAACCTTGTTGATGTGCTAAACCCTGGAGCGAGTGATGAGCATTACTGTGAATGGCGTGGAAATCAGCCCCGCAAAAATCGAAGCGGAAATTCCGCGTCACCAAGACGCACGTGACCCTTTCGCCGCCGCTGCGCACGAGCTGATTCTGCGCGAGCTGCTATTGCAGCAGGCTGCGCAACAGGGTATCGAGGGCGAGGATGACGATGAGCGGATTCACGCGGTGATTGCCGCCACATGCCCGATTGAAGACATTGCCGAGCAGGCGTGTGAGGCGTTTTATCAGGCGTATCCGGATAAATTTCGTAGTGGCGATACGGTGGCGGCCAGCCATATTCTGTTTGATCCGCGTGATGGCAAACAGGATGGGGAGGTTGAAACCCTGGCGCAGCAGGTGCTGGATGAATTGAAACAAGCGCCGCAGCGTTTTGCCGAATTGGCGCAACAGCATTCTGCCTGCCCGTCGGCAGCCGATGGCGGCAGCCTGGGCGCCTTGCGTCGTGGTGAAACCGTTCCCGAGTTCGATGCTGCCGTATTCAGCCTGGAAGTGGGGCAGATGGCCGACTCCCTGATTAAAACCGATTTTGGTTTGCACATCATTCGTGTGGATAGCCGCGAGCCGGGGCGCACCGTTCCATTTGCCATGGTCAAGGATCAGATTGCCCAGTTCCTGGCTCATCAGGCGCGCAGCCAGGCGCTGAACCGCTATCTGCAAACGTTGCAGGATGCAGCTGATATTCAGGGATTTGATCTGGCCAGTGCTGATCCTCTGTGGTTGGCCTGAGTGTGCTGAGATCCACGCTTGGATAGCGCAAAAAGCCGGTGCTTGCACCGGCTTTTTTTCTGGGAAACGCAAATTTATTGACTACACTGCAAGTTCACGCGCGCCTGCGCGTGCTGTCTCTCATCACGTGTTGTCTTCGTTGTTTGCATTTCGCTTTTGATCCGAGGTATCCCATGAAGTTTGTCTCGAGCCTGATTGGTCGGCTCTCGTTTTCCCGCAAGTTTTTACTCATCGGCCTGGTTTTTCTGGTGCCGGTACTGGTGCTTTCCTATCAGTCGGTGCACCACTCGTATGCGCTGCTGAAGTCGACAGAACATGAGTTGGCCGGTTTGCAGCTGAATAATGATTTGCGGCAATTGATTCAGCAGCTGCAATTACATCGTGGTTTGAGCAACACCTTTTTATCCGGCGATGTGTCGAGCGCTGCCAAGCTGCAGGCGTTGGAGCAGCAGCTGGATACTGCCATGGCTGCATTGCTGGCCCAGCGCCAGACTACATTGGTCCAATTTGAGCTCACTGGCGATATGCATAAATGGCAGCAGGACTGGAAGACGCTGCAGTCGTCTTGGCGTGGTTTGCCTGCGCCTGAAAACTTTCAGCGACACACCTTACTGGTTACGGAGTTGATGCGCCTGACTGGCGTGGTCGGTGACCGAAGCGAGCTGGCGCTGGACCCGGAAGGTGATAGCTACCACGTGCAAAACCTGATGTATGACCGTTTGTTGCCAGTGACCGAGCAATTGGCCTTGGCGCGTGGATTTGGCGCCGGTATTGCCCGTCGCCAGGTGATTACCCAGGCTGAGCGTATCGAAATGGCGGTGTTTGCCGGCCTGATCCGCGACAAGATCGCGGAGATGGAAGGTGATCTGAACAGCGCCTACGGTTACAGCGCGGAACTCAAGGCCAGCGCCGGTGAGCGCAACGCCCGTCTGCTCAGTCAGCTGAGCAGCTCGCAGGCATTGGCGGTGCGCAATTTTGTTGAGCCGGAGGTACCGGCTGTTGATGCCAAGCAGTATTTCAGCGACATGACCCAGGTAGTCGATGCCGCTTATTCCCTGTATGACCATTTGGCCGAACGCTTGCAACAGCGCCTGGAGCAACGACGTGCCATATTGCTGCGTGAAGATGTGGTAGCGGCGGTGGCTGTGGTGTTGTCGGGAAGCTTGGGCTTGTTGTTGTTTTTTACAACCTATCAGACCCTGCGTGCTTCGGTGAACGATTTGCGCAAAGTATCGGGGCAGCTGGCAGCGGGTGATTTGACGGTGCGCGCTAATCTGGCGGGCAAGGATGAATTGCGCGAGATTGCCGAGTCATTCAACGGCATGGCGCAGCAGTGGGGTGTGCTGATTCGTGATTTGTCTGCCGCGGTGAGCCACGTGCACAGCTCGTCGACGCAGCTGGCGCAATCGTCGTCGAACATTGCCCATAGCTCGCATGAACAGAGCTCATCCGCATCATCAATGGCGGCTGCGGTTGAGGAAATGACCGTGAGCGTGGCGCAGGTAGCGGACCATACCCGTGAAACCGATCAGGTTGCCAGCGGTGCGCAGCGGCTGGCTGCAGAGGCGCAGCAGATTGTGCTGGCCGCCGTGCACGAAATGGAACAAGTAGCCGATGCGGTAACGCAAACCTCGAGCGCCATTGATACCCTGAACGCCAGCTCGGCGGAAATCTCGCAAATTGTTGCGGTGATCAAGGAGATTGCCGACCAGACCAATTTGCTGGCCTTGAATGCCGCGATTGAAGCTGCACGGGCCGGTGAGGTGGGGCGTGGTTTTGCAGTGGTTGCCGATGAGGTGCGCAAATTGGCGGAGCGCACCACGGATGCCACTTCGCAGATCGGCCATACTATCAGCCGCATTCAGGCGGAAACCGGCAGTGCCGTGAGTTCAATGAACCAGGGGCATCAGCGAGTTGGCGCCGGTGTGGAAATGATCCAGGAGGCTGGGGCGGCGATGGCGCGCATTCAACAAGGTGCCGATGCGGTGAAATCCGCAGTCAGCGATATTGCCAATGCCGTAACCGAGCAGCGCAATGCCAGCAACGATATTGCCCGGAATGTGGAAAATATCGCGCAAATGGCAGAAACCAATGCATCTGCGGTACAACAGGCGGCGAATGTTGCCAACGAGCTGGAACACGAGGCGCTGCGCGTACAGCAGGCGCTTGGGCATTTCCGGCTGTAGTAATACGTTCTGTCATAAAACAAAAAGGAGCCTTGCGGCTCCTTTTTTGCTGTTGGCGCGGCGGATTATTTCCAGCTGGTGAACATCTTCTTCAGCAAGTAAGGCGTCAATTTCAGCGAGCTGCCAACGTATTCGCCCAGTGAGCGCGGGAAGGCAAAGCGCAGTGCCGCCAGCAATGCCTGATGGGTATGTTTGCTGAACGGGAACCACCACAGATTGCGCTTGGCGGGCAGGATGTCCCAATTGATCACTTTGGTATGGGTCATTTCCGCCAGACCGTGTGCTCCATGAGTGCGGCCGATGCCGGATAGCTTCCAGCCACCCCACGGGGTTTCCGACAGACCGTGGGTATACAGATGATCGTTGATCGCGGTAACGCCCGTTTCCAGGCGCGCGGCAATGGCCTTGCCCTTCGCCTGGTTGCGTGTCCAGACTGATGAAGTCAGGCCCAGATCCGAGTTGTTGGCTTTAAGGATCGCTTCTTCTTCGGTGTCAAATGGTACAACTGCCATCACCGGGCCAAAGGTTTCTTCCTTCATCGTCAGCATGTCGTCGTGGACGTTGGTGAGCAACGTTGCGGGGAAGAAATAGCCAGGCGTGGCGCCCTTGGCAGTAGATTGGGCAGCGATCTTGGCGCCCTTGTCGAGGGCATCCTGAACATGGCGCTCGACCACCTTAAGCTGGTTGTGGGTAGTCATCGCGCCCATCTCCAGTTCGTAATCGGTATCGATGCCATGGCGCATTTTGCGGGTTTTTTCTGCCAGCAGTGCCACAAACTGATCGTGCACGCGACGATCAACATAAATGCGCGCTACGCCGCCACAAGACTGGCCGGCGTTCTGGTAACCCGCCCATGCTGCACCATTGGCAGCGCGTTCCAGATCGGCATCGGCGAGGACGATCATCGGGTCGTTGCCGCCAAGCTCCAGAGACAGCGGAGTGAGGTTTCCCGCCGCCTGCGCCATCAATTGTTTGCCGGTGGCTACCGAGCCGGTAAAGAACAATTTGTCGATGCGATGTTTGAAGAAGGCTGTCGATACAGCTCCGCCACTACCAACTACGTGATGAAACAAACCGACCGGCAACTCGCCTGCGGCAACAATGGCTTCGATTGCTTTGCCTACCAAAGGTGTTTGCGCCGCTACCTTGAGCATGATTGCGTTACCCGCCATCAAGCCCATCACCAACTCGCCGAACGGGATCGACAATGGATAGTTCCAGGGGCTGATGATGCCGACCACGCCCATCGGCACGTGCATCACCTGTGAGCGTTTGTTGAAAAACAGGATGCTGGAAACGCCCAGCGATTTCGGCTTCAGCACCTTGGCTGCATTTTTCATGTACCAATTGCAGGCAAGTGCGCAGGGTAGAACCTCCGTTGCCAGGGCATCCACGCGGGATTTGCCATTGTCGCGGGCGACGATACTGGCAAGCTCTTCAGCGTTAGCCACAATATAGTCGCGCATTTTCTTGATATGCGTTGCACGTTCGGCGAAGGATTTCTGCGCCCATTGCGCCTGTGCTGTACGGGCTGCTGCGAACATCGCCGGCAGCCGGGCCAGGTCGGTGTTATCGACATGGCCGAGCTTTTCCAGCGTGGCGGGGTTAATGGACACTGTGACGTTGGCGTGTTCCGCTGCAGCGGCGTTGGCACGATCCAGCAAGGACTGGTCTCCCATTGCTACCCCTCCCAGGGTTCGAGTAATTGCTCTGACTATACCCCAATTAAATTTGTTGCTGGAAGTGAAATTTGTCACTCATGACTTGCGGTCAGTTGCTTCGTGGCGTTGCCTGTGCTTGCAGTTGCGGGTATCGGCCCGTAGCTGGTGTAACTACCGCATTGGAAACCTCTGAATAAGCTGCCGATTAAGTGGCAGAGGCTATTGCAACGCCGCTCAATAGCCTTCAGCGGGCATGGTGACGACGGGTGGGATATCACCTTGTTTGGAGGCTCAGCCAATTTCTGTCGCCAGGCATGGAACTCTTGAGTGGGGGCTGTGTCCTAACCGCAAGCGTCATTATTTCATTCTGAGGTATTCGTCCCATGCGCCATTGATGCCGTCGTCGTAACGACGACCAGTCTCCACCCGCCCCGAGAGGGGGAGTTCTTGGCATCTATGGAGTGACGCATGACAAATCCATTTCTCGCGCTGGACGGCGTATCTTATGTTCTGCCGGATGGCAGAGCGCTTTTCTCTGATATTAACGAGCTGTTCGATCAGCAGCCGACGGGCCTGGTTGGACGCAACGGCATCGGTAAGACCGTGCTGGCGGGCATCCTGGCCGGGATGTTGCAGCCAACGGCCGGGCGCTGTGTTTGCTCCGGGCGTGTGCATTACCTCCGTCAGCAGATTTCGTATCCCGCTAACTTGACTGTGGCGAGCCTGGCAGGCCTGCAGCACCGGTTTGATGCCTTGCTACGGATCGAGGCTGGTAGCACCGCGCCAGAGGATTTCGACGCAGTGGGCGATCACTGGGATGTGCGTCTGCAGCTTCAGCAGGAACTGGAGCGCAATGGTCTGGGCTATCTGCATGCTGCGGTGCCTGTCAGCGAACTGAGCGGTGGCGAAGCCACGCGCGTGGCATTGATTGGTGCCATGCTGTCAGAGGCGGATTTTCTGATTCTGGACGAACCCAGCAATCACCTCGACCGGCAGAGCCGACAGGCACTTATTGGGCAGTTGCAGCGTTGGTCACGAGGGCTGGTGGTGGCGAGCCATGATCGCCAGCTGCTGGAATCGATGGCGCGTATCGTTGAGCTGTCGCCGTTGGGGCTGCGCAGTTATGGTGGCGCCTATTCTTTTTATGCGCAGAGCAAAGAGCGGCAACAGCAGAACGCTATTCAGCAGCTTGAACAATGCAAGCTGGAGCGTCGACGTGCAGAGAAGGCGTTGCATGAACAGCACGAGCGCCAAGTGCGGCGACAGGCGCAAGGTAATCGAAATCGACACGAAGCCAATCAGGCCAGGATCTTGCTGGATCGCCAGCAGGAACGCAGCGAAAGCTCAGCAGGCAAACTTCGCAAACAACATGCCGCCACTCGAGAGCAGCTTGCCCTACGGGTGCAAGAAGCCGCACGGCAAGTGGAAAACTGCGCAGTAATCGACTTGCACGCCCTGCCGGTAGCTCAAGTCCCACAGCGCCGTGTCGCCGAATTGGATGCAGTAGAGCTGCCATTTGGCTTGGGGGCCGCACGTCACATCAGTTTGACGTTATTCGGGCAGCAGCGTGTGGGCGTGGTTGCGGCCAATGGCTGTGGCAAATCAACCTTGCTTAAAGTGCTGGCAGGCCAACTACAACCCCTGAGTGGGCGCTGCAGTGTGATAAACGGTGCCGTCTATCTCGACCAGCATTTGGCCAATCTTGAGTCACAACGCTCTGTATTGGCGCAGATGCTGGAGGCCAACCGCGCCGCCGGGGAGGGGCACTTGCGCATGCTGTTGGCCCAACTTGGACTGGATGCACAAAAGATCTCCTGCCCCAGTGCTTTGCTCAGTGGAGGAGAGCGCCTGAAAGCGTCACTGGCTTGCGTGCTATATGCTGACCCGGCGCCTCAGATGTTATTGCTGGATGAGCCAAACAACCACCTGGACCTTCCCTCAATGCATGCGCTGGAAACCATGTTGCTCAGCTACCGGGGGGCTTTGGTTGTGGTATCGCATGACGATATTTTTTTGAATGGACTTGGACTGACGCATCGCCTGT
>JAXMFR010000051.1:0-17899 GCA_046347685.1 Chitinivorax sp.
CGGAGAAGGAATAAAACACCGGAAAACCGCCATGATCAGACGCAAAGGCGCTGCTCATTGCTGTGTGTCATTACTGGGCGGGGGGCGATGGTGGTTGGTGAAAAATGTGGGCTAACAGGCGGTTTGAGTTTGGTGGGATGGGGAAAGCGGAATTACCGGTGTCTGCTGAATCGGCGGCAAATCAGGCAAGCCTGCAAGGCGCACTGGTATTGGGCTGCAGGCCGGGCTGGAAGGCAAGAGCAGAGTGGGCTGCAGGGATGGCTGGTAATAGTCACGTCTCAGAGCCCCCTCCAAACGCCAGCCGCAAATTCAAAATATCGAAAGATTCACCTGCCACATCCCGCTGACCGTCAAATTACGACCCTAAGCGGAAATTTGGCGCCCATAGCCCAGCGGCCGATCTTGGCCGATAACCAGCCCAAGACGGCATGAGACCTCCTTTTAGCTATCGATCGAGCGGAAATACGCAAGATAGTGGCGAACTCTGGGGCCGCATGGGATGACTGACTCCAGGTACGCCCTGTAAGGGCCTAATCCAATGCTTCGTAAGAGCCGAGCGTAGCACTTGTACTCGGGGGGTATATGTCCGCAGTTCAGCATGAAGACGATACGCTTGCGCAACTGATCTTGCTGTGACGCTGTTAGCGCCGCACGTCGAAGCAAGGTTGCAGCTTTGTCCTTGTAGATTTTTCCAAACGCAAAGCGGGCGTCATCACAGACAAGGTCCACCGCAATTTGCACGCATGCAGCATCACCCTGAGTTACGCCCCGCAAGACCTGTTCCAGGACTGGATAGATCCACTTTGTCTCGCCCAAAACGTGAGTAGTAGGCTCAAGGCGGGATGGAAACGAAACTTGGAATTGTGTAGCGTAGGTAGAGTAGCGCTGGCGAACACCATCCAAAGACCAGCGATCTTTACCATTGAGGTCTATGACGCGCACTCGGTGAACTCCAACATTTGACATAACCGGCGCCGACGGCCTTTTGGTTGTGGGTGTCGGCTATTTTACTGGAAGCAGTCTTATGGGGCATCCAGTCGCAACGGCAACAATTGGCCGAAATCCGACAATCATCATTTTCAGATAAACACTAACGGTCAAGCCAATAAGGTATCGGCAGGCGCTTTGCCTATGCTCCCCCCTCTGCCCTGCAAGCCGCTCCCCCATTGCCTCCCCGCCCGGCCTGCAGCCCAATCCCGATGCGCCCTGCAGGCCATGCTCGATTTGCATCGCTTGCTTATCGCCCCACACGCCCAGCAGCAAAGCCCCACTCCCCGCCCAGCCTGTTAAAATGCCGGCTTTCCCAATCCGATCTGCCTGCTATCCGTGTTTGCATTTGATCTGCCGCCCGCCGGCCAATTCCGTACTGCCCCGCCGTTGCTGGCTTCGTCCGATGCCTGGTGGCTCAATGGCCTGGCCACACAGGCCGCGCCGCTATTGGTGTTGACCGAAACCGCACAACACGCACAGCGGCTGCGCGAGGAGATCGGCTATTTTGCGCCGGGCAAGCGGGTGTTGCTGCTGCCGGATTGGGAGACGCTGCCTTACGATCATTTTTCGCCGCATCAGGATCTGGTGTCCGAGCGGCTGGCGACCTTGTGGCAGGTGAAAAACCGCGAGTTCGACATTCTGCTGGTGCCGGCGGCGACGGCGATGTTGCGGCTGCCGCCGGTGGAGTATCTGGCGGCGTATACCTTTTTCCTCAAAGCCAAAACCAAAATCGACCTCGACCAGCTGCGCGGGCAGATGACGCTGGCGGGCTATGAACACGTAACACAGGTGTATTCGGCCGGTGAATACAGCGTGCGCGGCGGTCTGATTGATCTGTTTCCGATGGGCAGCACGCTGCCGTACCGCATTGATTTGTTCGACGACGAAATCGAGACCATCCGCACTTTTGATGTGGACACGCAGCGCAGCATCTACCCGGTGCCGGAAATCCGCCTGCTGCCGGCGCGCGAGTTTCCGCTCGACGATGCCGGGCGCACCCGCTTCCGCCAGAATTTCCGCGAGCGTTTCGAGGGCGATCCGTCCAAGTCGCAGCTGTATAAAGACATCAGCAACGGCCTGGCGCCGGCCGGCATTGAGTATTACCTGCCGCTGTTCTTCGAAGGCACCGCGACGCTGTTCGATTATCTGCCGGAGAACACGCTGCTGGTGCAGCACCACAATCTGCAGCAGGCGATCGAGCGTTTCTGGCAAGACACCCTGTCGCGACACAAGCTGCAGGCGGGCGATCGCAGCCGGCCGGTGCTTGATCCGCAGGAAATCTACCTGCTGCCGGACCAGTTTTTTGGCTTGCAAAAGCCGCTGCGCCGCGTGCCGATTTCTGCCACGCCGGAGGGCGACGGCCCTGCCCTGCCCTTGCCACCGCTGCAGGTGGAACGCCGCGCCGACAACCCGCTGGAACGGCTGGCGCATTTTGTCGCCAATCAGAGTGGCCGAACCCTGCTGCTGGCCGAATCGCTCGGTCGACGCGAAACCATGGCCGGTTTCCTCGCCGAATACGGGCTGAAACCGGCGCTGCTGGAAAGCTGGGCCGAATTTGAAGCCAGCAAAGAGCCTTTCTGCCTCGGCGTGGGGCCGCTGTATTCGGGCTTTTATCTGGCCGAAGCACAACTTGCCATCATCAGCGAAAGCGAGCTGTACCAACACGTCAGCCGCAGCCGGGAAAGCCGCCAGAGCAAGAAGGTCAGCGCCGACAGCATGTTGCGCGACCTGTCCGAAGTCAAAATCGGCGATGCGGTGGTGCACGAGCAGCACGGTATTGGCCGCTATATGGGCCTGGTCAACCTCGATCTGGGCGACGGCAGCACCGAATTCCTGCTGCTGGAATACGCCAGTAACGACAAGCTGTACGTGCCGGTATCGCAATTACACCTGATTTCGCGCTACACCGGCGCAGCGCAGGACGACGCGCCGCTGCACAAGCTCGGCAGCGGCCATTGGGACAAAGCCAAACGCAAGGCAGCGGAGCAGATTCGCGACACCGCTGCCGAGTTGCTCAATCTCTACGCCCAGCGCGCCGCGCGCCAGGGGCACCAGTTCAAGCTGAATCAGCACGATTACGAGGCATTTGCCGCCAGCTTTGGTTTTGAAGAAACCCGCGATCAGCAAACCGCAATCCAGTCAGTGATCGAAGACATGACCTCCGGCCGGCCGATGGACCGGCTGGTGTGTGGCGATGTCGGCTTTGGCAAAACCGAAGTTGCGCTGCGCGCCGCGTTTGTCGCGGCGATGGCGGGCAAGCAGGTAGCGGTGCTGGTGCCGACCACGCTGCTGGCGGAACAGCATTTCCAGAATTTCCGCGACCGTTTTGCCGACTGGCCGGTGCGGATTGCCGAGCTGTCGCGCTTCCGCTCCACCAAAGAGGTGAATGAAGCACTGAAAGGTCTGGCCAGCGGCGGCATCGATATCGTCATTGGCACGCACAAGCTGGCGCAGCCGGATGTGAAATTCAACAACCTCGGGCTGGTGATCATCGACGAGGAACACCGCTTTGGTGTGCGCCAGAAAGAACGCCTGAAAGCGCTGCGCGCCGAAGTCGACGTGCTGACGCTGACTGCGACGCCGATCCCGCGCACCTTGTCGCTGGCGCTGGAAGGCCTGCGCGAGTTTTCGGTGATCGCTACTGCGCCGCAGAAGCGGCTGGCGATCAAGACCTTTGTTTCACGCATCGATGATGGCATTGTGCGCGAAGCAGCGCTGCGGGAACTGAAGCGCGGCGGACAGGTGTTCTACCTCTACAACGAGGTGGAAACCATCGGCAATATCCGCGAAAGGCTGGAAAAACTGCTGCCGGAAGCGCGTATCGCCGTCGCCCACGGCCAGATGCCGGAACGCGAGCTGGAAGCGGTGATGCGCGATTTCCACCAGCAGCGCTTTAACCTGCTGCTGTGCACCACGATTGTTGAAACCGGCATCGACGTGCCAACCGCCAACACCATCATCATCCACCGTGCCGACCGTTTTGGCCTGGCGCAGTTGCACCAGTTGCGCGGCCGCGTTGGCCGCTCGCACCACCAGGCTTACGCCTACCTGCTGACGCCGGAAGAAGCGGCAATGACACCGGCGGCGAAAAAGCGGCTGGAAGCGATCCAGATGATGGAAGAGCTCGGCAGCGGCTTTTATCTGGCGATGCACGATCTGGAAATTCGCGGTGCCGGCGAGGTGCTGGGCGAATCACAATCCGGCGAAATGCAGGAAATCGGCTTCAGCCTTTACAGCGAAATGCTCAACAACGCGGTAAAAGCACTGAAACGCGGCGAAGAGCCGGACCTGACCCAGCCGCTGGGCGTGACCACCGAAATCAACCTGCATTCGCCGGCGCTGCTGCCGAACGAATATTGCCCGGACGTGCACGAACGGCTGGTGATCTACAAACGCCTGGCCAACTGCGACAGCGGCGAGGAGCTGGATGACTTGCAGCAGGAGTTGATCGACCGCTTCGGCCTGCTGCCCGACCCGGCAAAAACCCTGCTGGAAACTCACCGCCTGCGGCTGGTGAGCAAACCGCTGGGCATGCAGAAAATCGACGCTACTGAAACCGGGCTGATTGTGCAGTTTGTGCCGAATCCGCCAATTGATCCGATGAAAATCATCAAGCTGATCCAGACCAAGCGCCAGTTCAAGCTGGCCGGGCCGGATCGCTTGAAATACGAAAACAAGCTGGATGCGGTGAAAGACCGCATCAACGCCATCAAGGAATTGGTGCGCGAACTGAGTTAAAGGCAACGCTTCATTTTTATCCCTGCAGGTCAGACTGAAGTCCGACCTACAATTTATTGCAGACACCACTTAATTGAATTGTTTATGAAACTCGTAATCCAGTCCTATTCGCTCACCCAGGATCAGGCGCAGCACATTGCACAACTGGCCGGCAGCAGCGCCATTGAAGCCATCGAATCCAGCCCCTTCCCGGCCTTCCGCCTGTTGGGCAGCCATGCCGTGAGCCGCGATGCGGTTGCCGCCTATTGTGATGAACAGAACATCGACTATGCCTTTATCGACCCGGCGAAAAAACTGAGTGACTTCGGCCTGGTGGTGATGGACATGGATTCGACGCTGATCAATATCGAATGTATCGATGAGATCGCCGATATGCTTGGCATCAAACACAAGGTGGCGGAAATCACCGAGCGTTCGATGCGTGGCGAGCTGGATTTTGCGCAGAGCCTGCGCGAGCGTGTGGCGCTGCTGGCGGGGCTGGATCAATCTGCACTGGGCCGGGTGTATGAAGAACGGCTGCAGCTGAATCCGGGTGCGGAGCGCATGTTGCAAACGGCGCATGCTGCCGGGCTGAAAAGCCTGCTGGTATCGGGCGGCTTCACCTTCTTCACCGAACGGCTGCAGACACGGTTGAGCCTGACCCAGGCCCACGCCAACGTACTGGAGATTGTTGACGGCAAACTCACCGGCAAGGTTGCCAGCAGCATTCTCGATGCACAGGCCAAGCAGGACTGGCTGATCAAGCTGCGTAGCGAACTCGGCTTGCGCCCGGATCAGGTGATTGCGCTGGGCGACGGTGCCAATGACCTGAAAATGCTTGGCGAAGCCGGCGTCGGCATTGCCTACCATGCCAAGCCGATTGTGCGTCAGCAAGCAGCTTATGCATTGACCCACGTCGGGCTGGACGGTCTGCTCAACTGGTTTGCCTGAAATGACGCCTGCAGCATCACTGGCCTTGCTGTTGATGCTGTATCTGGGGCTGGCCAGCTCCCTGCTCGGCCACCTGACCCCCGCTTATTGCTGGCGACGCGATAGCCTCAGTCACCTTGGACAACACGGCCAGGCGCTGGCGCAGATCACCCGGTTTGCGCTGTTTTTGCCGATCGCGGCAGGCTGCGGCTGGCTGGCACTGCAAACTCCGCTTAATGCACCACAACACTGGCTGTCCTTGAGTCTGGCGCTGGGTTATCTCGGCGCGGTGATCTGGCCCTTGCGTTCCTATCCCCATCCTGCCAATCGCCACCATTATCTGGCTGGCGCAGTTGAATACCTTGGCGGCGCGGCAGCCTTGTTCTGGGCGAGCTGGCAGATGCAGCAAGCAAGCTTGCTGATTCTGGCTGGATTGACGGTGTTAGGCACAGCCTGCAGCCAATACCCTGCCTGGCGCCTGCGTGCTGGCCAATGGCAAAGACTGGCCGAAGCCAGTCTTTTTCTTGGGCAATACCTGCTACTACAGATTTAAATCTGATCGAACAGCGACAGTTTCTGCGTCTGCATGAAGGTTTTCTGCGCAGCTTCCAGATAGGTCTGGGTCAGCGAAAAATCACTGATTGCCTTGGCGTAATCCAGCGCACCGAGATCCTTCAACTGCGTGTTGTATTGCAGGTTCAGATCCGATTGCGAGTCTTTCACCGAGTCGATTTCGTTCATACGCGCGCCGATATCCGCCTGGATTGACGAGATATTGGTCAGCGCGTTGTCCAGCCCCTGCATCACCAGGTTCAGCCGGTTTTGGTACTCGGCCGCCTGCGCGGTGCTGGTTTTGTTAGAGACCAGGGTATTGCTGAGGTTGGTCAGGGTGTCGAACAGCTGCACGTCTTTGGAGGCGCGCACGGTAAAGGTGTCGCCAGTAGCTGGCGCGCCTTCAATCGAAAACTGCGCACCATAATCAAACGCAGGGCCGGCAGGATCGGTCGGCAATCGATTCAGCTCGATGGTAGCGTTGGGCTGATACACCCGACCATAAGGCGTTGCCGGTGGTGGCACCAACGGGGAACCGGTCAGTAAAGAAATACCCTGAGTATTATCTTGGATATCGTAGGTGGTAACGGCAGGAACACTGCTGTTATCAACGAAAAACTTGATAGTAAAATTGGCTGGCATGCCATTGGCACCTGCCGTTTTCCACTTCACCGGGTCCAGCACGCTGCCGGGGCTGATAATGCCGGTGCCGGTATTCAACGGCGAACTCGGCGACTCGGTGACAAACGAGCCGTTGCCTTCCTTGATGCGCTGGAAAATATCACGGCCGGAATCACTCACCGGCAGCGAACGCGACGGGCTGATCTGCACCTGGCGCTGCCCCTGATCGCCAAAATAGGCCACCACGCCCGGCGCCACTTCTTCAAATGGCCGCGTTGCGCCCTGATAGCCGGAAAACAGATACAAGCCGCTGCCATCGGTGCTATTGGCCAGGCCCAGCAGTTCCTGATAACGCGCTTGCAACTCCGACTGCAGGATGGATCGCTCGCTCAACGCCAGGGTCGGGTTACCGGCGTTCACCGCCAGCTGCTTGACGTTCTGCAACAGGTTAACCACCGATTGCAGCGTGGTTTCACCCATGGCAACGGCGGAATTGGCGTCGTCACCGTTGAGCATGAATTGCGTGTTACGGTCACGCGATTGCGTCACTTCCAGAATCTGCGCCGACGCCACCGGGTCATCGGAAGGCGTCAACACACGTTTGCCGGTTGATAACTGCTGCTGCAGCTTGACCAGATCGGCCTGACGCTCGGTAATACTGGCGGAGCCGAGGGCAAAAATATTATTGGTACTGACTCGCATGCTCATGGCGATTTACCTCTTAGCCAATATCCAGAATGCTCTGGAAGGTTTGTTGCGCAATCGCAATCACCTTGCTCGCAGCCTGATAGGCTTGTTGATATTTGATCAGATTGGCGGCCTCTTCGTCCAGATTAACGCCGGAGAAGCCACTCTTGGCAGAGCGCGCCTCTTTCGCCAAGGTATTTTGCGCTTCTGAGGCAATCTTGGCCTGATTGCCCTGATTGCCGACCATGCTCACCATCTGGCTATACGACGACTGATACGAGGCCGTGCCGTCGGACAGGATATTGGTCACCTGCAGATTTCCCATTGCCAGTGCATTGCGGTTATCCGATGAGCCGGCAGTATTCGGGCCAACCAGAAAACGATCGCCGGTAGCCACGTTGCCGGTCAGTTTCACCGACCAGCCATTGGCGGCAAATGCCGTGCCATTCACCGAATCGTAATTAAAGCCGTTGGGGCCATAAGTTGTCAGCGGTGATGCGGGGGCGAAACCCAGCGAACCCGGCGTCAATTCGGTCATGCCGGTGGCAGTCTGCTCGTAGACCTTGAAGGTGGTGGCACTGGTAAACAGGAAGGTTACCGGACGCTGAATCTTGCTCAAGTCCGGCTCGAACTGGGTGTTGGGCGGAACCGGCACAGTTTCGCTGATCGTGCCACTACCAGTGTTGCGTGGCCCGAGGCTGGCGACAGTCCGGTCAACCACAAAGGTGTCGCCGTTGGCAGGAGCGCCGCTGATCTGGATGCGCCAGCCGTTGAAATCGATATTGCCGACTGCCGGGTTGTAGGCCAAGCCGGTAGCGAGCGGTGCGCCGGTGGTGGTGTTGACCACGTCGAAAGTGCCGACGCCTGCCGAGTTGTAAGTCAGTGTGACCTTGTCGTAGGGCGAATTGACCGAACCCGCGCTGATACGGCCAGTGCCGGTATTGCCCAAATTATTATTGACTGTCGAAGTCACCGGGGTGCTGATGGTCGCACCACCGGTGTTACCGGCGGAGGCAATGGCCGTCTGCGAATTTACGATAAAGCTGTCACCGGCAGCGGGTGCGCCGCTCACCTGTACGCGCCAGCCGTTGTAATCGATATTGCCACCGGTGGTATAAGGCACGTTCACCGCCAGAATGCCCTGGCTCTTGGTGTTGACCACATGGAAAGTTGTGGGCGGCGTATCGAATACCAGCTGGATCGGATCAGTCGGACGACTGGCGATATCTTCGGTACGCATTGGCGCAGCCACTGCCAGCTTGCTGGTATCGGTAATCAGCATCTCGAAATCGCGCGCACCGTTGCGTGTGGGCTGAATCAGGAACGAATCACCCACCACCGGTGCGCCCGAGCTGAGCTGGAAGGTCACGCCATCGGCGGTATACCCGGCCCCCATTTGTGCAGCGGTAATCGACCGTGTGTAGTTATCTGACAGGCGGGTGATGTCGTAACCCGCTGCAGTTGCAAACACTCGATAATCGCTGGTGGTCAGCTCGGCAGGCGCGGCAATGCTGGCCGACAACCATGCAGTGCCGCCATTATTGGCATACGACACCACCTTCGGGCTGGCAACGTTAAACATATCCATGCCCGGCTGGCCATTGAGGTCGATACCCAGTTGATGTTGCTCATTAAAGGTCCGCGCCATGGCGATGGCAACGCGGCCGAGCGAGTTTTGCGCCAGATCCAGCGACGCAGTCCGGAAATTCAGCAAACCACTCAGTTTTCCGCCGGTCAGCAGGCTGCTCGGCACCGGCACATTGATCAAACCCTGAGTGATACCAACTTCGAGGTTCTCCGGATCAGATAGCCCCGGGGTTGCGGTGAATTTGTTGTAGGTACCACCCAACACCAAAGACTGGCCATTGCCGACCACCACGTTGACCGAACCATCATCCTGCGGCGTGGCGGTCACCTTGATCAACTTGTTAAGGTCTTCGATCACCGCATCGCGTTGATCAAGCAGGTCGTTTGGTGGTTTCCCGGAACCGGAAACGGCAGAAATCTGGTTGTTCAGATCGGCCAGATTGGCGGCGTAAGCGTTGATCTGGCTGACCACGGTGGAAATCTCGCCGTTCACGCCATCACGCACCTCTTGCAGACGATCATTGATCTGTTGATAACGGCTGGCCATGGCATTGGCGAGGCTGATCCACTGCTGACGCGATGGAACGGATGCAGGGTTGCTGGTGGTGTTCTGCACGCCCTTGAAGAAATCCTGCACCGCCGGAGACAGGCCTACTGTTGGATCGGCGACGATACCATCGAGAATGTTGATCTGTTGCAGGACACCATCCAGATAGCCCTTCTGGGTTTCAGCACTGAGCACCGATTTTTCCAGAAAATCATCATAGGCACGGACGATATTGGTCACCTCGACACCACGACCAAGAAAACCGCCCCCGGTAAACTGTGGCCGGCTGGCTTGCTGGCGGATTTCCTGACGGTTGTAACCCGGCGTACTGGCGTTGGCCACATTGTGCGATGTGGTCAACAGGCCGGACTGCGCGGCATTCAAGCCCGAAAGTGCAACTCCAAAAACTCCAGAACCCATTTTGTCTCATCCCCACCCGCCATCCGGGTGTCTTCAGTCATGTTATCGGCCACAAACGGCCATAATTAAGGCTGGGCGCGACGTTGGCGCTCAAATACCTTGCGCGTAAGCCTTCATTGCAACCCGTTGCAAGGTCTTGCTGTTCGCGACACGTTCCAGCTTTTGCGCATAGTTGGGATCAGTGGCATAACCCCCTTGCTGCAAACCGGCGGCAAAGGCTCGCGCATCGCCACCTTGATTCAGTGCCTGCTGGTAACGACCGTTGTCTTTCACCAGACGGGCATAGTCTTCCATTGCTTCGCCATACGATCCGTACACACGGAATGGCTGCACTTTTTTCACGGCCTGGCCGTTTTCAAACTCGGTCGTGGCAACATGGGCCACTTTGCCCTGCCACCCCTTGCCTGCCTTGATGCCAAACAGGTTAAAACTGTCATTGCCGGATGCATCGACAATCTTGCGCTTGCCCCAGGCGGTTTCCAGTGCTGCCTGAGCCGCCAGCAGATGCGGGGCAACGCCTATTGCGTCAGCCGCCTTGCGTGCCTGGCTGACGACGGCATCCACAAAATCGGCTAAGGGCGTGGCGCTGTCCGTCTTCTGCCCTTTAGCGCTATCCAGTGCCTGCTGCGCGTTTTGCAGCGCAGCCGGAACAGGCATGGTCAGCGGTTTGCCGGATTTGTGTGTCGGCAAATCCTTGGGGGCAATCAGGTCGGTACGTGTCATTTGCCGTTCAATCAACGCGGCAATACCCAAGCCACGATGTGATGCCAGGTTTTGCGACAACTGGTCGTCAAACATGCCCTGAAACATGCGGGTTTCGTTGCTCTGACCGATCGCGCTTTGCGGCACTGCGTTGCGCATGGTCTTCAGCATCATTGAGGTAAACATGGCCTCGAACTGCTGCGCGACTGCCTTGACCGAGCCCTTTTCGTCACCCCGTGCCTGAGTCCGCAATTGCGTCAACGCCTGCACGTCATACGACAGCCGACCACTGAGATCGACGGCGGCCGAAGGCCTGTTTGTCATGAGCGGATTCATCTGCGTCTCCATCCTGCCTGCTGTTTCCTGTTTAAAAGCAAGAATCAGGCCATGCTAATACAGCCCAAAAAAATCCCGCCAACCAGGCGGGATTTGATACATAAGCAGTATTGCGATCAGATGATCTCCAGCTCGGCTTTCAGCGCCCCAGCAGCTTTCATCGCCTGCAGAATCGACAGCAAATCTTGCGGTGTCGCGCCAATCGAATTCAACGCTTTCACCACGTCAGCCAGCTTCGCGCCTTTGTTAAGCTGCACCAGCTGGCCTTTGTCGGCCTTGATGGCGACATCGGCATTCTGTACGTCAGCGGTTTGCCCCTGCGAGAAAGCATTTGGCTGGCTCACGGAATTGGTGGCATTCACGGTTACCGACAGATTGCCGTGGGCAATCGCGCAACTATCCAGCATCACCGCCTGATTCATCACCACCGACCCGGTGCGAGCATTGATGATGACCCGAGGGGAATTTTCTGCCGCTTGAACGGCAAGATTTTCCACTTTACTCAGGAAAGTCACCCGTTCATTGCTGTCACGCGGCGCGCGCACTTGCACCAGACGACCATCCAGCGCCCTTGCTGTATCTGCCCCCAGAGAACGGTTGATCACGTCCACCATGCGATTGGCGGTGGTGAAGTCAGACTGGGTCAGCTCCAGATTAATGTAGTCACCCTGCCCCAGCGGCGTCAGCACCGCGCGCTCTACCGTGGCACCGGATGGAATCCGGCCGGCATTGAGATGATTGACCTGCGCACTGCTACCGCCACCCGAAGCACCGGCACCACCCACCAGAATATTGCCTTGAGCCATGGCATAAATCTGCCCGTCCACACCCCGCAAAGGACTGAGAATCAGGGTGCCACCACGCAGGCTTTTGGCCGTCCCCAACGATGCCACAGTCACATCCAGCGCCTGGCCGGGCTTGGCAAATGCCGGCAAGGTTGCGGTCAGGGTAACCGCAGCCACATTCTTGGGTTGAATCGACATACCCGGCGGCACCTGAATCCCCATGCGATCCAGCAAGGCCTGTACGCTCAACGGTGTAAACGGTGCCTGGGTTGCCTGATCCCCCGTACCATCGAGACCCACCACCAAGCCATAACCGACCAGCTGATTGGGACGTACCCCCTGCACCGTCGCCAGATCCTTGATCCGCTGACCTGCGTCGGTGGACGGTGGTGCGGCCTGAGCCAGCGAAGCGAGCAGGGTTAAGCCGATAACAGTCAGAAAACGCATGATAGATGCCCCGCGAATCAGTATGCCGCAACCGACATGAAGAACTTCTGCAACCAGCCGGCATCCTGCGCATCGCCCACCACGCCATTAGCGCGTTGCTCGATGCGGGCATCCGCCACTTTGGTTGACGAAATCTGGTTACCCGACTTGATGTCCAGCGGGTTGATCACACCGGAAAATCGCAGAAACTCGTGTTCGTTGTGAATGGCAATCTGCTTTTCACCGCTCACCAACAGATTGCCGTTGGCCAGCACTTCGATCACTGTCACCGTGATATTGCCGGTAAAGGTATTCTCGGCATTGGTTTCACCCTTGCCGTCAAACTTGTTGCTGGAGTCCAGCTTGAAGTTGGAATTGGCCAACTTCTCCACCGCACCGGAAAAATAGGGCAAATTCAGCCCCGTACTGGCGGTATGACTCATCGAACCGGTACGGTTGGCGTTGCTGGAGGACTTGGTTTTGGCGCTGAGTTTTTCCTCAATCGCCACCGTCAACACATCCCCGACCTGGCGCGCTACGCGATCTTCAAACAAGGTGCCGCGGGTGTTGCTCTGGAAAATGGCGCCATTGCCATACAGTGGCTCGGGCTGGGCAACAGGCCGCACCGTGGTTGGCTGGTGCACAATGGATTTCGGTGAATTGGCGCAACCCGCCAGTAGCGCCAACAGCAACAAAGACAGATATCTAGTCATGACGAACCTCCCTCTGGCTTACAGCTGAGTCAGCTTCTGCAACATCTGATCCGATGTCTGGATTGCCCGCGAATTCAACTCGTACGCACGTTGTGCCTGAATCATGTTCACCAGTTCTTCCGTGGCGTTGACGTTGGATGCCTCGACATAACCTTGGTAAAGGGTGCCGGCACCATTGCTGCCCGGATCGGTTTCCTGCGGGGCACCTGAAGCTTCAGTTTCCAGGTACAGGTTTTCACCTTTGGCAGTCAGACCGGCCGGATTGACAAAGGTTGTTACGGTAATCCGTCCAAGCTGCACCGGATTCACACCACCGGCCGGCAAGTAGCTGGCTGTACCATCCGACGCGACAGTAAAATTAATGGCGTCTGTCGGGATCTGAAACTGCGGCTGCAACTGCCAACCATTGGACATCACCAACCGCCCCTGCGAATCAAGACGGAAGGAACCATCACGGGTATAGCCAGTGGTCTGTCCATCTGGCGATAAAACACGGAAAAACCCCTGGCCGCTGATCGCCATATCAAACGAATTATTGGTATTTTGCAAAGCGCCTTCGGTATAGATACGTACCGTGGCAACGGTGCGGGCGCCCACACCCAACTGCAGCCCAGTGGGAATCTGTCCTTGCTGCGCCGCAGGAGATCCCGCCTGGCGAATAGTCTGGTAGATCAGATCCTCAAATACCGGACGAGCATGCTTGTAGCCATTGGTACTGATATTGGCCAAGTTGTGCGAAATGACGTCAATATTGGTCTGTTGCACATCCATGCCAGTTTTGGCAATCCACAGCGAGCGAATCATGATTTATCAGCTTCCAATATTGAGGATTTGTGCTGCCTGGCGACTATTCTGCTCGGCAGTCTGGATCAGTTTGATCTGGGTTTCGTATTGACGGGCATTGCTGATCATCGTTACCAGCGCTTCGGTCGGGCTAACATTGCTGGACTCCAGCGTACCGGCAAAAACCTGTACCTGCGGATCGGCGGCCGCCGGCTGGTTATTGGCCAGACGGAACAGGCCATCATCCCCTCGCACCAGATCTCGCTCTGGCGGATTAACCAACTTAAGCTTGCCGACTTCGGTTGCACCAACCGTTTGACCGTTAGGCAGGGAAGAGACTGTGCCATCTTCAGCAATGATGATCTGGCCATCGGTCGGAACCGTAATCGGGCCACCTTCACCTAATACCGGCAAACCGTTACGGGTTTTCAGCTGACCATTGGCATCCACATCGAAGCCACCGTTACGCGTATAGGCTTCGCCATTTGCCGATTGAACGGCAAAAAAGCCTTTATCACGTACTGCAACATCCAGCGAGCGACCGGTGTATTGCATCGCACCGGCAGTAAAATCCGAGCCAGTCGTCGAATCAACAACAAACGTCCGAGTCGGCATGCCGCCACCGACCACCGGCAAGGCCCGAAAGGCATTCAGCTCGGCACGAAAACCCGGCGTCGAAACATTGGCCAGATTGTGTGCGGTTGATGCCTGTTGCAGCAGCAAATGCTTGGCACCATTCATCGCCAGATAGAGCATGCGATCCACGAATTACTCCCGACTATTAACGCAGGTTCACCAGAGTTTGCAGAATCTGATCCTGCGTTTTAACGGTCTGCGCATTGGCCTGATAGGTACGCTGGGCGGTAATCATGTTCACCAACTCGGCAGTCAAATCAACGTTTGAATCTTCAACCGCACCGGACTGCAATGTACCGAATCCGGCATCACCCGGCAGACCGGTTACTTCGTCACCTGCGGCGTAAGTCTGTACCCATTGGTTATTGCCGGCTGGCTGTAAGCCCTGGGTGTTGGGGAAGTTGGCCAAGCGGATATAGGCTGCGGTTTTGGTTTGTCCGTTGGTATAACGAACCTGAACCGCGCCTTCCGGCGAAACCGAGAAACCGGCCAGCTGCCCAGGGGCAAAACCATCCTGACGCGCGGTACCAATCCCAAAGTTGGAGCCAAATTGGGTACTGCCCTTGTAACTCAAAGGAAATACTAAATGTTGGGTGGCACCGTTGGTAATCACGGTTGAAATACCCTTGTGCTGATTAATTGCTGTCTTCTCGGCAGCAACTGCATCCAAGTCAATATCAATCGACGGCGGAGAAGTAACCTGATTGGTAACTGCCGCAGCACTGGCCGGCACCTTGTAGCCCTGCAAATTACCATTGGAATCAAATACCATCCGCATTGCTGCGGCACCGCTGGCCTGCGCCTGACCGCCAATCTGAACATTGCCCATATGCGTTCCATCGGCCAGCAGATATACATCCCACTCGTTGGATGTGGACGATTTGACATAGTAGGTTCCCAGCGAATGTGGTGAGCCCTGCGAATCGTAAACAGTGAGGGAGGTCGCGCTGTTGTAGGAAGAAGGGTCGGGAATGGGATTGCCCAGTGTACCTGCCGGTGGTGGCGTTGTCGTCGTAGAAGTGAATGCTGCAGTCGGTGTTGCTGCGCGCGAATCAACATTTAGCGCAAACAACACCCCCTGGTTTCCGCCGATGCTGGCACCGGTTGCCTGTGGCGCATTCTGTGCACCCGGATCAATCTGTACGCGCTGAGGCTGACCACGGTCTGCCGCATCCTTGGCGATACCAGTCAACGGATCAACCACCTGAGTCACGCCATAACCAGTCAGATAGCCACCGCCGTTATCGACGATAAAGCCGGATTTATCCAGCTTGAACTGGCCATTACGGCTGTAGGACACAGCGCCTGCCCCTGACTCCATCCGGAAAAAGCCATTGTTGTTGATGGCAATATCCAGAGGATTGGCGGAGGAAGTGATATTCCCCTGTGTAAACTGCTGTGCCACCTTCGATACATAGGCACCAATACCGGACTGCGTACCGGCCACGCCGACAATGGTCGAGGCAAAAATATCGGCAAACTCGGTACGGGAGCTCTTGAAACCGACTGTATTCGAGTTGGCAACGTTATTGCCGATTACGTCGAGATTTTTGGCCGAAACATTCAGACCACTCAAACCTTGTTGAAAACCCATGATCTTATCTCCGCTTACTTAATCTGACTGACATCGGCCAGGGCAACAACACCACGCGCGCCCAAATCCAGTTTTACTCCGTCTGCCCCCAGCTTGACACTACTTACCGTTGCATAAGCCATGGTACTGACGTTGATTTGCTCCCCACCTTGCAAGGCGGTCACGCGAAAACGATACGCGCCATCTTGCATGGTGTTGCCATGATCGTCCTTGCCATCCCAGTTCAGCGAGAACTGTCCAGCGGCCTTGACTCCCAATTCATCTGTACTGACAACACTACCGCTCTGATCCAGAATTTCTACCGTAACCTTGTCTGCACCGGTAGGCAGATCAACGGCTGCAGTCGCCTGACCATTCGCCAACACCATCGTCGAACCTGGCACCAAAACCTGACGACCAATCAACGATGCAGCCTGGGCCGACTGCCCTGCCACCACATTCTGACGCAGTGTCTCTGACAGTGTTTCAATGGTGTCTTGCAGCTTGGTGATACCTGAAACGGTATTGATTTGAGCCATTTGCGAGGTCACTTCAGCATTTTCCATTGGGCTCATCGGATCCTGATTCTGCATTTGTGTAGTCAGCAGAGTCAGAAAACGGTGTTGAGCCTCTTCAGCCGGCGTCATTTCCTTCTTGCGCGCCTTTGTTGCGTCGGTGAAGACGCTGTTTTGCACCTGATCGGCATTAACTACTGCGGCCATGGTTTATCTCCTCAAGACTGACCAAGCTGAAGCGTCTTCAGCAACATGGTCTTAGCGGCATTCATCATGTCCGCGTTGGTTTGGTAGGAACGCGATGCAGAAATCATGTTCACCATTTCTTCCACCGGATTTACGTTAGGCATCGTGACATAGCCATTCGCGTCAGCCAGAGGATTCTTCGGGTCATACGTCAAACGCGGCGGCGCAGGGTCTTCGATAACCCGCGAGACCTTTACTCCGGCCACGTTCGGCTGTTTGTTCGACAACGGCGTCGTCTGAAAAACGACCTGCTTTGCCCGGTAGGGCTGCCCATTGGCGCTGGTCGCGCTATCCGCATTAGCCAGATTCGAAGCCACCACATTCAGACGCTGTGACTGAGCGGACATGGCCGAACCTGCGATATCAAAAACCTTGAACATGGCCGCTTACCTCGAAGTCAATGCATTCATCAGATTGCGAATCTTGTTGTTCATAAACGTCAGCGTTGCCTGGTAGCGCAGACCGTTATCCGAGAATTGCGCCATTTCCTGGTCGCTATCAACGGTATTGCCATCAATGGACGGCTGCACTTCAGTGCGATACTGCACACGCAAATCAAATGGATTCTTTACCGCCAAATCCAGATGACGATCATCGCTACGGGCGATAGGTAAACGCTCGGACG
Source organism: Chitinivorax sp. (assembly GCA_046347685.1). Lineage (GTDB taxonomy): Bacteria > Pseudomonadota > Gammaproteobacteria > Burkholderiales > SCOH01 > CALMFQ01. The sequence goes on from JAXMFR010000051.1 coordinate 17,392, forward strand.
TACCCTGCAGCGCGTTAGCCAACGCTTTGGAGAAGTCAAAATCAGCCGCTTTGTAACCCGGTGTATCACTGTTGGCCAAATTCGAGCCCAGCACCTCTTGGCGAAACGTACGCAGCTTTAGCGAGGTTTCTTGCAGCGACAGATATTTATCCAGATTACTCAACACAATTGCACGTCCGTTTGTTCAGTACACAAACAAAAGCATTATTCATGCCAGAAAAGCAATGCCCTTTGTATACATCAACTTGCGATAACAGATTCAATTAAGTCGGCGCAAAAAGACACCTTAGCGGCAATAATTGCCGGCAAGGCCAGATTCAGAAAGATGGATTTGCCGCTGATCTCGCCGGTAGTAGCGACACCCATTTTCTGTTACGCAACAAGAATTAAACAGGAGGTAGCAGCGAAAGAATGTAAGCCCCCGGCGAACCCATCTGTAAACTGATGCATTAGACCGCGAAGATTGTGTCCCCTTTAAAAGATGGTGGACACTTTCAATGGAAATCCA
>JAXMFR010000052.1:0-17721 GCA_046347685.1 Chitinivorax sp.
TAGGCATGACTGCGGAGCCTGTCGAGCCGACTTCGCAACCAACTCAAGCAGACAGCGAGCCAGCCAAACCCTGGTGGCCACTCGCGTTATCGGGAATGGCCGCGCTCGGCGCGGAAACCATCGAGTGGCTGCACCTGGCGCCGGCATGGGCAACCATGCTGCTGGCACTGGTAGCGGTATTGTCAGGCGGGCTGGGCACTTATAAAAAAGGCTGGATTTCACTACGCCATCTGAACCTCAACATCAATGCGTTGATGAGCATTGCCGTGACCGGCGCGTTGCTGATTGGGCAGTGGCCGGAAGCGGCGATGGTCATGTTCCTGTTCGGGGTGGCGGAACGAATTGAAGCCATGTCGCTGGATCGTGCGCGCAATGCCATTCGCTCGCTGATGCAACTGGCGCCTGACAAGGCCACGGTTCAGCAGCCAAATGGGGACTGGCTGAGTGTCGATGCCAAGCAGGTCGCAATCGATGCCATTGTCCGGATTCGCCCCGGAGAAAAAATCCCGCTCGATGGCGTCATCGTCAGTGGCAACTCCAACGTCGATCAGGCGCCAATAACTGGCGAGAGCTTGCCGGTCGATAAAGGCGTTGGAGATACGATCTTTGCCGGTACGGTCAATCAGTCTGGATCGTTCGAATATCGGGTCACCGCGCTGGCCGGCAACACCACGCTAGCTCGCATCATCCATGCGGTGGAAGCGGCGCAAGGCGCACGGGCGCCGACGCAACGGTTTGTCGATCAGTTTGCGCGCATCTATACCCCGACCGTATTTGTCATCGCGCTGGCGGTAGCTTTGCTGCCACCATTATTTTTAGGCGGCGCGTGGTTCGACTGGGTCTACCGGGCGTTGGTATTGCTGGTGATTGCCTGCCCCTGTGCATTGGTAATCTCAACGCCGGTCACGGTGGTCAGCGGACTGGCGGCCGCTGCGCGCCACGGCATCCTGATCAAGGGTGGTGTTTATCTGGAACAAGGGCGGAAACTGACCTGGCTGGCGCTAGATAAAACCGGCACGCTAACTCACGGCAAGCCGGCACAAACCGACTTCAAGCCGATTGCCGACAGCAAGGCACCGCTGCTGCGCTCGCTCGCCGCCAGTCTTGCCGCCCGTTCCGATCATCCGGTGTCGCAAGCCATCGCTCGCCAAGCGCAGGCGGATCAGATTGCAACGCTGGAAGTGACACAATTCGAAGCCTTGCCGGGACGTGGCACCCGCGGCCAGATTGATGGACATCGCTATTATCTGGGCAACCATCAGTTGGTGGAAGATTTAGGATTCTGCTCGCCGGCATTGGAGCAGATACTGTTCCCGCTGGAACAACAGGGCAAAACCGTGGTGCTGCTGAGCGACGACACTCAGGTATTAGCACTGTTCGCGGTGGCCGATACGGTCAAGGACAGCAGCCGGGAGGCGATTGCCCAGTTGCATGCCTTGGGTATCAAGACATTGATGTTGACTGGCGACAATCCCCACACCGCAGCGGCAATCGCCCAGCAGGTGGGTATCGATCAAGCAAGGGGTAATTTGCTGCCGGCCGACAAGCTGCAGGCTATCGAGGCGCTACTGGCTCAGGGCGAAACCAGCGGCATGGTCGGCGATGGCATCAACGATGCACCAGCCTTGGCGCGCGCCGACATCGGCTTTGCTATGGGGGCCGCCGGCAGTGATACCGCGATTGAAACCGCCGATGTGGCGCTGATGGATGACGACCTGCGCAAGATAGCCCATTTCGTCCAGTTGTCACGTGATACCGCCGCCATCCTGCAACAAAACATCTCCCTGGCACTCGGTATCAAAGCCATCTTTCTGGCGTTGACCCTCGCTGGCTACGGCAGCATGTGGATGGCGGTGTTCGCCGACATGGGCACCAGCCTGCTGGTGGTATTCAATGGCTTGCGCTTGTTGCGGCACTAAGCGCACAACTGTCGCTGCGCTGAATTAGGCAATAGAGATTTTTGATGGGAGTTGTGTTTTTTCAATGTCGTTATTTCAAGGAGAACGTGATGAAGCAATTTCTGATTGCAGCAGTTACCGCCCTAGCCCTGAGCAGTTCCTATGTGGCGCTGGGTGCCGACAAGGTCCCGACACAGGCAGAGCAGGAAAAGGCCTACCAGCAATACATGGAAAAAATGCAGGCGCATATGAAGCTGATGCAGGAGCAGGCGAGCAAAATTCAGCAAAGCAAAGACCCAAAAGAGCGCGAACGTCTGATGCAGGAGCACTGGACTGCCATGCAGGACGGCATGAAATGGATGCACGGCACTGATAGCATGCCCGGCTGCGGCATGATGATGGGCGGCAGCAAGGACGGTAGCGGCACAGCGGGTGGTTCCTGTTGTATGGGCGGCGGGCAAAACATGATGGGCAATCAAGGCCACATGATGGGGGGCAAGGGGCACATGATGGGTTGGTGGGATCCGAAGGACGACTCAAAGCCTGCCATGAACCGCCGCCAGCAAATGATGCAGGGCTGCATGGGCATGCAGCAAAACATGATGGACCAGATGATGTGGCATCAGAACTGGCAGAACCAGATGAATCAACCGGCCAAGTAATGGTTTGGGCGGGGGCGGTATGCCCCCGTTCATCACCCTAGCCGCGCGTCGCTGTGTCTGGATGTAATAATTTCTATTTACGCGCCCCCGTTTCCTGCACTAGGATGCGAGCAACAATGAGCCTATATCGACGCAATCACTTTGTCCGCTGGATCGCCGCACTGATGTCTATCGTGTGGCTGGTGGCCTTTGCGTCACCGGCAGCGTCGTTTGCCGAAGCAATTTGCCACGATTTGTCGGACCTGCCACAGCTGCAGGTAGCGTCGTCTGCCAAGCATGCATCTGCGTTGCAGTCTTCGCTGAAGCAGACCGCTGACGCCGATGTGTGTTGCAAACATTGCCCTGCGGGCGATCACTGCCATTCACCGGCCCATCATGTTCCGCCCTTGTTGTCGTCTCCTGCGGGGTTAACATTGGCCGCCGCTGGCAAGTCGATGTTGATCGACACTTTTTCTCCATTCGCTTCCGTCTCCCTGGCTTCGGCCGAGCGCCCTCCACAGCGCATCTGATCCCCTCGTTTCCGTATCTCGTGCCGCTTAGCCTTGACTGGCTGACGCCGCACCCGTTTCATCGTTCATAGCAGGAGTTCACCATGCAGCTTCGAAAGCATTGGGCTTTCGGAGGGCTGATCGTGTGCTTGGTCGCGCCACACATTGTTGTGGCGGCAGACGGGCCGTCGCCCTCATTTTCCGTCGCAGCGTCAGGCGCTGTGAGTACCGGTTCGCTTGAATCAATGGTTGCCCGCGCACTCGCCAGCCACCCCGAGATCGAGTCCTTGCGCATGGCACAGGATGCCGCGTCGGCCGCTCGCGAGCAGGCTGGGCTGATAGCCAACCCCGAATTCTCCTATTCCATGGAGGATCGCGGCAAAGTCACTGAAAACCGCACTTGGGAACTGGCTCAGCCGATTGAGCTGGGCGGCAAGCGGGCGGCACGCCAACGCCTGGGGGACAGCGACTATGAGTTGGCACGCCAAGCGCTACAACAAAAGCAAATCGAGATCGTCGCACGGGTGCATGCGGCGTATTTTCAGTTAGCCCTGGCCGTTTCGCGTGAAAAGCAGGCTGAAGCGAATCACGATGTGGCACAGCGCTTCAGCGCCATTGTCGAAAAGCGGGCTGCGGCAGGCAAGGTCGCACCGCTGGAAGCCAGCAAATCCCGCCAACCCGCACTGCTGGCCGGCAATGAATTGAGCCAGGCACGTCAGCAGCGGCAGCTTGCCCGCGAGCGCCTGGCAATCCTGCTGGGATCATCGGCCAATGAACTTGGCGAACCTTCTAGCGTGCTGCCCAACCTGGCACTCGACTGGGGGCAGTTACAGGAATACATGAAGCAGGCCCCTGGTGTAAGGATCGCGACACAGCAGCAAGAACGCCAAGCGGCGGATCTGGCGGTTCAACGCAGTTTGGCGATACCCAACGTCCAGGTGCGTGCCGGGATCAAGGAAACGCCCGAATTACACGAGCGCGGCCTGACGCTTGGCGTTTCCATTCCGATTCCTTTACTGAATCGCAATCAGGGCGCAATCGGCCAGGCGCAGGCCCGGGTCTACCAGGCGCAGGCGGAGGCACAAGCGACGACGCGGCAAATTGAACTGGACCTACGCAGCCTGTGGGGCGATCTCACCAATCTGCGGCGCAGTATGGCGCTCTACGAGCGAGACTTGCTGCCGACATCGAACACCGCATTCGATGCAGCGCGGCTGGGTTACGAGCTGGGGAAATTCCAGTTTCTCGACGTGCTCGACGCACAACGCAGCCTGCTTACTTCCAGAAATGACTATCTGACCATTCAAGCGCAATACATCGACGCGTTGACACGCCTGGAAATGCTGTTGGGTGTCGATCTGCTTACTGCATCTGCGACGAATACCGGAGCCAAACAATGAAATTGAACCATATTGCGGCGATCGCCGTGAGTGCTGCATTGGGCAGCGCTGCCGTGACCTATGGGCTACGTCCGGCTGCGCCGGCAGCAAGCCATGCGGCAGAGAGCCGCGATGACAAAGCGAACCCTGCGGCGACGGACGCCGAGCATGACAAATCCGATGCCCATGGCCACGCGGAAAAAGATGGCCACGCCGGCGATCGCGTGGAGATGGCCGAGGCAACCATCAAGACCGCGGCAATCGAAATTGCCACCGCTGGGCCCGCGAGCCTGATCGGCAAAGAGCCATTGCCGGGAGAAATCCGCTTCAATCAGGATCGGCTGGCAGACGTGACGCCGCGAGTGAATGGCGTCGCTGTCAGTGTTCACAAAAACCTCGGCGATCGGGTCAAAAAAGGTGACTTGCTGGTGGTGTTGGAGAGCCAGGCCTTGGCGGCATTACGTAGCGATTATCTCTCCGCGCTCAAGCGACTGTAGCTGGCCCGGGCGACGTTTGCCAGAGAAAAGCGACTCTGGCAGGACAAAATCTCCGCCGAACAAGACATGCTGCAGGCCCAGAAGGATCTCGCAGAGGCTGAAATTGCCGTGCAAGCCGCAGCGGATCGTCTGCGCGCGATCGGGGCTGGGGTATCGACACAATCACGCGACTTGGCCCGGTTTGAACTGCGGGCGCCGCTGGATGGCCTCATTACCGAGAAACACCTGACGGCCGGTGAAGCAGTCAAAGAAGATGCAAATCTATTCCAGATCGCCGACTTGTCGTCGGTGTGGGCAGAAATCAGCCTCTATCCCAAAAATCTGAACCAGATCCGCCTGGGACAGAAAGTCACGGTAAAAGCGGCGGAGCTGAATATGGAAACCAGCGCGAACGTCTCCTACATCGGCGCGCTGGTCGGAGAGCAAACCCGCACCGCCAAAGCCCGCGTCACCCTTGCCAATGGCGATGGCCGTTGGCGCCCCGGTTTGTTTGTCACCATTGAAGTGGCGGAAGGCGAAGTCAAAGTGCCGCTGGCGGTGAAAGCCAGCGCCTTGCAGACGCATGAAAACCGCCAGGTGGTATTCGTTCGCGAGGGAAACGCTTTTGAAGCGCGTCCAGTGCAAGTCGGCCGCCGCGACGGCGATTGGGCTGAAGTGACCAGCGGCCTCAAGCCTGGCGAACGGTACGCCGCCACCAATAGTTTTATCGTCAAAGCGGAGCTGGGTAAGGCTTCTGCGGCGCACGAAGACTGAGGGCTAGCCATGTTCGAACGTATCATTCGTTTTTCTATTGAGCATCGCTGGATCGTTGTGCTGGCGACGTTGGCCATGGCCGCTGTCGGGGTGTTCAGCTATCGGCAGTTGCCGATCGATGCGGTACCTGACATTACCAATGTGCAGGTGCAGATCAATACTGCCGCACCGGGCTACTCGCCGTTGGAGGCGGAGCAACGTGTCACCTTCCCGATCGAAGCGGTGATGTCCGGCCTGCCGCATCTGGAACAAACCCGTTCTTTGTCGCGCTATGGCTTGTCGCAGGTCACGGTGATTTTTAAGGATGGCACCGACATCTATTTCGCACGGCAATTGGTCAATGAGCGGATTCAAGAGGCGCGGGAAAGGCTGCCTGCGGGGCTCTCGCCAACCATGGGGCCGATTTCTACCGGTCTTGGTGAAATCTTCATGTGGACCGTCGAGGCTCAGGCCGGTGCCAGGCAGGCCGATGGCGGCAGTTATACCCCGACCGAGCTGCGCACGATTCAGGACTGGATCGTCAAACCACAATTACGCGATGTTCCCGGTGTCACCGAAATCAACACCATTGGCGGTTATACCAAGCAAATCCACGTGACGCCGGACCCGGCGAAGCTGGTGGCGTATGGGCTCGGCTTCAAGGATATTCTGGGCGCCTTGTCAGCCAACAACGCCAGCGTTGGCGCTGGCTATATCGAGCACAGCGGTGAGCAATACCTGGTCCGTGTGCCGGGCCAGGTGGCCAATCTTGAAGATGTCCGCCAGATTGTGATTGGCTCCCACGATGGAACACCGGTCTATATCCGGGATGTCGCCGCCGTATCGCTGGGTAAGGAGCTGCGTAGCGGTGCCGCTACCGAAAATGGTGAAGAAGTGGTGCTGGGCACCGCTTTCATGTTGATTGGCGAAAACAGTCGCGCTGTCGCCAGCGCCGTTGGCGAGCGATTGCAGCAGATCAATAAAACGCTGCCGGCCGGCGTGGTGGCAAAGCCGGTTTATGACCGAACGCTGCTGGTGGACAAAGCCATCGAAACGGTGCGTAAAAACCTGCTTGAAGGCGCGCTGCTGGTCATCGCCGTCCTGTTCCTGTTTCTCGGCAACCTGCGTGCTGCTTTAATCACCGCCTTGGTGATTCCGCTGGCCATGCTGTTCACTTTGTCCGGGATGTTCGCCAACAAGATCAGCGCCAATCTGATGAGTCTGGGCGCACTCGATTTTGGCATCATCGTCGATGGCGCTGTGGTGATTGTCGAGAACTGTATCCGCCGCCTCGCGGAAGAACAACACCGCCACGGTCGCGTGCTGAATCGTCACGAACGCTTCAAGCTGGTCTACGAGGCTTCGGCCGAAACGCGCCGCGCCTTGCTGTTCGGCCAATTGATCATCATGGTGGTCTATCTGCCGATCTTCACGCTGTCCGGGGTCGAGGGCAAGATGTTTCACCCGATGGCGTTCACCGTGGTGCTGGCGTTGATTGGTGCCATGCTGCTGTCGGTCACCTTCGTCCCGGCGGCGGTTGCATTGCTGTTGACAGGCAAAGTGGCGGAAACCGAAAACCCGCTGATGCGTGTCGCCAGCAGAAGCTACCTGCCGCTACTGCACTGGGTACAGCAGCATCGGCTGCCGGTGTTTGCCGGCGCGGCATTAGCGGTGCTGCTAAGCGGCGGGCTGGCCAGCCGGATGGGCAGCGAATTCGTCCCCAGTCTGTCCGAAGGCGATATCGCGCTGCAGGCGGTACGCATTCCCGGCACCGGCCTGGAGCAATCCATCCGCCTGCAAGCGATGCTGGAAAAGCAGATCAAGACGTTCCCGGAAGTCAAAAACGTATTTGCCCGCATCGGCACCGCCGAAGTCGCCACTGACCCGATGCCGCCATCGGCGGCGGATACCTTTGTGATTCTGAAACCACAAAGCGAATGGCCGAAACCGCGACGTAGCCTGGATGAATTCAAGGCCGCGCTTGAAAAAGCAGTGGCGGAAGTGCCTGGCAACAATTACGAGTTCAGCCAGCCGATCCAGATGCGCTTTAACGAACTGCTGTCCGGCGTGCGTGGCGATGTCGCCATCAAGATATTTGGCGACGATATGGAGCAGTTGCTGAGGTCCGGCCAGGAGATGGCCGCCGTGCTGGGCAAGGTGCAAGGAGCCGAAGACGTCAAAGTCGAGCAGGTCTCCGGTTTGCCGTTGCTGACGGTGCAGGTGGACCGGGCCAAGCTGGCACGTTACGGCCTGAGCCTGACAGCGGTACAGGATGTCGTGGAAGTCGCGATCGGTGGCAAGCCGGCTGGCGTGCTGTTTGAAGGGGATCGCCGCTTCGATGTACTGGTGCGGTTACCGGAGACGCTGCGTGCCGATCTGGATTCGGTCAAACGGCTGCCGATTCCCTTGCCCGAGGGCCAAGCCAGCAGCGGCTATGTGCCATTGGGAGAGGTGGCGGCTATTCAGATATCCCAGGGGCCGAACCAGATCAGCCGCGAAAATGGCAAACGGCGCATCGTCGTCAGCGCCAATGTCCGTGGCCGTGATATCGGTTCGTTCGTTGAGCAAGCGCAATCACAAATCCAGCAGCAGGTGAAACTGCCGGCTGGCTACTGGAGCACTTGGGGCGGTCAATTCGAACAACTGCAGTCGGCGGCTAAACGCTTACAAATTGTAGTGCCGATTGCACTGCTGCTGGTATTTGCGTTGCTCTTTGCCACCTTTGGCAATGCGCGGGATGGCTTACTGGTGTTTACCGGTGTGCCATTCGCACTGACCGGCGGCGTGCTGGCGCTGTGGTTGCGCGATATTCCACTGTCGATTTCTGCCGGCATCGGCTTCATCGCACTCTCTGGCGTGGCGGTATTGAACGGCCTGGTGATGATCTCGTTCATCAACAAGCTGCGCGAAGAAGGCCGACCGCTGGACGAAGCCGTTACGCAAGGTGCGCTGATCCGCTTGCGCCCGGTGCTGATGACCGCGCTGGTTGCGTCCCTGGGCTTCGTGCCGATGGCGCTGGCAACCGGCACCGGTGCGGAAGTGCAACGTCCGCTGGCCTCGGTGGTGATTGGCGGCATTCTGTCGTCAACCCTGCTGACCTTGCTGGTTCTGCCCGCCTTGTACCGGTTCATTTATCGCCGGGACGCCGATGCAGCAAGCACGTTGCCCTGATCGGCATGACGACAAAGCCCGATGAAAGGGCCGAGCAATAACGCAGGAAGAAAGCAAGCGCCCGGTTGTAGCGAACCGGGCGGGAATATTTTTACAGAATGTTGAGTGAAGGAAATGATTATGAAAACGAATTCAATGTGGATTTCGGTATGCCTGATTGCCCTGGTTTCAATATCCGCCCAGGCAGAGGAAAGCAAGTACCTGCATACCCACAAAGGTACCCAGGCCCAGGCGCAAAACACGGATACCAACTATGGTAGTCCGGCCGAATACAACCGCCACAACCGCTACCGCCGGCACTATGAAATTCTCCTGTCAGCCAATGGCGTCGACTCGCCGGGGAAACTGACGGTGGAGCGCCGGGCGGTGGCCAATTTCGAGGTTCGCAACACGGCCGACCAAGAGCTGGTCCTGCTGATCGGCGATGATCGGGCAATTGCCGAGAGCACCCAGTTGATTGCCGCTGGCGGCAACGCCCCGGCGCTGGATTTCCATGCCCGCAAACTGCAACCGGGGCAAACCCTTCAATTTGGCTGGCGTTTCGATACCTATGCGACCCAGCAAGTGAAATTTGCCATTGTCACGATGGATGGCAAGCCGGCGACAAAAACGCTGACCATTCAAGTTGGGCCATTGGAAGACCGGAATTACCGCATGGCTGGCCAATGAGTCTGACATGACAATTGATAAGCCCAACGGGCCAAATCAGAATTGCCGGCAGGCCCCGGCGCAACTGTTGCAAGTGCTTCAATTTGAGCCGCCAGAGGCCCTGATCTCGGCGTTGAAAACCTGGAACTGGGCGGTAAATCAGGCGGATGAAAGCGGTTTGACCTTGCTGTTTCGTGCCGTATATTTTGGCCGCTTTGATAACGTTGATGCACTGTTGAATGTAGGTGCGAACATTGACTGCCAGGATAACAACGGCTGGACACCGTTGTTCTGGGCCACCTACAACCAGAAAATCGACACAATGCGCTTTCTGTTGGCTCGTGGCGCCCAAGCGGATCTGCGCAATTTCGACGGCGAGTGGCCCTTGTTCTGGGCGGTGTACCGTGACGACTGGGAAAGCGTGTCGTTACTGCTGCTGAGCGGCGCCAATCCGTTGCTGACTGATGTCAATGGAAAGGATGTTTTTTGGTTGGCGGCATCGCTGGGTTGGGAACAGATGCAGGCGCGGTTGCTGGCGTTCCGGCCGCTCGGCTGAGCCAATCGATACCAAGCAATCGTGAAAGGATGAATGTGAAACGAGCCCGTTACCACTGGCTGGCGGCAATGGCATTGGCGTGTATCGCCGGTTACGCGCCCGCGCACGGCGATATGGAAAAAATCCAGGATGCCTTGTCCGCTCCAAACGGTGGCCGGCTGCGCTTGTCCGGCCAGTACTATATCGAACTGGTGGCGCAGCCTCGGCAACTGAGCGTCCATGCGATGCACGCAGACACCAAAGCACCGGTCGATCTGGCTCAGGCCAGCGGCGCGGCCATCGTGTTACTGGATGGCAAGAAGGAGGTTGTCGATCTTGCTCCCGCAGGTACGCAGCTAACAGGCGAAGGCCAGTTTGCCTCAGCGGAAAACGCCACCATCGCGGTACTGGTGAAGCTAGCCGATGGCACCCAGTTGAGCGGGAAGTTTTCACCACGAAATGATCGGCATTGAAGCCGGGGTGGCAGCGCTGAGCCCCGAGGCTCAAGGCGTAGGGGCTCAATCGGCGTTATCGGTGTTGAGCCATATTCAGCCGCTTGACCAGCGTATAAATCGCTGGAATCACCAACAGAGTCAGCAAAGTGGACGACACCATGCCGCCGACCATTGGCGCGGCAATACGGCGCATCACTTCCGAACCGGTGCCGGTGCTCCACATGATTGGCAACAGGCCGGCCATGATAGCGACCACCGTCATCATTTTTGGCCGTACCCGCTCGACGGCACCTTCCATCACCGCGGCGTAGAGGTCGGCGATCGACGGTGTTTTGCCTTCCTGCAGGCGTTGCGCTTGAATCGCGAGCCAGGCGTGGTCGAGATAGATCAACATCACCACGCCGGTTTCGGCGGCAACGCCAGCCAGGGCAATGAAGCCGACCGCTACCGCAACGCTCATGTTGTAACCCAATAGCCACATCAGCCAGACGCCGCCTACCAGCGCGAACGGCACCGATAACATGACGATCAGGGTTTCGGTAATGCGGCGGAAGTTGAGATAAAGCAGCAGGAAAATGATCGTCAATGTCAGCGGGATCACGATTTTCAGCTTGGCCTTGGCGCGTTCCATGTATTCAAACTGGCCGCTCCAGGTGATGTAGTAACCAGGCTTGAATTTGACCTGCTCGCTGACGGCTTTCTGCGCCGCACGCACGTAGCCACCGATATCGCTGTCGCGAATATCGACAAAGATGTAAGCGGACAGCAGCGCATTTTCGGTGCGAATGCTTGGGGCGCCCTTGGTCAGCGCAATCTGCGCCAGCTGGCCCAATGGCACCATGGCACCGGATGGGGTCGGGACCAGAATTTGCGTCGCAATCGCTTCCGGATCGCTGCGCAATTCACGCGGATAGCGTACACCTACGCCGTAACGCTCACGCCCCTCAACGGTAGTGGTGACCATCTCGCCGCCCATCGCGGTGGCGATCACATCCTGCACATCACCAATGGCCAAACCGTAGCGAGCGAGCACTTCACGATCCGGCGTAATGTCCAGGTAATAACCACCGGTGACGCGTTCGGCGTAGGCGCTGGTAGTGCCCGGTACCTGTTTCACCACGCTTTCGATTTGCTTCGACAGCGCTTCGATTTCCTCCAGATCCTTGCCGTAGACCTTGATGCCAATCGGGGTGCGAATCCCGGTCGACAACATGTCGGTACGCGCCTTGATTGGCATGGTCCAGGCGTTGGCGACGCCGGGCATCTGCAGTGCCTTGTCCAGCTCGGCAATCAGCTTGTCGGTGGTCATGCCGGCGCGCCACTGAGCTTCGGGCTTCAAATTGATAATGGTTTCGAACATCTCAACCGGCGCTGGATCGGTGGCGGTGTTGGCGCGGCCGGCTTTACCGAACACCGACTCGACTTCGGGAAAACTTTTGATAATCCGATCCTGGGTCTGCATCAACTCGGCGGCCTTGGTCACCGATAATCCAGGCAGAGTTGCCGGCATGTATAGCAAGGTGCCTTCGTTCAATGCCGGCATGAATTCGCTGCCGAGTTGCCGCAGCGGCACAAGCGTAACCGCGAGCACCATTAGCGCCAGCGCGATGGTGGTCTTCTGCCAGCGCAGCACCGTATTGATCACGGGTCGATAAATCCAGATCAGCAGCCGGTTCACCGGGTTTTTACGCTCCGGCAGGATTTTGCCACGCACGAATAGCAGCATCAGCACCGGCACCAGCGTTACCGACAACAGCGCCGCGCCAGCCATGGAAAAGGTCTTGGTGAAGGCCAGCGGGCTGAACAGGCGTCCCTCCTGCGCTTCAAGCGTAAACACCGGCAGAAAAGAGACGGTAATGATCAGCAGGCTGAAAAACAGCGCTGGCCCCACTTCACGGCAGGCTTCGCTGACCAGCTCCAGGCGGGATTTGCTGCCGTCGCTGCGCTCCAGATGCTTGTGGGTGTTTTCGATCATCACAATCGCCGCATCGACCATCGCACCGATGGCAATCGCTATTCCGCCAAGGCTCATGATGTTCGCGTTCAAACCCATGCCGTGCATGATGATGAAAGCGATCAACACGCCAACCGGCAGCATCAGGATCGCTACCAGCGCGCTGCGCAGATGTAGCAGAAACACCGCGCAAACCAGTGCGACAATCAGGCTTTCCTCGATCAGCGTGCCTTTCAAAGTTTCGATGGCGCGATGAATCAGGCCCGAGCGGTCATATACCGTCTGGATCGTCACCCCATCTGGCAATCCAGCCAGAATCTCCTGTTGTTTCGCCTTGATGTTGTGAATCACGTCGAGGGCATTCTGGCCGTAGCGCGCCATGGCAATGCCGCCGACCACTTCGCCTTCGCCATTGAGTTCGGCAATACCGCGCCGTTCTTCCGGCACCAGCTCGACGCGAGCGATATCGCGAATCAACACCGGCACACCGCCGGTGGCTTTAACTACCAGTTTTTCCAGATCGGCGATGCCACGCAGATAGCCACGGCCGCGCACCATGTATTCGGTTTCCGCCAGCTCCACCACGCGCCCACCGACGTCGGTATTGCTCATGCGGATCACGTCACTGACCTGCTTCAAGGGGATGCCGTAAGCCTGCAGTTTGCGTGGTTCGACCGTCACCTGATATTGCTGCACAAAGCCGCCAACGCTGGCGACTTCGGCCACGCCGTGCGCCTTGGTCAGCTGATAACGTACAAACCAGTCCTGGACTGCCCGCAGCTCTGCCAGAGTCTTCTGTTTGGCTACCAAGACGTATTGGTAAACCCAGCCCACGCCGGTTGCATCCGGGCCGAGCGTCGGTGCCACGCCCTTGGGCAGGCGTCCGGCCACCGAGTTGAGGTATTCCAGTACGCGCGACCGTGCCCAGTAGATATCTGTGCCGTCTTCAAAGATCACATACACAAACGAAGCGCCGAAGAACGAGAAGCCGCGCACTACCTTGGAACGCGGCACCGACAACATTGCGGTGGTCAGCGGATAGCTGACTTGATCTTCGACTACCTGCGGTGCCTGGCCGGGATATTCGGTGTAGATGATGACCTGCACGTCCGACAGATCGGGAATCGCATCGAGCGGCGTTCTGGCAACCGACCAGACACCGGCAGCGACGATAAAAAAAGTGGCGAGGATGACCAGAAACACATTCCGCACCGACCAGTCGATGATTCGGCTTAACATGGTCAATGTCCCTCGTGAGCGGACTTGGCCGGCGCCGGATTGTGCCCTGCGTGATCGGTTACTGTGGCGGCGGTAGTTTTCGGCTGGCCAGCATCGGGCGTAGACGGCTGCTTCGCAGTGCCACCATGCGCACTGTGGCCAAAAGCGCCAAGGGCAGCCTTGAGATTACTCTCGGCATCGATGAGAAAATTGGCGCCAACCACGACAGTTTCTTCCGGCTCAACGCCGGTTAACACCTCGGTATAACGATCGGTACGCATACCCAGCTTGACCTCGCGCGGCTCGAACAAGCCTTCGGCGCGCTGGATCAAAACCAGCTGGCGGGTGCCGCTATCGAGAATCGACGAGTTGGGAATCATCACCACCGGCCCTTTGGTATCGCCCCCCACGACCTCGACATTGGCGTACATGGCCGGTTTCAGCAGGTTGCCGGTGTTTGGCAATTCGACCCGGATACGTGCCGTGCGGGTTTCCGGATTTAAGGTTGGATAGATGAAGCCGATTTTGCCGCTGAACGATTTGCCCGGCAGTGACGTAACACTGACGCTGACCGTCTGGCCGATTCGCAGCATCGCCAGATCCTGCTCATAAACCTCGGCAATCACCCAGACATTGGCCAGGTCGGCAATTTTGAACAACATCTCGCCCGGCCCGAAGCGCATGCCGGCGACGGCAGATTTTTCCAGTACGACACCGTCGGCCGGCGAGACAAACGGTATGGTGCGTGTCACATTGCCACCGGCCTGCAGACGTTTGAGCTGAGCCTCCGGTATGTCCCAGTTACGCAGTCGCTGCAACGCCGCATCGGATAGCTGGCGCACGCCGGTTTGCGCCGCGGCTTCGCCGCCTTGCAGGCTTTTCTGCCCCTGCAAGGCAATCAGGTATTCCCGCTGCGCCGCCAGCAACTCCGGGCTATACGCCTCCATCAGGGCATCGCCGCGTTTGACTGCCTGGCCGGTAGTGTTGACGTAGAGTTTGTCGATCCAGCCCTCGAATTTGGCCGTCACCACATGTTGCCGCCGCTCGTCGATCTGCACGGTGCCGGCGGCACGTACGGTGTGAGTGAGAATCTGTTTGGTCACCTTCTCGGTGCGTACACCGAGTTTCTGGATCTTGTCGGGGGCAATCTGCACTTGCCCTGCCGCTGGCTGATCGTCGGCATACACCGGGATGTAATCCATGCCCATGCTGTCTTGCTTGGGGACTGGCGAGGTGTCGGGCAAGCCCATTGGATTGCGGTAATAGAGGATTTTCTTGCTGAGCACTTTGGCTGGGCTTACCTCATTTGCGTACACTGGCACGTAGTCCATACCCATGGCGTCTTTTTTCGGCACCGCCGAGGTGTCGGCAAGCCCCATCGGATTGCGGTAGTAAAGAATCTTGCGCGCCTGCGGTGCCTGCTCGGTGTGCGTCGGTACATCGGCGCGCTGGCCCAGGTAATAACCGCCGCCAGCGCCGATTGCGAGTGTCAGTAATGATGCGGCGATGATGCTTCGGTTCATAACTCTTCCCCAATCCATTTCTCCAACTCGGCCTGCCGAGTCAGTTGCTCTTTCTGATTTCTCGCCAGATCCAGCCGCAACTGGCGGATCTGCCGGATTGAATCGAGTACGGTAGTGAAATCCACCTTGCCGTTTTCATAGCCGGCGAGTGCCGAGCGGAAAGTCAGCTGCGCCTGCGGCAACAAGGTGTTCGACAGCAATTGCTGTTGTGATTGAGCCAGCAGATAGGCGCTGCGCGCTTCTTCGATATCGCCCCGCAATTGCTGTTCGGCCGCATTCTTGCGTGATTCCGCCGCTGCCAGCATGGCGCCGGCTTCGTCACGCTGGGCGTTGCGCACGTCCCAGCGCAACGGCAGGTTCATCTCCAGCATCACTTCAAATTTTTCGACGCGGTTGCCGGTCTGAATCGGCGCGATACCCAGTGCGAAGTCCGGATAGCGATTACTATCCGCCAGTTTGCGCGATGCTTGTGCGCTTTCGATTTGCGCATTTTGGGACTGAATCTGTGGATTGCGCTGCAGCGCCAAGCTGGCCAGATCGGCACTGGGCAAGCCTTTGTCCAGTCCCGGCAAAGCCAGAGGCGGTGTCAGTTGCGCATTGACCGGGCGAAGCAACAAGACATTCAGTCTTGCCTCGACCTGGCGGATTTCGCTGGTCAGAGACAATCGTTCGGCGCTGAGCGAGGTTTTTTCCAATTGCGCCTTGAGCGCATCTTGCTGCGGGGCCAGGCCATTGGCGTAGCGCGTTTGCGCCACTTGCTCCAGTCGCGCGGCAATCTCGGCCAGCTCCTGATTCACGCGGGCGGCAGTATGGCTATAGAAAAACTGCGCATAACCCACTTTCAGCCGCGCCCGCAGCTCGTTGCGCGTCTGAGCTACCTGAGTCCCCACCCGCTTGGCCTCCGATTCGGCGACACCCCGCTGCAGATCGCGCTTGCCCCACCAGGGCAGGCTCTGAATAAAACTGTACTTGGTTGATCCGACCTTGTTCGGCGCCAGCGTCGGATTACTACGGTCAATGTCTTGTAATTCCATCCGAAACATCGGGTCCGGCAGCGCGCCGGCCGGGGTAACACGCGCCATGGCGGCAAGCGATTCCTGCTGCATAGCCTGAATCTCCGGATGATGTTGGTCCAGCCAATCCAGCATCGCCGGCAAGCTTGTGCCAAAAGGCAATTCAGCCGAATCGCCGGCATACACCGGTGCGACAGTAAACAGCGCGCAACAAACCGGAATCCACATCAACTTCATCATATTCCCCGCCAAAATCTGTCCATGATCTGGCGCTCCACGCCGGGAGCGCCAATAACGCATGCGCTTTACTTCATCATCATCTGATGTTCACGCATCATCTGATCCATGACTTGTTCCATTAGCTTCTGGTGCTCCTCCATCCATTCCTCATGCTCATGCATGGAGGCTCCTTTCTTGGGCTTCATGTCGTGCATTTTGCTCATGGTTTCCTGCATCGATTTCATGTGTGCATCCATCAGCTTCGAACGTTCACCCGCCGATGCCTTTTCGATTTCTGCCAATTTCTGCTTGGATTCCGCCAAGCGTTGAATCATTTGCCGTTGCGCTTCATCCGGCCCTGCCGAGGCGATCAACGGGGTGAGCAAGCCAGCAATCAATACCGGAACCAGTAACAATATCTTCGATTTCATGATGCACTCCTTGGTTGGTGAAAAAATGACGTCAATGATGTGAATGTGATTTACCTGCCCAATCGGGGATAAAAGCAGGTGTTTGTGCGGCATAACGGGCATATTCCTCGCCGAATTCAGCCAACATATCCTGTTCTTCCCGCCTGGCCAGCCGTGCGTAGATCAGCGCCATGACCGGAAACATCAGCAGAGTGATCAACGTCGGCCATTGCAGCAGAAATCCGAACATGATGGTGACAAAGCCGAGGTATTGCGGGTGGCGAATGCGGGCGTAGGCGCCGGCCGTAGCCAGTCGATGGCTGCGTTGCGCGTGATACAGTACCCGCCAGGCGGCGGACAACAGCCAGAAGCCGGCAAAAACCAAAAGACTGCTGAGGATATGAAACGGCCCGAAATGTGGATTGCCACGCCAGCCGAACATCATCTCCAGCAAATGGCCGGAATCGTGAGCCAGGAAGTTGATGCCGGGAAAATGGCTGGTCAGCCAGCCGGACAACAGGTAAATCGTCAGCGGGAAGCCATACATCTCGGTAAACAAGGCGACGATAAAGGCCGAGAACATGCCAAAAGAGCGCCAGTCGCGTGGCGTTTTGGGTTTGGTGAAGCTGAAGGCAAAAATGATAAACACCAGCGAATTGATGATCACCAGCGACCACAAGCCGTAAGCAGATGTCTCATGGTTCATTCTGCGCCGCCTTTCTTATCTGGTTGCGAGTCATCGGCGTGATGGTGATGTCCGTGACCGTGGTGCATGAACAAATGCATCAACGGGCATGCCGCCAACAGCAAATATGGCAAGACGGCGATGACATGGGCACGATGCTCTGTGAACAGGAAATATCCCGCCACCAGGGCAAAACCGATAAACACCCAACGACTGTGCCCTTGATGCGCCGTG
>JAXMFR010000053.1:0-17593 GCA_046347685.1 Chitinivorax sp.
AATTTCTGCTACTGGATCACGAATTGCGCCAGCAACAGGCCCGCGGCAACGCGTGGTTCACGAGCTATCACATCAATGTGGATATCCAGTTTGTGCTTCGGTCAGACGATCCGCGTTGGCGCGAAAACGGTGATAACTGCTTGTTGCGATTTGAGCAATGGAGATTGCCGTTCGAAAAAAATCCGGCTCAGCCAACGGATTTCCGCAATGAGACGCCGTATGCTCCCACTCAGTTGGCGGACTACTATCAGGGCTACCTCTTTTACTGTCTGCATGGATTTGAACTGTCCTTGGCGGACGTCGCCGCCATTGGCTCTGTCAGGTTCTTTCTGAATGTGCTTCATAGATTTGCTCAAACGGTCGGGTGACTTGGCGTGTGGCCGCTACACACGTGTAGGTCGGCTATGGCGAATTGCCCTTGAAGTCAAATGTAGCGACAAAAGCTGACGTAAGGCCTGGATATGATGGCCTTCCAAGGTTAATCAAAGGTTCTGGCAATGCATGGTTTAAAGGCTTGGCCTGCCATCAATACTGAATATCGCGAGCAGGCGGTTCGGGTTCTACCGTTGCTGGAGGCTCTGGTGAATGACGAATCCATCTATCGCCAGTCGTTATTGCAGATCATTGATGGCGCCCGGCCGCTTTGGCCAAATCTGGCGGTGTTGCTGGATATCAGGGCGGCAACGGTGCGCCGCTTGCGTTACATACCGATGACGACGATACCGCAGTATTGGCATACCCGACCCGCCATGATGCTTCAGGTTCTGGATGCTATTCCACTGGATTTTCAACCCGTCAGTATTGCTGACTGGAATGCGTTTACCTACGTGGTGGTCACGCTTGATGTAGCACCACGGGTGCGCGACGAAATCCATTTGCATCTTGCGGATTGGTCGGTATGGGGCTTACCAATGCGCCGAGGTTGGCTGATTCAATGTGCGCGTTTGGGATGGGAAGCGGCAGCCAACAAATTGCGGCAAATGGCCGTCGACCCGGTGTGGATGCGGGATATCGCCCATTTCTTTCATGAGCTCGCTTATCGTCTGTGGCAACAGCGTTTACGAGGTGTGGATGTCTCATAAAGGCACGGTCCAAACATTCTCCGCCAGGAGCGCTTTTGAAGATTGCCTTCAAGCGGTCGAGCAGTGCGATCTGTTCCTGAGCCTCATCACTACGCATTACGGCTCGGGCAAGGAAGATGCATCAGCGCTGTCGATTACCCATCAGGAATTGCTGCGGGCGATTAATCTCAACAAGCCGCGCTGGGTTTTGGCGCATGACCAGGTTGTGTTCGCACGTACCTTGCTGACTAATCTCGGCTACGACGATGCGAAGAAGCGTGCCGGCCTGAAATTGAAGCGCAATCCTGTCGTTGATGATTTGCGCGTGATCGATATGTATGAGGCGGCCATCCGGCACGACATCCAGTTCGCCGATCGAAAGGGAAACTGGGTGCAGAAATTCGTGTCGCCTGACGACGCTCAGTTGTATGCCACCGCGCAGTTCTATCGCTACCAGGAAGTTGAGCGTTTCCTTGAGGAGCATCTCAATGATCCTGATGTCGTTGGTCGGCGTATTGCCCAGGAGAAGAAGCCATGATCCCCGAACTCATTCGAAAACAGATTCGTCAGGGCGAGGGTATCGGCACCGAGTTCAAGGCGGATGTCCGCAACCTGGAGGCCATAGCCAAGACCGTCTGCGCATTTCTGAACACCTTGGGTGGCACCGTATTCTGCGGCGTGGATGACAAAGGCAAGATCGTTGGGCTGGATGCCGCGCGGGATCAGATGCATCAGATCCACGCCTATTTATTGGAGAACGTAACCCCCAAGGCGCTGTTCACGGTTAATGTCGATGATGAGGGCGGCACGGCCATCCTGTCCATCGAGGTGCCGGAGGGCAAGGACCGCCCTTATGTATTTGCTGGCAGCGTTTTTGTTCGTGAGGGCAGTCAGACAAGAACTGCCGATGCGGCCAAATTGCGCGAAATGGTGCAGTCCAAGTCGGTTACTGCCGAGCGCTGGGAACGGCGTCCGTCGATGGCGATGGAAGATGGCGACCTGGATCACGACGAAATTCGCCGCACGGTCAAGCAGGCCAAGGAATCCGGCCGGTTCGCCTTCGATGATGACACCGATGATATTGAAGTCTTGAAGGCGCTGGCCGTTTATTCCGCCAAGGGCTTTACCCAGGCGGCGGATGTGCTCTTCGCGAAGAATCCGGCACTCCGGCATCCGCAAACCCGGGTGCGGGTCACGCGCTTCGCCTCCGACAAGGGGGGCGATGCCTATCTGGATGACCGGCAACTGCAAGGGCCGCTGGTCAGGGTGTTTGAGCAGGCGTTTGAAGTGCTGTCTCAGCATGTGCGCTGGGAGGCGAGATTCCAAACTGGGGATGTGCGTCGTACCGACCGACCCGAGTATCCGTTCGAGGCCTTGCGCGAGGGCCTGGTCAACGCATTTGCGCATCGGGACTATTCCGGATTTTCCGGAGGAGTGACGGTCGGCATCTACCCGAACCGGATCGAGATCTGGAACTCAGGGCACTTCCCCGAGGGCTTGCAACCTTCCGACTTGCGGAAGAACCACCCCTCGCTACCGACCAATCCGGACATTGCCCACGTCTTCTATTTGCGCGGCCTGATGGAACGCATAGGGCGCGGCGGGCAGTTGATCATCAATGCCTGTCGGGATCACGGCTTGCCTGCGCCCAAGTGGGTGGATCGGCCAACGGGTGTGACCTTGACGATCTTTGGTCGAGGCGGTGAAGGTGCCGATGCCTTTGTGGCCAATCCGCGCCAGCGCTTGCTGATGGAGCAACTACGGGCGGGAGATCAGATTCGGCCAGGGGAGTACCACCAGCGGTTCGCTGCGGACGTCACGGACAGGCAGGCACGTCGCGATCTTGTCGAACTTGAGGGGGCTGGATTTCTGATGCGTATCGGCAAGGGTGCCGGGACGATCTACCAGCGGACGGATCGGACGTGATCGGACTCGAATCGGACATTGAGCGGACATCGCCGCTTGTTCGACCGGAACTTCGATGTCGGCCTAAGTAACTGTCATGACAAGGAAAACTAGCCTCTCTGGCGGAAGCGTGGCTTCAAGACGCGCCTCCAACTGGACATTTGCGGACATTGCGCGGAGCACAGTTGGGGGCTTCCCGTCACCCGCAGCATTCCGCGCCAGTGCTCATAAGCTCGGGAGGCCGGTCTGCACATGGTCAACCATCCACCACCATATACAAGGGCTCGGATAGTCTCCGGGCCCTTTTTCTTGCTCGAAATCCCCGCGCCACGCGGGGTTCCGGCCAATGGGCTTGCGGATGCCGTCGCGCCGCTCGGCCTCCAAATCGGGGTATTTCCGGCGATTTCTGCGCCAGAGTCGTCTCTTGTCTCTGTTTGGCTTGCGGGTAGGCGCAGCCTTGGCCAGCCAAAATCAAGCACTTACGCGCCCCGGTTCGCTATCAACCGCGCCCGCCGGTCAAGCATCGAACCGCGCCACGACCTCGCGCTGCACTACCCAGTCCACCGGCAGCGGGTTGCGCTGGAACCACAGCAGGCTCATGCACCGGGGCTGTTGCCCGGTGTAGATCGCCTGCACGATGGCCGGCTCCAGCAGGGTGAGGCGCAGTAGTTCGTTCACCGTGGAATGGTGCAGCCCCTCGCGCTTGGCGATCTCGCTGCCGGTGTCGACCACGCCGTCGTCGAGCAACTGTTGCCAGTAGAACGCCCGCGACAGCGCCGTCAGCAAAGGCTGGTCGTGGACAGCCGCCGTCTTGGCCTGCACCTGCGCCACCGTAGGCCGTACCACCACGGCCCGCCCACCGCGCTTCCTGATCTTGATCGGGATGAAGGTCGTGAGCCGGATTTCATCGCCGTCGCGCCGTTCGCGCTTTTCTGCCCGGCCCGTGGCCTCGATCTTGGGCTTATTCGGGCATCCAGGATGTGTTCCGGCATCTGGCACAGGACACGGCCCGAACGGCGGCCATCGCCAGCGCGATCACCGACGCCTTCCGGCAAGGCCGCAAAGTGCTGGCGCTGACCGAACGCACCGAGCACATCGATGCCATTCGCGCCGCGTTGGCGGATCAGGTGCCGGAGCCGTTCGTATTGCACGGGCGAATGTCAAAAAAGCAGCGCGCCGCGCCTGTTGTTGGCCACTGGCAAGCTGGTCGGCGAAGGCTTCGACCATCCGCCGCTGGACACCTTGGTGCTGGCGATGCCCGTCTCGTGGAAAGGCACGCTTGCGCAATACGCCGGTCGCCTGCACCGGGAACACGCCAGCAAGACCGACGTTCGCATCATCGACTTCGTGGACACGGGGCATCCGGCCTTGCTGCGGATGTGGGACAAGCGCCAACGGGGTTATCGGGCGATGGGGTATCGCGTCGATTCGGGGGCGCCGTTTGTCGCCAATCTTGAAGGGTGATGTCGGCTGGGCAGGGGGCCGGAATGGGTGGGTAGACAATCTATGCCACTCAGTGGCACAATAAGCACGATGACGCGAGTATTCAAAACGCGCCATTTCCAGCGATGGATGCGTAAGACGGAGCTTACCGATGCCGTCCTTTGCAAGGCCGTTCAGGAGATGGCAGCCGGCCTGATCGATGCTGACCTCGGCGGCAGCGTGGTGAAGAAGCGCGTCGGTTTGGCGGGACGCGGCAAGCGTGGTGGCGTGCGGACGCTGGTCGCCACCAACAAGGGCAACCGCTGGTTCTTCGTGTTCGGCTTCGGAAGAACGAGCGGGCGAACATCAGCGACGAGGAACTCGAAGGCTTGCAGATCATCGCCGCCGACCTGCTGGCTCGAACAGGCCCGCAACTGGATGAAGCCGTTGCCGACGGCGCTTTACAGGAGATTTGTCAATGACCACCAAGACCAAGGCCGCATCCTCGAAGCCGTTCATGAAACGGCCGGCGATCTGCATCGCCTGGGATTCATCGACAAGCGCAAGATGCAGAGATACGACGCACTGTGCCTGGAGCCGGTGCAGGACTACGACGCCGAGAAGGTCAAGGCGCTGCGCGAGCGACTGCACCTGAGTCAGGCTGTGCTGGCCAGTGTGCTGAACACCAGCACGTCCACCGTCCGTAAGTGGGAGGTGGGCGACAAGCGCCCCAGCGGGCCGTCGCAGAAGCTGCTGGACATCCTCGAGCGCAAGGGGCTGGAAGCGGTGCTTTGATCCGCCCATTGCCGCTCACGCCCGCTGCATTGCTATTCAAGTGACAGAGACGGAATTGAACCGGCGTCCGTCCGCCACCAATACCAAAAATCCCAACCCTTATCGGTTGGGATTTTTTTGCCTGATCGCGCCGGTTCCCGCGTACTTGCGCGGATTCCTGTAAACGCCTGCGGACTGCACCAGCCACCCGAATTGGCCGTTCTAGGCCACATTCCACTCTCTCCTGGCCATTCCTCGCTTCGACCTCGCTCCCCGGAACTGGCCCGAAGTCCGCAAAGGCCGCAAGTCAGCCTCATATAGATCAGAGAGTTACGCGTGGACGAATCAAGCGGTTGGATTGCAGTATCGGGTGGCGAAGGAAACGCTGCGGTTTCGTTTCGTCGGAAAATTATCGAGCACTACCGACACATTGCAACGCGGAAGTACGTGCTTGGATGGTGGCCAAGACAAGAAACGCCATGTCGGTACAATGTCCGGACGACTAAAATAAGGGCATCCAAGATCCGCCCGGAGGGGCACCATGAGCACTCTGAATCTTTCCAAGACCGAACGTATTGACGTTCGTGCAAGCAAGCCAGTCAAGCAGCTACTACAGGAAGCGGCACGTGCCTGCCACAAGAACGTCAGCGAGTTCCTGCTCGATGCAGGTGTGACGGCGGCAGCGCAGACGCTTGCGGATCGTCGTCAGTTCGTGCTGGACGAAGCGCAGTGGCAGGCATTCCAGGAGGCACTAGATCGTCCGGTGCAAAGCAAGCCACGCCTGAAAAAGTTGCTGCGTGAGCCCGGGGTTCTGGATTGAGCAGTACTTACTCACCCGTTCGCAAGCTACTTGCCACGGATCAGGTTGATGCTTTTGACTGCGGCCAAGCCGCGCTGAACCAGTTCCTGCAGCGCTACGCGCTCGTCAACCAGAAGGCCAACAGCGCGCAGACCTACGTTTGCTGCCATGATGATGTGGTGGTCGGCTTCTACAGCCTGGCGGTCGGCAGCGTCGATCCGGAGGCCGCGCCGTCAAGAGTAATGAAGGGGCTGGCACGTCATCCGGTACCGGTCATGATCCTGGCCCGGCTCGCAGTGGACAAGGAGCATCAGCGCAAAGGACTGGGCCAAGCCTTGCTCAAGGATGCGCTGCTGCGTACCGCACAGGCCGCCGACATCGCCGGTATCCGCTGCCTGTTGGTCCATGCCAAGGACGACGCAGCACAGCAGTGGTACGAATCATGGGAATTCGAGCCCAACCCGACCGATCCGTATCACTTGTTCGGATCTCAAGGGTATATTGAGCTGAGGTGGTGCCTCCACCTCAGAGCCCGACTCTCGCCCGTTGCTCATCCCACAGCGCAGGCGGGTCCACCGCTAAGTCGAACAGCGTGATGTGGTTCGGTAGTGTGTCGTCGAGTTCCAGCACTACCCGTTCGATGCCATTTGCGCGCAGCCACGTTCAGTTTTAACCAATAATACCCTCGCAGGATAGTGACGTGGCCGCCAGATCTGATAGCATCAGATCTGCTTTAGCAAGTCCTCGCACTCGGTACGCAGCATGGCGACTTGTCGAATCACTTCGTTGCTGATCCCCAGTTCCTTTTCATGGGATGCTTTCATTTCTGAAAGCATAGATTCCACTTGTCCGTATATTTCGCCCATTGCCTCGGCGGATGACTTGCGTATTTCAATGCTGACGGACTTTGCCACGTTGTTGAAATGAATGGGTTGGCAGGAGTCCATGAAGGCGCTGTTCGGCCGACGAGCCAAGCGGTATCGCTGCGGCGATTGACTGACCCATTCGCCGCAACACGGTTTACGAATTCCCGATCGGGATTATTCCGTTGCCTGTCTCGCTGAATTGAGCAAACATTCCCGATCGGGAATTTTCAATGAGCAGGCAGCGCCCATGATTCACATCGACACCATTCATACACTCGGACAATCTCTGCGTGCGGCACGCAGGCAACTCGGCCTAACGCAGGCCCAACTGGCTTTGGCGGCGGGAGTCGGCCTGCGTTTCATCGTCGAGTTGGAGGCCGGCAAACCGACTCTCCGGCTCGAACACGTGCTGCGCGTCATCAACGCGCTGGGTGGCGAACTCAGCCTTGGCGGACTGCCCTCGGCCTCGAGTGATCCCGTTGCCGCAAGGCCATTGTCGGTCGCTGACCAACCGGCCAGCCACGCTGAACGGCATCAGCATCAGGCCTTGGACGAACTGGTTGCCCAGGCCCAAGCACTCAAGATGGGGTACGAGTAGACGCGCACTGTGCCACTCACTGGACTGCTACCGCTCTAGCCAATGATTCCTGCATCCGCTGCGATTTTTTCTGCGCCTCAGCCAGGAGCTGATCCCAGTCATCGGGCGGATGTCCGTTATCCAGCATCTTGCGGAACACCCGGTAGGCGTCGTCGCTGCTTTCGTAGGCGCGCTTGGTGTCTTCGTCATTCACCCAGGCGTAGACGATCACCTTGCTCGGGGCGTGGTAGCGGAAGAACAGTCGGTACTGCTGGAAGAACTTGGCCCGGAACCAGTGCTTGTGATCGTCACCGAGCGTCCCACCCTGGCGGTACTC
The DNA here is from genome assembly GCA_046347685.1 of Chitinivorax sp. Classification (GTDB taxonomy): domain Bacteria; phylum Pseudomonadota; class Gammaproteobacteria; order Burkholderiales; family SCOH01; genus CALMFQ01. Next base: position 7,742 of record JAXMFR010000053.1, read on the forward strand.
CGGTCGCGTCGGATCTTGCGGGATGACATCGAACGCCAGCTGGGTGATCGCGGCCAGCCGCTTGCTGGCGTTCTTTTTTACGTACCCGGCCGGGTCCTTCTGCTTCAGGGTCTCGACCTGCCGCACCAGCGCTTCAATCTGCGCCAGGAACAGTGGATGGGCGAAGACCGTCCAGCCATGAATGACCAAGGGCTCGGGCCTCCCCACGCTCATTCATCGTCTTCCAACAGGGCGGCATCGAGATCGACATCGACGCCACCGACTAGCGACTGGATGCGTTGGACGAGGCCGGCATCCACAGCTTGCAGCCGCTCGGGATGGCGAGTGATGTCGGCGGCAAGGAAGCCGAGGAACTGACCGAGCACCGGGTCATCACCTTCGGATGCTTCGACGCGCGTCAGAACCACCTCTCCGCTGGGGCGAATGGTGTAGTGGATCTTGTCGCGCTTGCCCAGCTTGAGGGCACGACGCACGGTTTCCGGCACAGTGGTCTGGTAGCGATCGGTGAGTGTGGATTCGACTTCGAGGGTCGCGGCCATGGCGGACTCCTGCGGATCTAGGTTAATGCCTGCATGGTAATGCAGTCGCATTGTCTTGTCAATGCAGTTGCATTGCCCAAGGACACCGGCTCGAATGGGTGTAAATGGGTGTGTTATTGGTTGTGGTCGCCACTGGTCGTGTCAGTGCTGCGGGTGGCCGCCAGCCGAAACGCCTGAAATCGGCCACTTTCTCTGCCAGAGCCGTCTCTGTTCTCCGTTTGGCCTGCGGGTAGGCGCAGATGTCAGTCTAGCTAAATCAAATGCTTACGCGCGCCGGTTCATCGTCAACCAAGGTCACCGGTCATCAGTACAACTAGACGATGTGCGTCACTTGTACTAACATCGTGGCAGTTGATCTAACAAAAGAGGTGCTGCCATGACTGCCGTTGCATCGTCGCCTTCCGCCCGTTCTGCCCGACTTGGGCTGCGCGCCACCCCCGAACAGGAGGCGGTGCTGCGCCGTGCCGCCGAGGTGGCCCACAAGTCGTTGACCGACTTCATCCTCGACAGCGCGTGCCTGGCCGCCGAGCAGACCCTGCTGGACCAACGATTGTTCATGGTCTCGGGCAGCCAGTACCAGGCCCTGATGGATCTGCTGGATCGCCCCGAACAGGCCAATGAGGGGTTGCGTGATCTGTTTGCTCGCAAGGCGCCCTGGGACACGAAGTGACGTTGCGCGCACCGGAGCCTCTGGCCGCGCAGCATCGGCTGGAAGGTTTTGATTGCGGCAAGCCAGCGTTGAATGACTGGCTGTTGCGCCACGCCCGCCAGGCTCAGGGCAGTGGCTCGGCCAAGACCTTTGTCGTTGCCGAGGACGATGGCCGCGTGGCGGGCTACTTCAGCCTGACCGTGGGCCAGGTCGACACGCTGGAGGCGCCGGAGCGCATTCGCAAAGGGATGGGGCAATACCCGTTGCCGGTGGTGATTCTTGCGAGGCTCGCTGTCTCGGTGGTGGGCCAGGGGCGAGGGATAGGCGTTGGCCTGCTGCAGGATGCGATTCGTCGCACGATGCTGATTGCCGAGCAGGCTGGCATCCGTGCCATGCTGACCCACCCCATCGATGAAGAAGCAGCGAGGTTCTACACCCGGTTCGGGTTCATCGCGTCACCGCTGCGCGAACAGCAATTGCTGCTGCTCTTGAAGGACGCCCGTCGCTGGGTTCGCTGAATCATACCTGTCGAATCCTGCCGACTTTCACCAAACCCGCCCGTGAGCGCTGGGAGACCATCCCTGCCGACATCCGACATCCGACATCCGACATCCGACATCCGACATCCGACATCCGACATCCGACATCCGACATCCGACATCCGACATCCGACATCCGACATCCGACATCCGACAGCGGCTGCTGTCCAACGTCTGGTGCGGCCAGTGCCGTCACGAAACCACGATCACCAATTTCAGCGGCACCATCAAGGGCGGCGACTTGCTGCAGGATATCCTTCAGATAGAGGTAGGGATCGTGTCCGTTGAGCTTGGCGGACTGGATCAGACTCGGCAACTAGCGCCAGACGAGATGCTCTAGCTCTAGGCCGTTGATGAGGCATGGTTTGACAGGGCACAGGATGATCGGCAGCCATGAGTCAAACTGCCGCCGGAATCGGAATCGGAATCGGAATCGGAATCGGAATCGGAATCGTAGGCCAAGGTCCGCTAAGGAAACGCTGAAAAATCCCCGCCGTTACGCCATTGATTAAACTGTCGGCACACCCAACCCACACTGACACCAAAATGAAACTCCCGCAGCAACTGTCATTCTCCCAAGCCGAATACGCCGGCAAGAAAAAACAGACCCGGCGCGACCGGTTTCTGGCCGAGATGGAACAGTTGGTGCCGTGGGAACGGCTGTTGGCCGTCATCGCCCCGCACTATGGCAAACCCGCTGCAGAGCGCAAGCGCAAGCGCTTACCTGACTGTTGAGGGCACAACAGGAGGTGACTTGCTTTGGCTGACGGACTTTTTCAAATCAACGGGGTTAAACGCGGAATATATCAGTGGCAGCAAGAAGCAGTTGTTCCAGCAGGTTACTGACGCTATCGAGCAAGGAGAATTGGCTGTGGTTGGCGTCAAATGGCAGGGTGGTGGCGCTCACTGGCTATTGGCGGTAGGCCATCAGGGCGTGGCTCAGGTTAAGGATCAGGAGGCTGAGCTACAACCGACGCATTTGCTATGCCTCGACCCTGGTCAGGAGACACCCAAAACCAGCCTATGGAACGCAGTGCTGGCCATATTTAACGAGGATGGTTCATCGCAGCACCTCGGTCGCATGTCGTCTGAGCACTGGGGCTTGGATGGCAACGAAACCAAGTGCCAACTATTCGGCGCAGTGGTGCTATCGATAGGGAATGACTAAGCGATCTGCCTGGGCCTCATCAATGTGTTGCATGGCGCAACGTGAGGCCCACCCAAGCGGCCTAAGCAATTGGCCGACAGCGGAAACTCAGCCTCGGATTACAGATAGCTCACGCTTCCCACGGATTAATGACGGACACCCCACCCGCTTCGAAGGGAGCAGTATCTCGTGATGCCACGATGAAATCTCGTGAGGCCGCAATCGCAGCGATATAGCCATCGGGTGTTGGAAATCCTCGCCCGCCAGTCCTGGCCGTCACGGCCAACTCGGCATAGTGGCGAGCGGCATCAACGTCAAACGGCAATACTCGATCCCGGAATAGCCCCATCAGACCATCAAGGGTCTGTGCCAGCATATCTTTGCGCTTACCGGCGGGGAGTGCTGCAATGCCAAACAGCAGCTCGGCGAGTGTCACACTGGACAGGTAGAGTGTTTCGGCCGCTTGATCGTTCAGCCAGGCCCGTACGGCCGGGTGCGGCTCAGGTTTCATCGCTTCGGAAACGACATTGGTATCGAGTACGATCATTCAAACCTCAGCGGCTCAGCCGGCGTTGTGTCTTTGACCTGCTCGAATATCTCGAAATCCTCATTGCTCAGGCCGATCTGGCGGCCCAACGCCGCTAGGGCATCGCCCACGCGAACCCGCGACTCCGGCTTGACCGCCATGGCCAGAATCTCGCGGACTTCAGCCTCAGTGCTGTGCCCATGTTGAGCGGCCCGCACACGCAGCGCGCGGTGTACATCGTCGGGCAAATTGCGTACTGTCAGCATTGCCATTGCATCACCTCGTAAATATGCATTCTATGCATGCATTTTAATCTCGTGAATGCGTTACAACAAGAAGCATCGCTATGTCGCTATTAGCCGCCTTCTGTATTTTTTGAAACTACGCCCAACCTTAACCCGATAATCCCGAATATCTGGTTCATCGTCTTCACAGTGCCCAGGCTAGCTCCGCTCTCAATATCCTGAACGGTGCGGTATCCGAGCTTGGACAGTTTGGCGATGTCGGTGGTGGTCAGTCGCATCACCTTTTTGATGTGCAGGATGGATTCGCGCAATGACCATTGCGGGTTAGCTAGCACATCGGCATAGGCTTTTTCCCGCATCTGTATCTGTTCTTGTATTGAAACAGCGTTATATCGCTTGTCCATTTAATTTAATTCACTTCATCGAGTTCTTTGGTGAGCCGCGCAATACCCGGCTTCAAGAATTCATAGACATCCGACGCAATGCCAAGGGATTGCCATTGCAGACTGACTTCATGCAGCTTGGGGGCCATTGCCCGTAATCCATCCTTGAGAAATGGCCGGTCTAGTGCAATGCCACATTCATCAGCTATCGCGCAGACCGTATCGAGAACCTTGGCCCATTCTGGTTGGCTATTGTCGTTGTCTTTCCAACGGATGCGGCGTGCGATGCCATCAGGGTGCAGATACATCGGAGCAAAGTCGTAGACGGGTGTCAGTCCGACAAACCCGTCATAGTCGCGCCGCAGTGCCGTATTTCGGGCATGATTGTCCTTGTTGCCAAAGGCTAGGTTGGCAATATCTCGGCGGATATATTCAAGGATTTCCTCCTGCGGTTTACTACAGCGCAACATGATCTGTCGGCACACTTCATCGTGGGATGGCGTTACGCCAAAGCCTGCCATGCCGGTTAAAGAGGCCACGCTTTCCTGTGCGAAGCGCGTGACTCCGCCATTCTCAACTTTCCGGTCAAATCGGGGGATAAACAGCGCCCGCCCACGCAGCGACAGATCAGCATGAACATGCAAACCAAGCTGGTGGGCAATCGTCATGTAGACAGGCTCATGCTGGAGAATTTGCTCGAGCCGCGCATTATTGCCCCGGCCAAATTTGATGATGTAATGTGCTTGCGCTTCGTTATCTGGCAGCGTGTGATCCAGATACAGCAAACCGTCTACGGCGCGGGTCATCAAGAGCTTGGGCCACTCGCCTTGCACACCTGAAGAACCAGCAACAAACAAGCCGTGCTGGGCAAGATATTCGGTGAATTCATCACCGCGGCGGCTGACTTCGGCATCCTGAAAACCGTGCCTTTCGTTCGTTTGCTGCGATAGCCACTCTGCGGCTTCTTTAATCCGCATATTGCCGATGGGATTGCCGCTGCCATGCAAGAGCAGACTCCAATCAGCGGACTCAGCCGCAGCCTCTGGAAGCGCTAACCTACGCAACAATTCGGCGCGGCCATAGCCCTGTGGAAGTATGTCGATCAAGAAAACCGGCCAATGATCCTGCTTGAAGTTCTCAACCCGAACAGGGTATTGGCAACTGAACGCATGCGCATCGCGGGCATCCATATGCTCAAGCGCCCAGTTCAAGTCATAACCGGCGAGCGTGCGAGCCCGCCAGCCCGTGCTATCTCCACCGACCATGTCAACAACCCCAACATCAAGCCAGTGCCCACGATCAAAAATCTGGATGGTGCATACGTCTTCCATTTGCACGGATTTCTATCATAAATATAGCCACTGATCTTTATATATACGCTTGTTTTCCGTGCATATGCAAGAGATATTCGATGAAGTGAGCACCTGGAGACGTGGGAAGTGCAGGGGTGTTAATCAGGATAACAAGCGTTGAATTGACTATTTCTGATTAAGCCATGGCGGGCGAGCGTCTTGCCAACCCATATCTCTAGGCGCCGCTAGACTGCGGAAGATAGCGACTAATGCCTCACTGGCCACGGTTTATGTCGTCAGTATCCAATGCTCGCGTCGAATTTCTGTCAGCTCAGCCGTCAGCAGACTGCTCCGACGAGCCGCCTACAAACCGAACCTGGCTGCCAAGACTAAAGACGCTGAATGTTGCTGCCACCCACTGCCGGATCGAGTTGCGACTCGCCCCGAGATTTTTTCACTACGGCAGCGAGCGTCGATGCAATACGGCGTTACGCATTTTTATTCCTTATATATGTATGTCTTTGACGCTTACTTGTGCACTTGCCTCATTTTTTCTATTATTACATCCGATAACAGCCATTCTCGGAAGTAATAATAATCATTCGCGATGACGAAGCTGATTTCTGTTTCCAGTGACCTGCCAGCCAATCTGATCGATGAAATTCGTCAGGTAAACGAGTTTTTGCTGGCTGAAATAGCGCCGGCCACTCGCCGAGCCTACGCGAGCGACTTTCGTACGTTTTCACGTTGGTGCCAGAAAAAGCAGCTGGTGAATCTGCCGGCTTCATCCGAAGCCGTGGCCTTGTTTATTTCTGGTGAAGCAGCTCAGGGGATCAAGCCTGCAACCATCATCCGCCGGCTCGCGGCGATTCGTTACGCGCATGAGTCTGTCGGCCATCAAAGCCCGACGCGCGAACTACTGGTGACGGCAACTAACAAGGGTATTCGTCGTTCGGTAGCCACGGCGCCGGAACAGAAACGGCCAGCAACAGTAGAGCTGGTGCGTCGTCTGGTATCGCACTGTCCGGATACCCTGGCTGGTCTGCGTGACAAGGCCATGATTCTGACCGGTTTTGCCGGCGCGATGCGTCGCTCGGAACTGGTCGCCCTGCAAGTGGCCGATATCCAGTTTATGGATAAGGGCATGCGGGTGACGATCCGCAACAGTAAAACCGACCAGGAAGGCTTCGGTCAGGTTATACCTATATATAAAGGTAGCAATCTGCGGGTTATGGAAACACTGCAGCTCTGGCTGCAGCGAGCCAATATCACCCAAGGCCCGATTTTCCGTCCTTTTACCAAATCCGGCCGTCTGCGCAACCAGGCACTGAGTGATCGATCGGTGGCGCTGATTCTGAAACATTATGTTACAGCCGAAGGTCTGGACCCGGCCGACTACGCCGGCCACAGCCTGCGCTCAGGCTTTCTGACCAGCGCCGCTCAACGTGGCGCATCCATCTTCAAGATGCTTGAAGTCTCCCGCCACAAAAAAGTCGATACGCTACGCAGTTATGTGCGCATGGCGGAGGAATTTGACGATCATGCAGGTAAGGATTTCTTGTAAACGCACCAGGTGAAATGCCTTGTTCATCGTGTGTACGCGCAACCCTAAACGCACAAAAATACCGTTACGTAACAATTATTGTTTTACCTTGCTTGATAAGGTAAGCGCTCGACTCCCTTCACCTATCAACGCATTCTTTATGCCAGTAAAAACCTGCATTAACTAAAGCTAGTCCTCCGACATTCGGGGATTCTCTTGGCCGCGCATGGAAAATGGGAAAAACAGGGGCTGGTCTCAAGCCCCCATTCTGCCTCAAAACCCACGTCCTGATTCGGTTGAGGAGTTTCTCACCAGCCTGCCAACGCTTCTGTGCTTAACAATTCGCAACCTATCTCGCTAAATATAAGCATCTTTTTTTAGTTTCACGATAAGGCTTCTAAAGGTGCGCATGTAGCTCATCACGGTTCTTGGCCTGCCCCCCCTGTGAAAGGAAAGGCAAGGTCACTGGCTTGTTCATTTTCATTTCTCGCTTTTAAGATTTTTTCTGTATCAGATAGAACAAAGGCCGGCCTTGATTCAAAAGCAACGGGAAGTTGTCTTCCGTGCCCGGCTTAGGATTCAGATAGATAAACACGTTGGCAGGAAGGTTGGCAGCTTCTCAACTTCCTGCATCAGATCACGCATGAACTGCTGCTGGAAATCTTTCAGTGCGTTTTCGAATTTCTGCCCCACCTGATCCTGAACCTGCTGGCCAACCTGCTGCTGCAGTTTGCCGATCACGTCGCCGACGATCTGCTTGATCATGTTGCCGATCATGTTCGGCATGCCCATGTTCTGGATCATCTGGTTGACTGCGCCACCGATAGCCTGGCCTATTGCATTGCCCAGCAGGTTGCCCATTGCGGCGCTGGCCAGACCCAGCGGCGGGAAGAACATGGAAGCTGCGCACGCTACTGTTCGATCGTGGTAGTTTGTGGGACGTACGCAATGCAGGGATAATCAAAATTCCCAGGTTAATCCACCTGTCGTTGTATAAATACCTCGTGTTTCTAACTCTCCAATCCCGTTGAAAGGTGCTTTGACCCGGATTGGGTTGGCAGGGGATTGATTTCCAGGGTCAGCTCGTATCGCCGTGGCTGGCACTATGAAGGCTTCGGTGCTGCCGCCGTAACGCAGGCTGCCATCATCAACGTCGGTAGCAAAACCGGGGTACTTGAAGAGTAGGTAAGCACCGTCCGGCGACCAGCTGGCATAGGCTTCGCCTAAGGCTCCTTGTGTTACTTGATGCAAACCGCTTCCATCCAGGTTGATCACGTGAATATGGTTGCCCCATGTAAACGCCAGTTGTTTGCCGTCCGGGCTTTGCGAAAATTGCCCAGGTTCTCCCTTGGACGAATCTGACTGTAAATTGAACAGCGGGAATGTCTGGCCAGTTGTAATGTCCAGTTGCAAAAACGAGTATGCCGATGCAGTGTTACCGGGCTGTTTCGGTATGACCAGCATCTTGCCATTACGCAACCAAGCCCATTGCCCGAAAGCATCGGACGTGTATACAAGCTGTCCCGACAGATCCCGAATCTGTAGTTCTACCGCTTCTTCCTCGGCCCCTGGGGGGGAGATGCCCAACGATACATATTGACCGTTCACCGAACCCTTTGGAATTGCCCGGATCACACCTGCCAACGCTTGCCAGCGGTAAAGCTGTTGCCCTGATGGGGTTTCGAATACATACGCCTGCAAAATGTCATAGCTTGCGTCACTGCTGTAGCGGCGGTTAATGAGCAGCGCCTTGGTTCCACGATCCAGTGGCGTGTAGTAGCCGTCACCCGAGCTATAGCGGAAAACTGTCTGGAATCGTTGCGTGGCAAAATCGTAATACTGGAAGGCAGGGCCTGAGCTGGTGTTGTGATTGGCGCCTTGCTCGGAGTTTGAAAAGAAAAATATCCGGCCTGATGGAGAATAACTATTGGATGGCTCAGTGCCGACCGCCGGAGGGGGACTGCTGGTCGGTTGGGGATCCGTACTACCTTCTCCTCCGACACACGAAGCAAGGAACATTACCGCCGCAAAACCGGCTAAACAACGTACGCGCACTGACTTCTCCCGAAACAATCCTGCTCGCCAGTATGGCGAGCAGGATTAGTTAAAGTTACTGCCGCTTGGCGGTTGCAACCAACGCGTCGCCAACAGCTTTAATTGTGTTGTTCATCGTGCTCGTAATCATTTCGAGCACCTTGGCCTGCGCATTCAAGTTCGCGCCCAGCTTGTTGAATTCTTGCTCGTTCTTTTTGGCGTCATTGGCTTCCGCCGAACCGGGTTTGGCATCTGCACCTGCTTGCGCTTTTGTCATCGCCGCGTTCATGTCATCCGCAAGCTTTTTGACTTTGTGCATTTGCTTGTCGGCGGCTTCGCCCAGCGCAATGGCAACCTGCACGAACCAGCTTTCTCCTGCCGCTGCATCACTGATACCTCCGGCACCAGCATTACCGCCAGCCCCAACATTGCCTCCTGCTGACGAGCCGTGGCCTGCACCATTGCTGTGTTTGCGCAGTTTCGCCACTTCTTCGATGATGTCCCGAATAAACTGTTGCTGGAAATCTTTTATCCAGTCTTTGGCAACATCTTGAACCGCATCCTGAACATGTCGCTCAACGTTTTGGGTTAATTTGCCCAGTGCATCTTGCACTACCCTGTTGATCATTTGCCCAACAGAGTTCGGCATGCCCAAATTCTGAATCATCTGCCCAACGGCACTTCCAACAGCCTTTCCGACGACCTGGCCAAAGATATTGCCCATGGCTGCACTCGCCAACCCCAGTGGCGGGAAGAACATGGAGGCTGCGCCCAGTGCCATGCCCAGAATGTTGCCGCCACCCAGTGCCTTGCCGATGTTACCCAGGAAACCCATTTTGAAACTCCTCTTTCAGGTTAAAACAAATCACATTGTCATATCAAATGGTTTCGCCTGCGGTAATGCGTGACAAGTGCTTGCCAATCAAGCCTGTGGCGGCATACTGCGGCGATGGGC
>JAXMFR010000054.1:0-16590 GCA_046347685.1 Chitinivorax sp.
GATTGGGGCTTATTTTCGCGGCAGTGATGTTTACCCCGCCCTTTATGAGCACATTTGTGCCGATCCAGACATCATTACCAATTGTGGTTTTCTGCCATTCCGGATAATTAAATTTCGGTTTGGAATCAAATGGAGGAGGGAACGTCGAGTTGTAAGTGATGGGCGATGTCGTCAACGCATGTGCTGGATGTTGCGACAATGTAGCAACCAGGTCGCCAATTGAGCAATATCGACCCACACGGGTATGAGACAATCTACTAGATGGCGCAATATAACTGAAGGCCCCACCAGTGAATTCGGATAAATACACGCCTGCCATTGCCATAAATGGAGCTTCTAGCGCCACGTAACCAAGAAGTGCACATCCAGGGGCAAACGAAAAACTAGGGGGGTGCTGCATGAGTTCTCCTTTATGAAACGATATTGTTTTTAGTTGTATGGTGCATCTGGGTGTGCTTGGCCAGCATTTTTCTTGAATGAGAACGAACGCTCTTATTCGCCCCATTTATCCAGATATTTTTTGTAGCCTCGTGCCCAGCTTTCACTCTTGAAATCTCCACCACTCTCGTGGACTAGCGATATATCCCAAGTTCCACAGCGCAGGTTCTTGGTTTCCGCTTGGCGACAAAAATCCATGTCGTAAAAGTGAAAATCAAATTGTTCATCAAAAAATAGATTGTTCTTGAGTAGTGTTTCACTTTCCGCCGCTAGCAATAATCCATCCAATAATTTAACTTGCCGCCGCGGTGGTCCGAAAAAGTGAAAGCTGCTTGGTGGAAATCCATTGCCGCCACCTATGACTCCGCTCAGGTTTTTTTGATCATCCCATGTTTCTTTGTCGTCAATAAACGCCCAAGATGATTGTTTGGGTAAACGTCGTTGATTGCCCGCTACACCGATAATGTCGAATTTACTTAACCCTTCTTTGATTCTGGCCCACCAAAAATAATCCAGCATGTGAAGATCGTCATGGGCGAATACCAGCGTTGCAGGGTCGTCCTGTGCCTCTCTGATTATTTTATTGTAGATCGCGGGTAATCCCTGTTTGTTGTCCGGGAAAATGCGGTATTCAACAATATTGGGAAGGGAAAAGGCGGTGGTTTTTCCTGTTGCTGTCTCTGAAACAAACAGCTCCTGGCTTGCACGGGTCGCAACTACGAGTCTAATTTTCATGAGTTAAGTGTTGCTTTTTTTCAATAGGGTTAGTTGCCAATATTTTCGCAACCAAATGTTCGGCCGAATTCCAATTCGGTGTTGGTACTCTAGTTAATGTTGGCCAGCCCTTCTTCCTCGGGCAATTGCTTTCAATCCAAATAGGACTCACAGAGTCCATTTGTCCTTCCGCGCGCTCGTGATGAGTAGCGATCGATTAAATTGCTGCAGATGGTAGCACGGCTTGGGATGGTTTCGTTCCATTCGGTTTCTGCGCTTGCGTTGAGGCGTGTTGCTCAGCCGCCTGTCGCCCAATCTGCTGGCGCGGGTGATCCGCAATGCCAAGGTGACGTGAGGTTTTTTTGCGCTGCTCAGAACAGATCAACCGAGCCGGTGTTGACGTTGCTCTGGGTGATCGAATGTTGTGACAGATTGGCAACGCCCTGCTGCAGGGCGCTGATGATGCTGCTGACGTTGCCACCGTTGCCGGCAGCGATGTTGTGCAGATGCTGCAGGGCACTGTTGAGGGCACTGTTGAGGGCACTTAGGCGGCCTTGCAGTTGCACGATGAGCTGCTGGGCGATGTCTTCGAATTGCAGTGATACTACGCCGGTGTAAACGTGTTGTTCGATGCGTTTGGAAATGTCGGTGATGTGTTGCGAGAGTTGGCCATGACGTTGGTGTTGAGTGTGGCCATTTCCTGCCACATATTGGAGACGTCGTGTTCCGAGGCTTTGACGGCATTGACGTCGATCGAGGCAACACTCGCCACGGCGGTGTCCAGCTTGCCGACAGCGCCGGCAATATCGCTCATCTTGACGCCGATGCGGCCACTGAAGTCCCCGGTGCGCAGTGACAGGCTGCGTACTTCGTCGGCAACAACCGCAAAACCGCGCCCGGCTTCGCCGGCGCGGGCAGCTTCAATTGCTGCGTTGAGCGCCAGCAGGTTGGTTTGTTTGGCGATGGCGTTGACATCACCCAGCAATCCCAGCACTTCCTTGACTGCCTGAGACATTTCGCTGAAACGCCCCATCATCTCCTGACTGGTGGCGTGGGTGTGGATGATCAAGTCCACCAGTGTTTTCATGATCTTGCCGGTTTCTACGGCAAAGCGGTGAATGCCGCGCGATTGTTCTTCGTGTTCGTCGCCCGAGACGACTTCAATCAGCTCTGCAATCATGTCCCGTAGCAGTTGTTGCTGTCCGGAAGATGCGTTTTCCAGTCCGGTGAAACTGCCCGAAAGGGTACTGGTGGCGTGGCCGATCAGGTGGGCCAGTTGCTGTAGTTGCGATTGCATCAGCTGGCATTGTTCAGCCAGTGCGGATTCAAGTTGTACAAACTCCTGCGATTGCTCGGATGCCCCGTTTGTGGGTAGCTGCGCTTCCGCTGGTATTGACTGGGATGCTGGTGGGAAGCAGAGCCAGACGCCCAAAGCGGCCGCTGCCAGAGTGCAAATCAGTGCCGGCAGCAGCATAGAAAGCAGTTGCAGGATCAGACTAGCGAACATCAAGACGGCGAGCGCAGCTGCTTTCCAGTTGCGGGTGTCAATCATGCGAGCCCCTTTGGGCGCCGCCATGTGCATGAGCGACGGATTCTTGTGACGTTGAGTGGTGCAGCCGTGGGGCCACAAGTGGCAGATTCAGCGTAAAAGTCGTGCCCATGCCCTCCGTTGACACGACGGCAATACTCCCCCCCAGCACGCCAGTAACCACATTGTGGACAATATTGAGGCCGAGTCCGCTGCCGCCCTGGCCGAGCCGGGTGGTGAAAAACGGGTCGAAAATGCGGCCGAGGTTTTCTGCCGGAATACCTTTGCCGTTGTCGCTGAAAACAATCACCACATGCTCTGGGCCATCGGCGCTGGCGCTAAGCTGGATATTGCCGCCGTGCTGGTTATCGAAGGCGTGCAGCAGGGCATTGTTGATCAGGTTGGCGATCACTTGCGACAAGGGGCCGGGGAAAGAGTCGAGTTCGATGTCGTCGCCGATCTCCAGGGTCAGCTTGCAGTCCTGGCGTTTGAGGATTGGCTGCAGGGCGCGCAGCAGCTCGCTGATGTTCTGCTTCAGGTTAAAGCGGCGGCGCTGCGAGCTGCTTTGGTCCACCGCCACTTGCTTGAAGCTGGAAACCAGATCTGCAGCCCGATGCAGATTGTTTTCGATGATTTCCGAGGCCGTTTTGGCTGTGTCCAGGTAGCTGCTGAGGGTGGATTTTTTCAGACCAGTCTGGATATCCTGTTCCAGTTTGCGGGTCTCTTCGGCAAGGGTGGTGGCCACGGTCAGGGCATTGCCGAGCGGGGTGTTGAGCTCATGCGAAATGCCGGCCACCAGCGCGCCAAGCCCGGCCAGTTTTTCCGATTGCACCAGCGATGCGCGTGCCTGATTCAGGTGTTGCACGGTTTCTTCCAGCTGGTGATTGCTGTCGATCAGCGCCGCCGTGCGTTCTTCAACACGGTGTTCCAGTGCTTCATTGAGGCTGGCGAGTTCGTATTGGCTCTGTTTCAGCTGATCAATGCGGCTGTTGATGGTGGCCGACATGTGGTTGAAATGGCTGGCAAGGCGCTGGAATTCTTCCGGGCCTTCTACCGGCACGGTCTTGCCGTAGTCTCCATCCACCAGCGATTGGCTGGCTTCACCGATCTTGCGCAGGCGGCTGGCGGCGTTGACACCCATCGACACGGCCAGCGAGCCGGCAATCAGAATGCCGACGAAGACCACTACCATGCTGTCGCGTTTGGCTTGTTGCGCGGTTTGCAGCAGGGTGCTGGTGGAGATGCCCCAGCGCATGTCGGCAACCGTATTGTTTTCCAGCAGGATCGGCTGGCTGGAATGGACTGCCCCAGTGTTAAAGGCGCGCGGGATATCGACGTCGGGCGGTGGCAGTGGCTCAGGCACGGCTCCAACGCGCATCACGATCTTGCCATCACTGCGTATCAGCAGCAGATAGCTGATGCCGTAATTGCCGCCGTCGAGCATTTCTTCCAGAAACGGCTTCAGTTCCTCGAGACGGTCGGAAGAAGAATAGGGCGAGATGCTCAAATTGAGCATCTGCGAAATTTGTCGCCGATTGGCGTTGAACGCTTCCAGCGTGTTGCTCTGAATCAGCCGCTGGTTGGTGATCACCAGCGTCACGGCCGATATCAGCAGCAACAGTATGGAACCTGCAACTATCTGGAAGCGGAATGAGTTGAGAATGCCGAATCGAGAGTGAGTAGTCAGCATGACAGCTCAATTGGTTAACATTGAGCTCCGGACTCAGGCAGCTGCTTTTGCATGCAGCAACACTTTTTCCAGCTCGGCAAAGCTGCGCGCTGGCGCCATCGGGTCCATTTCCAGACCTAGCTGGCGACCAATCTCGGCAGCAGAAAAAATGCCGCGAATCTTCGCTTCGCCATATTCGATGGTGGACACCAGTACATGCTGCAAACCTTTACCCTTGAGGGTGTGAATCAGGTCACCAATGCTGCTGTTCAGCACTTCCTGCAGTGGCAGACCGTGCAGCGCCATGATTGGCTGCATGATTTCGTTGACGGTCAGTTCTTCGCGCTTGATGCGGTGTTTTTCCACATACTCGATCACGCCTTCGCCAAGAATGTCGTGCGCGGTGATCAAGCCTTTCAGCGTGCCCTGATCATCCAGTACCAGCAGCATGCGCACGCCGACGGTTTTCATCTTTTCCAGCGCTTTGGTGAGGGATGAATGCGGAGTGGTGGTAGCCGCAGGTACCAGACGGAAATCGGTCATCACGGCCAATGCCGGGTGCTTCAGCGTCAGGTTGTCGTAGCCTCGGTCAGTCTTGGCGCAGGTCGAAGTTGTATCGATCGGGCTGAATTTGAGGGTACGGTAATGCTCGTTCATGTTGCCTCCTTTGGCGTCGCGGTTCGCGTTTCTTTTTAGTGTAGGTTACGTCTGCAACGTCGCAAGCAACAAAAAAGGGCGTTTGCGCGCCCTTTTTTGCAGTTGCTTGATTTGTTTGTTTATTCTTCACGAGACGGTGCCAGAACCGTGCGGTTGCCATTGGATTCCATCGGCGAAACCAGCCCTGCGGCTTCCATTTGCTCGATCAGGCGTGCCGCGCGGTTGTAACCGATGCGCAGATGTCGCTGCACCGCCGAAATCGATGCCCGGCGGGTTTTCAGCACAATCGCCACCGCTTCGTCGTAGAGCGGATCGGCCTCGGCATCGCCGCCTGCACCCAATTCGCCGCCCGCAGCGCCACCGTCTTCCAGCGTGGCACCACCGGTGAGAATGCCTTCGATGTAATCGGGCTCGCCGGTGGATTTGAGGAACTCGACCACGTGATGCACTTCATCGTCGGCCACAAACGCACCATGCACGCGTTGTGGATAACCGGTACCCGGTGGCAGAAACAGCATATCACCCTGGCCCAGCAGCGATTCGGCGCCCATCTGGTCGAGAATGGTGCGCGAGTCGATTTTCGACGACACCTGGAAGGCGATACGGGTCGGGATATTGGCTTTGATCAGACCGGTAATCACGTCCACCGATGGCCGCTGTGTCGCCAGAATCAGGTGGATGCCCGCTGCACGCGCCTTCTGTGCCAGACGCGCAATCAGTTCCTCGATCTTCTTGCCGGCTACCATCATCAGGTCGGCGAATTCGTCCACTACCACGACGATGAACGGCAATACTTCCAGCGGCTCCGGATCGTCCGGTGTCAGCGAGAACGGGTTGGTCAGCTTCTTGCCGCCTTTTTCCGCCTCTTTCAGCTTCTGGTTGTAGCCGGCGATATTGCGCACGCCCATTGCCGACATCAGCTTGTAGCGTTTTTCCATCTCCGCCACACACCAGTTGAGTGCGTTGGCGGCCAGTTTCATGTCGGTGACCACCGGTGCCAGCAAGTGCGGGATGCCTTCGTACACCGACAGTTCCAGCATTTTCGGGTCGACCATGATGAAGCGCACTTCATGCGGCGATGCCTTGTACAGCAGCGACAGAATCATGGTGTTGACGCCCACCGACTTGCCCGAGCCGGTGGTACCGGCCACCAGCAGGTGCGGCATTTTCGCCAGATCGGCCACCACCGGCTTGCCGGCGATATCCTTGCCGAGCGCTACGGTGAGGTGGGAGCTGGCCTGGGCGTAGGGCTCAGAGGCGATGATTTCCGACAGGCGCACGATCTGGCGTTTCGGGTTTGGCAGCTCCAGGCCCATATAGGTTTTGCCGGGAATGGTTTCCACCACGCGGATCGATACCAGGCCCAGTGCCCGTGCCAGGTCTTTCATCAGATTGACGATCTGTGCGCCTTTTACGCCGACCGCCGGGTCAATTTCGTAGCGAGTGATCACCGGGCCGGGGTAGGCGGCAACAATTTTCACTTCTACGCCAAAGTCTGCCAGCTTGCGTTCGATCAGGCGCGAGGTGTATTCCAGCGTTTCGTGGGTAACGGTTTCCTGCAGCACGCCCGGTGGTTCCAGCAGGGTCACCGACGGCAGCGTGCCGGAGGCGGTGGAAGGGGGCAGCGGCAGGTCGTCGAACAACGGCTTCTGGATTTCCTTGCGCTGTTCCTGCTCGATGGCTTTTTCCACTTTCTTCGCCACCGGCACTTCCAGCTGTGCCGGCTCGATGTGGATCGGCTCGGCTACTTCCTGTTTTTTCTTCTCGACCTTGACCTTTTCTTCGCGCTCGACCTTGGCAACTGCGCCGATCTTGCGATCCTGCCACGCTTCGTAGCTGTTGATCGCCCAGAAATAGCTGCGTTCCAGCCAGGTGCCGAGCGACTCCATCACCTGCAGCCAGGAGATACCGGTAAACACCGAAAAACCGACGGCGATCAGCGCTAGCATCAGCAGCGTGGCGCCGGAAAAACCGATCACCCGTGCCAGCCAGTCGCCAACCACTGCGCCTAGCATGCCGCCCGGTGCCAGCGGCAACGCCGCTTTCATGCTGTACATGCGCAGCGATTCCAGCCCACAGCTGGCCAGCAGCAGCATCAAAAAACCACTGAAACGAATCACTGCTACCGGCTTGTTGGTCGGTTCAACACGATCAATGCGTTTATAGCCCCACCAGATGGCGGTGACGCAGAATACTACCCACCACCAGGCCGACACGCCGAAGATGTAAAGCAACAGGTCGGAAATCCAGGCACCCAGCTCACCGCCGCGATTTTGCAACTGGGCATGGGTTGCGCTGTGCGACCAGCCGGGGTCAGTCGGGTGATAGGACAGCAATACCAGCACCAGATAGATGGCCGCCACCACCAGACCAAGCCACCACGATTCGCGCAGCAGGCTGGCAAGATGCGGTGGCAACGGCGAGCGCTGATTGGGGACTGCTTGAGGCTTTTTGAACAAATTCATACGGATACCGCTTGGATTGAAACTAATTTATGACGATTATAGCTGTTAACGGCACTGCCGGCGAAAAGCTTGAATGATTCGCCGACAGACGGAAAGCGAGGGGATTTGTGCGGGTGCAGGCAAGCGCTGCACGATATGCCGCCAGGGCGCGCCAGTGCTTATTCCAGGTATTGTGCTTGCCACTGCTGATACAGCGCATGCACATGGGCGCTAAAGGCATCCTTGTCGGCGAATTGCTGCGGATTGATCGCGTCGTAGACGTAATAATTGGCGCGGTTGTTGCGGGTGGTGATGAAATCGCGGATTTTCTGCAGCAGCGTTTGTTCATTCCATTCAAAGTCTTCCTGAGCTTCGTAATGGATAAACACAGGCAGGATCGGCACATTGCTGGCGATGCTGGCTTCAAATGCGCCATAGCGGAACAGCTTGAACAGGCGCCGCCCGCGGCAACCTCCTTCGGGATACAGCGCAATATTCTTGCCTTGCGCCAGCGCATCGATAATGCTGCGCAGTGCCGCTTTGCGCGAGTCTGCCGATTCTCGCTGGACGAACAAAGTGCCACAGGCACGGGCAATCCGGCCGACAAACCACCAGTCGGCGACTTCGGCCTTGGCCAGCGATGTCACCGGAAATAGCGCCGGCACGCCAATGTCTTCAAATGCCGATGGATGATTGGCAATCAGGATGTATTGCTTGGGCAGCGGGCAGAGATTTTTCTGATGCAGTCGCAGGTCGACATTGACCGCCCGCACGAACACCCGGCACCAGGCATGAAACAGCGGCGGATAGATGTTGCGAATCCAGCGCTCTGGCAGCGCTGCCAGCAACAGCATCAGCAGGGTAAACAGCAACAGATCCAGCCAGCCACAGAGGATGCGTAGCCAGCGAGCCAGGAATAGCAGCATGGTTGCCCCCGATATTTAATTAGCATGTGCTAATTAAACTATAGAGGCTGAATGGCTGAGTGTGGAGTCGGCTTGAAACAGATTACGGATAATCAGCAGAAAGCCGATCGGATAGCCTTCCTTGTCTTCGCGACGGGTAATCTTGATATTCAGCCTGTAGTGTTGGCCGTTCTGTTCTATCCCGGCATTAAACTGCCGCGATCCGCCGCCGCTCATCAGGTCGACAAGATGTTGTACCAGCTGCCCGGATAGCTCTGCCGGTAGCGCCTGGCTCAGCCCTTGCCCTGGTTTACAATCGAAAGCAGGCCAGCCCGCCGTGTCTGACGGTAGATGGCAGTGGCTGATCTCGCCCGACATGTCCAGCGTCAGGATCATGTCCGGCAGCGCTGCGATCAGCGTCGACAGTTCTGCTTCTCGCGCTGCCAGCGCCTGTTCTGCCTGCTTGCGTCGCTGAATATCGCGGAAGGTGCCGATAATGGTATTTTTCTGGCCGGTACGTTTCAGCGTTTCACCGGCGACCAGAACCCAAGTCCAGGTGTCCTGTTTGTTGCGTAGCCGTAACTCGATTTCAAAATGGGGTACGTTGCGCCGCAGCTTTTGCCGGCATAGTTCCAGTCCCAGCAAGTCATCCGGATGTACAAAGTCGGCCCAGTCCTGCGGTCCGTTGGGCATTTCACCTGCGGCATAGCCCAGTGGCGAAGGCATGCTGTTGTCGAACCATACATGGTCGCCATTCAATTCCCACTGCCAGATGCCCAGTCGCGCGCTGCCCAGCGCTAGCTGCAGGGTATGGCGTGCATGGTGTAGTGCCAGCAGGTTGCGTACGCGGGCTCGGACAATTTCGATCTGGAAGGGTTTGGCAATATAGTCCATTGCACCCAGCGCCAGACCTTGGGCTTCCGCTTCGTGTGAATCCATCGAAGTCAGAAAAATCACCGGCAGCTCCGCCGTTGCTGGGTTCTGCTTGAGGCGTTGACATACCTCGAAGCCATCCATCTCCGGCATCGATACATCCAGCAGGATCAGATCGGGTTGTAATTGTTGTGCCAGCGCCAGCGCTTGTTTGCCTGAGGTGGTGGTCTCGATTTCGTATTCGTTGACCAATGCCGCAGAGAGAATCTCCAGATTCATTGCTGAATCATCCACGATCAGGATATGTGGCAAGGTCGTGAACATCAACGTGGCTCCAGCAGACATGACTTCACCCGCGCCAGCGTGGTTGCGGGGGAATTTTGTTGGCAATCCGGGAGTATTGGCGCGATCAGCACCAACCGGTCTTATATTCGATATAGACCAAGCTTAAATGGGCTGCTTTGGGAAAGCGTGGCTTGAGTGGCCGATGGCCTGCGTTAGCCGATGAAACCTTGCAGGCGCGATTCGATGATGCGAGGGTTGTCACCGTTGCCAATGCCTACCAGGCCTTCGATGAACATGGCTTTGAGCTTGACCTGAGCTTCGATGTGCATCTTGATCTTGTTGGCAATCGGCAGAAACAGCAGGTTGGCCGAACCCACGCCATAAATGGTGGCGACAAAAGCCACGGCTATGCCGCCGCCGAGCTTGGATGGATCGGACAGGTTTTCCATCACATGAATCAGGCCCATGACTGCGCCGAGAATGCCGATGGTTGGTGCGTAGCCCCCGGCGGCATCCCAGATTTTTGCCGCACGTCGCTGCTCTTCTTCGTAGACGTCCAGTTCCAGTTCCAGTGCCATCCGCAGTGCTTCCGGATCACTGCCGTCAACCAGCATCTGTATTCCTTTTTTCATGAAAGTATCGCGCAGGGCGCCAACCTGGGCTTCCAGCGCCAGCAAGCCGCCTTTACGCGAGGCCTGGCTCCATTCCAGCAGGGTTTTGATCAGTTTTTGTGGTTCGTAGGCGGGCGGCAGAAACACCCACTTGGCCAGGCGCAGGCCGTGCATGAACACCGTGGCAGTGTTTTGCAGCATTACCGCGCCAATCGTGCCGCCCATGACAATCAGGAAGGCCGTCAGTTGCAGCAGCGAGGCAATATGCCCGCCTTCCAGCGCCTGTCCGCCAAGAATGGCAATCAGGGCCAGAAGAATGCCGATAATGCTGATTTTGTCGAAATTTTGCATGCAGGACGCGCGCCAGAAAGTGAAGGCCAAACTACATTATCGGCCGCAACTGTATTACTTTAGCCAATCTTTCAGTTTGCTGCGCAGGCGTGCCACCGCCTGACTGTGCAACTGGCACACGCGCGATTCGGAAACCCCCAGCACTTCGCCGATTTCCTTGAGGTTGAGTTCCTGCTCGTAATACAGCGCCATCACCAGTTTTTCGCGTTCGGGCAGATTTTCGATGGCCGTGATCAGACCGCTGCGAAAACCCTGTTCGTCGAGAATGTCAGATGGATTCGAGTTGCGATCGGCTTTCAGGCTATCGAACTGGTCGTTTTCGCCTTCTTCTTCGTAATCTTCGTAATAAATCAGCTGGTAACCGCGTGCGTCATCCAGCATCTGCTGGTATTCGGCCAGTGGCAGATTGAGCGCGTTGGCGATTTCCTGCTCATTGGGAGAGCGCCCCAGTTCGTGTTCCAACCGGTGAATCGAGGCTTCGATGGTGCGCAGGTTCTTGCGGCTGCTGCGTGGCATCCAGTCCGCGTCGCGCAACTCATCCAGCATCGCGCCACGAATGCGTTGCGTGGCATAGGTTTCAAATTGTGCGCCGTGGCTGGCATCGTAGTTGTAGGCCGCTTCCATCAAGCCCATCATGCCCACCTGGATCAGATCGTTGACTTCGACGCTGGCCGGCACGCGGGTCATGAAGTGATAGGCGATACGTTTTACCAGTGGCGCAAATTGCGCAACGCGGTCTTCGGGAGTAATGCCGATATCGGGCTTGTACATGGTCAGTGCTGCAGGCCTTCGGACAAGGCCCGGCTACTCTGAATCAAACGGTGGACAAAACTGGTAGGTGAGGTGAGCAGGCTGGCTGGCGACTGCCAGCTATCCAGCGCCACTGCCAACTGATGGTAGGCGCAGCTGGAGTCGGCATCGGGAAACGCACTCAGCACCGGCTGCTGCAGCCTTACGGCACGCGCCAGGCGCTCGTCTTCCGGCACAAAGCCAATCAGCTTCAGCGATACCTGAATATATTTGCCGGCCACTTCGACAATGCGGCGAAATAGCGCCTGGGCTTCCTGCAGCGAGCCAACCCGCGTGATCAATACGCGGAAATTGTGCTGGCCGTATTCGCGGTGCAGCAGCTTGATCATGCCGTAGGCGTCGGTAATCGATTCGGCCCGGTTGCTGATCACGATGACGTTTTCTTCTGCCGCCAGATTGAGGCTGGGCGTGCGATTGTTGGCTGCGGCGCGGGCATCGACCAGAATCATGTCGACGGTCGAAGTCAGATGGTTGAACTCGAAGGCCAGCCGGTCTTCTTCATAGGCGCTCAGGCGTGCCAGCGTTTCCGGGCGCGCTGTCATTGGCATCAATTCGCCTCCACCGGGGAGATTCACCAATAGCTTGTCCAACGGCAGACGGCGTTGTAGCACCTGTTCCAAGTCCGTCTGCGGCTTCATACCAAGACGCGCGGCCACATTGGTCTGACCGATATGCTCGTCCAGCACCAAGACTCTTTTACCGAGATTGGATAGCGCATGAGCCAGATTGATGACTGCGCTGGTGGTGCCGGTGCCGCCACGCCCGCCGTTGAAGCAGATGCTGCGCGTGCGGTCACGCGCGACCAGCTTGCGCAGGCCGGCTGCCTGATCGCCCAGCCAGTCAGCCATTGATGCCTCCGGCCTTGCTCACGCGTGCCTGATCCGAATTGGCGCCGAAAAACAGCGGATATTCTTCTGCACGCAGTGTGTACGGCGATGCGTCTGGTTCGTTTTTGAAGGAGCGATCCAGCAAATACAGCGGGTTGGGCTGATGCAGATCTTCCGGTACGCGTTGGCCATTGGTGACGTAATGTAATGGCAGCTTGTGGCGGATGATTACATCCAGACTGGTTCCCAGCGACATGGCTTCATCCAGCTTGGTGAGAATGCCGCCCGACAGGCCGCCTCCCTGCTGGTAGCAGCGCACCACGTCGTCAAGAGTGGTGCCCTGTGCCGTGGCGGAAATCAGCAGCACCCGTTCAACCTCACGGCCATTGCCTGCCAACAGCGCAATCTGTTCCGCCAGGCGTTTGTCGCGCTGGCTCATGCCCACGGTGTCGATCAGGATCAGAAAGCGGTTGCCGAGGTCCGACAGCGTCAGTTGCAGGTCTTCCTCGTCTTTGACCGAATACACCGGCACGCCAAGAATCTTGCCGTAAATGCGCAACTGATCGTGTGCGCCAATCCGGTAGCTGTCGGTGGTGATCAGCGCCACCTTGCTGGCCCCGTGTTTGAGAGTGCAGCGTGCGGCGATTTTGGCTACTGTGGTTGTCTTGCCAACACCTGTCGGGCCCACCAGCGCAACGACGCCACCACGCTCAATCAGATCCTGACCGACGGGAATCACCGGCAGATTGCGGTGCAGCGCTGAACGAATCCATTTCATGCCGGTTTCGACATCGAAATTGTTCGGCATGTGTTCCAGCAACTGGCGGGTGAGGGCTGGGCTGTAGCCGAATGCGAGCAAGCGGCGGAAAATTTCCAGTTTTTCCGGAGAATGTTTCTGCAAGTCGCTCCAGGCAAAGCCTGCGAGCTGGCCTTCCATCATTTGCCGCAGAAACTTCAGTTCTTTGACGATATCGCGCATGGCTTCGCCGGCCGCTGCTTCAACCGGTTCTGCGGTGGCTTTGCTGCGCGGTGCCGGGGTTTCTTCCACGTCATCAATCACGTAGCGCTCGGCCTTTTTCGGGGCAGGGCTGACGGGGGCTTGTGGCTTGGCATTGACTGCCGGCGTATCCACCCGCGGCGGTACAAAGGGCCGGGCTTCGTTGCGAGCGGTGCTAACGGTGTTGGCCGGGTTGGAAATGGCGGCAACGAATGCTTCGTCGGCCACGTCCTCTTCCTCGGCTTCCGTTTCCGGCAGGGCGTAGGTGCGTTGCAGGCTGCCGCTGCGTCCCGCTGGTGCTGCCGTGGCCGTATTGGCACGTGCGGCGGCCGGTGCTTCGGCACGTGATGTGGCCTTGCCGGCGCCGGTGTTGGTCAGGGTGGCAACGTCGGCATCCGATACTGCCATTATCTCCACGCCGCCACCTGCAATCTGGCGGTTGGCGAGAATCAGCGCATCCGGGCCCAGCGCATCGCGTACCTGGCGCAATGCATCGCGGGTGTTGGTGCCGTAGAATTTTTTGACGATCATGCTGCGCAGCCCGCGTTGGTTGGCGGCTGCGGTAATTTGCAGCGGTACGATGCCCCTGCCGGCATGAAAGCCAGCATGTTGCACGCTCTGAAGGTGTAGTTGATGTCGGTCATTGGCCCTTGTCCGGGGGTCCGCGGCGGCGAGGCCTCTCTAAATGGCAGCAGGCAGGCACCAAGTGCCGCTGCTGTCATTACGGGGCTCGTCCTCCGATCACCGCGACGACTCTTATGTTTTTAGTATCAGGTATCTCGTTATGGGATACAACCCTGAGTTGGGGCACGCTGCGGCGCAAAAACCGCGACAGTAGTGCCCGCAACGCTCCTGGAACCATCAGAACGGCTGTCTGCCCCTGTTGTTCGCGTTGTTCGGTGGCTTGCGCCGCCTGTTGCAACAACGCTTCCGCCAAACCTGGTTCAAATCCACCGGCGTTGCCACCCCTTGCGGCAACCGCTTGCATCAGGATCTGCTCCAGTTGCGGGTCCAGGGCAATCAGTTCCAGTTCATCAGTATCCCCGAATATTTGATGGATGATAGCACGTCCCAGCGTGGCGCGAACGGCATTGGTCAATTCGTCGGTGTCGGGATTGCGCGGATACTGGTCACCCAGCGTTTCCAGCACCGTGCGCATATCGCGGATATGCACACCATCTTCCAGCAGGTTTTGCAGGACTTTCTGCAGCACGCCAATCGGCACGATTTTGGGGATGGTTTCTTCCACCAGTTTTGGCGCTTCTTTGGCGACATGGTCCAGCAATGCCTGAACTTCCTCGCGCCCCAGCAACTCTGCGGCATGCTGGTTGAGGATGTTTGAAAGGTGGGTGGCAACCACGGTGCTGGCATCTACCACGGTATAGCCCAGCGTCTGCGCATGTTCGCGCTGGCTGGCATCAACCCACACTGCAGGCAAGCCGAAGGCCGGATCCTTGGTTTGTGCGCCCTGAAGCTCGCCCAGCACCCGTCCCGGGTTGATTGCCAGGAACATGCCGGCGTAGGCGTCGCCATGGCCGATGTCGACGCCCTTGAGCGTGATACGGTACTGGTTCGGTTTTAATTCCAGGTTGTCGCGAATGTGTACTGCCGGTACCAGAAAGCCCATTTCCTGGGCAATCTTTTTGCGAATGCCACGAATCCGCCGTAACAGTTCACCATCCTGAGTACGGTCAACCAGCGGAATCAAACGATAGCCGACTTCCAGCCCGACCAGATCCACCGGCTGCACATCTGCCCAGCCCACTTCCTGCAGTTCCGGTATTGCCGGTACGACCGGCGCTTCCGGGGCTGGTGGTGGCGTTGCCAGGGCTCGTTTTTCCCGCTGATCGATCATGTAGGCGATACCCGCCAGCGAGGAGGCAATCAGCAAAAATGGAATGTGCGGCATGCCCGGAATCAGGCCCAGCAGCGCCAGCACCGCACCGGAAATCTGCAGCACCTGGGTGCGCTGAAACAGCTGGCCGATCAGCTGCTGCGACATGTCTTCTTCCGTGCCGACGCGGCTGACCACGATACCGGCGGCGGTAGAAATGATCAGCGCCGGAATCTGCGCTACCAGACCGTCACCAATGGTCAGCAAGGTGTAGTTGTTGGCAGCGGTGGCAAAGTCCAGATTGTGCTGCAACATGCCCACCAGCAGGCCGCCGAGCACGTTGATGACCATGATCAGAATGCCGGCGACGGCATCGCCGCGGACGAATTTACTGGCACCATCCATGGCGCCGAAAAATTCCGCCTCTTGTGCGATTACGGAGCGGCGTTTGCGCGCTTCATCTTCGCCAATCAGGCCAGCATTCAGGTCGGCATCAATCGCCATCTGCTTGCCAGGCATCGCGTCCAGGGTGAAGCGGGCGCCCACTTCGGCGATACGGCCGGCACCTTTGGTAATCACCACAAAGTTGATGACGATGAGGATGATGAAGACCACGATCCCCACTGCGTAATTGCCGCCGACCAGAAAGTGGCCAAAGGCTTCAATCACCTTGCCCGCGGCATCTGCTCCGGTGTGCCCTTCCAGTAACACCTGTCGCGTTGATGCCACATTCAGCGACAGCCTGAGCAGGGTGGTAATCAGCAGCACCGTGGGAAACGCGGAAAACTGCAAAGGTTGCGTGGTGTAAAGGCTCACCAGCAGCACAATAATCGACAGCGCAATATTGAAGGTGAACAGCAAGTCCAGCAGAAACGGCGGCAGGCGCAGGATCATCATGGCCAGAATCATGAGGATCAGCACCGGGCCGGCCAGTCGGTTCAGGCTCAGTCCGCCGGGGAGCTGCAGAGCATTGGAAGGGGTTGCCATCCGGAATAATCAGTCGCGTTAGTTAAAGGCGGTTGCGTTGGTTTGGCGGCAAGTATAACCGCTTGCGCATCAGTTTTAGAGGCCAGCCTCCAATTGATTGCCCTTGTTTTTGTTTTCCGGGTCCATGTCGGCGGGTACCGGCAGTTCACCCGGCTCGGTTGGCGCAATGCCGCCTTCGGTCTGATAGGTTTTTAGCTGATAGACATAAGCCAGTACTTCCGCTGCGGCGGTGTAGAGTTTGGCCGGAATTTCCTGGCCAATTTCGGCATTAAAATACAGCGCCCGGGCAAACGGTGGTGTGCGTAGAATCGCGACGCGGTTTTCCTTGCCCAGCTCGATAATGCGCTCGGCAATCAGGTGGGCACCTTTGGCCACCACTTTTGGCGCGGTCATGCTGTTGCTCTGATAACGCAGCGCTACTGCATAGTGCGTCGGGTTGGTCACGATCACGTCGGCCTTGGGTACTTCCTGCATCATGCGGCGGCGGGCCGCTTCACGTTGCATGGCGCGAATGCGGCCTTTCAGTTGTGGATCGCCTTCTGATTCCTTGGATTCCTGACGCAGCTCTTCCTTGCTCATGCGCAGGCTGTGGTGATAGTGCCAAAGTTGATAGGGCACATCAATGATCACCAGCACAATCAGCGAACCCACAACCAGTTC
>JAXMFR010000055.1:0-15875 GCA_046347685.1 Chitinivorax sp.
GACATCCACCGCCTTGAACATGGTATTGCCGAGCTTGGCCAGATTATCGCGCAGCGTGGCTTCTGCCTTGTCGCGGTTCTGCGCCGGCTCCAGCGTAATATCCAGCTGGGTAGAAGCACTGCAGCCATCGCTGTCGGTCGCGGTCAGCAGCAAGCCGTTGGCGTTGTCCTGCAACTTGAGCCAAACATCGACAAAGCGCTCGGCGGATTTGCGCGTCAGCGCCTGTTCCCAGGCGTGGTCGCGGTTACGGCTGATGGCAATGCCCACTTTCAGGCCTTCCAGCGTTGCCATCGGCTCGTTGGGAAACACGCGCCAGATATCGCCCTCGGCGCCTTTGCCGATGCGCTCGACAGTGTTGGCTTGCAGGCCCAGCACTTCGCGCTTTTTCATGTAATTCAGGCCATCACCATTGGCCATTGGCTCAAACGCCTCCAGCTCAAACCAGTTCGGCCCCAGTTGCGTCACCCGGCCCAGGCCAACGCCAACAAAGGTCGGCGTATCAAACGCGCCGACATTCTCGCTGCGGTCGTGGGCAAAATATTCGGTGTGACCGCGGTGGAAACTCTTGTCCGGATTGGGTGTAAACAGGATCTGGCTATGGCCGCTGGCGGCCGGGGTAAATTCCGGCCGGCGCTCAAGAATCTGGTCCAGCAGCAGGCGGTAATGAGCGGTAATGTTTTTCACATAACCCATTTCCTTGTAGCGGCCCTCGATCTTGAACGAGCGCACCCCGGCGTCGATCAGCGCTTCCATATTCGCGCTCTGATCGTTGTCCTTCATCGACAACAGGTGCTTCTCGAACGCCACCACCCGGCCTTTGGCATCGGTCAGCGTATACGGCAGGCGGCACGCCTGTGAACAATCACCGCGATTGGCACTGCGGCCGGTCTGCGCATGGCTGATATTGCATTGGCCGGAATAAGCCACACACAAGGCACCGTGGATGAAATGCTCGATGGTGGCACTGTCGCCAACCGCTTGATGAATCGCCGCAATCTGCTCGATGGTCAATTCACGCGCCAGCACAATCTGCGAAAAACCGGAATCAGCCAGAAACTTCGCCTTGGCCACGCTACGAATATCGCACTGGGTGCTGGCGTGTAGCTGGATCGGCGGGATATCCAGTTCCAGAATGCCCATATCCTGCACGATCAGCGCATCCACGCCGGCATCGTACAACTGATGAATCAAGGCCCGCGCCGGCTCCAGCTCGGCATCGTGCAGAATCGTGTTGAGCGTGACAAAAATCCGCGCATGAAAACGGTGGGCAAACTCCACCAATTTAGCGATCTCGCTCACCTCATTGCAGGCATTGTGCCGCGCGCCAAACGATGGCCCGCCGATATACACCGCATCCGCCCCGTGCAGAATCGCCTCGCGACCGATTTCGGCCGTTTTGGCAGGGGCAAGCAATTCGAGTTGATGCGGCAACAGCGACATGGACAGACAACCAGCGGGGGAAAGGGAGCGAATTGTAACTGATTCAAGCACTTGGCAGAAGCGCGAATCTCGTTTCACACCCAAGCCGAAACCCCGCGCCCGACAGCAGCTGCACCATCAGCCACCCCGCCAACGGGCTGCCCGCGCCCACAGCAACAAGCCATCGGCAAGGTCATATTCATTAATACAAACAATAATTTAGTGCAGATACAGGCGTATAGTGGAATCAGGAATACTGCTTTACGCCTGCATCAATCGCAGGCTAATCGTGCACAGATGGAGGTGCATCATGAAATCGCGTCGCTATCAATCAGGTTGGTATACCGGCTGGATGCCGGTGATGCTGATCGTCCTCCTCACCGTCTTCGTCGCCCAACCGTGGCTGCCGTTGCTTTTGCTGGCAACCGGGGTGGCAGTGCTGATGGTGCAAGGGGTATACAAATTGGCCGGCTATATCGCCCAGGCTTGGCATGAGGGCAGATTACATCTGCCGCATCATTAGCAGGGCAGGCTTGGCCAACGGCCATTAACCAGCAAAATTGAAAACGGGCAGTGCGCCATATAAAGCGCACTGCCCGCTGTTTTTGGCATGCTCTGCAAGCCGCGCCAGGATTGGCTTGCAGGCCAGCGGCAAGGTCTCGGCAGTGGTCATGGCCACCAAGGGAGGGCGTAAGCATTGACTGGCAATAGCTACTAATTTACTAAAAAATTAGTAGCTATTGCTAGCTTTAGCCTCAAGCCTGGCCCTATACTAACAGCTACTAATTTAATAACAATTTAGTAGCTATATGCATCTACCTCTCCCCGCTCCGGATTCGAGCACCTTGTTTGCCCGTCTGCAGCCGGCGGATATGGCAAAAGTCGTTGCGCACATTGCCCCTACCGTAGATGGTCAATATCTACACTGGGATCAATTGCGCCATCGCCAGCCACCCGACGGCCTGAATACCGAGCAGTGGTGGCTGGCTCTGGCAATGGGGCGCTCGCCGCTACTGCAGACACTGCCGCTGCTCGACCACAGCGGACGAACATTCCAGTTCGCGGTGCCCCATTCAATCCAGATTGATCTGCACCACATCGACCGCGATGCAGCCGGCCATATCCGCGCCCAGGGTGATAGCCCGCTGGAGGCAGATCGGCAGCGCTATCTGCTGAACTCGCTGATCGAAGAATCCATCACCTCCAGTCAACTGGAAGGCGCCTCCACCACCCGCAAAGTCGCTGCCGACATGCTGCGCCAAGGCCGCAAACCACGCGATCACAGCGAACGGATGATATTCAACAACTATCGGGCAATGGAATACATCCGCAGTTTGGGTAAGCAGCCGCTGACTCCGGCGCTGATTCTGCAGATACAGCAAATGTTGACTGAAGGCACACTGGAAAACCCGGCCGACGAAGGCTGCTGGCGCAGCAGCGACGATGTGCGGGTGGTGGACAACCGCGATGGCACGATCCTGCATCAGCCACCTCCGGCAGCTGACATCCCCGCACGCATGCAGCGGCTGTGCGATTTTGCCAATGCCGACGAACAGGCGCGGCCGTTTGTCCACCCGGTGTTGCGCGCCATGCTGCTGCATTTCATGATCGGTTACGACCACCCGTTTGCCGACGGCAACGGCCGCACCGCACGCGCGCTGTTTTACTGGTCGATGGCGCGCAGCGGCTACTGGCTGATGGAATTCATCTCGATTTCGCACATACTGAAGCAGGCCCCGGCGCAATACGTCAAAGCCTATCTCTACAGCGAAACCAATAACGACACCACCTATTTCCTGCTGCATCAACTCGGCACGGTGCGCAAAGCCATCGCCGCCCTGCACGACTACCTGGCGCGCAAAACCCGCGATCAGCGCGATACCGAAAAGTTATTACACCCCGCCCGCCTGCGCGGCCAGCTCAACCACCGGCAACTGGCGCTGCTCACCCACGCATTAAAAAACCCCGGCCAGGGCTACCGCGTCGACGCCCATCAACGCTCCCACGCCATCGTCTACCAAACCGCACGCGCCGACTTGCTCGGGCTGGAAAACCTCGGCCTGCTGGACAAAGCCAAGCAAGGGCAGGCATTCGTGTTTTATGCGCCAGACGACCTGCCGCAGCGCATCGAACGGCTCCGGCAAGGCACATGACGCTGCCCTGCAAGCCGCGCTGGTATTGCCTTGCAGCCGTGCCTGCAGAGCGCTACAGGAGCGGCTTGCAGCTTGATGCGATTAACCGCCGCCAACTTGGTTCGCCGCGATGCTGGTAGGGCGGATTCGGAGCAAAGCGACAATCCGCCAAAAAGGCCACACCAAGATAAACAGGGAAACCCTTGTCCGGCACCGACGGACAACATCATGGCGGATTGCTTCGCGAATCCACCCTACGAATTGATCCGGGGTACGGCCGTGACCCTGAAGTTTCTTTTCTTTAACTTAATGGCATTAACACTACACTAGCAGGCTGGTGAGAAACACCCCATTCCCTGCGGATTTTGTTCCTCCTGCTGTTTTTTTTCGGCGCAGGAAGTACGCCGCGGCCAGTGTAACTGGGCGAATTCGCCTGTTTCGTCTGCCATTGGCCTGCTGGCAGACGGAATAATCCCTATGCTGCCTTTTGCATCAGATTCAGCAGGCGCGTCAGGTTATAGGCCGCAAAGGTAAACAGCGCCTGGCCGGAGAGCTTTTCCAGTCCCTTGTGCCGGGTCTTGCGCAAGCCGCCTACTGTCTTGATCCAGCCAAACGCTTCTTCGATCATCTTGCGGCGGCGCAGACTCATGGCGTAAGCCTTGCCGCGGGCGGTGCGGCCATCGACGGCACTGCCGGTGCTTTTGCGCGCGATATGTGCCTTGATGTCCCGACTTTCCAGGTAGCTGACAAAGCTGTCGGTGTCATAGCCCTTATCATCAGCCACCGAGGCGCCGGGCTTGCGAACGCTGCGCGCAATCATCGCCTGCGCTTCCCACTCGGCCCGGCCATTGGCCTGGGTGGTTTCCACGTCGACGATCAATCCATTGCGATTCTCGGCCAGCGCGTGCGTCATATAGCGCAGCTTGGCTTCGGTGAACTCGCCACTGCTTGTACAGCCGCGACCGGGGATCGGTGCTACTTTGGTGGGTGACATTGCTACGCTTCTCGCCCTTAAATCCACCTCCGGATTGCGCCCCGGTGGTTGCTCCGGGCCGCTGCCATCCTTGCGCACAAAGCTTTTGTGGCTGGCCCAGGCTTCGATCATGGTACCGTCAACGCTGAAGTGCTCGTCCGAGACCGACTGCCATTCGGCGAGATAGAGGACGCGCTGAAAGAACTCCCGGCCCATGTCGGTACACAGCAGACGGTCGCGGTTGATGCTGAATACGGTTCGATCCCAAACCGCCTCGTCCATGCTCAAACCGACAAACCAGCGGAACAGCAGGTTGTAGTCCAACTGCTCCATCAACAGCCGCTCACTGCGCACGGTGAACAAAATCTGCAGCAACAACGCCCGCAGCAAGCGCTCTGGCGGAATCGACGGACGACCGGTATGCGAATAGCGCTCATCGAACAGGGTACTCATGTTGGCGAGGATGCCATCAACCAGCAAGCGCAGACGGCGCAACGGATGATCGGCGGGAATACGATGTTCCAGGCTGAGATAGCTGAACATCGACAGTTGGGGATTCTCTTGGCCGCGCATGGAAAATCGGGAAAAATAGGGGCTGGTTTCAAGCCCCCATTCTGCCTCAAAACCCGCGCCTTGACTCGGTTGAGGAGTTTCTCACCAGCCTGTTAGAGTATTCCTGATTATGCCCCTACCTCAGCCACACCCAACAAAGTCCTTCTGGAACAAGGTGTTGCCCTCATGACTACCACTACCAGCCTGGGCAACATCGCAACGAGATCGCTGCGCCGGTTGAACCGGTATTGGACGTCCGCCAGGTAACGGGCTGCATATTTGCGGAATTTGAACGCGTGATAGGTGCCGGTCGGCCACAGATCGGCGTCTTCCTTTGTCCCGGTTGATTTTGCGGGTTTCGCTGACGCGAGACCCGTACTTGTATCTTGTTTCTCGTAGTGGTTAGCTCCCATTACACGAGGAGAAGTGAGCTTGAACCCGCACTGAAGTCATCAGCTTGCTTGGTAGATGAAGCCCTTCTCCTCACCCTCCACACCTGATCTGACACTGAACGGTAGCCAAGGGCACTGACCCTGCATGTACAAGGCGAGTGGGTGTGATGGTTTAATCGCAATTGCAGGAGGATATCGCTCATGTCCTGTCGTTTCTATCTCGGTATCGATGTCGCCAAAGCCAAGCTCGATTGCCTGTTGCTCGATACAGCCAACGCCAAGCGCAAGGCCAAATCGCTTACCAATTCCGCCGCGGGGCTTACCTCGTTGCTCGACTGGCTGGCCAAACAGCAGATTTCGCTGGATGAACTACAAGTGATCATGGAGCCCACCGGGGTGTATCACGAGCACGCGTTGTTTGCGCTAGCGCAGGCTGGTCTGGCTGTATCGCTGGTCAATCCGGCGCAGTTACGCAAATTCGCGCAAGGCATCGGCGCAAAACCAAGACCGATGCTGCCGACAGTGCGGTGCTGGCGCGTTATGGCGCCGCCAATCACCCGCCTGCCTGGCAGCCGCCCTCGGTGTTGGCACGCGAACTGCGCGCTTTGCTCGCTAGCCGTGATGCGGTGGCACAAGACCTGCAACGAGAACGTAATCGCGCCGAGAAAGCTGCCACGGCCATCGATACCCCACAGCGGGTACAACAATCTCTGGATGAAGCCATCCGCTTTTTGCAAAAAGAACTGGCTGAGCTGCAGCGTGCCATTGATCAACATATCGACAATGATCCGGAATTACGCCGCATCTGGACGCTGCTACACAGCATCCCCGGCGTGGGTGAGCGGGTGGAGGACCATATGACCACCTTGCTGGCGACGCAGCAGTTTCAAACGGCCGAACAGCTGGCCGCCTATCTCGGCCTGGTGCCGGTGGAATGGCAATCCGGCTCCTCCATCCACGGCCGACCTCGTATGTCCAAAGCCGGACCCGCGCATTTGCGCCAGTTGCTGTACATGCCGGCGGTCGTAGCCAAGACCTACAACCCGCACATTCGGGCTTTATACGACCGGCTACTCGCCAAGGGCAAACCGAAAATGTCCGCCCTCGGCGCTGCCATGCGCAAACTCGCGCATCTGTGCTTTGGCGTCGTGCATTCCGGTAAGCCTTATGATCCAAATTGGGTGATTAAGACTTGACGGGAGAGACGGTATCTACCAGAACCACCAGCACCGCAACCCGCTCTGACATTGCCTCTCAGCCGTACCTGCAGGCCACGCCCCTATTGCCCTGCAGCCCGGCGTCTTAATCCACCGCCACCGTCCGCCCCGCTGCCCAGTGGCGCAGCGCGGCGATGGGTTCGGCCATCACTTGCGACAATGGCCGGGTGAGCTGGATTTCGGTCAGCAGCAGGGCTTGGTCGCATGGCTGTTGCAGGGCGTGCGCCTGATATAAGGCGGAGACGACGGCCTGTTCCAGTTCGGCGCCGGAGAAGCCGTCGCTGGCGCTGGCCAGGGCCGGCAGGTCGAAATGTTGCGGGTCGAGCTGGCGGCGGCGCAGGTGGGTGGCGAGGATGGCGGCGCGGATTTCGGCATTGGGCAGGTCGACGAAGAAGATTTCGTCGAAGCGGCCTTTGCGGATCAGCTCGGGTGGCAGTGATTCGATACGGTTGGAGGTGGCGACGATGAAGCAGCCGTGCTGCCGATCCGACAGCCAGGTGAGCAGGGTGCCGAGCACGCGGCGCGAGACACCACCGTCGACTTCGCCGCCGCTATCCTGCGCCAGGCCTTTTTCGATTTCGTCGATCCACAGCACGCAAGGCGCCAGCGATTCGGCAATGCGCAGCGCTTCGCGCAGGTTGCGCTCACTTTCGCCGTGGTATTTGTTGTAGAGCCGACCAAAATCCAGCCGCAGCAAAGGCAGCGACCATTCTGCCGCCAGCCAGCGGGCGGCGAAGCTTTTGCCACAGCCCTGCACGCCGGTCAGCAACACGCCTTTGGGCGCCGGCAGGCCGGGGATATTGCCAAGGAATGCGGCACGGCGGCCATTAAGCCAGTGTTTCAGCCGCTCGCCGCCAGCCAGTTCGCCCACCGGGCCAGATTGGCGCTCGAAGCTAAGCAGGCCATCGCCGCCAAGCATGTCGTATTTGGTGTGATGCAGTCGTTCGATATCGGCCATGGTGATGGCGCCATCGTCGCGAATCGCCTGCGCCGCCAGCCGTTTGACATCGGTGTGGCTGAGGCCCTGCAGGTGCCGCACCAGTTGGTCAACCGCGGCGCGTTCGCCTTTTACCCGTTCGCCGCTGTTGCGCAGCCAAAGGTCGATTTCTTCTTTCACCAGTTGCCGCGCCAGCGCGGGCTCGGGCAGTGGTGGCTCGTAACGCACAGCCAGCCGCCGCAGGTCTTCCGGCAGGGTCAGCCGCGGGCTGAGCAGGATCAGCGTACGGGCAGTGCGGGCGGCATCGTGGACAATACCTTTCACCAGCCGCTGCACCAGCGCGTTGTCGAGAAAATGGTGAATATCCAGCAGCACGAAAATGCCGTTTTGCGGGCTGCGCAGAATGTGGCGCAGCGCCTGCTCTGGCTGGAACGTCTCCTGCACCCGCTCATTGTGGGCGTCGATGCGCCGCAAGCCGTCGTTGCTGCACCAGGCATATAAAGGCTGGCCGCTGAGGCGCGCCTGTTGTTCGAGCAACAGCATCAGCCGAGGTTCTTCGTAGCTTTCAATGGTGATCAGCGGTGGGCGTGATTCGATCAGCGCGTTGAGTTCGAGTGAGTGGCTCATGCGGTAAGCTCGGCAAGCAGTAAATGGCTGGTTTGTAGCACATTGCCAGGGGCAATGGGCAACGCTGCCGCAATCGGCCTGGCAAATCATGACTTAGATCAGGCAAAACAGCATGTTACAATCACCCCGGCCGCGTTGTGTAACCCGGCCTTTTATTTTTGTCTTCAGGAAAATGGCATGTCTCAGGTTGTGGTTTGCGCGCTCTACAAATTCGTTACGCTGGATAACTATCAGGAGATCCGCCAGCCCTTGCTGGAGGTGATGCTGGCGCAGCAGATTCGCGGCACCTTGTTGCTGGCGCGCGAGGGGATCAATGGTACGGTGGCGGGTAGTCAGGCCGGCATCGACGCGCTGCTTGCGTGGCTGGCGACGCAGCCGGGGCTGGAGCAGATTGTCTGCAAGTTTTCGTTTGATGATGCGATGCCGTTCAACCGCACCAAGGTCAAACTGAAAAAGGAAATCGTCACCATGGGCGTGGAGGGCATCGATCCGCGCCGGGTGGTGGGTACTTACGTCAAGCCGAAAGACTGGAACGCGCTGATCTCCGACCCGGAGGTGGTGCTGGTGGATACCCGCAACGATTACGAGGTGGAGCTGGGCACGTTCAAAAATGCGCTGAACCCGAAAACCGATAGCTTCCGCGAGTTTCCGCAATACGTTGCCGAGCACCTCGACCCGACCAAACACAAGAAGGTGGCGATGTTCTGCACCGGCGGCATTCGCTGCGAGAAGTCCACCGCCTATTTGAAGGAGCAGGGCTTTGAGGAGGTGTATCACCTCGAAGGCGGCATTCTCAAATATCTGGAAGAAGTGCCGGCCAGCGAGACGCTGTGGCAGGGCGAATGTTATGTGTTCGACAACCGGGTGACGGTGGATCACCAGCTGCACAAGGGCCATTACGAGCTATGCAATGCCTGCCGCTTTCCGGTGTCGGCGGCCGACAAACTCAGCCCGCATTATCAGCACGGCGTGAGTTGCCCACGTTGTTATAACCAGCACACGCCGGAGCAGAAGCAGCGGTTTCTGGAGCGGGAAAAGCAGATCGAGCTGGCGAAGCAACGTGGCGAGCAACACGTGGGCGGCGATGTGGCGGCGATTGCCAAACAACGCCGCGAACGCAAATACCACAAGCCGCAAGAGGAATAACGCTGGCCTGCGGGCCAATCCTGTAGCGGGCTGCAGGCACAGCTGCAGCCCTCGTCCCGATTGCCTTGCAGGGCCGCGGCCTATTCATTGTCGGGCAACAAGTGTAGCCCGGATGCAGCTTCGCGGAATCCGGGTTGCCAACGGGCAGCCTGAATGGCCGCCTGTTGGTTTGCGGAGCTTCGATTCATCGCCGCTCCCGGATTCCGCCTAACGGCTGCATCCGGGCTACACGCTTATTCGTTGTCCGGCAGCGGCGCCAGCAGGGCGGCAATATCCTCAGCGCTGAATTTGACGCTGCCGCTGTGGTCTTCCGAGAGAATGCCGGCGGCGAGTTCGGCTTTTTTATCCTGCAGGCTGAGGATTTTTTCTTCGATGCTGCCGGCGACAATCAGCTTGTACACAAACACCGGCTTTTGCTGGCCGATACGGTGGGCGCGGTCGGTGGCCTGATTTTCGGCGGCGGGGTTCCACCACGGGTCGAAGTGGATCACGGTATCAGCGGCGGTCAGGTTCAGGCCCACGCCACCGGCCTTGAGGCTGATGAGAAAGATCGGCACCTCGCCCGCCTGAAAGCGCTGGATCGGCGTTTCGCGGTCAGTGGTATCGCCGGTCAGCAGCACATAATCCAGCCCAGCCTTTTGCAGTTCCTCCTGAATCAGCGCCAGCATGCTGGTGAACTGCGAAAACAGCAGGATGCGCCGCCCCTCTTCCACCAGCTCTGGCAACATCTCCAGCAGTAGCGTCAGCTTGGCGCGTTCGGTAACCGTTTTGGCGCTGTCGACCTTGACCAAACGCGGATCGCAGCACACCTGGCGCAGTTTCAGCAGCGCGTCGAGAATCACGATCTGGCTACGGGCAAAACCCTTGCTGGCGATTTCCTGCTGGATGCGGCTGTCCATCGCGGCGCGCACGGTTTCGTACAAATCGCGCTGGCTGCCCTGCAATTCCACTTCACGCACGATCACGGTTTTTGGCGGCAATTCTTTCGCCACTTCGTCTTTGCGCCGGCGCAGGATAAACGGCTTGATACGCCGCGCGAGCAGCGCCATGCGGCCACTGTCGCCGTGTTTTTCGATCGGCGTGCGCCACAGCTTGGCGAAGTGTTTGCTGTCGCCAAGAAAGCCGGGCATGAGGAAATCAAACAGCGCCCACAATTCACCCAGATGGTTTTCCAGCGGCGTGCCGGTGACGCACAGCCGGTGTTGCGCCTTGATCAGGCGCACGGCGGCGGCGCTGCGGCTGCCGGCGTTTTTCACCGTTTGTGCTTCGTCGAGAATCAGCGTGTGATAAGACTGTTTGCCCAAGGCATCGATATCGCGCCACAGCAGGGGGTAGGTGGTCAGCACCACGTCGTGTTCGGCAATACGCTCGAAATCGGCTTTGCGCCGCGCGCCGTGCAATGCCAACACCCGCAGCGCGGGGGCAAAACGTGCCGCCTCGTGTTTCCAGTTGTGCACCAGCGAGGTCGGCAGCACGATCAGCGCCGGTTTATCCAGCCGGCCGGCTTCTTTTTCCAGCAGCAGGTGCGCCAGTGTTTGGGCGGTTTTACCCAGGCCCATGTCGTCGGCGAGAATGCCGCTCAAGCCCTGCTGGCGCAGAAACTGCAGCCACGCCAGGCCATCGCGCTGATAGGGGCGCAGCTGCAACGCCAGCCCGTTTGGCGGCTCGACTACCTGCGTGCCGCCGCTGTGTTGCAGGCGCTGCGCCAGTTGCAGCGCCATCTCCAGGCCATCGCTGTGCCAGCCGGCATCGACAACATCGGCGATGCGTGGCGCATCCAGTTTCGATAGCTGCAGGCTGCCATCCGGCTGGCCGTCAAACAGGTCGATCAAGGTCGCCATCAGCGGCTTGATGCGGCTTGCAGCGACCGCCACCTTGTTGCCATCCGGCAGCAGCAGGGTGATTTTTTCCGTGTCGGCAATGCTGGCGTGTTTGCTGCTGTCCAGCCAGCGCGGTTCGCGGCGGATCAGCTCGCTCAGCAACGGCGGCAGGTCGATACGCTGGCCGGCCACCTCAATCTGCAAGGCGAGATCAAACCAGTGGGCATCGGTATCGCTGAGCGCGGCATGCCAGCTGCTGACTTCAAACTGCCAGTGACGAAAACGCGGCGTGTGGCTGATCTGCCAGCCGCTGGCGACCAGCAAAGGCACGGCCTGGCTGACAAACGCCGGCCAGTCGGCCTCTTGCGCCAGTGCAAACATGCCGGGCGGCAGCGCCTCACTGGCTTTGTAGAGCAGATTCGCCGGCAGCGGCTGCAGATCGAATTTCGCCAGCGTTTTGATGCGCTGTTTTTCCAGCGCCAGATCGCGTTTCAGCCGCACCACCTCGCCATTGGCCAGCGTCAGGTATTCCTGCTTGTCGCCGTAACTCACCACGTGGCCGCCATAATCAAAACGCGGCAGGGCCACATCGAACAACAGCCGGGCGTTGCCGTAAGCGTGGTTGTAGCGGTATTGCCGATAGTTGCCGACGCCCAGCAGTGGCAGGGTATCCAGCTGCAGCAACAGCTTGGGCGCGACATCCACCAGACTCACGTTCTGCAGCACCTGATCCGGCACCGGCACGCTGGGCAGCCATTCGCGTAGCGCCTGGCTCACCAGCGGCAGATCAATCGGCGCCAGCGGCGGCAGGGCGAGGATACGCGCCAATGCTTGCGGCGCAATCCCGACTTGGGCGCGACCGATCTGCAGCGTGTGGCTATCGGCATACCACGGCGCTGCCGGTAGTAGCGTCAGGCCGGCGCCGTTGGCAAATTTCAGATCCGGCGCCAGATTGCCGCTGGCATCGCTGCGCCAGCAAAGTTCCGCGCTACAAGGCTCTCCCGCAGTAAACGGCCCGAGCAGTTGTGGCTCGGCTTGCAACATCAGCCGGCCGCTGTCGAGCATGCGTTGCAGGATTTCGTCGCCATTTTTGCCGGCGAGTTTATAGCCGTAAAAATTGCTGTTGCGGTCGTTCTGCATCCACAACAGACGCAGGATGGTCACGTCGTCTTCCGCCACAAACTGCGGCGGTTTCATGATGGCGCGCTCGACGTTGTTCCATTCCTCGTAGCCATAAGGCGTGCCGTTGTCGTGGCGCTTGGCCTTGAGAAAGGTGACGTAATACTGCTGCGAGGTGCTGGAGCGGCACAACACGTAAAACAGCACAAACGCCTGCTTGGACGGTTTACGCGGTGCGACGTCACTACGCATGCTATCGCCGAATTCCGCCAGCCAGCGGATCACCTCCGGGTTAACACTGGGCGTGGGGTTTTGCTGTGCCAGATACGCCAGCATTGCCGCCGCGCCATGTTTGCAGCCATTCGCCACCGGGCAGGTGCAATGCGAAGTGGCACGCAGCTGGCCGTTGGCCAGCCCGAACAGGCTCACCCGCACACGGTAGGGCTCGCGCATATTGCCCTGCACCTGCGCCAGCACCGATTTGCCCTGCACATCCAGCGCCAGCACCCGAGGAATGTATTCCTCGGCCTTGGCCAGCTGTTGCGCGCCAAACCAGCGCAATACGTCTTTGCGGGTAAATTCGATCATCAACAGGATTCAGAAAAGGCAAAAATTAAACAGCAGGGCTGCAGCGCGCTCTGGTATTGGTCAACAGCCTTGCCTGCAGGGCAAGCCAGTATTGGGCTACAGCCATGCCCAGTTAATACTTGACTACAAGGCGGTGCCAAAGCCGCAAATTGTAAACGTGAGCGGCAATTGGCGACAGCGGCAAGGCATACCAGCACCCTGCTGGCAACGTTATCTCTCCGCAGCGCGCAAACGTTTTACCCAGAACGAAATCGCCACCCCGCTTGGCGCAGAGGCCCGGACCAGCGTCCGCGCCGCCTGACGCCAAGGAAATGTGCCCGCCTGATGAGCTTGCCGGATTCGTTCAGGATTCCAGTGTCGGATACGTGCGTATCGCAACAGTTCGCCACGTCGCCCATGCTGCCGTTGATTGCACCTGTTGCCAACGCAATGCAGCAATCTCTCGATTCTTCCGCTACAGTCACCCCTATTGCAGCAAGATTGCCAGAGGGGCTGAAAGTGAAAAGCAAGAATTGGACACGCGAGCAAATATTGGTAGCTATCAATTTATATTGCCAATTGCCATTTGGTAAGTTGCATAAAGGCAATCCGCTGATTATTGAGATTGCCAAGCTGATTGGCCGGACACCTGACGCATTGGCGATGAAATTGACTAACCTAGCAAGCCTCGACCCTGCAATCACAGAAACAGGCCGCAAAGGATTACCAGGTAGCTCCAG
This sequence comes from Chitinivorax sp., assembly GCA_046347685.1. GTDB lineage: Bacteria > Pseudomonadota > Gammaproteobacteria > Burkholderiales > SCOH01 > CALMFQ01. The sequence goes on from JAXMFR010000055.1 coordinate 13,642, forward strand.
TTTAGATAAAGAAGTTTGGGCTGAGTTTCTGGCCAATCCAGATGCGATTGGCTATGAAAGCCAAGTCATAGTAGATAGCCTTGCACAACAAGATAAAGCAGTTGAAGCGCTATCAAGTGAATCTGAGCCGGAATCAATTCTTCCGAGTTTCTTTGCCGAAAATATTGTAGTAAAAGCGAAAATTCGCGTGAAGCAGTCTTTCTTTCGTAAAGCGGTACTCAGTAGTTATGAAAACCGCTGCTGTATGACTGGCCTCGGTGACTCAAGGCTGTTAATAGCGAGCCATATAGCACCTTGGAGCCATGATGAGCATAACCGATTGAATCCAGCAAATGGGTTATGTTTGTCTGCTTTGCATGACAAAGCTTTTGACAGAGGACTAATTACTGTAACCCCAGATTATCAAATAAAAGTATCTAGCCAATTACGAGACGATAATAGTGCACTTGCCAAGGACTATTTATTGTCGCTTGATAATAAGAAGATCACTCTGCCAAAGAAATTCTCGCCGCTGAAAGATTTACTGGCGTATCACGCAGAAAATATCTTTATCCAGTAAGTGCTAATATGAATTGTGAAAAGCAGTTCTTAATTTTTGAATATTTATATCGCGACGGGGGAAACTATAAGGCTTGGGGTGAAATACGTTTGAGTGGAACACTCACCAAAAACCAAATCGAAGAAATACAGCATAAATTAAAATGGGGAGACGTATTTGTTGCCGAACAGGTGAATATTCCGACGCTCTATCATCATCTTTATCAATATTCCGAAGAAGACCCAACGATTTACGACCATGCCTTCCATGAGTTCTCAACAATACGCAAGGCAACACCAGAGGAAATTCAAAGCATTCCGCTGTGGGGAACCGCCAAAGCGTTACTGGAAGCATTTCGTTCTGTAAAAAGCTGGGACGTAACGCTTTCCCAACATTGCTTTTGAACGCTCACAACAAACCATGACAGCCCTGCAAGCCGCTCTGGCATTACTTCGCAGCCTTGCCTGCAAGGCGCGCCAGTACTGCCCTCCAGCCTAATAGTAATCGTCTTCCCGCTGATGCCGGATTGCAAGGATGGTGACGATTTCACTGTCCTCGATTTCGAACAGCGCGACATAGCCTGCTGCGCCAAACGGTATGATCAGTTCGCGCAGAAACGGGTTGTCCGGCGCTGCCTTGCGGCAGGAGAAGGGGAATTCCTGCAGGCATTCGATGGCCTTGCCAATCGCGATCCGCGCCCGTCGCGCTGCGTGCAGGTCGTGTTCCAGCAGGAATGCGTACAGCCGTTTCAGGTCATCCCGGGCGGCACGGGTAAAGCGGATGCGATAGCTCACCGGGCGGCTTTGCGCTCAGCGTCGGCCAGCATGTCATCCAGTTCCTGCAGGACATCGCTTGCGGCGAGGTAATCACCGCTCTCCCGCGCCTCGTCGCGCGCCGTCAGACCTCGGGCAATAAACGCCTGTTGCTGCCGGCGGCGCTCGATGTTGGCCCGTACCGATTGCTCGATGAAGCTGGACAAGCTTTCGCCTGCCTGCAATACGTCTTCCGCCGCCTGACGCAACGCCGGATCAACCCGGAGCGCAGGAATCGTTGCCGTTTTCATGGCCTGTCCTTTGCATTACATTTGTAATGCATTATGGCATCACGCGCCGCGTGGCGGAAATCGGCATAGGGGGCAGCCATGATGGCTGCGCCCCGCGATGGCTACAACAATTGCAGGCCAAGGTGCCGGGCAAACGGCTCGAAGTCGCGGCCGTCTGCCAGCAGCGGTACGCCTTCGGCAATACACCAGGTGGCGATCAGCACGTCGTTGCTTTTGCGCACGGTATGGCCCAGCGCGCGCAGGGTGCGATAGTGCTGGGCGGCGGCGACGGCATTCTGCTCACCCACCAGCGTTTCACATGGCAGCTTGCCCAGCAGGCGCCGTGCCTGTTCAAACGGCGTGGTATGCCGAAAGCCGCGCAGCACTGCGTGCAAGATAAGATCACCAACCACGATGGTCTGCTCGCCGGCCATCAGCAGGTCGTCCAGTTGCTGCGCCTTGGCCGTCAGGTTGCGGCCGAAATAGTCGATCCAGACGCTGCTATCAACGATCAGCATCGATGATTGCTTCCGGGTCGATGTCGTTACGCTCGGCGTCCAGATCGCCTTCCCATTGCAATTTGCCGCGCATGGCGGCGATCTCGTGGTAGATACGCTTGCGTGCCAGCATTTTCAGTCCGGCTTCGACGGTTTC
>JAXMFR010000056.1:0-15782 GCA_046347685.1 Chitinivorax sp.
ACCGCCAACTCGATGAACTGCCTGACCGAGGCGCTGGGCCTGAGCCTGCCGGGCAACGGCTCGCTGGTAGCCACCCACGGCGACCGCAAGGAGCTGTTCCTGCAAGCTGGCCGCGTGATCGTCGATCTGGCCCGCCGTTATTACGAGCAGGACGATGAATCGGTACTGCCGCGCTCGATCGCCAGCTTTGCCGCGTTTGAAAACGCCATGAGCCTGGACGTGGCCATGGGCGGCTCGACCAATACTGTGCTGCACCTGCTGGCCGCCGCACGCGAAGCCGGTGTCGATTTCACCATGCAGGACATCGACCGCATTTCGCGTCGCGTGCCATGCCTGTCGAAAGTTGCGCCGGCAACGCAGAAATACCACATGGAAGACGTGCACCGCGCCGGCGGCGTGGTCGGCATTCTCGCCGAACTGAACCGCGCCGGCCTGCTCAACGCCGACGTACCGACCGTACACAGCAAGACGCTCGGCGAAGGCCTGGCCAAGTGGGATATCAAGACCCAGCCGGCCGACTCGGCTGCGCACACCTTCTACCGCGCAGCACCGGGCGGCGTGGCGACCACCATCGCGTTCAGCCAGAGCATGCGTTATCCGACGCTGGACGATGATCGCGCCGAAGGCTGTATCCGCGACAAAGCCAATGCTTATTCGCAGGATGGTGGCCTGGCGGTGCTGTACGGCAACATTGCCGAACGCGGCTGTATCGTCAAAACCGCCGGCGTTGATGACTCGATCCTCAAATTCACCGGCCGCGCACGGATTTTCGAAAGCCAGGACAGCGCGGTGGAAGGCATTCTCGCCGACCAGATCGTTGCCGGCGACATCGTCATCATTCGCTACGAAGGCCCGAAAGGCGGCCCGGGCATGCAGGAAATGCTTTACCCGACTTCCTACCTGAAATCCAAGGGTCTGGGCAAAGCCTGTGCACTGTTGACCGATGGTCGCTTCTCCGGTGGCACTTCCGGCCTTTCGATCGGCCATGCCAGTCCGGAAGCTGCCGAAGGCGGTGCAATTGGCCTGGTGGAAGAAGGCGATATCGTCGAAATCGATATTCCGAACCGCAGCATCAACCTGAAAGTCAGCGATGCTGATCTGGCGGCGCGCCGCTCGGCAATGGAAGCCAAGGGCAAGCATGCGTGGAAGCCGGTCAACCGCCAGCGTGTGGTATCGGCCGCGCTGCGCGCCTACGCCGCGATGACCACCAGCGCCGACACCGGCGCGGTGCGTGATGTGTCGCAGGTTGAGCGCCAGGACTGATCCAGCGCTTTCTTCAGCAATAGGCCGCTGTTAAGCTAAAGCCCGAATCTATTTCGGGCTTTTTTCATGGAACTGACAACCCTGTGGTGGCTGCTGGCAATACTGCTGATTCTGCTCGGCTTCGCGGGCAATATCCTGCCGCTGCTACCCGGCACGCCGCTGATGCTGGGCGGCATGGTGCTGGCGGCGTGGCTGGATGATTTTCAGCGCATTGGCGGCTGGAGCATTGCCCTGCTGGCATTGCTCACCGTTCTCTCGCAACTGGCCGACTTCCTTTCCGGCACCTTGGGCGCCAAACGCGCCGGCGCCAGCAAACAGGCGCTGTGGGGTGCCACCGTCGGTTCATTGCTGGGCGTTTTTGCCGGCCTGCCGGGCATGCTCATCGGCCCGTTTGTCGGCGCTGCGATGGGTGAGTTGATAGCGGAACAGGATCTGCTCAAGGCCGGCAAGGTTGGCCTGGCAACCTGGCTGGGGCTGGTGGCGGGCATGGCGGCCAAGATTGCCATCGGCTTTACCATGCTCGGTGTATTCGTGCTGACCTATTTCTGGTGAGCTGGCAACATCAGGAGCAAGCAAGACTGACAACCCGGATTTACCCTTTTATACAATTCGGGTTGAATCTTTTATGATCAAGGCACAGGCAATCAGGCCATATAACCGATAAGGATGCGTTGATTTGACAACACATCCCATAACCACAGATACACGACCATGACACCCACTCGCCACCAACTGGAAATGACGGTGCTAATGACCCCGGACATGGCTAACTTTGCCGGTAATGTCCACGGCGGCACCATTCTCAAACTGCTCGATCAGGTGGCCTACGCCTGCGCCAGCCGCTATGCCGGCAAGTATTGCGTGACCTTGTCGGTGGATCAGGTGACGTTCAAGCAGCCGATTCACGTCGGCGAGCTGGTGACATTTCTGGCTGCGGTCAACTACACCGGCAACACCTCGATGGAAATCGGCGTGAAGGTCATCACCGAGAACATTCAGCAGCAAGTGGTGCGCCACACCAACAGCTGTTATTTCACCATGGTGGCCATGGGCGAAAACGGCAAACCCAGCAAGGTGCCACCACTGCAACCAAGCAACGCCGACGAGCGCCACCGTTTTGCTGCCGCCAAGCTGCGCAAGCAATTGCGTCAGGAGTCGGAACAACGCTACCAGCAACTCACCCAGACATTGAGCGACGCCGGATAAAAAAATGGCCCGACAAGGCTGGTCAAACACTTGTCGGGCTGCAGTGACTTACGTATCGGCTTTGTGGCACACATGGCAACACATGCGCCTCAACACAAACAATATTGACGCAAACAAAGCATCATTCATGCCAAACCACACATACATAAATAGATCAACGACTTAAACATCGCCCTCGCCACCGCCACTACCAATCTGTAAAATTCGCCGACAACCCCTTATAACTCATGGAATTGCTAAAAATACAATGCCGGCAAACAGCTGACGAACCACGCCGCACTTTGAGATGCGCTGCACGCAAACCCACCTGATCGCACTAATTTCATATATTTCGCAAAATAAAAACAAACAATCACATACGATCTACCGCATTAAACATTCAAAATACTTGTGACAAAAAAACAGCCTGCATCAAGCAGGCTGTTTTTACAAAAGACTGATTTTTCCGGTTTCAGGCGTCGTTTTCCAAGGTGTACACCACAGCGGTATTCACCCAGCCAGCCACTGCCTTGCCGCCCTTGAGAGCGGGGTTAAAGCGCCATAAACGCACACCGTTGCGTGCTGAATCGTCGAGCGACTCGTCGCCGCTGGACTGGGTAATCAATACCTGGCCCGCCTCGCCGTTCGGTAACACTTCAATCCGCAGGCGCACCGTACCTTCGATACCGCGTTTGCGCGCCGCAAGGGGATAAACCGGCTTGTGGCGTTGACGATATGCGGGGTTTTCCGACGCCGGCTGCGCTTCTTCGCCACTCTCTGCGGCCGTTTTGCCAACACTGCCAGCCTGACTGGTGCTAGCGACCAGTGGCGCCGGGCTTGACTCAGTCGTGGTAACAGCACTGCTCACGGCCACGCTGGCACTGCCGGCAGCGCTGCTGAGTAGCGCGGGCGATGGCAGACTTGGCCGGGTCACCGCAGCCGGAATCTCCTTGCTCGCGGCAGATGGCGCCTTGCTGGCCACGGCAGGCACAGGCTGCTGCACCAGCCGGCTGGCTTGACCCGTGCTTTTGGGAATCGCTGGCGCCATATTGACCTGCAGCACCGACGGCAGGCTGACCTCGGGCGCATGTGCACCGCCGAGCGGTGAGAACCAGACAAATGCCGCCAGATGCAGCAGCGCCGAGCCAATCAGCGGCCAGCGCAACGGGTGTGGCGCGGCAACTGCTGCAGGCGCCGGAACGGCAACCGGTAACGGCAATGGAAAATCAAGCACCATGCCCATCTTTACCCTTTCATCTCACGCAGCCAGCTTTCGATCTGCTGGGTACTCAATTTGCCGCTGACAGCCTGATACTGGCCATCGGCGCGATAAAAATAGGTGCGCGGCAATTCGCCATACCAGCGGCGGTCGATTTCAAAGCGCAGCTTTTCCGGAGTATCGGCAAACACCCACGCCGGCTGGCTGGTGAGGCGGTATTGCTGCAAACGTGCGCGGATAGCCGCTTGCTGCTCGGGGCCGTCGACCGCTACCAGCACCAGCGCGGGTGCCGGCTTACCCTGGCTGCGCTTGCCCCATTGCTGCAGATCGTACTGGCAATGGGTGCAGTCGAGCGACCAGAACATCAACACAAACGGCTTGCCGCGTTGAGCGTCAACAATCTGCTGCAGGCTGCCGGAGATGAACGGCGATAGCGGCTGGGATTGTGCCCAGCTCGCCCACACCATCAAACTCACCGCCAACAGCCGTTTCATCTAGTTGCCCTCCGAGCGCAATTCCACCACTTTGCTGCCCTGCTCCGGAATGTTCCAGATCAGGAAAATACGTCCTTGCGACTGTAACAGTTGCGGATGATCGGCTTCGTTGCTGCTGGTCAATAAAGTAGCGGGAGCGCCCCAGGTTTTTCCGCCATCACGCGACAACATTGAGCGAATCGAACTTTGCTTGCCGTCGAATTCTTTCCACGCCAGTGCCACGGTTTGCCCGGCGCTGGCCACCACAGGGTGGCTGGCCTGCTGCTCCGGGTTGCCAAAACCTTGCACGTTTTCCGGCTTGTTTGCCTTGGCCGGCATGCGGCCATAAAACAGCAGATTCGGGCCGCTGTTCTGGTTAAACCAGGTCAGATGCCGCGTACCTTCAGCGTCAATCGCCAGGCTCGGGCCGTGGTGCGGGCAGGCCTCGATTTTCCAGGCATCAAAGGTCACCTGTTGCAGCGGACTTTTGCCGTCCAGACGCTGTAGCGCATGGTCGCGGATATTGCCTTCAAACACATGGCGCCACAGCGCGACTGGTGTGCCATCCGGATCATGTGCCAGCGCCACACGACAACATTCGCAGGAGTGGTCAGCCAGTTTCAGATTGCTGCCGAAACGTCCCGCTGCCGCGTCAAATCGCGCGCTGTAAAGCGCCGAGCCACGGTAGTCGCGCTTTTTGGCTTTGGCCGCGACCTTGTCGCGTGCATCCAGCCACACGGCTGTCAGGCCTTTGTTACTCCAGTCCAGCGCCAGAAAACGATGACTGATCGGCGCCTTGTCATCATTGATGGTTTGCGGTGCCGACCAGCTTTTGCCGCCATCGTTTGACCAGGCAAAGCGGGCGTTGCCGGAAAACGGTTGCGGCAGGCTCTGCGTCCAGCCGACACCGATTTCACCCTTGGGGCCGAACACCAGTTGCGGCCGGTTTTCGCCGTCGGCGGCGATGATTTCCGCCTCGACGTTGACCTTGCCCTGCGTGACAAACTGCTGCCCGAAATCGCTGGAAACAGCCAGTTCGATCAGACCATGTTTGATTTCGGCCCGCCACAGGCGGCCATCAGGTGCAAAAGCCGCTCCAATTGCGAGCGGCTTGCGGGCCATTGATTTCTGCCACATCGCGTTCATGTCGTGGCCCCCGCCCGAATGGGCCAGCGCCACGCCAGATAACAGCGGCAGCAGTGCTACGGCTAGTTTGGTTTTCATTAGTTTTTGTATTCAAGTCCGAGATAAAGGGTACGCGGCATGCCCGGCGCGTAAACATCGTTGCCGGAGCTAAGCGAAGCACTCTCGGCATAACGACGGTCAGTCACGTTGGCGAGCGAGGCAAACATCGACCATTGCTTGGCCAGCGGTGCATTGCCACGCAGGTTGAGCAGATCGTGGCCATGATATTTCTGCGTATTGGCCTGATCCAGCCAGTAGCTGCCGAGGTGCACCCACTCTGCAGTTGCGCGCCAGCCTTTGTCGCCAGCCGGGGCATACGTCAGGCGGGTATTGCCGATCTGCCGTGGCGCGGTTTCCATTTCCTTGCCGTTGTAATTGGTGGTGGCGTTGAGCTGCCATTCTTCATAGGTATGGATGGCATAGCCATAGCTCACGCCCAGCTCCAGTGCCGGCATCAAACGCGCATTCACGCCGGCTTCAGCGCCGCGATGCAGGGTGCGCCCGGCATTCACCGACTGGGTGGCGTTGGTCACCGGATCTTTGTAGCTGAGGATATCGTCGCGCTTTTCCATGCGGTAGGCCGACAGCGAATACGACAGATCACGCCCCTGCTGGCCACGATAACCGAGCTCGTAGCTGTTGACCTTGACCGGCTTCAGATCGGTCGTGTTGCGCACCAGATTGGCCGCGCTAGGAGAAAAACCAGGGCGGAACAACTGGCCTTCGGACGGCGCGCGGAAAGCATGGTTATACGCGGCAAACACGTTCTGCTGGGCGCCGAGGTCATAAGTGGCACCCAGTTTCGGGCTCCAGTGCTGGTAGCTGACGTCGGTATCGGCCGGGCGGTAGAAAAAACGACCGCCGCTGTTTGCTACGCCATCGCTCAGATTGTTGTCGTATTGATAACTCATGTGATCGTAACGCAGGCCGGCAGTCAGGCGCAGCGCGTCGGTCGGCGACAGCTCGCCATGCAGATAGGGCGAAATGGCGCGAAAACTGGCGTCGTAATCGAACACCTTATCGCCCACCACATAGCTGGTGTAGCGCTTGGTATAGCCGCTGCCCTCGGTGCCTACCGCGATCACGTTTTCGTCTCGGCCTCCCGGACTGTAATCGATGTCCACACCACCAATCACCCGTGCGCGCATCGGTGCAAAATCCTGACGCACCTTGGCCAGCACGCCAAACGATTTATTCTGGGTGTTGTATACGGTCGGGTCATAACTCAGCGCCCAGTTGGCCAGCAAATCCATGCTGTCGTAACGCACATAAGGCGTCACGCTCACCAGCCGTGCGCCATCTTCCTGCTCGTAAGCGCTGGAAAGGCGCAAGGCCTGCACCTTGCGATAGGAAATCGGCGTGTAGTTGATGGTGGGGTTGTTGTAATAATCGTCGCGCGAGATGGTCGAGCTGCCGGCAGTATCCTGATCGATATTCGATGCGGTGAGCACGGTTTTCAGCAGCGCATTGCCGCCAATCGCATGATCCCAGCGCAACGATGCGGTTTGCCGGTCGTAGCCGGTATTATCGCGCCAGCCGTTGGTGTGGGTCAGATTCAAATCGCCGCGAATGCCGTCAGCACCCTGGGTATTGCCAATGCTGAACAGCCCACGCACCCAGCCATACTGGCCGGCCTCGATGCTGACCTCAACGCTTTCACGCAACGGAGGTGCCTTGGTCAGCACATTCACAATGCCGCCGATCGCATCGCTGCCATACAGTGCGGTACCCGGCCCCTTATTGATTTCAATGCCAGCTGATTGCGGCACGTTGATTTCATACAACGCGTTGTGGTTAAAAAAGCCGGTAGAACGGGTCGGCACACCATCTTCCAGATACAGATACACCGGGCTGGTGGTCAGCGGCTGGCGAATGGCGGTGACATGCCCTTCACCGCCCGTCACGTTCACCCACACACCGGGCGCCTGGTTCATGATCTGCGACGGGTGTTGTGGCTTGTCTTTGGCAATGGTGCTGCCCTTGAGCACATCCACGGTTGCCGGCGTTTCGGCCACGGCACGGCCTTCACGGGTGCCGGTCACTGTCAGCGGCGCCAGATCAACCACCGGCTCGGCAGCCTGAGCGGCCAGGGGAATCGAGAGCGCCAGGAGCGCCAGCGGAATGGGTTTGAGTCGGGTGGTCATGAGCTTTGTCTTCGCCGCAAATATTCGATGGCGAAATGCTATTACATCGGGCTGCGACGTCTGTGCGACAAAATGTCGCAGTTGCTACTGCAAATGAGAATAACTGCCAAAAAGTTGAGCTTGATCAGATTTTTCGAACTAAATATTTGCGCCGACTTATTCAGACAGCGAAGTAATCTGAAACAAGGACAGCGACAAGTTCATTTGGCATAATGCAGACTCCCTCTGGGAGAAACTCCGCAATAATTCAAAGAAAGACAATCAAAATGCTGACTATCAAACGCATTGCACTCGGCGCCCTTGCGGTGTCGTCGCTGGCCCTGAGTGGCTGCGCCACTGGCATCTATCCTGGTGGCCCGACCCCGGCCGGCGTTATACTGACCAACGTTACTGTTCCGGCACAAAACTTGGCAGTAGCTACCGACAAGGATGTCGGCGGCAAGAAAACAGGTGAAGCTACTGCCAAGGCAATCCTCGGCCTAGTCGCCACAGGAGATTCAAGCATCAGCGCCGCAATGCAGAATGGCGGTATCCGCAAGGTACATCACGTTGATCACCGCGTGAATCTGGTTCTACTCGGCCTCTACGTCGAAACGACCACCATCGTTACCGGCGAATAATTGCCGCCACTTATTGCCTGCAGCTGCATTTCGCCTGCGGCAGGATAATAGAACCCCGCCGAGCGGGGTTCTTTTCGCCACGGCCTCATCCCCGCACAAGACTCGACCCACGCGCCAATTAGCACCCACCAACGATAGACATCCGCCAGCCGCCGTTTCCACCTGAGCGTTGAATGTGGCCCAGATACCCCATCTGCTTGACCCAGATCAAGCGATTTCCATCCCGAGCTGACTAGCCCGCACTTCTAATAAACGCTCGTTGACCGTACGCATTTTGCGGTGACACTTTGGTAAACACTCGGTCACACTATTGGCGATCGTTCGTTGGCATCTTTATCCACTTTGCAATAGAAACAATATGTTGGGCGCGATATTACGCTTGCGTGTGGTTTCCATTGCAAACCGGTTTCACTCAAATCAGGAAAATGACTTATGGCGACTTATAAAGCACCGCTGCGCGATATGCAGTTCGTCCTCAACGAACTGCTGCAGGTCGATCAGACCCTGTCGGCACTGCCGGACTTTGCTGAAGTTAGCCCGGACATCATTAACCAGTATCTCGAATCCGGCGCGCAATTCGCCGAGAACGAGCTGGCACCGCTGAACCAGAGCGGCGATGCCGAAGGCTGCAAGCTGGAAAACGGCGTGGTGAGCACGCCCCAGGGGTTTAAAGAGGCATATCAGCAATTCTGCGAGCAAGGCTACTCCAGCATTTGCTGCGCGCCGGCTTACGGCGGCCAGGGCATGCCGATCACGCTCGGTCTGCCGCTGATGGAAATGCAGATCAGCGCCAACGTCGCCTGGTCGATGTATCCCGGGCTGTCGCACGGCGCCTACAGCGCTCTGCTGGCACATGGCACTGAAGAACTGCGCCAGCGCTACCTGCCGAAACTGGTATCGGGCGTGTGGACTGGCACCATGTGTCTGACCGAGCCACAATGCGGCACCGATCTGGGCCTGATCAAGACCCGTGCCGTCGATAACGGCGATGGCAGCTACAACATCACTGGCACCAAGATTTTCATTTCCGCCGGCGAGCACGATATGGCAGAAAACATCCTGCATCTGGTACTGGCACGCTTGCCGGATTCGCCAAAGGACATCAAGGGCCTGTCGCTGTTTCTGGTGCCGAAATGGATTCCCGATGCCGCCGGCAATCCGGGTGTGCGCAACGCCATCAGCGCTGGCTCGCTGGAACACAAGATGGGCATCAAGGGCAACGCCACTGCGGTGATGAATCTGGATGGCGCCCAAGGCTGGCTGCTGGGCGAGGTCAACAAAGGCATGGCGTGCATGTTCACCATGATGAACGCGGCGCGTCTGGGCATCGGCATGCACGGGCTGGGGCTGGGTGAAATCGCCTACCAGAATGCCGTCGCCTACGCGCAGGAACGGGTGCAGATGCGCGCGTTGAGCGGCACCAAACACGCCGAGCTGCCGGCCGATCCGCTGATCGTGCATCCGGACGTGCGCCGCATGTTGCTCACCGGCAAGGCCTACAATGAAGGCGCACGGGCGTTTTCCTACTGGCTGGCACTGCAGCTGGATATTGAAGAACATTCGCAAGATGAAGCGCAGCGGCAGGATGCCGCCGATCTGGTGGCGCTGCTGACGCCAATCGCCAAGGCCTTCATGACCGACAACGGCTACACCGTCACCAATCTGTCGCAGCAGGTGTTCGGCGGCCACGGCTACATCCGCGAAACCGGAATGGAGCAGTTCGTGCGTGATGCACGCATCTCGATGATCTACGAAGGCACCAACGGCATTCAGGCGCTGGATCTGATCGGCCGCAAGATCATGATGGATCAGGGGCAGAAGCTGCGCAAATTCACCAAGATCGTGCACAAGTTCTGCCAGGCACATGCCGACGATGCGGCCATGGCCGAGTTCATCACCCCGCTGCAGCAGTTGCTGAAAGACGTCACCGACCTGACCATGGCCATCGGCATGCTGGCGATGAACAACCGCGATGAAGTCGGCGCTGCCGCCGTGGATTACCTGCGCCTGCTGGGGCATCTGGTTTACGGCTACTTCTGGGCACGCATGGCCAAGGTTGCGCTGGAAAAGCAGGCCAGCGCACCGGCACCGTTCTACAGCGCCAAACTCGCTACCGCACGCTTCTACTACAGCCGCCTGATGACCGAAACAGCAATGCTCAAGGCGTCGATCCAGTCAGGAGCGAAGAATCTGATGGACATCGAGGAAGACGCGTTCGCGTTGGGGTATTGAGCGGCAAGGCAATGGGCATCACCTCCACCCGCCGCAGTCGCTGCGGCGGGTGGGGATTTCACATCAAGATCATCCCCATTTTTTTGCCCGCGTGTAAGAATGGCAAGCACAATGTCATTTAGAGCCTCTTTCAGTAGGCTCTTACACACAGAGGAGAAAAAATGAATAAGCTCACCATCAGCAGCATGATCGTGGCGCTTGCCATGGCCAGCAGCGGCTGTTCCACCATCATCCATGGCTCGCATGACCAGGTAAAAATCTATTCGAAGGAAGCCGGCAGCAGCTTGTACGTCAACGACAAGGAAGTGGGCAAGGACAGCGTGGAAGTGCCACTACGGCGCGGCAAGATCAGCGAACTGCGCGCCAGCAAGCCAGGCTGTGAAGACGCCAGGGCCAATTCGGACGTATTTTTTGACGCCACCACTCTGCTCGGCATTTTCATCGATCTGGGCATTGTCACCGTCACCACCGACATCGCTACCGGCAATGCCTACCGGGTAGACCCGCTGGAATATGAACTGAATCCGGTGTGCCCGAGCAAATAACACCGGCCTGAACAGCGCGCTGCCATTACCCTGCAGGCCTGCCTGCAAAGCAATAGCAGAGCGGTTTGTGGCAATGGTGCAAATGACAAAGCCCGGCATAAGCCGGGCTTTGTGTCGAATGGGCAACAGCAACTTGCCGGGTATCACTTAGCTGAGGAAATTGGCGATCTCGATAAACTGTTCAACGCTCAGATTCTCCGGGCGCAGGCTGCTGTCCAGCCCGAGTTGCTCGAAGTGTTGTGGCTCGAGCAAGCCGCGCAGATTGTTGCGCAGCGTTTTGCGGCGCTGTGCAAACGCTTGTGCCACCACCTGCTCCAGCTTGGCCGGGTCTTTCACCTTGATCTGGTCTGCCGGCAGCGGAATCATCCGCACCACTGCCGAATCAACTTTCGGTGGCGGGTTGAACGCCTCGGGCGGCACGTCCAGCACCTTGTCCATCACAAAGCGGTATTGCAGCATTACCGTCAGCCGGCCGTAATCCGGCGTGGATGGCTCGGCCACCATGCGGTCTACCACCTCTTTCTGCAACATGAAATGCATGTCGTAGATCTGCTCACCGTATTGCGCCAGATGAAACAGCAAAGGTGATGAGATGTTGTACGGCAGGTTGCCGACAATCCGCAGCCGCTGGCCGAGTGCGCCAAAATCGAATTTCAGCGCGTCAATACCGTGAACCGTGAGTTTGGCCGGCGAGTAGGTTTTGTGCAGACGGGCGATGATGTCGCGGTCGATTTCCACACAATGCAGGTGGTTCAGCGACTTCATCAAAGGCTCGGTCAAGGCGCCGAGGCCAGGGCCGATTTCCACCATCAGATCGTCGGCACGGGGGCGAATGGCGCTGATGATGTCATTGATCACGCCCTGATCGACAAGAAAATTCTGGCCGAAGCGTTTGCGGGGAATATGTGCGCTCATTGTTTTCCTGCCAGCTCGATGGCGAGATTGATGGCAGCCGCCAGGCTGCCGGAATCGATATTGCCGCTGCCGGCCAGATCCAGCGCGGTGCCGTGATCCACCGAGGTGCGAATGATAGGCAGGCCAAGCGTGACATTGACGCCGGCACCAAAGCTGGCGTGTTTCAACACTGGCAGGCCCTGGTCGTGGTACATCGCCAGCACCGCATCGCCGCGCTGCAACTGCGCCGGGTTGAACAGCGTATCGGCCGGCAGCGGGCCGATCAGGTTCAGCCCCTGATCACGCAAATGCTGCAAAACCGGCTCGATCACGTCGATTTCTTCGCGCCCCATATGACCGCCCTCGCCCGCATGCGGATTGAGGCCGGCAACCAGAATACGTGGCTGCGGCAAGCCGAATTTGCGCTGCAGATCGTTGTGCAGAATGCGGATCACCCGCATCAGGCTGTCGCGGGTGATCGCATCCGGCACCTCGCGCAGCGGCAGATGGGTAGTCGCCAGCGCCACGCGCATGCCGCCGCCGACCAGCATCATCACCACCAGATCGGTATTGGTGCGCTCCGCCAGCCATTCGGTGTGGCCGCTGAACGGCACGCCGGCATCATTGATCACGCCCTTGTGCAGCGGTGCGGTCACCATCGCCGCAAATTCACCCGAGAGGCAGCCGGCAGTGGCGCGTTCCAGCGTTGCCAGCACATAATGGCCATTGGCAACATTCAACTGCCCGGCACGCGCTGGCGCGGCCAGGGGCACATGTAACACGGTGATGAAGCCCGGCGCAAAAGCCGCAGAGGTGCCGTATTCAACCATCTGCAGCGGCAGATTCAATTGCAGCGCGCGCTGCGCCAGCAGGTCACGGTCGGCGATCACCACCAGATTGGCGTCAAACTTTTGCGCCGCCAGCATCAGACACAAATCGGGGCCAATGCCGGCCGGCTCGCCGGCGGTGATGCAGAGAGTCGGGCGTTGGCTCATGGCTCTTCGGCCCGGATTTCCACGTACGCCTTATCGCGCAACTGGCGCAGCCAGTCGTCAAAGTTTTCGTCGGCCTTGCGCGCACGGATCGACTGACGCACCTGCAATTTCTCGCGCTCGGAGCTGACGTCGGCACTGCGACGTTCTTCAACGCGGATCAGGTGCCAGCCGAACGGTGATTTCACCGGCTCCGACAATTCGCCCACTTTCAGGCTGTCCATCACCTTTTCGAATTCCGGCACGGTATCGCCCGGCCCCAACCAGCCGAGATCGCCGCCACGTGGCGCGCTGCCATCTTCGGAGTGAATTCGCGCCACTTCTTCAAAATCGCCACCATTGGCAATCCGCTCGCGCAGACGCAGGATTGCGGCATAAGCATCCTGCGACGACACGGCTTCATTGGTGCGGATCAGAATGTGCCGGGCATGGGTTTGCTGCACGATGATCTGTTCGTTTTTGGCGCGTTTTTCGTTGAGCTGGATAATGTGAAAACCATTGGCACTACGGATAATGCTAGTGTGTTGCCCTGGCTGCAGCTTTTCCAGTTGTTCCAGAAATAGTGCGGGGATGCGCCCACTCGGGCGCCAGCCCAGCGATCCGCCCTGCAGCGCATCCTGCGCGTCAGAATAAGAAGCGGCAATCTGCGCAAATTTGGCGCCTTTTTCCAGATCGGCCAGTGCTTTTTCGGCGCGTGCGCGTCGTTCCTGCACCTGAATTGGCGAAGCGTTTTCCGGCACCTGCACCAGCACGTGGGAAATGTTCAGCTCCAGCTCCGACTGCGATTTGGCCTTCTGCTGCTGCTGCAGATTGTCGACTTCGGCATCGCTGACAATCACCCGGCTGTCGACTTCACGCTCACGCAGCCGCGACAGCGCAATTTCGGTGCGGATGTCTTCGCGAAACTTGCGGAAGTCCATGCCGTCTTTTTCCAGCGCCGCGCGAAACTGCGCCAGCGACATATTGTTCTGCTGCGCAATCCGTTCCATCGAGCGATCCAGCTGATTGTCGTCGATGCGAATACCGGTATCCTGCGCCAGCTGCATCTGTACCGCCTCGCTCACCAGACGCTCCAGCACCTGTTGCCGCAGGATATTGGCGGGAGGCAGCGGCACATTCTGTGCCTGCAAATTACGCATTACCGTTTTAACGCGATCGTTCAGTTCGTTGGCGGTAATCGCCTGCTTGTTGACCACGGCAACAATCCGATCCGCCGGCTGCGGCGCAGCATGAGCCGGCGATGCCAGCAGCAGGCCGGCAGACATCAACAATGCGGTGATACGGGAAAATGGCATAACAACCCTTGAATGAATGATTCGATCAGTAGCACATCAGCGATAAATCTCGCTGCTGCGAACCGGACGATCGACAGTAATCTTGCCGTAACCAGGAATGGCACGCGACAGGACTTCCAGTGCATTGGTGCCGACGCGGGCAATGTCAGTCAGCTCCAACTGGATCAGATAACCGGACGACATTTTGTCGACATCGGTGACGAATCGCTGCCCGCCCATGCGCACCATCCAGCAACCGGCATTATATTCAAGCCCGGCCAGCGCTTCCAAAGTCTTGCGGTCGCTCAACGAATACGCCATACGGCCTACCCCCCACCAGTTGCGGAACAACGGCCACTGGCCGGATACGTCCACCTGGCGATACATCTGTCGCTCAAAACGATAGGACAGATTCAACGCCTTGCCCAGCTCCGGGCGATAACGCAGATCGACGTTGAAACGTTCGCTGTTGGCGTCGCTCTGATTATATTGCCAGTTACCATCCAGACTGACGCTGTTGGACAACTGCCCGCCCAGACCCAGCAGCAGATCGGAAGAATTGGATTTGCGCACCGGATTGTTGAGCGTGACTTTCTGATCAGCAAAATAATAACGCTGGCCCAGCGAAAAACGCAGCCGCTCACGGCCGGACGCGTTCTCCAGAATGCGTGACGTCAATGCGGCAGTCACCTGATTGGCGTTGTTGATGCGGTCATAACCGGCAAACTGGTTTTCCGAAAACAGCTGCGCAAAATTCAGATCCATCTCGCTGCTGTCGAAATTCGGCAGCATGCTCTGGTCGCGATAGGGGATATACAGATAATACAGGCGCGGTTCCAGCGTCTGGGTAAAGGCATTGCCGAACCACGAATCGTCGCGCTCCAGAAACAGCGAGCTGTCGACACTGACAATCGGCAAACCGCGCGAATAGGTGGTCTTGTCAGCTGAGGTGGCAGGGTTGGCCGCCATATCGTAATGCGTATAGCTGTAGCCCACCTTCGGCGTAATGTAGGCATAGGTCGTCTGCAAAGGCAGCGCCACATTCGGATACAGCATGCTGCGTTTGCCGTTGACCAGCGTTGGGTGACCAAAGCTGACGTATTCACCCACCATCGCCATTTCACTGTCGCCCGGCCCGAGCTTGTGGCCATTAAACAGCAACTGCGGCTCGCGGAAATACGGCGCCACAACCGGCGCCAATGGATCCTGCAAGGTCTGATAACGCTCAACGCGGCCGGTCAGGCTCCAGTCTGGCTGCGCGTAGGTCAAGGTGCCGATTCGCGGCAAGTTCACCAGCGAGGTGGAGCTGACACGATTCGACAAATCGGTGAAATAGTTGTCGTCCGATACTTTCTGCAACTGCAAAGTACCCGACCAATTTGGCGAAAAAACCTGGGTGTGTTTCAGCTCACCGGTGTAACGATTGGTATCGGTAATACGATCGCTCGGCAGCCATTCAGCGCGGATTTCGCCACCGGCCCCCGGTTGCAGATAGCGAAACAGATTATTGAAGGCCACACCGCGCTTGCTCATCATGCGCGGGGCAATTTCCCAGTCGTAGTTAGGGGCGATATTCCAGTAAAACGGTAGCGTCAGCTCCACACCACTATTGCTGGTCGAGCCAAACGTTGGCGGCAGCAGGCCACTCTTGCGCGAGCCATCGAGCGAAAAATCCATCCACGGCGAATAGGCGATAGGAACACCCAGAAAATCCACCGTACTGTGTTTGGCCACGCCAACGTTGCGAGTGAAATCC
>JAXMFR010000057.1:0-14151 GCA_046347685.1 Chitinivorax sp.
GAATGGCCTGATCAAACTATCCAACAGGATGGGACGTGGGTACAGCTATGAAATCATTCGGGCCAAAACTCTGTATGCCAAACAGGCTCGCAAAGTAGGTAGCGGAGTACGCTTGGCCACGCCTTCCGGAACAACGGTTCCAACCAAGGCCACCTCAGAAACGGTTGAGTATGGGCCACATATTCCAACCTTGATCGAGATTGCTGAAGCGGGTGGACTGGATTAGAAAATCAGGTATTTCCAACCACGTAATGCAAATAGCCCTTTTGAATACGTAAACCGAGTCAACATCCAGAGATAAATCATTATAAATTCAAGTCGTTAATTTCATGAGGCGGATTTTTTGCTGTCTTGTTGCGACAATTTGTCACATTCCGCCATGCGCAGCGGGCTTTTACCATCGGCGCATTTGTTGATGTCCGGAAAGTTGATCATGTTGCGCCGCAGCCCCTTGTTTATCGCCGTTCTCTCCTGTTATCCCTTGCTTACTCATGCCGCTGATGCCGTTGATCTCGATCCGGTCGTGGTAACCGCCACCCGCATGTCCGAGCCGCTGACCTCGGTGGAGTCGGCAAAAAGCCCGCGCCAGCCCGTACCGGCACAAGATGGCGCCGATTACCTGAAAACCGTCCCCGGCTTTTCAGTGATCCGCAAAGGCGGTACTGACGGCGATCCGGTGCTGCGCGGCATGGCCGGTTCGCGCCTGAATATCCTGCTCGATGGCGAGCAGATTCTCGGTGGCTGTGGTGGTCGTATGGATCCGCCAACTGCTTATGTGTTCCCCGAGGCCTACGACCGCATCACCGTGATCAAGGGCCCACAAACCGTGTCTCATGGGCCGGGCAATTCGGCGGGCACGGTGATGTTCGAACGCGAACAGAAACGTTTCAGCCAGCCGGGCTGGAATTTCTACGGCAGCCTGTTGGGCGGCAGCTTTGGCCG
Source organism: Chitinivorax sp. (assembly GCA_046347685.1). GTDB lineage: Bacteria > Pseudomonadota > Gammaproteobacteria > Burkholderiales > SCOH01 > CALMFQ01. The sequence goes on from JAXMFR010000057.1 coordinate 943, forward strand.
CAACGACGAAGTGATTGATGCGCGTGTTGGCAATCAGCTGCTGGATGGCCGTATTGCCGCCACCCGCAGTGATATGAACGATTACAAGGATGGCAGCGGCAACAGTATTCATTCGGCCTACACCCGCTGGAGCACCAATGCCGTGCTGGGCTGGAACGTCAGCGCCAGCACCCGCCTGGAGCTGAGTGGCGCCAAGAGTGACGGCGAGGCCGCCTATGCCGACCGCAGCGTGGATGGCAGCAAGTTTGCCCGTGACAATCTTGGCCTGAAGCTGGATATGCGCAAGCCGATGGCGAATGTGGAGCGTATCGAGGCGCAGTTGTTCCACAACTACATCGATCACATCATGGATAACTACACGTTACGCCAATTCACGCCGACTATGATGAGCCCGCAGCCGGCGTCGATGAATCCGGATCGGCTGACCACCGGTGGCCGTTTTGCGCTGACGCTGGCGCCGGCCAAGGAAACCGAGCTGAAACTGGGGCTGGATCAACAGTCCAACATTCACACCAACCGCATGACCATGATGGCCTGGAGCCAGCCGATTGGCAGCCTAGCGCGCGTGGAAGACGCCAACTTCGACCAGCTGGGCCTGTTCGGCGAGCTGACGCAATATCTGTCGCCGGCCAGCCGGGTGATTGCCGGTGCCCGCGCCGACCGCTGGCATGCCGAAGACAAGCGCAGCAGCATTAGCACCAGCATGATGAGCAGCAGCCCCAACCCGACGGCAGGCGAACAGCGCAGCGATACGTTGCCGAGTGCGTTTGCCCGCTACGAGCAGGATGTCAGTAATGGTCAGGTGACGCTGTTTGGCGGCTTGGGCCACGTGCAGCGTTTTCCCGATTACTGGGAGCTGATCAGCAAGGAAGCCACCGATTCGCTGAGCGCTTTCAACACCAAGCCGGAAAAAACCACCCAGATCGACGCCGGCCTCACCGGCAACTGGCAGGGCAACCGCCTCGGCCTGTCGGCATTCGCCAGCCGCATCAGCGACTTCATCCTGATCCAGTCGAATTACGCCAAACCGGGCATGATGGGTAGCACCCGCTACACCACCGTCAGCCGCAACGTCGATGCCTCGACCTGGGGTTTTGAAGCCAATGCCGGCCGCAGCCTGATGCGTGACCTGAATCTGGATGCCACCTTGGCCTATGTGCGCGGCGAGAACCGCACCGATGATTTGCCGCTGGCGCAGTTGCCCCCGTTGGAAGCGCGGCTGGCGCTGAATTACGACAACAAGGTGTGGTCAGTAGGCGGCTTGTGGCGCCTGGTGGCGGCGCAGGATCGGATTGCCGAGAATCAGGGCAATATCGCCGGCCAAGATATCGGCACCAGTGCCGGCTTTGGCGTGTTGTCGCTTAACGGCGGATGGAAGGTCAACAAATCGCTGCAGATCACTGCCGGCATCGACAACCTGTTCGACAAGACCTATGCCGAACATATCAGCCGCAATGCTGCCACCATTCCGGGCTATGCCCTGCAGACATCGCAGGTCAACGAGCCGGGGCGTAATCTGTGGGCCAAGGTAACGGTGGCGTTGGAATAGTCACGGCTTACAATAACCACTACTTCGCCATACTGAGCCAAACACACTCCGGATAGTATGTTTGGTTCAGTCGATTGAGCAGACAATGAGGCCCGCTTTGGGCCTCTTTGCTTATCCATCACCCACGCCACTGTTTGGCGCTTATATTGCTTTCCATAGCGGTATAACATCCACAACGCGCCTGTAACCTATACTGTAACGCTATCATTACCCCACAGGAAAATCCATGGAACGCCGCGAACTATTGAAATCCGCTGCTGCAGCTACTATTGCCGCGATAAGCTCAACCGCACTTGCCGAGGGGCATGAGCATCACCATCATGGTGGAGCCAAGAAATACGCATCCTTGATTGCCTCGTCTGGAGATTGCCTGCAAACAGGTGAGGCCTGTCTGGCATATTGTCTGGTCTTGCTTGGCAACGGAGAAAAGGAAATGGCCAGCTGTGCACAATCCGTGAATGAATTGCTTGCGGTGTGTAGTGCACTGCAGAAACTTGCCGGGCAAGACTCCAAAAATACAACCAAACTGGCCAAGCTTGCGGCAGAAGTGTGTGCCGATTGCGAGAAAGAATGTCGCAAACACGAGAAAAAGCATGCCGAATGTAAAGCATGCGCGGATTCTTGTGCTGCCTGTGTCAAGGAGTGCAAGGCACTCGCTGCCTGATAGGATCAATGGCAATACGGTTCGTGCCTCAGGAAGAGACACGAACCGTATGTAGACTAATCAATGATCGAAATTAGGCGGGAGGCAGATCGTCACTGTCCGGCGTGGTAGATACGCTCGCAACACTTGGTGGCATATCTTCATTTGCGATTGAGCTTGCAGCAGCGACCACTCCATCAGGAGGGAGAAGCGCCACTCCCAGAACTGTTTCAGCCGGGCTGGCAGTCGCAACCGGACTGGTGTCTGAATCGCCATTGCTTCCGCCGCCGCCCATACACCCTCCCAGCAAGGTTAGGCACAGTATTGTCGCGCCTGATAACGCGCTTTTATTCATGCGCATCAGTATTTCACCCAGATAGTGTCAGTGGTAATGAGCGAAATGCCTTGTGCAGTGCCGAGGTTGCTGTAGGTTTTGTCCTTGGTGGCCAAGGTGTCGATTTTCGACGAGGTAACGGCATTGGCGCTATAGCCGGCCTTGTTGAACCAGACGATCGCCGCATCCCCGAAATAGCCCTTCAGCTTGGACGCCAGCGTTGCGGTACCGGACGCAGCGGTAAAGTCCGCCACGGTAGTGGCATCCAGGTTATAGCGATTGAATCCTTTACGTTTGTCCGGGAAGGAAAGGATAGTCGGTGAATTGGCTGAACCCCAATCCATGACATAGTCGGTGCCACTGTTGGTGCAGGTCTGGCGTGTCAGGAACTGGTACTTTTTAATCGCGTACGGCGCATTGGTCGTATCGGTAGCTGGGGTCTTGAGGCGGATGCTGACCTTGTAGAGTTGATCGTCGTTGGCCGAAACGGCGGTATTTTTGTTCCAGGTAAATTTTATCGAACCATCGGCTTGGCTGGTGCGAGTGACCAGACCAAATTCGCCCGAGTGGCTGGGACGAACCGAGGCAGCAGTCGTGGCCGTCACAATCGAAGCCGGAACGGTGATCTCGATTTTGGTGGTGTCCAAGTTGGCGGGCGGAACCGGAATCGTTTCTGCATTGCAGCCGTGCGGAATCAGAAACTGGATTTCACTGGTGGTGCCATCGACGGTAAAGGTGGTTTGCCCGGCAGCAGAAATCGGCAGGGTATTGTTGGCGATCCCCACGTGAGCCATGGCGATACCGGAACTGAACAGGCTGGAAATAACAAGAGCGGCTACAGATTTTTTCATGGAACGTCTTTCGCGTCATAGTCTAAATAGTGGTGTACCCAAATCCATGCTCAACTGCTAGGCATGGCAGGAACCGCCACCACGTTGGAATAGCGGCAATCATGATTGCCAAATATGTGCGCGTTGACAATGCGGCATAATGTCGCACCTGTGAATTTGCCTGACCATGGTAGGATTCCGACCTATCGAAAATGCCTGTGTGTTGTCGTGACTGTGAAAAAGCTGGGAATACCAAATTCAAAGGCCGTGCTCTGCGGCTTTGCCCTCCTTTTGACGATCCTTACCCCAGCTTTCGCCTATCAGCCAAGATTGGCACCGGTCTGCAAGCTGAAACAAATGGCCACCGGCGAATCGGTTGACTGGAAACAACTTCGGGGGAAAGTCCTGTATGTCGATTTCTGGGCGTCCTGGTGTGCACCCTGCGCGCAGTCGTTCCCCTTTCTGAATCAATTAAATCAGGATTTTTCCGGAAAAGGCCTGAAGGTCCTGGGTATCAATGTGGATGAGAGGCCGGAAGATGCGACGGTATTCCTGGCGAGGCATTTGCCAAGTTTCAATATTGTCACGGATGTTGACCGGGACTGCCCTCGGCAATTCGATGTTGCCGGCATGCCGGCGGCGTATCTTATCGATCGCGAAGGGGTGATCAGGTTCATGCATCTGGGGTTTCGACCCAGCACAGGCCAGCAGATCCGCACGCAAGTAGAACAACTATTGAACGAGCCTTCCAGTAAACCCTGATGCCAAAGTATCCACCAATGCGATATCCAAGATTAATCAATTGCACCGTTTTCGCGATATCACTCATGTCGGTAACGGTGCTTCCTGCCTGTGCCGTTGTCGAACCATGGGAACGTGGCGTACTTGCCAAGCCAGAAATGGCGTTGGATCCCCACCCCTTACAAAGCAAAATAGACAAGCATGTCTACAATAGCCGCGAGGCGGCGTTGGGTGGTGACTCGGCAGGAGGCGGTGGTTGTGGTTGTTACTGATATGTCGCTGAAGCAAACCGTGCTTGAATCAGTCGAATCACCCGAAGGCATTTGTAGCAAAACGGAACAGGCCTCTCCGCTCAAGTCATTGATGCTCGCCGCCATGGCATTGCCGGGCCTGGCATTACAGCCCGCTCAGGCTGACGATGGCGACAGCGCCAGTTTCCAGTACGGGCACTACTACGAAGGCGAGCGGGATCTGGCCGGGGTGAGCAGCAAGTTCAAGCCGATTGAAGTGGAAAGTCTCCACGAAAGCGTGAAGATCAAGCTCGGTGAACGCTGGAAAGGGACGGTCAACTACACCCAGGATAGCTGGTCGGGGGCGACGCCGATTGCCACCGCGCCGTCTTCTGCGCGGGGTAATCGCATTTCCACCACTCATGTCATGACCGGTGCCTCCATGGAAGGCATGCACCACATGATGGGGATGGATGATGATGGTACGCCGACTTCTTCCCAGCACGCCGTGACCGGCGCATCGCCTTATCTTTATACCGCACTGAAACTGGACGGCCGTTTACGGCCGTTGCTCACCAACAGCGATGGCAAGGTGGTGGGCGGAACCGATGAGCAACTGGTACATACCATGTCCAGCGCCTCACGAGAAACCCGCAAACAGATCGATTTCACCGCCAGCCGGGAAGTCGATGACGTCACTTTGGATTTGGGAGGCGGAATATCGCGGGAACGGGATTACGAATCGCTGTTTGGCAATGTTGCGGGCCACTGGAATTTCAACCGCAAGCAGACGATTTTCAACGCAGGGCTTGGCTATGCCTCCGGCACCACCAATGCCGTGCTCGATCATGACGCTACACCGCATATCTACGAGCCCTACATGTACATGTACGAGCGCCGGGGCAGCGACGCGGTTTATAACAATCTGCACAGCTCAAGTCGCCTGTCTTTGGGCGCGTATTCACCGACTCTGACTGGAAAACGCGAAGACTGGACCGCCAGCTTGGGCGTAACCCAGCTACTGAACAAGTCGGCGTTACTGGAAGCCAGTTTTGCCTATACCCGTAGCAGCGGTTACCTTTCCAATCCTTACAAAGCAGTGGAAGTTGCCTTTATCGATCCACTGAAACAAGCCGGTACAGCAGGTGGTAACCTCTCTGCGGATTACACCTACGATGCTGAAGTCGTGGCACTGATGGAGCAGCGCCCGGATCTCCGTAACCAGGGAGCACTGAGTTTGCGCTACGTGCAGCACGTGGCCGCTGCTGATGCGGCATTGCACATGAATTACCGCTACTTCCAGGACAGTTGGCGAATTCAGGCACATACACTGGAAACGCAATGGGTACAGCCGTTGGCACAAGGCTGGAGTGTGTCACCAAAGGTGCGGTATTACACCCAAACCGCAGCCAGTTTCTACACCCCCTACCTGACGACGCAGCAGGGCTTGTACTCGAATGTAGTCGACCCGGTGAACGGCCCCATCTACATCAACACCAAATCTCCCAACGATAGTGTGCGTTACTGGGAAGACCAAAGTGGCGCGACCACACCACCGATTGATCCCAATCCCGCTTCCCGCAATTATGGAAAACCGGTTGTCGGCCTGCATGGCGGTGCGGTGATCAATCGGCAAACTGGCCAAGCCGTGAACGATCAGACGCTGGTGGACGCGCTGAAGCAGGACACGCTGCCTTTCGATCGACAAAAACTCCCAGATTACTATTCCAGCGATCCACGCCTTTCCGGCTACGGCACGATGAGCGCCGGCATTACGCTGGCCAAGCAGTTTGCCAAAGGCATCAACCTGGAAGTTGGCTATGAACACTGGCGCCATGCCGGTAGTCTCAAATGGGGCGGGGGTGGCGAAGGCAGTTATGCGGATTATGCCGCGGACTGGTTCAATATCGCGCTCACGGTTGACCTGGATGCCAAGAGCTCGCATGGTGATTCACATGAGACCATGGAGCACGCACACCACGACCACCATGAGCATGCTGCCGCAGTCGCCCCCGCCGGTGTAATGTTTGACCACATGCTCAGCAATAGCGGCGACGTCATGGTCGGTTATCGCTACATGTATGGCGAGCAATCAGGCTCGATGCTGCATGGCGGCAATAAGGCCGACGACTACACCGTGATCAATCAGGGTTGCGGCAACAACCCGTGTTATGTTCGTCCGACCAAAATGGACATGCGCATGCACATGTTCGACATCATGTATGCCGCCAGCGACAATCTGACGCTAATGCTGATGCCGCAGTATGTCGAGATGAATATGTCGATGCAGCTGCTGGATGGCTCGCCACGCAAGGATGGCATGGATGCAATCGGCTCCGCGATCATGCATTCGTCCCACCCCCATACCGTGTCCGGCTTGGGCGACACCGAAATGCATGCTTTATTGCGCTTGAAGGCTGGCAGCCAGTCCGAATGGCATCTGGGGCTGGGGCTGAGCGCACCGACCGGGGATGTCGATCTCAAGATGCGCGACGTCATGGCGAATGACATGGGTTTCATGGAATACGGCATGCAACTGGGTAGCGGCACATGGGATTTCAAACCGAGCCTGACCTATACCGCAACCGGCAACTGGTTGTCCTGGGGCGCGCAAGTCAGCGGCACCAAGCGGCTGGAGAATCAAAACAAGTCTGGCTATGCGTTGGGCGACGTGATTCAAACTACGGCGTGGGGTAGCCATGAACTGCAGCCGGGAATGTCGGCTTCCGTGCGCGCTGTCTATACATCCCAGGGCCCCATTCGTGGCGAGTTCAACGGCACCCATATCCCTGTTAGCACTGGCGATTACGGCACCAACTACGGGGGACGTTTCTTCGATGTAGGGTTGGGTATGTCTGCTGTGGTTCAGGATGGTTCGTTCAGGGGCAATCGCTTGGGTATCGAATGGCTGCAGCCGGTCAAGGACGATCCGAATGGCTACCAACTCAAGCGCAGCGGGACGCTGCTCTTCAACTGGGGCATACACTTGTGACATTGCAACAGGCACAATGAGATCGTTGTTGTCCTGTTTGGAACTTTGCGTTTGATGTCTATACCCGCTGAACTCAAGCTATTTCTCTTCCCTTTCAAAGCGATGGGTTCGCCTTGTGAAATCCAGCTCTATGCACCGGATCGGTTAAGCGCCGAACCTATTGCCCAACTGGCCATAGACGACGCATTCAGACTGGAAGCGCGTTATTCGCGTTATCGCGACGATAGTCTGCTTGCGGCCATGAACCGGGTAGCGGCAGCCGGTGGCGTATTTTCTGTCGATGAAGAAACGGCTGGTTTGCTGAATTACGCTGACGTCTGTTATCAGCAGAGTGATGGTCTGTTTGACATCACATCGGGACTGCTTAGGCATGCCTGGGATTTCAAATCTGGCCGACTACCCGATGAACAGCAGATACTGCCCTTGCTTGATCGAATCGGCTGGCACAAGGTGCGCTGGGCTGCTCCAACTATTTCGTTTCCACCAGGCATGGAGCTGGATTTCGGTGGCATCGTCAAAGAGTACGCAGCGGATCGCCTGGCCACGCTGTGCTGGAACGCCGGTGCTCGCCACGGTTTGGTGAATCTGGGGGGCGATATCCGTATCATCGGCCCGCGCCCGGACGGCAATGCGTGGCATATCGGCATCCAACATCCGCGCAAGCCCGGCACGCAAGCCATCGAAACCATCGCGCTGCAACAGGGCGGCGTGGCCAGCAGCGGCGATTATGAACGCTGCATGACCGTAGACGGCGTGCGCTACGGTCATATCCTGAACCCCAAAACCGGTTGGCCGGTGCAACATCTGGCGGCAGTGACGGTGGTAGGTGATTTGTGTGTGTTGGCTGGCAGTGTCTCCACTATCGCCATGCTCAAACAGCAGGACGGGCCGGCCTGGCTGGAGAGTCTGGGTCTGGCGTATTTCTGGGTAGATCTGGAAGGAAATACCGGTAGCAATCAGCACGGGTGATTGTCGGTTTTGCGCAGATGCCGACTACTACGTACTGCCAAAACGAGCCAGCTTCCGTTGCAGGGTGCGCCGATGCATGTTTAAAAAACGGGCCGTTTCCGAGATATTGCCATTGTTCTGCAACAAGGCATTTTGAATGTGCGCCTGCTCAATTTTATCCAGCGTGACCGTGTTGGTATCCGTATCTACGGCTTGATCCGGATTCCCATGTTCGGCTTCTAAGGTGCTTTCTATGTCATCGATGCTGGCGGGTTTGCTCAAATAATGAATGGCGCCCAGTTTAATGGCCTCTACAGCCGTGGCGACGTTAGCGTAGCCGGTAAGCACCACGATGCGGATATCCGGATGGGCCTGTTTGAGTCTGGGAATCAGATGCAACCCCGATTCTCCGGGCATCCATAAATCCACCAATGCATAGTCGGGAGAGATGTCCTGTGCGATCGCCAAGGCATCGACATTGTTGTACGCCACATGGACATCGAAGTGCCGACGCGCCAAGACTCGCGCCAATACTTTGCAGTATTCCAGATCGTCGTCCACCAGTAGCAGCTTTTTCAACATGATAGTTTGAGTACATCGAATTGAGAGGCAACCGTAGCCCACATGGCTGACCTGCAGCCATTTTGAGCTTATCGAACCGGATAATATCGAGTGTTGCTCTGACTGAAAATGCGACCAATTGCCGCACCTTGCTTTGCCCCGATTCGGGGCAATTTTTCAGGGGGAGTTAACTCAGATCTGCCTTCGTCGATCGTTATTTAGAGAGAGATAACCAAGGCTGCGCACGATAACAGCAACATTGTTATTGTGCGAAAACACCGTTATCGAAACCAGACGCTGGTTGGAAGGCATCAACTCATCTCCGTTGCAACTGCAGCCGTATACGACTCACAAAGCCATCATGGTCCCAAGACCTGACGAAGATAGGCGCGGATCGTCAACATGCCAGCCATTCCCGATGTCCCGATTAGGTCAAGTGGCGTTGCGCCCTCGAACGCCTTGTTGGGTGTTTGCATCCAGCCATAGGCAAGTTCAAAATTGGCAGGAAACAAGGTGCGCAAGGCGGCATGAATAGCCAGCAGGTGCCCAGCGCGTATCCGACCCTCACCGGTCAAATAGGCTGGCCAGTTGATTTCTGCCGACGCCGCATCTTCCGATCCGTTGGCTCCCAAGACGGTAAGCTGCTGCGCCGGGGATAGCTGCCAATATTGGAACAGTGTTAGCAGTTGCCTGGCCAGCGCGGCTCTTTCTTCATGATTGAATTCACGGGTGGTCACACCTCAATACATTCCACCCTGATGGTGCAAGCGCTATTCTGCACCGGGAAGCCCCCCAATGGCACTGCCGAGTTTTGTGTGGCAGATTGTTTTCCGCGCAGCCAACCATGAACGGAAGAAGATGCTGGTATTTCTCGACTGTGAATTTACCGACTTCATCGACTGCGAGCTAATCAGTCTGGCGATGGTCAGCGATGATGGTCAGCATCAGATTTATCTGGAGGTGGCGGATGTCGACCGATCGAAATGCAATACCTTTGTTCAGTCTGCGGTATGGCATCAGCTTGGATATTCTCCGGAAGCGCGGGTCATGCGCTCGGATGTCGAGGCCAAGCTACGTAATTGGTTCACGTCTTTGCCCGATGGCGTGACTGTGGCCTGTGATTCACAACACGACCGAGACTTGTTGGCCGACGCGCTGAACGGTAACAGGCCAACGAATGTTATCGGCTGGCTGGATCTGCGGCCGCTGGCAGACAGCCCGGTTTTTAATGCCGCGATGACGCGCTACCACGCGGCGGGCAAGCCGTGGCACCACGCACTACACGACGCCTGCGCCAGCCGCGCCGGTTGGCTGGCATTACAGCAGCTTCCTCCAGCATTCTCCCCACTGAATCAGGGCGCCAGCCGTTAACGTACCGGGTTTCCGGCAAAAATCACCGCAATTCGCATGTCAGGCGTGATAACTGTCTGTTATCACGCCTTTGTTTTTTCCTAAAATAGGCAGAGCTATTGCGTTATTTGTTGTGTAATTACATGATACGTAAATCGGTACGAAAAACGCAGGAGACCACATGGCACGCACTGGCATCGGCAAATCCGAGGTACAACGGGCACGTGATCGCTTGCTCGCACGTCGTACCCATCCCTCTATTGACGCCGTGCGGGCGGAATTGGGACATACTGGCTCGAAAACCACTATCCAGCGCTACCTACGTGAGCTGGAAGAGGAAGAAGGATCCGGTCTGGACCGAACGGCGATGGTGAGCGAGGCGATTCAGGAACTGGTCCAACGATTGGCCGCCCGACTGGGCGAAGAGGCCGGCGCACAAGTAGTGGCGCTGCGTGAGCAATTCGATGCCCAACTGCGTGAGCGTAATGAACAACTAGCGCAACAGCGCCGCGAGGCAGAAGCATTGGCTGGCCAGCTCCGGCAGACGGAAATGATGCTGCAAGCAGAGCAGACCACCCATTCCACGACCCAGCAGGCACTGGCCGAAGTACATACCGCTCAAGAACGCTTGACACAGCAGGTGGCCGATCTGACGGATCGTCTCGCCGATAACGAGGCGCACCGGCAATCGCTGGAAGAAAAGCATCAGCATGCGCGCGAGGCGCTGGAGCACTATCGGCAGTCAGTCAAGGAACAGCGTGAGCAGGAATTGCGTCGCCATGAGCAACAGGTACAACTGCTACAGGTCGACGTTCGCACACTGAATCAAACTTTGATCGTCAAACAGAACGAACTGACCCAATTACACCAGGAGCGTGCCCGCATTGCCGCCGAAATGAACGCAGCCCGGAAAGCGCTGCAACGAAGCGAGCTGGACGGTGAACGGTCGAGCAAGGCCAACAGCGACCTTCAACGCCGCGTCAACGAGCTAGAATCAGCCAACGCAACCCTGTCGGAGCGGCTGCAGCATGCCGAACTCGCCGGCCAAGAGGCAAAAACCAATCTCACGGAGCGATCCGATGCGCTGAAACTGGCAGAAGCTGCAACGGCCGCGCAGGAAGCTGAGTTGATTCAACTGCGAACCCAAGTGGCGGTACAGGCAGACCTGCTGGCCACATTGAAATTGGCATTTCCGCAGTCCAATGCAGGAATTGGCGATGACGGGAGTAGCGTCATATAAATCTCTGGCATGACGGTTCTCTTGCTGGAACGGACACCGTGCCCGTTTGGCAGACACCGCTGCAATTGCATCGACTGGCCATGGTTGGGGGATTGGTCAGCCGGGATCGTCGCCGTTTCCACAGAAAAGCGCCGATGCCCAGCATAAAAATGCCAGCCATGCCGGCATACCAGCCGGTCGCAGCCGCCCCTAAAGTGGAAGTGCCGAGCCATGCCAAGAGAGGTGCCGCCAGCGGCAGACTCAGGCAACACGGAATACACATCATTGCCACCGCACCGCCCAAACAAGCGGCAACATTGACAGGTTTCATAGGCGATTTCATCGAAATACTCCTTATTAAGACGCACGATTGAATCCGGTATTGCCAATACGGTAAAACCTCAAGTAACTTGAGGTACAAGCCCTTTTTGAAAGGATCACCGTGTCTGAGTCGCGTCTTTCCATCGGTGCACTGTCTTTTCGCGCACGCTGCAATGTACCGACCATCCGCTATTACGAGCAGATCGGTTTACTCCCGCCTGCTCAGCGCTCGCCCAACGGCCATCGCCATTACCGGGAGGCGGATTTGCGCCGACTCATCCTTATCAAGCGCTGCCGCGATTTCGGTTTTACGATCGAGCATGTCAAGCAATTGGTTGGTCTGTTCGAAAACGGTGATCGCGCTTGCCTGGAGGTGCGCGATCTGGCGCAGAAGCATTTGGATCAAGTACGCGCCAAGATGAAGGAACTACGCGAGTTCGAACATGGCCTCGCCGAATTCGTCGGTAACTGTACCGCCACCTGCGCTGGCGGCACGACGCGCGACTGCGTCGTTCTGGAGGAGCTGGCGAAGACCTGTGCGGCGCCAGCAAATCAGGCGACATGTTGTGCGCCAACGAGCAGCAAGAATGGAAGCACGCTGAAGGAGGTGAGTAATTGACACTTGATCTGCTTACCGTAGGTCGTGCGTTTGGACTGTTCTTTGTAACAGCGGTCGCGGAACTGGTCGGTTGCTATCTGCCGCTGCTGTGGTTGAGCGGCAAAGGCTCCATCTGGCTGCTACTGCCAGCGGCCGCGAGCTTGATGGCCTTTGTATGGCTTCTGACGCTCCATCCGGCCGCAAGCGGCCGTATATATGCGACCTATGGCGCAATCTATATCGCCACTGCGCTCGCTTGGCTCTGGGTAATCGATGGCATCACTCCGACCCTGAGCGATTGGTTAGGTACCGGTTTGGCATTGTCTGGCGCCGCTGTGATCGCGTATGGGCCGCGAGGGTGAAGCGATACATCTGAGAGATGGCTCACACCAAAGTTGAATTGGCCAGCCGGCTGGTTTGATTGACGTTCAGGAAAATAAGCTCCAAACAGAACCACAGGTTAAGAACAGACAGGTGTGTTGGCCAACTTGAAACTGGCGTTTTGACAGCCCAATACGGGATGAATTGCGAGATGTGGGCCAATCCCAAGATAACACTCGGGTATGCCTTAGCGTACGATTTCTTCCGTTTCGTGAGCCGCCACCCCCAATTAGAACAAAAACTAACATCACAAAATCAAATTGTTAGAAGCTAATTTTACGTTTTTGGGGGATGGGCAAAAATAGCCATTCTCGACGTGTTGCACTACATCCCGCATGCCGAGCAGGATCAGCTGCTCGACCGGATCCGCGCCGCGCTGGGGCCGGGTGGCCTGTTCCTGACCCGTGTCGGCGATGCATCGGGCGGCTGGCGTTTTCGGATCAGCCAGTGGGTCGACCGGCGCATGGCGCAGCTGCAGGGCCACCGGTATGCGCCGACCTGGTGCCGGCCGC
>JAXMFR010000058.1:0-13766 GCA_046347685.1 Chitinivorax sp.
AGGGGCTGGCACGTCATCCGGTACCGGTCATGATCCTGGCTCGGCTCGCAGTGGACAAGGAGCATCAGCGCAAAGGACTGGGCCAAGCCTTGCTCAAGGATGCGCTGCTGCGTACCGCACAGGCCGCCGACATCGCCGGCATCCGCTGCCTGTTGGTCCATGCCAAGGACGACGCAGCGCAGCAGTGGTACGAATCATGGGAATTCGAGCCCAGCCCGACCGATCCGTATCACTTGTTCCTGATGCTCAAGGATCTCAAGGGCATTTTGAGCTGAGGTGGTGCCTCCACCTCAGAGTCCGACTCTCGCCCGCTGCTCATCCCACAGCGCAGGCGGGTCCACCGCCAAGTCGAACAGCGTGATGTGGTTCGGTAGTGTGTCGTCGAGAATGGCAGCGATGATGTCGGGGGCCAGCGTGGTCAGGTTGACCATGCGGCTCACGTAGCTGTTGTCGATCCCCTCCCGCATGGCGATTTCCTTCAAGGACTTCGCCTCCCCTGATTCCAGCATGACCAACCAGCGGTGGCCTCTGGCCAGCGCCAGTTGGATGGTGGTCGGTGCCACGTCCCACGGCCTGACCGGTGCAGTCTCGCCGTTTGGCAAGGTGACCAACTTGCGACCGTTGCGGCGCTTGATCTGGATCGGCACGGACAGGGATAGCCTGCCATCGCTGGTCTGCAGGATATCTGGCTCGCCGGTTTTCTGGATGCGGATATCGCTCATGCCAATGCCTCCGCTGTTTGCTTGGCAGGCTCGGGGCGCAGTTCCAGCACCAACCGTTCGATGCCATTGGCGCGCAGCCGCACTTCGAGGTCGTTGGGTGACACGATGACTTTCTCAACCAGCAATTTCACAATCCGGGTCTGCTCTGCCGGGAACAGTTGATCCCAAATCGCGTCGAGCCGGGTCATGGCCACGGTGATCTTCGCCTCGTCCAAGGTTGGATCGAGCTTGATCGCTTGCGGCAGCATGTCGCCGAGCAGATTCGGGGCCCGCAGGATCGCACGCAGCTGGTCGAGCACCGCCGATTCCAGCTCTGCGGCGGGCAATCGCGGCAGACCCGAGGCACCCGCGTGTTCCTTGGCGTCGCGTTGAGGCAAGTAGTAGCGATAACGGCGCCCATTCTTCTTGGTCGTGTGCCACGGCGACAGTGCCCTGCCGTCGTTGCCGAACACGATGCCCTTGAGCAGATAAGGAACCTTGGCACGCGTCGCGTTGCAACGCACCCGGCCATTGCTGGCCAGAATCGCATGGACGCTGTCCCACAGTTCGCGACTAATGATGGGTGGATGTTCCGCCTGGTACCACTGCTCCTTGTGTCTCAATTCACCGAGGTAGGTTCGGTTGCTGAGGAGTTTGTAAATATGACTCTTGTCGATCGGTTTGCCATCGCGGGTTTTGCCGTCCTGCGTGGTCCACGCCTTGGACGTTGCACCATCCAGTTTCAGCTCTTTGACCAGTGTGGTACTGGAGCCGAGTTCCACGAAGCGCTGGAAGATGTGCCGGATCAGTTTGGCCTCGGACTCATTGGGCACCAACCGCCGGTTCTCGACGTCGTAACCCAGTGGCGGCACACCGCCCATCCATATGCCCTTGCGCTTGCTGGCCGCGATCTTGTCGCGGATGCGTTCGCCGGTGACTTCGCGCTCGAACTGCGCGAAGGAAAGCAGAATATTCAACATCAGCCGCCCCATCGACGTGGTGGTGTTGAACTGCTGGGTGACGGACACGAACGACACCCCATAGCGTTCGAACACTTCGACCATCTTGGAGAAGTCCACCAAGCTGCGCGTCAGTCGGTCGATCTTGTAGATGACGACCACGTCGATTTTGCCCGCTTCGATGTCCGCCATCATGCGGCGCAGCGCCGGGCGCTCCATGTTGCCGCCCGAGAAAGCGGGATCATCGTAGTCGTCGGCCACTGGAATCCAGCCCTCCGCCCGTTGGCTGGCGATGTAGGCATGTCCGGCGTCACGCTGAGCATCGATGGAATTGTATTCCTGATCCAGGCCTTCTTCGGTGGATTTGCGCGTATACACCGCACAGCGCATGCGGCGCTTCAAGGCTTCGCTCATCGCCCACCTCTTTTCTTGGTGGATGGCTTGGTCTTCGCGTTGGATGGCTGCCTGAGCCCGAAGAACAACGGCCCCGACCAGCGCACGCCGGTGATCTCGCGGGCGATCATCGAGAGGCTCGGGTACACGCGGCCCTGGAACTCATATTGGCCATCAGCAGTTGCGATCACGCGGTGTGCGACCCCTTTGTATTCCCGGACCAGCACCGTGCCCGCCGCAGGGCGGTAATCACGGTCGCGCTGCTTGACCTTGCCGGTTTTCACGAGGGATGCGATGCGACGCTGGTTGCGCTCCAGCAGGTTGGCATTGACCTTACGGAATTCAACTTCCTGCAGTCGGTATGCAATCCGGCGTTCGAGGAACTGGCGATTGTGGGTGGGCGTATCGCCCCCGACCAGTTTTTGCCAGAGCGCTTTGATGTCGGCCATCGGCAGATCCGGCAATTCAGCGATTTGCGCTGCCATCGAGGGTGACGTTGAAGGTGTTGCTGTTCGTGTGCTCATTTCGACTCCGTGGTTGTCTTGTTGACGGGGTCTTTATGAACGCGCTGGTTGCCAGAGAAGCCAAGCTCAAACTCGCCCTCTGGGGCGGTGTTTGTGGGCTTTTCAGCACCGCTGATTCGCAGGCGCGCCAGGCCGTTGGCCAGCAGTGACGCGATCTCGTGGCGACGCTGTTCTGGCGTCATCCGCTCGGGTGGAAAATGGTTTATTTGGTGCATGGGTAGCGATCCTCTTCGTCAAACTCACATGCAGTGAAATTGTCCGGATTGACTGCCGTCGACACCATGAGGGAGTTTAGAACCGCTTCGAACTGGTGCGAAAAGATGAGGAAATAAACCCGTGCCGACGAAGATTTTTTAACTGTTCTTCTGCAATTTCACGAAAAGGTCGCCTATATTGGCTCCGTCGAATGCCAGTTCGAATCGTTCACCGGCAAGCTTCGCACGACCATAGGCATACCATCGAACAGTTGCGTCTTCCTCTGCTGCACGCTCGAGTTGACGTAGCAACGTTCTACGAGCGCCGCGCAGTTGACCATCGTCTACGTCATGCAATGAAACGATGATGACGAATGGCCGAGAGGAATCGCCGCCATCGACTTTTCCCGGCCGCTCGGACGTAATTTCGTAGCCGTCTTCGGTCAACTCCACCTGGGCGTGCTTGCCATGAAATACACGAGGATACTCCGGTACCGGAAACCAAAGATCATTCAGCGCTTTTCGATACACTGTCAGTGACACCGCCAGCAATGGCGGGCGCATCAGCAAGAACGAAATCCCCGATGGGGTAAAGAACAACATCTTCCCCGATGTGCCGCAGGCCGAGCGCATGGCGGGCTCGACCAAATACCGCAAGGTGTTCATCAAGTTCGCCAATCCAGACAATTTGCTGGCGATCGCGCCCAAGTTGTTCGTTGAAACCCACACACCAGCACAAGATACGGTAGTGATCTTCCCCGGCAGTTTCACCGACACGCAGGCGACGATCAGCGGTGCCGAGCGTCTGTACGGCGCGGGCAAGCTGCAGACTGCCGTGCTGGCGGGGTCGACCAGTCTCGAGGTGATGACCGAAGGTGCAGCATTCGACATCTTCCGCAGCGGCGACACGTTGCGCATCTCCAGCAAAAGCACGGTTTCCGACCCTGCCGGGGCAGAAGAATTCGTCACGCTGGCCGGCGCCCCGTCGTATAGCGGCGATCTGGCCCGTCTGTCGCTGAGTGCACCGCTGGCCAACGGTTTTGCGGCGGGCAGCAAGGTGGCCAGCTGTTATTTGCCCGGCGATATCGAAGCGCGCTGCAGTGCACCCGTGGTGACATCGATCGCCGGCAGTTTCAACCACAGCGATTTCCCGCTGCGGGTCGACCATATTGGCGGCATCACCCAGAACTGGTTGCTGACCTTTGTGTCGGCCTCCTCGTTCAATGTCAGCGGCGACACCACCGGCAGCATCGGTGGCGGCACCATCAATGCCGACTTCGCTCCGGTGAACAGCGATTTCGCGCGGCCGTATTTCAGCATCGACTTTCATGCCTTTGCCGGTAGTTTCAGCAGCGGCGATACCATTGCCTTCACCACCCAGCCGGCGGCGATTCCCGTCTGGTACAAGCGGGTGGTGCCGGCTGGCGCGGCCTCGTACTCCGGCAATCAGGTGATTGTCGGCGTCGATTGCGAGTCGGCATGAGCAGCCTCAATACCACGCTGTCAGTCACTATCGAGCAGACCGACGCGGACAGCCTGCAGCTTGAAGCCGACACGCGTGACGGCGCGCTCAATCGTCCGGTGCAGGTCAATTACACCGATCCCCCCGCCTTGTTCTGGCAGGCGATGTGGTCGAGTTTCAGCGATCCGCCTACCCGTCCCGAACCCTGGGCGCGGCTACTGGAAGTAGTCGAGCCTGGGCAGGCGCATCTGCGGCTGTATTGCCAGCCACAGGCAGCATTCGAGTTGCATCTGTCCGAGCCGCCACCGCTGATTGCGGCAGTGCCCGAAGTGCGCTGGGCCGATATCGGGCGCAGCATCAACACTTTCGGTAAAACCGCCCCACCTTATTCGGTGTATCTGCCGGGTAAAGCGGCGGCATCGTCGCCGGCGTTCGAATCGCTGGGTGCGCGCGAGGCCACCGAGTTTGAAGTGCTGACGTTCAATTTCCAGCGCGAGGCACGGCTGAAGCGACCGCATGTGGCATCCCCGGAGTTGCTGTATGCCTCGATCTTCATCGATCGCCAGGGCAAGCCAGCCGCCCCGCCGCGCCCGGATCCCCAGCAACCGGGGCTGTTTCGCGCCGGGGAGGACGTCGCCGGCAGTTTGATCCTGCGCTACAACAGCCACTATCGCCTGCTGCGCGTCAACTATGGTCTGCCCGGCGGCGCCTTGCTGGATACCTTGCGCCATGCCTGGTTGCGCGGCGACATCACGCAAGTAGAGATGCCTCCGCTGCTCGCCTTTGCCATGGCCGGCCGCAGCGCCGCGCAACTACGGGTGGAGCGCAAGGTGTGGCCACCCGGCGTGGTGTGGAGCTACTTCAGCAATCAGGCCAAGGAAGAAACCGGCGAGAAGTTGCTGGCGGAAACCGGTCGCGTCACCGATACGGAAAAAATCGTCTCTGCCCAGGACCCGGGCAGCTATGTCGAGGTGGAACGCGCCCGCGAGATCAGCCTGCAGGATCAACAGGGGCGCCGCTGGACCATGCGGCTGGCGGGCAAGACATGAGCAGCTATCTCGATCCGTTCAGCAATGTCAGCAAAGCGGAGCTGGGATGCCCATCGAGGCCGCCGTTCGTGATTCGCGGGCCTGGCGTGGCAGCCTTCATCAACACCGACACCGGCACGCTGGGCTTTGGCAATCAGCAGCCGGGGCTGACGATTAGCGGGGTGGAGTTTCTCGCCCCCGGTTCGCCGTTTGAGGGGTTTACCGTCGAGGGCTGGCTGACCGCCAACAATCTACAGGGCTCAGGCTTCAAGACCTGCGCCTCGGGCAACGAGCAAACCGCGCGAACCCGTACCTTGCACGTATTCCGGGCTCAGGCCAGTTTTTTGCGCGATGTCCTTCTTGTCGTAGCCCTGATCCCGCAGTTGTTCGATGCCGATCAGAAGTTCCAGCGGGCTGAACTTGCGCCGTGCGATGTTCTCCGTCAGGCTCATGATGAAAGCCGATTCGTCATCGACGTTCATCACCATTGCGGGAATTTCCTGATGGCCAAGTGTCTTGAAGGCCTTGAACCGCCCTTCTCCGCAGATGAGCAGGTAGTGCTCACCTTCACTCCCCGGGCGGGGCGTCACGATGATAGGTTTTTTCAGGCCGATGCTCTGAATATTGCCGACGATCTGTTCGAACATCCGGCTGTTGCGCTCGCGCGGATTGAGCACCTCGATCCGATCCAGCGGGATCATCCGTAATTCCGAGTGACGATGCGCTTTGTCGTGACTCATGCCGCCCTCCGGATGCGAATGCGCCGCGCCATGCCGTAGAGGTAGTCCAGGCTGTCGAAGCGGTAACACTCAAACTCGATACTGTTGTGATCGGCCAGATGGATGCGGGGCTGACCAAAATCCAATCGCGGCAACAGGTAGTAATCCAGTGCTGCCTGGTTACTACCGTCCAGACGCACGGCCACTGTAATGTCGGGTGCAAGGCTGGTGTCGAAACGTACCTTCCAGCGCCGTCGCCCATTGTCGAGTGACAGACAACGGGCCAACACCAATGAAACGGTGAACTCCTGATTGACGGTGAGCAGATCGGTGGCAGGATCACGTTCGACCATACCGCCGACGTCGGCGATCATGCGTTCGGTCTGGCCGACGATCTCCGGGTGCAGCCGGCGCAGGAACTGGTTTACCTCGATATACTGGTAGTCCCGATCCGGGGTAAAGCCAACTGTCTGGTACGCACGGATCAGGCTGCCGAAACGATGCGCATAGGCCGCCGCCGACGGCATGCCTTCGGCCTCGTCGATAATCAAGCCGGAAAGGTAACCGTGGCGCTGGAACAGGTTGCGCAACTTGTCGATCAGTTCTTCGTCGCTGTAACGGTGTGACCGTGCGCGCAGGATCCCTTGCGCGGTGTAAAACAGGTCGGGCGGCACGATGCCCTCGAACGCTCCTTCCTTCTTGATCCACATATCGGGGCTGTTGACCACCCGGTGCTTCTTCAATTTGAAGGAGCGCCGGTTGTAGACGTTGTTGCCGATATATTTCTCGTTGGACAATACCTCGCGCACGGTCGCCCGCGTCCAGCCCCGCCCGAGGTCAGTTCGTGTTCCTTGTATATTGAGCCGTTCGGCAATGTCCAGCTCGGTCAGGTTGTCGGCGACAAACCAGTGGTAGATCTGGTTGACGACCGCGACCTCGCCATCGGGCCCTGGCTGCAGGATGACGCGGTCGGTTTGCAGACTCTTGTGCTCGCCGCGAGCCAGTTCACCTTTGAGTGTGCCAGCCTGATCGATCAGCACACGGCGCAGGCCATAACCGGCTGGGCCGCCCTGGCGATAGCCCAGCTCAATCAGGCGGCATTGCCCGGCGAACACCTTGGCCGATAACTCCCGACTGTACTCCCCCGCCATTGCCCGCTTGACGCCCTTGACGATGGTGGACACGGGTGAGCCGTCATTCTCAAACTGTTCAGCGCAGTAGGCGACCTGGATTCCAGCGCGGCGACAGATGTATTCGTAATAGGCGCTTTCGTCGGCATCCTGAAACCGCCCCCAGCGACTGACGTCGTATACCAGGATCACCTGAAAATCAGCCATCCCCGATTCCACGTCACGGATCAATTGCTGCAACGCCTGCCGACCGTCGATACGCAGACCGCTTTTGCCCTCATCCGCGTAGGTTCGGACAATCTGGATACCCCGTCGTCGCGCGTATTCGCGGATGGCGTCAGCCTGGTTCTCAGTAGAATATTGTTGATGTTCGGTCGACATCCGGACGTACTCGGCGGCACTAAATATCACAGGCCGATCCGGCGACTCGTTTGAAGGCGCAGCTGGCAGCATAGATCCCGATCACTTTTTGTTATTTGGCGTGGTTGCTCTCGGGGGCGACGCTTCAGATCAAGGATTGGGGCTTGGCCAGAACGGGCTGGCCAAGCGGCACTCCATCGGATTGGTTGCCATGCAGAAATAGCGAGAGCTCATTTGAACAAACGGTAGTCAGCAAGACGGTAAATGGCTATCAAGTCCTCTCTTTGCACACGTCCATTTTGCATGGGCAGTCTGGACATATTGGCCTGATTTCAACCAGCCAGGCCTCGCCGGTGAGCGGCCTGGCGATAGTGAGGGTGCGAATTTGATTCAGATTTCTCCATGAATCGAACCATGAGGGTGCCGGCAAGCCGGCAGGCGGAAATCTGATATTGCGCTCGGGCGATGGAACTATTTCACAGAAAATGAAGGGAATACGCGATGGTGTCTCGCCAATGCCGACAATATGTTGGTGGGTCAGTGCTGCTTTCCAATACCGGATGGGCAGCGTTGGGCATGTAAATGAAACAACTCGGTCTGCGTGGCTAACCATCCCCCAGTAGCCCGATATATATCTGCCGGATGTGCGGCACAACCCTATCATCGATAGCAACCGACTTGCGTCGCAACCAGCATTGCCAGCGCGAATGGGAAGGCAATGCCCATGTGGATGTACGCACCAGGATCGGTTCTGTGCCGATCTCTCCGAGGTCAAACCAGGCCAATGGCGCCCCTTCTCCATCGCGCAACTGGAGGGCCAGCGCCAACGGCATGGACAGGCCGCTACCGTCGATGCAAATCAGTGCTGCTTTTATCGGCTGCTCCGGCTTCGACAAGGCTTGTTGTGGCCCGGCGTACCAGCGCAAAGGATATGCCAGGGAGACATTGCAATCGCTGCTGACGGCTGAGATCAAGGTCAGTTTTTCCGGTTCCGCCATCGCCGGCGGAATCTGTTGCCGATAAGCCGCCAATGCTTGTGATTTCATTTCAGGTTCCTTTTTGCCGCGCTGAACGGCAGTCACAGGAAAAATTTGCCGCAGGCATGAAGCATGCCGCCCGCAAATGGGGTTTCGGAGCCAAACGGTGGATGCTGGCGCAGTTATTGCTGCATCCTGCGTATACCCCTTTTCCGGAGTCGACTCATGATTACTTTGCAAGCGATCCGTGCAACTGCAAGCCCAGTCACCCAATCGGCCTCATCACCACAGCAAGCAAACGCTGCGCCAGCAGCGCCCTCCCCCGTAGAGGACAAAGTCAGCCTCTCGTCTACGATTACCAACAAAGAAAGCCAATGGATTGACATTCCCGGCCAGGGGCGTTTTGATTTATCGAAAATTCCGCTGCAACCGGCGCCTGCGTCGTATTGGGGTGAACATGACGTCAAGGAGGCGATGAGGCGCGATTGGCTGAGCAACGGCGTTTATGTGGATGACAATTATCTGGATGCCATGTGGCAAGCCTCCAATGACGTCAATCTGGGCCCGGGGCCGATTCCCGACATTCCCCTGCCCACTCCGCCAGACTGGTGGAGTGGCTACCGCCCTTGATGTGCATGATTCACGTATGAACCGTCATTATCCAACAACGTACCTGGCGCCCAGGACAGACAGAATGGAACGGCCATGACGATAAAACCTGTGGACTCCCTGTTCAACAGCCAGCCAAGCATAACGAAACGCCCTTCTGCAGCTGGATCAACAAACTTTGCGGAGCAACTGACCAGATCCTTGGCTACGCGCAATCAGCTGGCTGACAAAGCCTGTTCTGTTGGCATCAATGATCAACTGACGGACAAGGACAAGGCGCTTGTCGTGGCAGCCACAGGCCAGTTGCAACCGATCTCGGCGACAGGCGTACGGGAACTCAATTCTCTCGCCATTCAGATTGCGCTGGATCGGGAAATTGGCGCACTGTCTGGCGAGATCGACAAAACTTACATAAACCATTTGATGACAACCCAAACCATGACGCGACAGGATACGATTCCTTTCGCTGCACTCAGCAAGGCGTTGGCCTATTTGACGGCTTAGCCCTACCGATTGACTTCGGCCTGATGGCGCGACATTGCTCAGGAGTCCATGAAGGCGCTGCTCCGCGCACCAGCCAAGCGATATGTCGCGCAAAACTATTCGCCGCAGTTTTTGCGGACATTGATGCCGTTATTCTCCGCATGCGAAAAAGTTACTGATCGGGAATATTTTGTTGCCAAACCGAGACCCAAGGTTGAAAATTTACCGATCGGGAATGCTGCGTGTCGTCGATTCACTCGGTGGCGAATTCACCTTGAACGGGTTTGCGTCAAACCATTCCGGCACTGCACCGACGGCCGCCAATGCGCACGATGCCAGGGCGGCTCGGCTTCGGGCCTTGGGCGAACTCACGGCGCAGGCCCAAGAACTCAAGATGGGATACGAGTAGCGCCAGCCATCTCTACCCTATGCAGGGCCGTGGCGCAGTTTCAAGAACCGCGCCATTTTGGGTGTAAATGGGTGCACTATTGGACACAGGCTCGCACCGGATGCCCCGTCTTCCACATCAAAGTGGCGCAGATGGCCACGAACTGCGCCACTTTCCGGGTCAAGTCTGGCGCAGTTTAGCAAACTGCGCCATAATTGCGCCACTTGAACATCGAACGGCGCCACAACGCTATGTCATCCACAACAGACTTACTGAACAGCATCCGCGCATCCGAAAACGGATTGACGCTGGCCGAACTGCTGACCGAGCGCCCTAATATTGCCAGGCGAACAGCACAGCGCTTGATCGCGAAGCTGATCGATAGCGGCCAAGTCGCAGCAACGGGTGAAGGTCGGGCCCGTCGCTATTTTCGTGCAGATGCCCAACCTGGCAGCGGCGTACTGACCACCAGAGTAGATAGCTTCCCGCCTTTTATTCCCCTGTCTGCCGACAGCCAGGACATCCTTGCCTATATCGATCAGCCTCCTGAAGCGCGCAAGCCAGTAGGCTATCAGCGTGATTTTCTGGATGCTTACCGCCCTAATGAGACTTGGTATTTGTCTGAGTCGCTGCGCCGCCAATTACACAATATGGGCAGAACCACTGACGTTGAGGAACCCGCGGGCACCTACAGCCGCGCCATTCTCAACCGATTACTGATCGACTTGTCATGGGCATCAAGTCATCTGGAGGGCAACACCTACTCCCGGCTCGACACGCGTGAACTCATCGAGCATGGCAAGGCCGCACGGGGCAAGGCGGCCATCGAAACACAGATGATCCTGAACCATAAGACGGCGATCGAACTGCTGGTCGAAAACATCGACAGTGCGGAGTTCAACCACTACACGCTGATGAACTTGCACAGCGCTTTGGCGGAAAACTTGTTGCCCAATCCAGCAGATGAGGGGCGAATTCGCCAGCACGCCGTCGATATTGGCAAAAGCATTTATCGCCCGCTCTCGACACCACAGCAAATCGAAGACGCGCTGGAAGTGCTTCTGGGTAAAGCCAACCAGATTGGAGACCCGTTTGAGCAATCCTTCTTCATGATGGTGCATTTGCCCTACCTGCAGCCTTTTGCCGACATCAACAAGCGCACATCACGATTGGCCGCGAATCTGCCGCTGTTTCGTGCGAATCTTTGTCCGCTGACTTTTCTGGACGTGCCGGAGCAGGCATACAGCCGGGCCACCCTCGGCGTGTACGAAATGACCCGCGTGGAGCTGCTGCGTGACCTTTACGTCTGGGCCTACGAGCGTTCTACGCAGGAATATCTGGCGATCAAACAAGACTTGGCGGAGCCCGACCCCCTTCGCTTGGCATGGCGTGATTTCATCAAGCAGACCATCCGCGAAGTCGTCACAGGTCCGGAACTGGAACCGCTTTCCTATATTCGGCGAGCCGTGGCAGAGCGTGTACCTGAGGGTGAACAAGCGGGCGTACAGGCACTGACTGTCGAAGAGCTCCGGAGGCTGCACGAGGGGGTGCTGGCGCGCTACGGTTTACGA
Source organism: Chitinivorax sp. (assembly GCA_046347685.1). Lineage (GTDB taxonomy): Bacteria > Pseudomonadota > Gammaproteobacteria > Burkholderiales > SCOH01 > CALMFQ01. Next base: position 11,499 of record JAXMFR010000058.1, read on the forward strand.
CCGTCCGAGTACACCGCCTGGAAGGCGGTTCATGGGCATTGACGGACGCGGGTTCGATTCCGGATTCGGAATTGAACTAGCCCCGGAATGCAGACGAGGTTGGGCAGCCTTTCCGGTCACCAATCAGGGCGAAAAACCTGCTTGATCGTCCACAGCCCAAGGGCGTGGCGGAAGGCTTTTCGACCCAGTTAGCACCGATTCGCCGCGCTTCGATTGCGTACTTTCAATAGTCGTTTGGTGCGGGGCTCCACCCCACCACCATATTACTGTTTCACGACGTATCACGAAGCACCAAAACCCGCATAACTTCAAAGGTTTGCGGGTTTTTTATTATCCATAGCGTGTCACTGCGTCGCTTGAAATATCATGATTTGTGCAGTAACTTTGTCGGTAACTACTGTTTTTCGAGTTACTGCCTCTCGGAGTTACTGCATTATGGCGCGGCACCTGATCAAGTCTGACGTTACCATCCGCAATACCAAGCCAAAGGACAAGCCTTTTCGGATTAGTGATGGCGACGGGCTGTACCTCTTGGTCAACCCGGACAATACAAGATGGTGGCGCCTGGATTACAGCATCACTGGCAAGCGCAAAACCCTATCCGTTGGCGTCTATCCCAAGGTTGGATTGGCTGATGCCCGCAGCCGTGCCGATGAGGCCCGGCAGATGGTGGCGGCGGGGACCGATCCGAGCGACATACGCAAAGCAAAGAAAGAGCGGCAAGAGAAAGAACGGGAAGCAGAGCTGCGAATCAGCCAAGGTTTACCGCCTGTCGATTCGTTCGAGGAAATTGCCCGCGAGTGGTTTGCCAAGTTTTCACCAGGATGGGTGGCAAGTCACAGCGACAAGATCATGAGCCGTCTTGAGCGAGATATATTTCCGTGGCTTGGGCGCAAGCCAATAGCCGAGGTCAAGGCCCCTGCCCTCTTGGAAACCCTGCGGCGAATAGAACATCGAGGCGCGGCTGAAACAGCGCACCGGGCGCTTCAGAACTGTGGCCAGATATTCCGCTATGCCATTGCGTCAGGCAAAGCCGACAGCAACCCGGCAGACGCCCTCAAAGGCGCGCTTGCGCCAGTCAACCCTGAACACCACGCATCAATCACCGACCCGGCGAAGGTGGGCGAGTTGCTGCGGGCGATCCGAGGCTATCAAGGCTCGTTTACCACGCAATGCGCATTGAAGCTGGCCCCGCTGGTTTTTGTGCGCCCCGGTGAACTACGCAACGCCGAATGGGCTGAAATCGATCTGGATGGCGCGGAATGGCGCATTCCTGCCGAGAAAATGAAGATGCGCGCCGTGCATATCGTGCCGCTATCCGCCCAGGCAGTGGCGATCCTGCGCGAGCTGCAACCGCTGACCGGGCGCGGCAGGTTTGTTTTCCCCGGCGTGCGCGACCACGACCGACCTATGTCGGAAAACACCGTCAACGCTGCGCTGCGGCGCTTGGGCTATAGCAACGACGAAATGACCGGCCACGGCTTCCGCTCCATGGCTTCCACGATCCTGAACGAACAGGGCTGGCACCGCGACGCCATCGAGCGCCAACTTGCCCATGCCGAGCGCGATAGCGTGCGCGCCGCCTACAACTACGCCGAGCACCTGCCGGAGCGCAAACGCATGATGCAGGCGTGGGCGGACTACCTGGATGGGCTGGCTGCCGGTGGCGTGGTGATTTCGATCAACCGGAGAAGCGCATGAGCACCTTGGATCTTGCCGTCCTCGATCCCGCGTTGCTGGAAGCCGCTCGCCGTGCCGCTCAGGTGATCAGCGAGGCGGATGGCCTGCTGATAACTGCTGGCGCCGGCATGGGCGTTGATTCCGGCTTGCCGGATTTTCGTGGCGATAGCGGATTTTGGCAGGCATACCCGGCATTGGCGAAGGCCAAGCTGCGGTTTCATGAGATTGCCTCGCCCGCGACCTTTGCCAGTGATCCGGCGCTGGCATGGGGCTTCTATGGCCACCGGCTGCAGCTCTATCGCGATACCATGCCACACGCAGGCTTTGCCATGCTGCAGCGCTGGGCGGCCACCAAGCGCAATGGCGCGTTCGTCTACACCAGCAATGTCGATGGTCAGTTCCAGAAAGCCGGCTTCCCGGCAGATCGGATAGTGGAATGCCATGGCTCGATCCATCACCTGCAATGCGTAGACGGCTGCAGTGCCGGCGTGTGGCCGGCCGCGGATCTCGCGGTGCGTGTCGATACCGAGCTGTGCCGCTGGCTGGGCACCTTGCCGCGCTGCGACAACTGCGGCGCCCTGGCGCGGC
>JAXMFR010000059.1:0-13474 GCA_046347685.1 Chitinivorax sp.
GCCAACAAATACGCCATCAATGTGCGCTTCCTGCACCCCATCGTCAGTAGCGACAAATCACGCCAGTACGATCAGGATGTCGAGTTCGACCTGACTTACTGCAACCTGTAAACAGAAGACAATTCAAAACACAAAAAAGCCCGGCAGTGCCGGGCTTTTTGCTGGATAGCCACAAAACATTAGCCCAGCAACAACAGCCCCCCGGTCAACGCCAAACCGCCGCCGAAATAGCGTGCCAGCGAAGGCATCTGCCGCAGTGCACGGGCCAGGGCAAAACCGGCGAGGTGCAGCAATGCGGTCGCAGCGAGAAAGCCCAGACCAAATAAAGCAGCATTGGCATCCGCTGGCAGTTCAGCGCCGTGCGCCATGCCGTGCAAGCTCGCCATAGCGGCGCAGAGTACTGCACCCGGCAGCAGCGGCAAGCGTGCTGCGGTTGCCACCAGCAAGCCCAACACCAGCGCCGAGGTCGCAATGCCGGTTTCCAGCCACGACAGCTGCACACCAGTCATACCCAGCAGACTGCCAGCCAGCATCGCCAGTACAAATGCCACCGGCCACAGCCAGGCGCGTTGGCCAGCTTGTTGTGCCGACCAGATGCCAACCGCCAGCATCACCAGCAGGTGATCGATACCCAGCAGCGGATGGGCAACACCCGCAAGCAAGCCGTGTACGTGCTCACCGCCGGGGTGTGCCAGCGCGGCACTGGAGATCAATGCCGCAGCCAGCGGCAACAGGGTTTTAAACGGTTTCATGAGTGGCTCCTTGTGCTTGGGCTTGCAGCATGCCGCGTTCTTCAATGAAGGCGATGATCCGGTCCAGGCTGTGGCCGGTTTTCATATTGCTGAACAGGAATGGGCGTTCGCCGCGCATCTTGGTCGCGTCGCGCTCCATCACTTCCAGCGAGGCGCCAACCAGCGGCGCCAGGTCGATCTTGTTGATGATCAGCAGATCGGATTTCATGATGCCGGGCCCGCCTTTGCGCGGGATTTTGTCGCCAGCAGAAACGTCGATCACGTATAGCGTCAGATCCGACAATTCCGGGCTGAACGTCGCCGCCAGATTGTCACCGCCGGATTCGACAAAAATCACATCCAGCCCGAGAAAACGTGCGTTGAGGCGGGCGATGGCTTCGAGGTTGATCGACGCATCTTCGCGGATTGCCGTGTGCGGGCAGCCACCGGTTTCCACGCCGATGATGCGTTCTGGCGCCAGCGCCTCGTTGCGCACCAGAAACTGCGCGTCTTCCTGGGTGTAGATATCGTTGGTGACCGCGGCGACGTTGTATTTGTCGCGCATCGCCTTGCACAGCGCCAGTGTCAGCGCGGTTTTGCCGGAGCCGACCGGGCCGCCGATGCCGACCCGCAATGGTTGGTGGTTCATGCGTTCTCCTTGTTGAAATGGCTGCTCAGGATCGGAACAGCCGACTGTATTGGGTTTCGTGCCGGCTGCTGGCAATCGCCAGCCCCGGGGCAAAATTACTCCAGCGCGGCGCGGCACACGCCGTCGCCACTGCCTGGCGCATGCGCGGCAATAGTTGCGATAACAGCTTCTGCCCTGCCACTTGCCCCAGCGGCAAGGCCTTCATCAGCACCATGATCTGGTTCTCCGCCCAACTCCAGACATAGGCCAGCGCCATCTCTGGCGGTGCAATCTGCCAGCTGGCAGCGGCCAGTGCATACAAGACGGGGTAAGTAGGTTGCGCCAATGCAGCTGCGGCGGCTTGAGCTTCTTCTGGCAAATCCGGCAGCGCGACTAACAACTCGCGCAGCGAATACCCCATCTGCAATGTTTCGGCGCGCAGCTCGCGGGTTTCGCGGCTGGCCAGATATTGCTGATTCAAGCGTTGCGCCTCGGCGCCATCACTCGCCGACCACGCTGCGTGCATCGCCAGCAGCAGCGGCAATTCGAAACGGGCTTGCGCGTGGTCGAGCATGTCACCGATCCAGCGTTGTGCAGCAGCGACATCGGCCACCTCGCCGCAATCGACGCCCCACTCCAGGCCCTGCGAATAGCTGTAGCCGCCCACCGGCAGCGCCGGACTGGCAAGGCGCAGCAATTGCAGCAGCGCAGCGCTCACGACTGCCCCGCGCCAAAGATGTGCAGCTTGGGCTGATATGAAAAATCCTTGTCGCCATGCTGATGATGGTGGCCGCCGCCATAGGCACCGGCTTCCGGTTCGAAGGCCGCTACCACTTTTTCAACACTCGCACCAAGCTGCAGCAGCATGTCCGCCAGCACGTAGTCGTCGAGCAGGCGCAGGAAGCCCTCGCCCACTTGCAGCGGCACATGGCGATTGCCAAGGTGATAAGCGGCGCGCGTCAGCTCGGTGGGCGTGGCGCAGGTCACATGCAGCAAAGGCTCTGGCGTGGCGACGACACGGATCACCTCGCCACTCTGGGCACGCAAACATTCGCCGCCGCGCAACACCTGGCCGCGTTCGAGAAACAGGCCGACTTCGCGGCCGTCACTCAAACGGGTGCGTAAGCGGGTTTTTTGCCGCAGCTCGAAGGGCAAAGCCAGCTCGCCGTGCCACTCGTTTGCTGCGGGAATTTTTTCGGTGATTACCAGCATCTTTATCTCAGAAAAGGAAGTAGCGTTGTGCCATCGGCAGCACTTTTGCCGGCTCGCAAATCAGCAACTGCCCATCAGCACGCACCAGATAGTTCTGCGGGTCGACGTCGATTTTCGGGCAGTAGTCGTTGAGCTTGAGATCGGCCTTTTTCACCGAACGACAGCCTTTGACCGCTACCAGCCGCTTTTTCAGCCCCAGTTGCTCGCCTATACCTGCAGCCAGCGCTGCTTGCGATACAAACGTCACCGAGGTGGCGGCAATCGCCGAGCCAAAACTGCCGAACATCGGCCGATAGTGCACCGGCTGCGGTGTCGGGATCGAGGCGTTGGGGTCGCCCATTGCTGCGGCGGCAATCATGCCGCCTTTGAGGATCAGGCTGGGTTTAACGCCGAAAAACGCCGGGCGCCACAACACCAGATCCGCCAGTTTGCCGACCTCAATCGAGCCGACTTCGTGCGAAACGCCGTGGGTGATGGCGGGGTTGATGGTGTATTTGGCGATGTAACGTTTGGCGCGGAAGTTGTCGTTGCCCGGCGCGTCTTCCGGCAAAGCGCCGCGTTGCGCCTTCATTTTGTCGGCAGTCTGCCAGCAGCGCATGATGACCTCGCCGACGCGCCCCATCGCTTGCGAATCCGAGGAAATCATCGAAAACGCGCCGAGGTCGTGCAGGATGTCTTCGGCAGCGATGGTCTCACGACGGATGCGGCTTTCGGCAAAAGCCACATCTTCGGCAATACTAGGATCGAGGTGATGGCACACCATCAGCATGTCCAGGTGCTCATCGATGGTATTGACGGTGTAGGGCCGCGTCGGGTTGGTTGACGACGGCAGCACATTCGCCTCGCCGCAGGCCTTGATGATGTCCGGCGCATGGCCGCCACCGGCGCCTTCGGTGTGATAGGTGTGGATGGTGCGGCCCTTGAACGCCGCCAGCGTGGTTTCGACAAAGCCCGATTCGTTCAGGGTATCGGTGTGGATCGCCACCTGCACGTCCAGCTCGTCGGCCACGTTCAGGCAGTTGTCGATCGCCGCCGGGGTGGTGCCCCAGTCTTCGTGCAGCTTGAGGCCGATGGCGCCGGCCAGCACTTGCTCGCGCAGCGGTTGCGGCAGGCTGGCGTTGCCCTTGCCGGTAAAGCCGAGGTTCATCGGAAAGCTGTCCGCCGCCTGCAACATGCGCGCCATATGCCACGGCCCAGGCGTGCAGGTGGTGGCGTTGGTGCCGGTGGCCGGGCCGGTGCCGCCACCGATCATGGTGGTCACGCCCGACATCAGCGCTTCTTCGATCTGCTGCGGGCAGATGAAATGGATGTGGGTATCGATGCCGCCAGCGGTGACGATCATGCCCTCCCCGGCAATCACCTCGGTGCTGGCGCCGATAACGATATCCACGCCCGGCTGGATATCCGGATTGCCGGCCTTGCCGATGCCGGCGATGCGACCATGCTTGATGGCGATATCGGCTTTGACGATGCCCCACCAGTCGAGAATCAGCGCGTTGGTGATTACCGTATCCGCCACATCGGCCGCCAGGCGCTGGCCCTGGCCCATGCCATCGCGGATCACCTTGCCGCCGCCGAATTTCACCTCTTCACCGTAAATGGTGAAGTCGCGCTCGACTTCGATCCACAGATTGGTATCCGCCAGCCGCAGCTTGTCGCCAACGGTCGGGCCGAACATTTCGGCATAGGCTTTACGTGTCAGTTTCATCTCACAGTTTCCCCATTACCCGGCCCTGAAAGCCATACACCACGCGCTCGCCAGCCAATGCCACCAACTCCACGCTGCGCGTCTGCCCCGGCTCGAAACGCACCGCCGTGCCGGCCGCGATGTTTAGGCGATAACCGCGCGCGGCCTCGCGGTCGAAGATCAGCGCGGCATTGGTTTCGTAGAAGTGATAATGCGAGCCAACCTGAATCGGCCGGTCGCCGCTGTTGGCAACGCTCAGCTGCAGCGTTGGGCGGCCGACGTTGATTTCAATTTCGCCTGGGGCGGTGTGGATTTCTCCGGGGATCATGCGGGTGCCTCCGTTTTGATTTGGTGGCGGTGGGTTACGCCCTATGGGCTAACCCACCCTACAAAAATATCGCAGCTCTGGGATCCGCTATGGTATTGGCTTGCAGGCAAGGCTACAGACCAATACCAGAGCGGCTTCCAGAGGCGTAGGGTGGGTTAGCCGCTAGCGGCGTAACCCACCGCTGTTATACGATGGGTTGGTGCACCGTCACCAGCTTGGTGCCATCCGGGAAAGTCGCCTCGACCTGGATCTCCGGAATCATTTCGGCGATGCCTTCCATCACATCTTCGCGCGTCAGCAGCGTGCTGCCATAACCCATCAACTCGGCCACCGTTTTGCCGTCGCGCGCACCTTCCATGATTGCTGCCGACAGGTAGGCCACCGCCTCCGGGTAGTTCAGCTTCAGGCCACGCGCCTTGCGCCGTTCGGCCAGCAAGGCGGCAGTAAAAATCAGCAGCTTGTCTTTTTCGCGTGGAGTGAGTTCCATGGTTCTCTCTGATCCTGTCTTACGTATTCCAGATTCTTGGGGTCGTCTCGGCATGCGCCAGCAGCAAGTGCCGCAAGCCTTGCCAGACCTTTGTCAGCGCTGTACGGACGGTTTCGGTCTGCGGGCCGATGGCGCGCGCCAGCAGCACATCGGGCTGCAACAGCGTGATCCCGGCCTTCAGGCCAGATTCGTCCAGCCGCTGGCGCAGTTCGGCCAGCAAGTTGTCGTCGATAACACAGCCAGCCAGCAGCAAACTGCCATACACCGGCTGCCCGGCCAGCCCCACCGGCGAATCGAGCAAGGCATCGCCGCCGGCCAGATCGGTGTATTCGGCAAACAGCAATTCGCCATCGCGTTGCAGCTGTAGTCGCTGGCGCCAGTAGCCGTGCGTAAACACTTCGCCCGCTGCCGGGCGGCCAAGGCAGACGATGTCCCACAACACCAGCCGCGCATCGCCAGTCAGTTGCAACTGGATCTCGCTATCGGCGCGAGCACCGGAAAACACGATGGTTTCCAGCGGCAGCCATTCCAGCGTTGCGCCAGCGGCGACATTCAACACAATCCGTTGCTGCGCCTCGCGCCCCAAGCTGCGATACCACTTGGCCGCGCCGGGCGTGGTCAGCAAGGCATGGGCGCCGACCTCAGCATTGATACGCACCGCCAGCTCATCGCCGCCGGCAATACCACCGGGCGGGTGCAGCAAAATCGTGTGGCAGACGGCGTCGCCTTCCGGGTACAGGCTTTTCTGCACCGTCAGCGGCCCGCGCTGGCTGCGACTGGCGAGCACCGTGCGCTCGCCGCGACGCTGATAACCCAGCGACAACTCAGCCTGCCAACTGGGCAATAGTTGTTGGATTTCCGCTTGGTTCATCAAATCGCCAGCATGTCTTTAACGCGCTCCTCGGCCATGGTCGCGCCCTGCCCGGCCTTGATGATTTCGCCGCGCGACATCACCAGATATTGGTCGGCCAGCGAGGCGGCGAAGTCGTAATACTGCTCCACCAGCAGGATCGCCATATCGCCGCGATCCGCCAGTTTGCGGATCACCCGTTCGATGTCCTTGATGATCGACGGCTGGATGCCCTCGGTCGGCTCATCGAGGATCAGCAGTTTCGGCGACGACGCCAGCGCGCGGCCAATCGCCAGCTGCTGTTGTTGCCCGCCAGACAAGTCACCACCACGGCGATGTTTCATCTCCAGCAGCACCGGAAACATATCGTAGATTTCCTGCGGCACCACCCGCCCGGCTTTGCCGGATTTGGTTGCCAGCCCCATCTGCAGGTTTTCTTCCACCGTCAGCCGCGGAAAAATCTCCCGCCCTTGCGGCACATAGGCCATACCCGCCTGCACCCGCTTGTGCGATGCCCAGGCCGTGATGTCGCTGCCATTCAGACTCACCGAGCCGGATTTGGCTGGCAGCAGGCCCATCAGGCATTTCAGCAGCGTGGTTTTGCCAACACCGTTGCGGCCAAGCAGCGTGGTGACTTTGCCCATCGGCACTTCAAAGCCAACGCCGCGCAGCGTGTGGCTGCCGCCGTAGTATTGGTTGAGTTGGTTGACTTGCAGCATGGTGAAATCCTTGCCTTGGTGTTTTCTTTATCGGTTTGTGCGACGCTGCGCACCGCTCTGGGATTGCCTTTCAGCCTTGCCTACAGATACCGTCTCCAGCGTCAAGCGCTGATAGCCCAATTTGGATCATACGGTTTGCCAGAATGGACAACGCCAAAGCACAAATGGACGAGTTTACGCATCGCCGCACCGACCGCTACCATTTTCGGCTTGCCTTTGGCCAGCAGCCGTTCATAGATGGCTTTGACGTGCGGGTTGCAGGCTTTGGCGGCAACTGCGGGTAGAAACAGCAATTGCCGTAGTTGCGGCGGGCCTGCCTTGGATAAGCGCGGCCGGGCTCGAACCGATGTGCCGGACTGCCATTCGATCGGTACCAACCCCAAGTAGGCGGCCATTTGTTCGGCGTGCTCAAAAGTGTGTGCCGACAGCACGGCGGTCATCTGCGCCGAGACCTGTTCGCCTACGCCAGGAATGCTTTGCAGCAGCGAACAGATGCGGCGTAACTCGGGATCATCATCGATATGCTCGCGGATCAGCTTTTGCAGCCGGGCCAGTTCCTTCTGCAAATGCAGCAGATGATCCTGAATCGAGGTCTGTACCGCTGCCGGCGTCACCATCGCCAGTGCTGCTTTTTCCGCGCGATTGCGCTCGCGTTGCAGATCCTGGGCCACGGCATCTCGGCGCGCCAGCAGGGCTCGCAGTTCGCTGACCGAGGCCGGGGGCGCTTGCCAGATGCGTAATTGGGCATGATGTTCGGCGCCATAACGCGCCAGCACCGCGCTATCAGCGGCATCGGTCTTGCTGTTGAGGCCCAGCCCCTGAGCGTATTTGCGCAATCGGGCCGGGTTGACCAGACTCACTGCCAAACCCGCCTGGGCCAACGCCAATAACGCTTGCTCGTGATACACACCGGTCGGTTCCATGATCACCCGCACATCGGTCAACGCGACGCCCTGTTTACCCAGCCACGCCAGCAGGGTGGCCATGCCGTCACTGCTATTGCCGATGGACCTGGATTTGCGTTTACCATCCACGCTGTCCAGCAACAGGCAGTCCAGTTTGGCCTTGGATACATCCACTCCCAGATAAAACCGACAGCTCATGATGATTCTCCCTCTCTGTCAGATTCAACCTTCACACCCACTCGCCTTGTACATGCAGGGTCCAGCCCCTTGGTTACCGTCCAGTGTCCGATCAGGTGTGCAGAAGGAGGTAAAGCGCGTTATCTGCAGCACAAGCTTGATGCTTCAGGCCAATATCACGCTCTCTTTGCCTCCGGCAATGGTAGCTAATCATTGCTAATCACAAGATACAAGGCCAATACCAACGCGCCCTGCAGCCTAGCGGCCCAAATATACTTCCACGACCCTGTCGTTAGCCTGCACCTCATCCAGGCTCCCCTCCGCCAGGACCGACCCTTCGTGCAACACGGTCACCTTGCCGCCCAGCGTGGCGATGAAGTCCATGTCGTGCTCCACCACCATCAGCGAATGCTCGCCGGCCAGGCTCAGGAACAGCTCAGCAGTACGTTCGGTTTCGTGATCGGTCATGCCGGCCACCGGCTCGTCGAGCAGCAGCAGCCTCGGTTCCTGCATCAGCAACATGCCGATTTCCAGCCATTGTTTCTGGCCGTGCGACAGCAGACCGGCCGGGCGTTTGGCTTCGCTCAACAGGTTGATGCGCACCAGCATCTCGCGGATGCGGTCTTTCTGTTCGCTCGACAAACGGGCGAACAGGCTGGCGCGGGCGCGTTTGTCGGTTTTCATCGCCAGCTCCAGGTTTTCGAACACTGTCAGCTGCTCGAACACCGTGGGTTTCTGGAACTTGCGGCCGATGCCGGCGTGGGCGATTTGCGGTTCGGTCAGGCGCGTCAGGTCGATGCTCTGGCCGAAGAAGGCACTGCCGCTGTCGGGGCGGGTTTTGCCGGTGATCACGTCCATCATCGTGGTTTTGCCGGCACCGTTGGGGCCGATGATGCAGCGCAGCTCGCCAACGTCGATGGTCAGGGTCAGCTTGTTCAGCGCGCGAAAGCCATCAAAGCTGACGGTGATGTCGTCCAGATAGAGGATGGTGCCGTGGCTGGTATCGACCGCATCCTGACGCAGGCGCGAATAGCCGGCATTCGGGTCGCTCCAGGGCGAATTTTCTACCGGCGGCTCAAGCAGAGCGGCGCTCATTTGGCTTCTCCTTTAATGCGTTTGATCAGACCAATCACGCCTTGCGGCAGAAACAGGGTGACGACGATGAACAGGCCACCGAGGAAAAACAGCCAGAACTCCGGAAAAGCCACCGTGAACCAGCTCTTGGCGCCATTCACCAGACCGGCGCCGAGCAGCGGGCCAACCAGCGTGCCACGGCCGCCCACCGCAGCCCACACCGCGATTTCGATCGAGCTGGCGGTAGACATTTCGCTCGGGTTGATGATGCCGACCTGCGGCACGTACAGGGCACCAGCGATTGCACACAGCACCGCCGACAGCGTCCAGATTGCCAGCTTGTACCAGAGCGGGTTGTAGCCAGAGAACATCAGCCGCGATTCGGAATCGCGAATGGCGGTGAGGATGCGGCCAAACTTGGAGTTCACCAGCCAGCGCGCCAGCAGGAACATCGCCACCAGCATTGCACCGGTAACGGCGAACAAGGTGGCCTTGGTGGCAGGCGCGGCAATCGGGAAATCGAGAATGCGTTTGAAATCGGTAAAGCCGTTGTTGCCGCCAAAGCCGGTTTCGTTGCGGAAAAACAGCAACATGGTGGCGTAGGTCAACGCCTGGGTGATGATGGAAAAATACACGCCCTTGATGCGCGAGCGGAAGGCAAAGAAGCCGAACACAAATGCCAGCAATCCCGGCACCAGCAACACCAGCAACATGCAGTACCAGAAATGGTCGGTAAAGCTCCAGTACCAAGGCAGTTGTTTCCAGTCGAGGAACACCATGAAATCCGGCAGATCCGACTGATACACGCCATCACGGCCAATCTGACGCATCAGATACATGCCCATGGCGTAGCCGCCGAGCGCAAAAAACACGCCGTGGCCAAGCGATAGAATGCCGGTGTAGCCCCAGATCAGGTCCATCGCCAGCGCCAGCATCATGTAACACATGATTTTGCCCAGCAGCGTAACGGTATAAGCCGACACGTGCAGTGCGTGGCCTTCCGGCAGCAGCACGTGCAACAGTGGCACCACTACCGTTACCAGCAGCCCGAGGCCGCCAAGCGCGCCCCAGCCGAAAGCACCAAGGCTGCGGCTGATGCCGAGTTCGAACGAAGAAGAAATTGTCGCGCTGCTCATCTCATTGCTCCACGAAGCGGCCTTTGAGGGCAAACATCCCCTGCGGCCGTTTTTGAATGAACATCACGATCAGCACCAGAATGGCGATTTTCGCCAGCACCGCGCCGGTCTGCGGCTCGAGGAACTTGGCCAGCACCCCCAGGCCAAGCGCGGCCACCACTGTGCCCGCCAGCTGGCCGACACCACCCAGCACCACCACCATGAACGAATCGACGATATACGCCTGCCCCAGATCCGGGCCGACATTGCCGATCTGCGACAACGCCACCCCGGCCAGCCCGGCAATGCCGGAGCCGAGGCCAAACGCCAGCATGTCGATTTTTGGCGTAGAGACACCAACGCAGCCGGCCATGGCACGGTTTTGCGTCACCGCCCGTACAAACAGCCCGAGGCGGGTCTTGTTGATCAGCAACCACATGAACACCAGCACTGCCAACGAGAAGCCGATGATGATCATGCGGTTGTACGGCAGCGCCAGGTTCGGCAGCAATTGCCAGGCACCGCTCATCCAGCTCGGGTTAGCGACGGTGACGTTTTGCGCACCAAACAGCATGCGCACGCTTTGCATCAGCGCCAGGCTGATGCCCCAGGTGGCGAGCAGCGTTTCCAGCGGCCGGCCGTAGAGATGGCGGATCACCAGCCGCTCCAGCAGGATGCCGAGCAAGGCGGTAGCGAGGAATGCGCACGGCAACGCTGCCAGCAGATACCAATCCAGCGATGCCGGAAAATAGCGGCTGAACACGCCCTGCAGGAGGTAGGTGGTATAGGCGCCAACCATCAGCATCTCGCCGTGCGCCATATTGATCACACCCAGCAGGCCATAGGTGATCGCCAGCCCGAGTGCCGCCAGCAGCAGGATCGAGCCAAGCGATAGCCCGGTGAACAGGTTGCCCGCCAGCTCTCCCCATTTCATTTGCTGCTCGATGGTGTGAATGCCAATCAACATCGCGGCCTTGGCAGACGCGTCAGTTTCACTGGCAACAGCGGCTTCCAGCAGCGATTTGATTTGCGGGTCGCCACTTTCACCCAGCAACTGGGCGGCGTTTTCGCGCACTTTGGCATCACTGCTGGCGAGGTTCAGACGCGCAATCAGCGCATCCAGCAATTGTTTGATCTGCGGGTCAGGCTCTTGCGACCAGCGCTGCGTCAGGCGCGGCAACATCTCCGGCGTCGCCGAATCCTTGAGTGCCTCGACTGCCGCACGGCGTGTAGCCACATCCGGCGCAGCCAGTTTGATCGCCGCCAGCGCACCTTCCAGCTCACGACGCAAGCGATTGTTGATGCTGATCTTGTCCAGCCCTTCGGGGGTGCTCAGCACTCTGGCGCCACTCAGCGCATCCAGCAACAGGGCATCTTGCTGAATGTAAATCTTGCCAGTGGCATCACTCAGCAGGTTGCCATCATTCAGCGCCAGCAACACGGCCGCGGCCTGCGGGCTGGCATCGGCAGCCAGTTTGCCGATCACTTCAACCTTGGCATCGGCATCGTCGCCATTCAGGGTTTGCAGCTGCTTGGCGTCCAATGCCAGCACCAGCGCTGAACAGCACAGCAGCCACAGAGATAACAAACCGGTGGTGTAAAAACGCAAATGTTTGGACATCGCGTGTTCTTTCTTTTTATTCGTCGACAAATCGGGGAGGCAGGCCAGCCGCCTCCCCGTTTACCCGGGCGCAATTACAGCGCCGGCTCGTCTTTCTTCTTGTCGTTACCCGGAATGTACGGGCTCCACGGCTGAGCCTTGATCGGGCCCTTGGTTTTCCAGACCACGTCAAACTGGCCCTTGGCCTGGACTTCGCCAATCATCACCGGCTTGTGCAGGTGGTGATTTTTCTCGTCCATCTTCAGCACAAAGCCGCTTGGCGCCTTGAAGGTCTGGCCCGCCATCGCCTTGATCACTGCATCCACGTCGGTGGTCTTGGCTTTTTCCACGGCCTGTTTCCACATGTGGATACCAACGTAAGTGGCTTCCATCGGGTCGTTGGTCACCACGGTGTCGACGTTCGGCACCTTGTTGGCCTTGGCCCAATCCTGGTATTTCTTCACGAATGCAGCGTTTTCCGGATTTTTCACCGACATGAAGTAGTTCCACGCAGCGAGGTGGCCAACCAGTGGTTTGGTGTCGATACCGCGCAACTCTTCTTCACCCACCGAGAACGCGACTACTGGCACGTCGGTGGCCTTCAGGCCAGCATTGCCCAGCTCTTTGTAGAACGGCACGTTGGAGTCGCCGTTGATGGTGGAGACCACCGCAGTCTTCTTGCCTTCGGCGGCAAATTTCTTGATCTTGGCGATGATGGTCTGATAATCGCTGTGGCCGAACGGGGTGTAGTCTTCCATGATGTCGGCGTCGGCCACGCCCTTGCTCTTGAGGAAGGCGCGCAGAATCTTGTTGGTGGTGCGCGGATAAACATAATCGGTGCCGAGCAGCACAAAACGCTTGGCGCTGCCGCCCTCTTTGCTCATCAGGTATTCCACTGCCGGAATTGCTTGCTGGTTAGGCGCCGCGCCAGTGTAGAACACGTTTTTCTCCAGTTCTTCACCTTCATACTGCACCGGGTAGAACAGCAGGCCGTTCATTTCCTTGTAAACCGGCAGTACCGACTTGCGCGATACCGAGGTCCAGCAGCCAAAGGTCACCGCCACTTTGTCTTTCGACAACAACTGCCGTGCTTTCTCGGCAAACAGCGGCCAGTTGGATGCAGGATCGACCACCACCGGCTCCAGTTTCTTGCCGAGCACACCACCCTTCGCGTTGATTTCTTCAATCGCCATCAGCGCGGTGTTTTTCAGCGAGGTTTCGGAAATCGCCATGGTGCCGGACAGCGAATGCAAAATACCCACCTTGATGGTGTCTGCAGCCTGCGCGCTTACCGCCAGACCACTCCCTACCGCCAGCATTACGCCCGCTGCGATCGATTTCAGTGCCATTCTGCGCTTCATTGGTATCCCCTTATCAGTGTGAGTGAAAGTGCTACACACAATGGATAGCAGGAACCGTGCCAGATGAATTTACCAATACAAAACAACAACATAAACACACCACTAGCAATCCACCGCCGACCCCGCAACCAGCATGGTGCGGCAAACCCTGAAAACAGCGTGCAAGGCACCATTTCGGCGCATCCAGCCTGGTTTTGCGGCCGATTGGCCTTCCCCAGCCCAAGCGGTTGATACCTCAGCAGTCGAACGAAACGGACCAATCCATCTGCAAGGGCGCTTATTGCAAACTGAAACCAACTCAGTCCCATAGGCATAACAGCGGATGAAGACATTCACGCATCGTCTAAAGCGCATGGAATAAGGCATGCGCCGCACAAAACATCGACACTGGGAGCGGCAAAAAACATGCAACAAAAAAGGGCACATCTTGCGATGTGCCCCAGCTTTGCCACACAGGCCGGCAAACAGGATCAGAATCCGTAAGTCAGGCTGCCAACCAGCTGATTGTCCTGCTGCTGGTCGAAGCGGTTTTTACCCGCGATGATATAGGACAGGCCCCACGTTGCGCCGGATTTACCGAACGGCTTGGTTACACCAACG
>JAXMFR010000006.1:0-96595 GCA_046347685.1 Chitinivorax sp.
GCAAAAACTTTAGCAAGCAGCGGCGTGTATTTGAGCCGGGTGTGTCTATAGTTGTCAGAACAGGCTACCGGCTAACAATCGTCCGGGACTGGACATCTAATAATCATCTTCACGACCTCCAGATTGAAGCTGGCGTCGATTGTTCTGCGTTTCCTGGTCATTTCTCTTTCCCTCAATCGGTGGATTTTCCACCTATCGGTGGTGTCCGGGGAAATTAGACCACGACACACATGCGATGTTCTTTAAAACCTGCTCATGTATGCCTCCTTTCCCAATGTTGTGGAGACAACGCTTGAAAGGCACCTCCATGGGCAGGCTCTCGCTCTAACAGGCAAAGCCAGTTAGGCGATGACCACGTCCATAGGACGTGGTTTTCAAGTTAGCAATAAAAAGCGGAGCAATACGTCCGCTTTTTTACGATCCCAATGTCACCAATCAGATGGCGAAATCTTCCTTTTTGCGGCCATTGGCGAGCGCATCTTTCAGCCATTGTGGCTGACGGCCCATGCCGGACCACAATTCGCCATTCGGGCCCTTGAACTTGGCAGCAGCACCTTCGCTGGCCGCTTTTTTGCCTGCACCGGCACCACCAGCGAATCCCAGATCTTTGGCGGTAATACCATATTGCGCAATTTTGCTTTTGATTTCAGCAACAACTGCGGCGACTTCCTGTTTACGTACTTCTTCTGCTTGCTGCAGCAGTTTTTCTGCCTGGGCTTTCAGTTCCAGATAGCTAGCCATTGATTGTCCTTTAATTGTCAGAAATGAATGTGTACCGCCAATAAGCGGTGACACTTTAACACATTGCAATAGATTTCAGTCAGATTGACAACAGCAAAAGTGCTCCTGTTTATCTATTAGACAAATTGTTCAAGGTTTCAAACTTTACTTAGCCAATTAAAGGCATTCAATCAGCAAAGCCGGTCTTTTAATAACGCCCGGCAAATGCCATTGGAATGATGGGTGCCAACGATTAACCGTAATTATTTTAGGGTCAATGATTTTCATGCTGTATATTCTGAAGCCATGACAACTGAACATCAATTTGCACACGCCAACGGCATCCGCATTTGTTACGAATCGCTCGGAGCAGAACAATCCCCCGCCATTCTGCTGATCATGGGATTAGGCATGCAATTGGTTGCCTGGCCGGATGAGTTCTGTCAGGCACTGCTGGATCAGGGCTTTCGCGTGATTCGCTTCGATAACCGCGATGTGGGTCATTCGAGCAAGATTCATTGGTCGCAAAAAGCCAATTTACCATTGGCGATGCTCGGCACATTATTTGGCATTCGTGCCAAGGCGCCCTATTTGCTCGATGACATGGCCAATGATGCAATCGGCCTGCTCGACTATTTGCAGATTCCGCAGGCACATATTGTTGGCGTTTCGATGGGGGGAATGATTGCGCAGACAGTCGCCGCCCATTACCCGCAGCGAGTATTAAGTCTAACCTCGATCATGTCATCCAGCGGCAATCGGAAAGTGTCTCGTGGCAAATTGTCGGTATTGGGCAAGCTGATCAAACGACCGCCGAAAGAGAACGATCTCGAGGCACAGATCAAACATTTGATGCATTTATTTGGCGTGATCGGCAGCCCGGGGTTTGCCACCGATCAGGCAAGCTTGCGCCAGCATCTTGAATTAGGACTGCGCCGTTCCAGTTATTCGCTGGGAATGGCGCACCAATTATTGGCGATATTGGCTTCTGGTGATCGGCGTCGCCAATTGGCAAAAATTACTGCGCCCACACTGGTGATTCACGGTGAAGCTGACCCACTGGTGCCTGTGGCTGCCGGACGTGACACCGCGCAACACATCAAAGGCGCACAGCTGCATGTGATTCCCGGCATGGGCCACGATCTGCCGCCCGGCGTGCAGGCACTGTTGCTGCCGCTAATCAGTGAATTTTGCCGCGCCCATGGCGGCACTATGACTTCGGCATCAGGCGAGAGTCAAGCGGCGACACAAAACGCCGTGCAATCGAGCACTTAATCCGTTAAAATCCGCGCCGTAGCAGGAGAGCGTTCCCCACGCGGGAACCGCCGAAGGCGCAACCTCACCCGGAATCGCTCAGGCAAAAGGACTGCATCAAATCTGGCCGTGTTAATGGCCAATCAACTCTGGAGAGTGGTGGTTATCCACCCGCCGAAGGGGCTAACGGAAAATCTGACGTTTTTCCGGAAAATCTCAGGTAACAGGACAGAGGGGTGAGCCTACAATGAATGGGATCAATCCCCCCATAAGCCAAGGACACCCGATGAGCCAGTTGCCTCAACGCACCCCGCTGTTTCAAGCCCACGTCGATTGCGGCGCCAAAATGGTCGATTTTGCCGGCTGGGAAATGCCGATCCATTACGGCTCGCAGCTGAAAGAACACGAAATCGTTCGTAGCGATGCCGGCATGTTCGATGTTTCGCACATGACCGTGGTCGACCTTACCGGCGCCGACGCCAAAGCCTATCTGCAAAAACTGCTGGCCAACGATGTGGCCCGCCTCGGCTTCAAGGGCAAAGCGCTCTATACCGGCATGCTCGATGCCGACGGCGGCGTGATTGATGATCTGATCGTTTATCTCACCGATTACGGCTACCGCATTGTGGTCAATGCAGCCACCCGCGCCAAGGATCTGGCCTGGATGGAAAAGCAGATCGAAGGCTTCAACGCCAAGCTGACCGAACGCGACGATCTGGCGATGATCGCGGTGCAAGGCCCGAACGCCATCGCCAAGGCGGCTGAAGCGGCTGGCGAAGCAAAAGCAGAAATCATCCATCTGTTGAAAGTATTCCAGGGGCTGCCTGCCGGCGAATGGTTTATTGCCCGCACCGGTTATACCGGTGAAGACGGGCTGGAGATCATGCTGCCGGCGGAAGAAGCCAGCGATTTCTGGATGGCACTGAAAGAAGCCGGCGTGGCACCTGCGGGCCTCGGCGCACGCGACACCCTGCGCCTGGAAGCCGGCATGAACCTCTACGGCCATGAAATGGACGAAAGCGTTTCGCCGCTGCAGGCCGGCATGGGCTGGACCATCGCCTGGGAGCCGGCAGAACGCGATTTCATTGGCCGCAAGGCACTGGAAGCGCAAAAAGCTGCCGGCGTACCGATGAAACAGGTTGGCCTGGTGCTGGAAGGCAAAGGCATCCTGCGTGCGGAAATGAAAGTCGTCGCCGAAGGCATTGGCGAAGGCATCACCACTAGCGGCACCTTCTCCCCCACCTTGAAACAGTCGATTGCCATGGCACGTGTCCCTGCGGCTACCGGCAGCCAGGTGCTGGTCGATATCCGTGGCAAGCTGGAACCGGCCCGCGTGGTGAAAATGCCGTTTGTCCGCAACGGCAAGAAAGTATTCGAATAACGCTCGCCGTTGGCGAGCCACCCGATTGGTGGGTGACGCAGCGTTAACCCACCTCATATTCATTGCATGTCAAAAAATCACAGGAGCAAACCATGAGCAATATTCCCGCCGAGCTGAAATATGTTGATACCCACGAATGGCTGCGTGCCGAGGCGGATGGCACCATTACCGTCGGCATCACTGATCACGCGCAGGAATTGCTGGGTGACGTGGTTTACGTCGAACTGCCGGAAGTGGGCGCCAATCTGGATGCAGGCGCCGAAGCAGGCGTGGTTGAATCGGTAAAAGCCGCATCGGACGTTTATGCACCGATCGCCGGTGAAATCGTTGCCATCAACCAGGCACTGATCGACGCACCGGAAAAAGCCAATCAGGATCCATACGGCGAAGCCTGGTTCTTCCGCATCAAGCCGGCAAACGCCAATGCCCTTGACGGCCTGCTGGACGCAGCTGGCTACGCCGCCGAAATCGGCCAGTAATTCTGCCCAAAGGCCGGCGGCGCCAAGCGCTGTCGGCCACGTCTTTGGCCAGGTGTCACCAGACTCTGTTGACGTACGTTGCGCAGTCGTGAAACGTACTTCAGCAGAAGCTAGCACTGCTGCCGTTGTTCCATTATCGATTCAAGCCGGGGTTGCCCTACATGACCATTTCGCTCAACGCTCTCGAAAACCATCAAGAATTCATCCAGCGCCATATTGGCCCGTCCGAATCCGAACGCGCTGCCATGCTCAAGGAAATCGGCGCCAGTTCGCTCGATGATCTGGTGGCGCAAACCGTGCCGGAATCGATCCGCCTGCAACAGCCGCTGGCCATTGCGGCCTCGCAGAATGAGCATGAAGCGCTGACGGCGCTGAAAACCATTGCCAGCAAGAACAAGGTGCAGCGCTCGCTGATCGGCATGGGTTACTACGACACGATTACGCCGAAAGTGATTCTGCGCAATGTGTTTGAAAACCCCGGCTGGTACACCGCCTACACCCCGTATCAGGCTGAGATTGCCCAGGGCCGTCTGGAAGCGCTGCTGAACTACCAGCAAATGGTGATCGACCTGACAGGCCTGGAGCTGGCCAACGCCTCGCTGCTGGATGAAGCCACCGCTGCGGCTGAAGCCATGGCCATGGCACGGCGTATTTCCAAGGTTAAGTCCAACGCATTTTTTGTTGATAACGCGTGCTTCCCGCAAACCATCGATGTGGTAAAAACCCGCGCTGAGTTTTTCGGTTTTGAACTGGTGTTCGGCAACGCCGACGAAGCCGCCAGTGCCGATGTATTCGGTGCCCTGCTGCAATATCCGAACCAACGTGGTGAGCTGCTGGATCTGAGCGAGATCATTGCTGCGCTCAAGACCAAAGGCGCGATCAGCGCTGTCGCCACCGATTTGATGGCACTACTGCTGTTGAAATCGCCGGGCGAAATGGGCGCCGACATTGCACTCGGCTCGTCGCAACGCTTTGGTGTGCCGATGGGCTTTGGCGGCCCGCATGCGGCATTCTTTGCCACGCGCGACGAACACAAGCGCTCAGTGCCAGGCCGCATCATCGGCGTATCGGTCGATGCCTGCGGCAAAAAAGCCCTGCGCATGGCGCTGCAAACTCGCGAACAACACATCCGCCGCGAAAAGGCCAACTCCAATATCTGTACTTCGCAGGTACTGCTGGCGAATATCGCCTCGTTCTATGCCGTATATCACGGCCCGCAAGGCTTGCAGCGGATTGCCAACCGTATTCACCGTCTGGCCGCAATCTGCGCCGAAGGTCTGCGTCAGGCCGGCTTCAAGGTCAGCAACGCCACCTTCTTCGACACTTTCCAGGTTGAAACCGGCGCCGATACCGCTGCCATCCTGCAACGCGCCCAGCAAGCCGGCTACAACCTGCGCCATAGCGCGGCAGGCGTGCTTGGTCTGTCTTTTGACGAAAAATGCAATCGTGACGATATCGCCAAACTCTGGCATGTATTTGCCGATAGCAAAGCCGGTGGCCTGCACGTAGACGCGATTGACGTGCGCCTGGCACATGTCGACAAGCCGATTCCGGAATCGCTGCAACGCCAGAGCAGCTACCTGACGCACCCGGTGTTCAACCGCTACCACACCGAACACGAAATGCTGCGTTACATCAAGCGCCTGGAAAACAAGGATCTGGCGCTGAATCACTCGATGATTTCGCTCGGCTCTTGCACCATGAAGCTGAACGCGACCAGCGAAATGATTCCGGTGACCTGGCCGGAATTCGCCGATATTCACCCGTTTGCACCGCGTGATCAGGTTCAGGGTTATCTGCAAATGATCGGCGGGCTGGAGTCAATGCTGAAAGCAGTGACCGGCTTCGACGCCATTTGCATGCAGCCGAACTCCGGCGCGCAAGGCGAATACGCCGGCCTGGTGGCGATCCAGCGTTACCACGCATCGCGTGGCGATGCTCACCGCAATATCTGCCTGATCCCGAAATCGGCACACGGCACCAACCCGGCCACTGCGCAGATGTGTAATCTGCAGGTGGTGGTGGTTGATTGTGACGATAGCGGTAACGTTGACGTCGCCGATCTGCAGGCAAAGGCGGAAAAACATGCAGCCAATCTGTCGTGTCTGATGATCACCTACCCGTCGACGCACGGCGTGTTCGAAGAATCGATCAAGCAGATTTGCGACATCGTTCACAGCTTCGGCGGCCAGGTGTACATGGACGGCGCCAACATGAACGCGCAGGTGGGGCTGACCCAGCCGGCACTGATCGGCGCCGATGTCTCGCACATGAATCTGCACAAGACCTTCGCCATTCCGCACGGTGGTGGCGGCCCGGGCATGGGCCCGATTGGCCTGAAAGCGCATCTGGCACCGTTTGCATCGAACCACGCAGTGGCACCAATCGAAGGCCCGAACCAGGGGCGCAGCGCGGTGTCGGCGGCACCGTTCGGCTCGGCATCGATTCTGCCGATCTCCTACATGTACTGCGCAATGCTCGGCGCCGAAGGCCTGCGCATGGCCACCCAGGTTGCCCTGCTCAACGCCAACTACATTGCCACCCGCCTCAACCCGCACTACCCGGTGCTGTATACCGGCAGCAAGGGCCGCGTGGCGCACGAGTGCATCATCGATATCCGCCCGATCAAAGCCGCCTGCGGCATCAGTGAAGTGGATATTGCCAAGCGTCTGATGGATTATGGTTTCCATGCACCGACCATGTCGTTCCCGGTGGCCGGCACCATCATGATCGAACCGACCGAATCGGAATCGAAAGCCGAGCTGGATCGCCTGATCGACGCGCTGATCACCATTCGCGAAGAAATCCGTCAGGTGGAAGCCGGCCAGTGGCCGCAGGATAACAATCCGCTGAAAAATGCCCCGCACAGCCAGTCGGACGTGATCGGCAGCGACTGGACTCGCCCTTACAGCCAACAGCAGGCTGTGTTCCCGCTGGAATGGGTGAAAGACAACAAGTTCTGGCCGTCGGTGAACCGTATCGACGATGTGTATGGCGACCGCAACCTGTTCTGTGCCTGCGTGCCAGTCAGCGACTACCAGTAAGGAGCGATGTTCATGTCCGTATTTCTCGTAATCACCGTTATCGGTGACGACCAGCCCGGTCTGGTAGAGCAATTGTCGACCACCATCAGCGGCCACGGCGGCAACTGGCTGGAGTCGAGCATGTCGCACCTGGCCGGCAAATTCGCCGGGATTCTGAAGGTGGCCGTGCCTGCCGCCCGCGCAGAGGAGCTGAAAGCGGCGCTGGGTTCGCTGGCGCAACTGAAGGTGATGGCGGAAACCGCGATCGACCTGCCCAAACGTGGCCCAACACGCCGCTTTGCCCTGTCGCTGGTTGGCCATGACCGTATCGGTATCGTGCGTGAAGTGTCGCAGGTGCTGGCGAAACACGAAGTCAACGTTGAGAAACTGACCTCGCACACGGCCCCTGCAGCGATGTCGTCAGAAGTCATGTTCCACGCCTCGGCGGAGCTGGAAGCCAGTGCCAGCCAGGACATGGCGCAACTGCAGCGCGATCTGGAAAAACTTTCCGACGATCTGATCGTCGACATCAATCTGCAGATCGAAAGCCAGTAATTGGCCTACACGCCGCGTTATCCGGCCCGCAGCGAGTTTCTTCAGTTGCGCGGTGGTCGTTACCACCTGCTGCACTGGGGCAATCCGCAACAGCCCAAACTGTTGCTGCTGCATGGCTGGATGGACGCGGCGATTTCCTTCCAGTTTGTGGTCGATGCGCTGAGCCCGGACTGGCACATCATCGCCCCGGACTGGCGTGGTTTTGGCCAGAGCGACTGGAATCGCGAAAGTTATTATTTTCCCGACTACCTGGCTGACCTGGACCAACTGCTGGATCACTATTCGCCGCAGCAACCGGTCTCGCTGGTGGGGCACAGCATGGGCGGCATCGTTGCCTGCCTGTACGCCGGCGTACGCCCCGAGCGCGTCAGCGAACTGGTCAGCATTGAAGGATTTGGCCTAGCCACCACCCAGCCGGAACAGGCCCCTGCCCGTCTCAAACGCTGGCTGGATGAGCAACGCCAGCCGCAGACCTTCCACACCCACGCAGATCTGACGACAATCGCGCAGCGGCTACGCAAGAACAATCCGCGCCTGAGCGACGATCAGGCACAATTTCTCGCCCCCTGGCTGGCACAACAAACCAGCAATGGTGCGGTCTACCGCGCCGATCCACGCCACAAACTGGTTAACCCGCTGCTGTATCGACTGGAAGAAGCCAAAGCCTGCTGGCGCGCAATTACCGCCCCGACGCTATGGGTTCAGTCAGACGCCCCCTTCCTGCAGGCCATGCTGAAAGAAACACCCGAGCAGACTGACGAGCGAAAAGCCAGCTTTGCCCAACTGCAGGAAGTGGTGATCAGCGACAGCGGCCATATGCTGCACCACGATCAGCCACAGGCACTGGCCAGCGAACTCATGCGCTTTCTGCGGGGCTGACCGTCTCCCCAATCAGCAGTCGAGTCACAGCGCTCGGATTACTGTTTTACTGCCGCTTTAGCTTTACGGGCTAGGTAGATAGTTAGCCGCCAATCACAACCCAGATTTCACCATCGCTTGTTACAAGCCCATATTTCCAATATCATGGAAATATGGAAACTAAAGCTATTGTCAAACAACTGGCCGCGCTGGCGCAAGAAACGCGTCTGTCCATCTTTCGCCTGCTGGTAGTACAAGGCCCGGACGGCTTGGCTGTCGGAAAAATTGCCGAGCAGTTACAGATTGCGCCTGCCACGCTGTCGTTTCATCTCAAGGAATTGAGCAATAGCGGCTTGGTCAATTCCCGCCAGGAAAGCCGCTTTATTTATTACTCCGCGGATTTTGCCGCCATGCAACAGTTGCTGGGCTTTCTCAGCGAAAACTGCTGCAACGGCAATAACTGTGACGTAACGGAAAATTGTGGCGAAAACAGCGAAAACTGCAACTGAGACACTGCGCCGAACTGTCGCGAACAGCTTCTATTACTCTTAATCCACAAAATAACCATGAATATTCTGATTCTTTGCACCGGTAACTCCTGCCGTTCAATTCTGGCAGAAGCCACCTTCAACCATCTGGCGCCAGCAGGCTGGCGTGCCATCAGCGCCGGCAGCCAGCCGGCGGGCTATGTCCATCCACGTTCGCTGGCGCTGCTGCAGCGTGAAGGCATCAATATCGAAGGACTGGTCAGCAAGTCCTGGGACAATCTGCCGTTTACACCCGACATCGTGATTACCGTGTGCGCCAGCGCTGCCGGCGAAACCTGTCCGGCGTACCTGGGCCCGGTGTTGCGCAGCCATTGGGGGGTGGAAGATCCGGCCAAGGCAACCGGCAGCGACGCCGAAATCGACGCCGCATTTGAAAAGGCTTACCGGATTCTGCGCCATCGCATCGAAACCTTGCTGGCGCTGCCACTGGCGCAACTGCAGCAAGACCCGGGCAAACTGAAACAGGAACTGGATCGTATCGGCCAGCTGCTGCCCTGATCTGCCCTCTTAACATTAACGGAGAAACATCATGTCCTTGATTCAGGTATTCGACCCGGCGATGTGTTGCAACACCGGCGTTTGCGGCACCGAGGTCGATCAGCAGCTGGTGACTTTTGCCGCTGATGTCGACTGGGCAAAACAGAACGGTGCGCAGATTGAACGTTTCAATCTAGCTCAACAGCCATTGGCTTTTGCCGAGAATCGCGTCGCCAAGGCTTTTCTGGAGCGCTCCGGCGCCGAGGCGCTGCCGCTGGTTCTGGTGGATGGCGAAGTGGCGCTGGCCGGGCGTTATCCTAATCGCGCCGAGCTGGCGCGCTGGGCCGCCATCGGCGAGACAGCAACCCTGAAACCGCAATCCGCCTGTTGTTCCGGCAAAAGCTGCTGCTAAGCGGATCGGAGCCGACACATGTTATTTCTCGATAACGCACCGCGTTTTCTGTTTTTTACCGGCAAAGGTGGCGTCGGCAAAACCTCGATCGCCTGCGCCAGTGCCGTACAACTTGCCGGTGCCGGCAAGCGGGTATTGCTGGTCAGCACCGATCCGGCTTCCAATGTCGGGCAGGTGTTCGGGATCAGCATTGGCAACCAGATTACGCCTATCCCTGCAGTGTCCAGGCTGGATGCGCTTGAAATCGACCCACAAGCCGCGGCACAGGCCTATCGCGACCGGATCGTCGGCCCGGTGAGGGGCGTATTACCCGATGCCATCGTCAAAGGCATTGAAGAACAATTATCCGGTGCCTGTACCACCGAAATTGCGGCATTTGACGAATTTACCGCGCTACTGACGGATGCGGCGCTGACTGCCGATTACGATCACATCATTTTTGACACCGCCCCCACCGGCCACACCATTCGCCTGCTGCAACTGCCGGGAGCCTGGAGCGGCTTTCTGGAGGCCGGCAAAGGCGATGCTTCCTGCCTCGGCCCCCTGGCTGGGCTGGAGAAACAACGCAGTCAATACAAGTCGGCTGTCGAAGCGCTGGCAGACCCCTTGCGTACCCGTTTGATCCTGGTAGCGCGGGCGCAAGCGGCCACCTTGCGAGAAGTGGCTCGCACGCATCAGGAGCTGGCCGCGATTGGTTTGACGCAACAATATCTGGTGATCAATGGCGTATTGGCGGAGCAGGATACCGCCGGTGATTCGCTGGCGCAGGCCATCCATCAACGTGAACAGGCGGCGCTTGCAGCCATCCCTTCTGAGCTGCAAGCCCTGCCCCGCGACATGTTGCGCCTGAAGCCCTTTAATCTGGTTGGGCTGGCGGCGCTGCAACAATTGCTGACCGATACCCAGCCGTCACCGGATAGTACGCCATCCGTTTCCAGCACACTGCCAGCGCCAAGCCTGGCTGATCTGGTTGATGGCATTGCCGCTGACGGCCACGGCCTGGTGATGTTGATGGGTAAAGGCGGTGTTGGCAAAACCACACTGGCAGCAGCCGTTGCGGTGGAGCTGGCCACCCGTGGCCTGCCAGTACATCTGACCACATCCGACCCGGCAGCCCATCTGACCGAAACACTCGATGGCTCGCTGCCAAATCTCAGCGTCAGCCGCATCGACCCACACACCGAAACCGAACGTTATCGGCAACAGGTAATGACCACCAAAGGTGCCAGCCTGGATGCCGCCGGCAAAGCGTTGCTGGAGGAAGATCTGCGCTCACCCTGCACCGAAGAAATCGCAGTATTCCAGGCGTTTTCCCGCATCATTCGCGAAGCGGGCAGAAAGTTTGTGGTGATGGATACCGCACCGACCGGCCATACCTTGTTGCTACTGGATGCAACCGGCGCCTATCACCGCGAAGTGAGCCGGCAGATGGGCGACAAAGGGCTGCATTTCACCACACCGATGATGCAGTTGCAGGACCCGCGACAAACCAAGGTGCTGCTGGTGACACTGGCCGAAACTACGCCGGTACTGGAAGCCGCCAATCTTCAGGTGGATTTGCGGCGTGCCGGCATCGAACCTTGGGCCTGGGTAGTCAACAACAGTGTCGCGGCAACGCAAGTCAGCTCTCCGCTGTTGCTACAGCGCGCAAGCAATGAGCGCAGCGAAATTGAACAAGTTGCAACGCGGCATGCCACCCGCTATGCCGTGGTACCCCTGCTGCAACAGGAGCCGGTTGGCGTGCAACGGTTACAGCAGCTTGCACGTTGCCAAACGGAGGCCCAATGATCAACTTGCAACGCCGCCTGGTAGCAGAATGGCTGGGCACCGCCCTGCTGCTGGCAACCGTGGTGGGATCGGGCATCATGGCCGAACGGCTGGCCAGCGGTAATGTTGGCTTGGCATTGCTGGCCAACTCTATCGCCACCGGTGGTGCACTGATTGCGCTGATATTGACCTTTGGCAGCGTGTCCGGCGCACATTTTAATCCGGCGGTATCACTGGCAGCCGCTCTGCGCGGAGAGCTGGGCAAGGGCGAAACACTGTACTACATCGGTGCCCAGATCTTCGGTGCTTTTGCCGGTGTAGCGGCTGCGCACATGATGTTTGGCGAGCCCTTGTTTTTCGCTTCGCAACACGTTCGCAGCGGCCCGGCGCAATGGTGGAGCGAATTTGTCGCCAGCTTCGGTCTGCTGGCCGTGATTCTCGGCTGTTCGCGCCACCGGGCGGAATCGGTTCCGGTAGCCGTGGCAGGCTATATCGTCGCCGCCTACTGGTTTACCGCATCCACCTCGTTTGCCAATCCTGCGGTGACCCTGGCACGGGCTGCCAGCGACACCTTTGCCGGTATTCGTCCGCAGGATGTCGCAGGATTCATTGCCGCCCAGCTGGCAGGCAGCATCGCCGCTACCACAGTTTTTGGCTGGCTGCTGGCCGAGCAAGATGCTCACCACTGATTGCAACAGGCTTCGATCGTAAAGGAGAGAATGATGTGCATGGGTTTCGCCAAGGATATCAAAGCATGGGTCTGCCTCACCGAGCAAAACCAGCGTGACGGCATGTTGCAGGCGTGGGCAGAAGGTATGGCTGGCGTGGATAGCCCGGCCCTGACACTCTCCGGCACGATGCCGGTAAATGCAGCTGATGCTGACTCAAAAACATCGCCGCACGCAGCCAATAACGCCGGTTGTGCCAGTACATCATGACCACGCTGCCAACATTGGTTCCGGCGTCGATAGCGGAACAGCTGAATCGCGGCTGCGCCTGCCGCTTTCTCGATCAGCAAAAGCTGCAACAACAACTGGAGCAGGATCCGGCGCTACATGGATTGGCGGCAGAGATTGCCGCCAGCCGCCCGCACCTGTTCTCCGCCACCATGGTGTTCATCACGCAGCGGCAAAAACAGCAAATGCAGCAGATCATTTCTGCTGTGGAGCGTGTGGTAGCACTTCCCCGCTGGCAGCAACAGGCACTGGCAGAAGCACCGGCCATAGCCCGGCTGGAGCACGGCCCGCGCGGCGTATTTTTTGGCTATGACTTTCATCTTGGCGACGACGGGCCACAGCTGATCGAAATCAACACCAATGCAGGCGGCGCAATCCTCAACCACGTCCTTGCCAATGCCCAAACCGCTTGCTGCAGTGAAATACAGCCATTGTTGCGTGCGGCAGGCAATGACACGCAATTGCCGGAACAATGGTTGCAGATGTTCTGGCAGGAGTGGCGCAGTCAGCGCCAGTCGGATCGTCCACGATCAATCGCTATCGTGGATGAGGCACCGACAACCCAATACCTCTATCCGGAATTCCAATTGTTTCAGCGCCTGCTCCAACAGGCTGGCGTGCACTGTGTGATCACCGCGCCAGAAGAATTGCGCTGGCAGGACGGGCAGCTCTGGCATGGTGATCGGGTGATTGATCTGGTTTACAACCGGCTGACCGATTTTTACCTGGAACAGCCACAAAACCTGGCCCTGCAAGCGGCATATCAAGCCGGCGCAGTTGTCTTGACCCCTCACCCGCGCGCCCATGCACTGTACGCCGACAAACGGCATCTGATACAGCTGAGCACCCCGAGTGCACTAAGCCAGCTTGGGCTGGATTCTGCCAGTTGTGATGTATTGCAGGCCGGCGTGCCCGCGACCAGGCTGGTCGACAAAGCATCAGCTGACGATTTGTGGGCAACACGCAAGCAGTGGTTTTTCAAACCCCGTAGCGGCTTTGGCAGCCGCGCCACCTATCGCGGCGACAAACTCACCCAACGCGTCTGGCAAGAGATTCTTGCCGGGGATTATGTTGCGCAACGGATTGCAGTACCGAGCCAGCGCCTGGTTGCGGTGGAAGATAGCGCCAATGAGCTGAAACTGGATGTCCGTGCCTATGTCTATCGGGGAGAGATTCAGCTCTTGGCTGCGCGGCTTTACAACGGCCAGACAACCAATTTCCGAACGCCGGGCGGCGGCTTTGCACCTGTGTTTGTAATCCCCGAGTAGACTACTCCCCTTGCCGGAGAGGCCAACAATAAAAAACGCCATCTTGCGATGGCGTTTTTCTCAGAAGATCACCTGGCGATTTGGGCCGATGCTGGCGGCCTCGCCTATCCTGGCTTCCGCGCTTGGATCCTGAATCCAGAAGTAGTAATACTCGCGCGCCAGTTGCACAAACACCTGCTGCCCTTCGCTGGTGCTGAACAGCGGCAGCAACGCCTCCACCGCTGCGCGGTATACCTTGGGCGAGGACTCATGTTCACGCGAAACGTACAGGAGCAGACGCAGCAACCGTTCACGCACGTCAATTGCCGCTTGCGACAGGCCATTGGTGTATAGCTGGGACAGGTAACGCTCCAACGCTGGCGTATCCGGGCACACCCATTCCCCGTCGGCATCCATCTGCGCCAACAAATCGGTCAGCGTACCCTGCGCTGCGATATGCACCGGATTCGGTTCAAAAATGTTGGCGTTATTCAGCTTGACCAGCGATTTGACGTCGCCGATCCAGAAATTGTAATACTCGCGCGCAGCGGTCTTGAAAATCGACTGCGAGACTTCGTCATCAGGAAAATTGCGCAATACCTCATCAACGGTTTCGCGGTAATACTCACCGCTGATGGTCTTGTCCTTGAGGGCGCTGGTCAGGTGGCGCAGAAAATGCTTGCGCAGATTGATGTCCTTGGTTGATGCGCCTTTGGAACGCAGCAAGGCCACATAGGCTTCAAGGGGATTGTTGTTGAGATCCTGATCAGGCTCGGCAACCATTATCATTTTGTAATATCGTCGGGTTCAAAAAATCGCGGCTATGTTTTCTCACCTGCACCAGTCAAAGCATCCGCTGCAAGTGACTGAAATCATACATGAGGAACATTACACGCGCACGCATATATATACGGAACATTGAGGTAGATCTAAAAACACGGTAGATCGAACGTCAGCGCCAATAACGGCGCCTGTTTCAGCATAGGTGGCGAGATTGAAAAGTCAAACAAAAAACTATGCAGTCAGCATTTCTGCAGCATGTTTGCGGGTGGTTTCGGTGATATCCAGGCCACCAAGCATGCGCGCGATTTCTTCCACGCGCTGTGGCGTGTCCAGTTGCTCGATTCGCGAACGGGTTTGTCCATCCTGTGCCTGTTTGGAAACACGCCAATGCTGATTGCCACGCGACGCAACCTGCGGCAGGTGAGTCACGCACAGCACCTGATAATGCTCACCCAAGCGCCGCAACATCTTGCCCACCACTTCGGCGACCCCACCACCAATGCCGACATCCACCTCGTCAAACACCAGCACCGGCACCGATGCCACTTGCGATACCGTCACCTGCAGGGCGAGGCTGATGCGTGACAATTCGCCACCCGATGCAACCTTGTGCAAAGGTCGCGGCTCCATGCCCTGATTGGCCGATACCAGAAACTCGATCTGCTCCAGTCCGTTAGGTGATGGTGCCGCCACAGTCAACTGCACCACGAAGCGGCCGCTGCTCATTGCCAGCGCATGCATTTCCTGGCTGATTTTCTGCGACAACTCCTGCGCAGCCTGCTGCCGCACAGCAGACAGTTGCCCGGCCAATTGCAGATAAACACTTTCTGCCGCTTGTTCCTGCTTCAGCAGATCGCCGCTGTCGCCAGCTGCGCCCAATTGCTGCAGACGTTGCTGTTTCTGCTGCAGCAGATCGGCCAGCGTCTCCGGCGTCACCCGATATTTGCGTGCGGCGCTGTGGGCGGCCTGTAGCTTGTGGTCAATTTCCTGCAGGCGCGTGGGATCGAGATCCACACGCTGGCCGTAACGACGCAAGCCCTGAGCGGCTTCGCGCAACTGGATATCGGCGCTAGCCAGCATGTCGGCATATTCCTGCAAGGCGCCATCGTAGCCTGCCAGCTCTGCCAGCTTGTGTTGTGCCACGCCCAGCATCGACAAACAATTGCTGTCATCTTCCGCCAGCAAGGCCAGCAACTGCTGCGAGCCTTCGATCAGGCTGGCTGCGTGGGATAAGCGTGCGTGTTCTGCCTGCCACTCGGCCCAGCTCTCCGGCGTACACTCCAGTGACTGCAATTCGTTGATCTGCCACTGCAATTGCTCACGCTCGGCCGCATACGCTGCAGCGTTTGCCTCGTAGTCGCGTCGTGCCTTGAGCAAGCTCATCCATGTGGAATATGCCTGACGTACTTGCCGGGCCACATCACTTTGGCCGGCATACGCATCCAGCAGCTGACGCTGTGCGTCCAGCCGCAATAGCGATTGATGTGCGTGCTGGCCATGGATATCGATCAGAAACTCGCCGACTTCCTTCAGCTGTTGTGCGGTCGCCGAACGCCCGTTGATGAAGGCGCGGGTGCGGCCATTGATGTCGACCGTGCGCCGCAGCAGCAACACATCCTCGCCATCCAGTTCCTGTTGCTGTAGCCAGTCATTTACTGCCGGCAGGTTCAACACATCGAATTCGGCCTCAATTTCAGCCTTCTCTGCCCCACTACGCACCATGCCCGGCTCGGCTTTTTCTCCCAAAACCAGCGACAAGGCGTCAATCAGTATCGATTTGCCGGCACCGGTCTCACCGGTGAGTACGGTAAAACCGCGCTGGAAAGCCAGTTCCAGGCGATCAACAATGACAAAATCACGAATACGCAAACCGAGCAGCATTGCCCACCTCAAAGCAGCTTTTCGCCCCAGTGCAACTTGTGGCGCAGCATGTCGTAATAGTTGTAGCCGAGCGGATGTAAAATCCGCAGTGAGTTGCGGTAGCGGCGAATCTGCACTCGATCCATCTCGTGCAGTTCCAGATTGGAGTGGCCATCGAAATGCACCCGCGCCTCATTGCCACGCGTCAGCAGAAACTCGACCAGTACGTTGTCGTTGACCGCAATCGGGCGATTGCTCATGGATTGTGGGCAAATTGGCACCAGCGAAATGGCCGGCACCGTGGGATGCAGAATCGGCCCGCCGGAGGCCAGCGAATAAGCGGTCGAACCGGTGGGGGTGGCGATGATCAGGCCATCGGAACGCTGGCTATAAACAAACTGGTCATCGATAAATACTTCAAACTCAATCATCGAGCCCATCGGCCCGCGACTGAACACCACGTCATTCAAAGCCAGCGCCTGATGCAGCGTCTGCTCCTGACGAATCACCGATGCTTCCAGCAGAATGCGCTCTTCCGGAACAAAATCGCCTTCCAGAATTGCGCCGACCGACTGCGTCATTTCGTGCAAAGGGATGTCAGTCATGAAGCCCAGACGTCCCTGATTGATGCCGACCATCGGAATACGGTATGGCGCAATTGATCGCGCCACGGCCAGCATCGTACCGTCTCCCCCCAGCACAATCACCAGATCGGCCAGCTTGCCGATCTTGTCACGCGCCACCCGCTGATAATTTTCAGCGACGTCTTCAGGCACGCTGTCCAGGTCCAGCAACACATCCAGCTCATGGGCACGCAGAAAGCCCGCAAGCTCCATCAATGGCTTGAGGATTTCCGGCTTGCCATGACGGGCGACCAGCGCAACACGCTTGAACAGCGCATTCATCGGTTTCATCTGGATATCTCAGTTCTGCCGGGCCAATGCGGCACAATCAAAGGTTTCGCCGCTCACGCCACGGCTATCCGGACCAAGCAGATACAGGAAAGTCGGCAACAATGAATCGATTGCTGGCAGGGAAGTTTTTTCCTCTCCCGGATGGGTTTTGGTGCGCTGCGGACTTTGCACCGGACCGGGTATCAGCGTATTGATGCGCAAATTCGGCTGGTTATCCCACTCCTTGGCGGCGATATCAGCCCAGAAAGCACCCGCGTGTTTGGACACCGAAAAACCTCCCCAGTAAGCAGTGGCGGCGTGTCCATGGGTTTCGGAAACGTAGACAATCGAGGCATCAGGACTGCTGCGCAACAGCGGCAGGGTCAGGCGCGTCAGCGCGGCGGGCGCAGCCGCGTTCACGCGTAATGCCGTCATCCAGTAGTCGAGCGATTCTTGCTCCAGCGGAAACAAGCCGAGGAAGGCAGAAGCAGCATGCACAATGCCATCCAGGCGCCCCAACTGGGCGGTAATTGCCTGCACCATACGCTCGAAATCTGCATCGGTGGATTTTTCCAGATCCAGTGGCACCGCAGCGGGCTTGGGGTAACCGGCCAACTCGATCTCGTCGTATACCGATTCCAGTTTTTTCACACTACGGCCGAGCAACACCACGGTTGCGCCGTGTTTTGCACAGGCTATAGCCAGCGCACGGCCAATCCCCTGCCCGGCTCCGGTAACCAGAATGACTCGACCAGCGAGCAAATCCGCCGCAGCTTGATAATTAACAGGCAACATGACCTCTCCATTCACTATCCATCAGGCGCCATTTTAGCCTATGTATGGGCATACACAGCGCCTGGTTTATGCAAACCAACGGCTTTTCCACGCCAATAATAATTTGCGCACCGGCGTCAGGCTCAAGCGCTGGCTTGCCAGACTATCCAAACCACTACGTTCCAGCTCTTTCGCCGTGGCATTGGCCATTGCAGCCAGCGCCGCCAGATAACGCAACGCCGCAGGCACTCGCCTCGGCAACTGCTGCCGCGCGGCGAGCAAAGCTGATTGGCTGCGCGCCAACATATCCTCCGCCAGGGCCACAAAGTGTTCGTCCGGTTCGGCACTCGACAATCGCTCAACTGGCAAATTGTGTCGCTCCAACATCGAAGTTGGGGCAAGAATCATGCCTCGTTGTGCCTCGGCAACCAAGTTCTGTAATGTTTCCAGCAATTGCAGCCCGACCCCGACCTGTTCTGCGTATGCCAACCCCGATGCATCTCCGGGAGCGGCAATACGTGCTGTCAGTTGCCACGGCAAACCGCCAGTCAGGCTGCAAAACTTCATTAATGCGACCTCATCTTGCAAGCGCCCGGTATGCAACAACATCTCGATACCATCACAGATGGATGTTAATTCAGGCAGGGACAACAACGACTCTCCCAGCAGCGGCTGCAAACCGCTGCTTACCGGGTGTTGTGCCACACCACGTGCCGCACGCGCCAACTCGTCCCGCCACCAGTTGAGTTTGGTTAATGCCAGCTGCCCATCACTGACGCGCGCCGGAATATCCAGCAACTCCTGCCGCAGTGCCAACACCGCCAACATTCGAGTTCGGGTTTTCGGTGCTTGCCACAACAAGGCGTAATAATTGCTGCTGCCAAACGGTGCGACTTTTTCTGAGCAATAAAGCAGGGGATCCACGCTGACTATGCCGCTTTTTATATGAAAGGGGCGAATTATACCCGTAGAGTCAACCCGGCATCGATTGCAAAAAAGCACACAAAGCTATTTACAAAACATGTCGGCGCAAATAGAATGCGCAGCTCTTCGGGGGTATAGCTCAGCTGGGAGAGCGCTTGCATGGCATGCAAGAGGTCAGCGGTTCGATCCCGCTTACCTCCACCAAGAACACTAGGTCCCCATCGTCTAGAGGCCTAGGACATCGCCCTTTCACGGCGGTAACCGGGGTTCGAATCCCCGTGGGGACGCCAGCATAAAACAAAAACGGACACTTCGGTGTCCGTTTTTGTTTTTCTCTTTTCCTGCAGCCACCAATTTACATTTATCGGCCAACCCGACTTGTCGGCTGACCCCATTCCTGCCAAACAGCCAGAATCACGTTCCAATGCGGGTTTCCGACGACTGATCAAATTTTAATCAAGGACAAAAACAAGCATCACATCAATCATATGGCGGAGTTATCCACATACCACCCACATGGGTATCCCCGCCATTTGTTGATATTACTTGCGTCGTTGTTTGCCGCGCGGCTTGCCACGCGCGGCATCCGGGGCCGCCGCCACCGGGTTTTCCAGCGCAAAATCGATTTTGCTGCTTTCCAGATCGACTCGCATCACTTTCACCCGCACTCGGTCACCCAAGCGATACCGCACACCGCTACGCTCACCGCTCAAGGAATGCAATGCAGCATCGTAATGGAAATAATCCTGCCCCAGTTCGGTGATGTGAACCAAGCCTTCGACATAGGCATCATCCAGCAGCACAAACATGCCAAAACTGGTAACCGCGCTGACACTACCGTCAAACACCTCGCCAATCCTGTCACGCATATAGAAGCATTTCAGCCAGTTCTGCACATCACGCGTGGCCTCGTCAGCACGTCGCTCAGTCATTGAGCAATGCTCACCCAGCTGCGGCCATTTAGCTCCCGGCTTGTATTTTTCTCCGCGCAATACGGCCTTGATGGCGCGATGCACCAGCAAATCCGGATAACGGCGAATCGGCGACGTAAAATGGGCATACCCCTCATACGCCAAACCAAAGTGGCCAACGTTGTCCGGGCTGTATACCGCCTGCTGCAAGGATCGCAACATTGCAGTCTGCAACAACGGTGCCTCGGCACGATCCTTCACCTTGCTCAGCAATTGCGCATAATCCTTGGCATGTGGCTCTTCGCCACCCGGCAGCGTCAATGCAAACTCGCGCAACAAAGCGCGCAGATTTTCCAGTTTTTCGGGGGTCGGCCCTTCATGCACGCGATACAGCGTCGGATGTTTATGCTGCGCCAGGAAATCCGAAGCACAGACGTTGGCTGCCAGCATGCACTCTTCGATCAGTTTGTGCGCATCGTTACGTACTACCGGCACAATTTTTTCAATCTTGCCCTGATCGTTAAAAATCATCTGTGTTTCGGTGCTCTCGAAATCGATCGCCCCCCGCTTCTCGCGCGCTGCACGCAACACGTGATACAACTCGTACAAACGCTCAACCTGTGGCAGCAAGGCCGCGTATTCCTTGGCATCTGCGCCATTTTTATCCTGCAACATGGCCCACACTTTGGTGTAGGTAAAGCGCGCATGAGAACGCATCACTGCCGGATAGAAACGGTACTTCTTCACCTTCCCCTGGCTGTTGATATCCATGTCACACACCATGCACAGGCGCTCAACATCCGGGTTCAGCGAACAGATACCGTTTGATAGCGCCTCGGGCAACATGGGAATCACACGCCGCGGGAAATACACCGAATTGCCACGATCGCGCGCGTCTATATCCAGACCATCACCCTGCCGCACGTAGTAACTCACGTCGGCAATGGCCACCAACAGGCGATATCCCTTGCCCTGCTTTTCACAATAAACCGCATCATCAAAATCGCGCGCAGTTTCGCCATCGATGGTCACCAGCGGCAGATCACGCACATCTTCACGCTTGAGGCCGTCGTCCGACTTCCAATCCGCCTTGCGAACTTTTTTCGGTGTTTTCTTGGCCAGCTCTTCGGCCGCATCCGAGAAAACAAACGGCAATGCATGTTTGCGCAAGGCAATTTCAATTTCCATGCCCGGATCAGCATAATTGCCGAGCACTTCAATCACCCGCGCCACCGGCTGGCTATTCTTGTTCGGCTGGGTCAGGATTTCGACAATCACCACCTGCCCGTCCTTGGCCCCCATGCTTTGGCCCGGCGCAACCAAGACGTCCTGACTGACGCGCTTGTCTTCAGCCACAACAAACAACACGCCGTGCTCACTGAACAAGCGACCGACAAGGCGCTGATTGACATGCTCCAGCACCTCAACAATCTTCGCCTCGCGGCGCCCCTTGAAATCCTTGCCCGCTTCGCGCACCAGCACCCGGTCACCATGCAATACCTGATGCATTTCTCGCGGGCCAAGGAACATATCCGGGCTGCCATCGTCCGGGATCAGGAAGCCAAATCCGTCCGGATGCCCTTGCACCCGACCTTTGATCAAATCAAGCTTCTGTGCGACGCAAATCTGCCCTTTGCGATCGACCATGATTTCACCGTCGCGCACCATCGCGCGCAGACGGCGACCAAAAACGTCCTGCTCATCTTCAAGGATATCCAGCAAGTTGCTCAAGGACTCGGCAGTCAACGGCCCATGCTGGGCTACCTGCTCAATAATGAATTCGCGACTGGGTAGCGGATTGGCGTAATTCGCCTTCTCACGCTCAAGGAAAGGGTCAAGACTACGGATACTGCTTTTTGGGGGTGTTTTAGGTTTTTTGTGTTTTTTGGTTTTTTCAATTGACAAAATAAATGTCCTCTTTATAATGCGCAACTTCTCTGGAGGCAGCGCTCTTCGGGGATTATACAGGCCCAGGTGGCGGAATTGGTAGACGCACTAGGTTCAGGTCCTAGCGGTTGCAAGACTGTGGAGGTTCGAGTCCTCTCCTGGGCACCACTCAACAAGGTGTCCGGTCTGTATAAAAATATGTTGGTGCCCGCCCAGGTGGCGGAATTGGTAGACGCACTAGGTTCAGGTCCTAGCGGTGGCAACACTGTGGAGGTTCGAGTCCTCTCCTGGGCACCACATACATCTCTTCTGCTTTACTCCCAAGTCAATAAAGTTTAGTCGGGCGCCTTGCCTGCCCCTAATTATCGTTCGTCCAGACAGATCGCACCATGAAAATTGCACTGAAGATCGATGTTGATACATATCGTGGCACGCGCAACGGTGTTCCTGCTTTGGTCGAGCTACTGCAAAAGCATCAGGCAGGCGCAACTTTTCTTTTCAGTCTGGGATGTGATCACACCGGCCGTGCACTCAAGCGCGTATTTCGTCCGGGCTTTCTGAAAAAAGTATCGCGCACCTCGGTAGTGGAACATTACGGCCTGCGCACCCTGCTGTACGGTACATTGCTACCCGGCCCCGACATCGGCAAACGCTGTGCCGGAATCATGCAGAACGTCGCCACATCCGGCTTTGAGGTTGGCATTCATTGCCACGACCACATTCGCTGGCAAGACAATGTGGCACAACAAAGCGGTGATTGGGCTGTGCAGGAAATGGACAAGGCCCGCAACCGTTTTCAGCAGATATTTGGCCAGCCTGCGCGCACCCACGGCGCAGCCGGTTGGCAGATGAATCGCCAGGCCTTCCGCCAGGAACAACACTACGAATTCATTTATTGCTCGGATACTCGCGGCACACACCCGTTCATTCCGGTACTGGATGGAGAAATTGTGGCCTGCCCGCAATTGCCAACCACGCTACCAACACTCGATGAATTGATTGGCGTCGATACGATCAATGCCGACAATGTCGACCAGCATTTGCTAGGGCTTACTGCCAGCGGCAGTCAGAACCATGTCTACACCTTGCATGCGGAACTGGAAGGCATGAAACTGCTACCGGTATTCGAACGACTGCTGATCGGCTGGAAGGAACAGGGTTACGAACTGGTCTCCTGCCTTGACTTGCTACAAAGCCTGGACTTGTCGGCACTACCCTACCATCGTATCGAATACCGGGAAATCCCCGGTCGTAGCGGAGCATTGAGCTGCCAAGGTGCTGAATTTCTCGCCTGAACCAACACAGGCAGTGTGACAAATTTGCCACAATTAGCACCAAACCCAACAAACCATGCTTGTTTGCACTTTTGATTTTGACAACAATGGCGCGAGTTTCTAAGCTCACCAAGAGGCCCTATGCAAAATCAAAACATCATAGATTTTTCCCTGCCGAGCACCGGCAACAAGACCTTCCAGCTGGCCAGCGCCAAAGGACGGCACGTAGTCATCTACTTTTACCCCAAAGACAACACGCCTGGCTGCACCACCGAGGGCCAGGCGTTTCGCGACCAGTTTGCCGCCTTTCAGACTGCCAATTGCGATATCGTCGGTATCTCGCGTGACAGTCTGAAATCGCACGAAAACTTCAAAGCGAAAATGGCGTTCCCGTTCGAGCTGCTATCGGATAGCGACGAAACAGTCTGCGAGCAATTTGGCGTGATGAAGTTAAAAAACATGTATGGCAAACAAGTGCGTGGCATTGAGCGCAGTACATTCGTTATCGATCGCAACGGCGTTCTGAGAAAGGAGTGGCGGGGCGTCAAAGTTCCTGGTCACGTTGAAGAAGTCTTGGCGTTTGTCCAAACCCTGAATTGAGAAAACGGCCTGCTGGCCGTTTTTTATTTGTCCAGCCGTCATTAAAGGATCATATATGGCCGCCACCAAGCGCAGCAAAAGCAAAGCAAGCAATACCAAGCTGTTTGTTCTGGACACCAATGTGCTGATGCATGATCCAACCTGTCTGTTCCGCTTTGACGAACATGACATCTACCTGCCGATGATGACGCTCGAAGAGCTCGACAACAACAAGAAAGGCATGTCCGAGGTTGCCCGTAACGCCCGCCAGACCAGCCGCTTTCTCGATGAATTGGTAAATGCCGCGGGCGACAAGATCGACGAAGGCATTCCGCTGGCAATGCGCAATGAATTTGACGCTACCGGCCAC
This sequence comes from Chitinivorax sp., assembly GCA_046347685.1. Taxonomy (GTDB): domain Bacteria; phylum Pseudomonadota; class Gammaproteobacteria; order Burkholderiales; family SCOH01; genus CALMFQ01. Next base: position 23,933 of record JAXMFR010000006.1, read on the forward strand.
CTGTTTTTCCAGACTCAGGCCATTACCGCCGAGCTACCGATGCGCCTTCCTGTTGGCAAGGCAGACAATCTGATTCTCGGCGTGGTAATGCACCTGCAGCAGGTGCACCCGAAGCGCGAAGTGATCCTGGTGTCGAAAGACATCAATATGCGCATCAAGGCCCGCGCCATGGGCTTTGCCGCCGAGGACTATTTCAACGACAAGGTTCTGGAAGACACTGACCTGTTATATACCGGCCTGCATGAGCTTTCCCCGGACTTCTGGGAGCAACACAGCAAAGGCATGGAATCGTGGCAGGATAACGGCCGTAATTACTACCGTATCACCGGCCCGGAATGCGCCAGCCTTCTGGTCAACCAGATGGTTTATCAAGATGGCGAACGCCCATTTTTTGCCCAGGTGAAGGAGCAAAAAGGCAAAACAGCGCTACTGGAAGTATTGAAGGATTATTCGCACCAGAAAAACAGCGTCTGGGGCATCACCACTCGCAACCGGGAGCAGAATTTCGCAATGAATCTGCTAATGAACCCGGAAATCGATTTTGTCACCCTTCTGGGCCAGGCCGGCACCGGCAAAACCCTGCTGACGTTGGCAGCGAGCCTGATGCAAACGCTGGAAACCAAGCTCTACAGCGAAATCATCATGACCCGGGTTACCGTACCGGTTGGTGAAGACATTGGTTTTCTACCGGGTACGGAAGAAGAAAAAATGCTGCCATGGATGGGTGCACTGGAAGACAACCTTGACGTACTGAACCAAACCGATCAGGAAGCCGGCGACTGGGGGCGCGCCGCAACCCGCGATCTGATTCGTTCGCGGATCAAGGTCAAGTCACTCAACTTCATGCGCGGGCGTACCTTCATCAACAAGTTTTTGATCATCGACGAAGCGCAAAACCTGACACCGAAACAGATGAAAACGCTGATCACCCGCGCCGGCCCTGGCACCAAAGTGGTTTGCCTCGGCAATATTGCGCAAATCGACACTCCTTACCTGACCGAAGGCAGCTCCGGCTTGACCTATGTGGTGGATCGCTTCAAGGGATGGCCGCACAGCGGCCACATCACGCTGCAACGCGGCGAACGCTCGCGGCTTGCAGACTACGCAGCGGAGGTTCTATAACCCATAACAGTGCGTACAACCAAACCTGAGACCAGATGACGATTCTCGCGGTATTCAATCAAAAAGGCGGTGTTGGCAAAACCACCACCACCGCCAACCTCGCCGCGGCCATGGCCAAGGAAGGCATGGAACCACTGATGATCGACCTGGACCCGCAGGCCCACCTGACTGCGATCTCGGGCATTGAACCCGATGCCGGAGACAGTATTTTTGCGTTCTACAAAGACAACAAACCACTCACCGAACTGGTGGTTCATCTCGACAACGGCGTCAATCTGATTCCATCCCACGTCGAACTGGCAAAAATCGACACCCTTTACGCCAAAACCGGCAGCATCATTCGCCGTCTGCGGCAAGCACTGCAGGACGAACATCTATCTAATGCCGGCGTGCCGATTCTGATCGATTGCTGCCCATTTCTCGGTATTTTATCGATCAACGCCATGGCGGCCGCAGACGCCATTCTGATCCCGATTGCTGCCGAATACCTGGCCATGAAAGGCGCCAATCAACTGGCAAACACGCTGGTAGCCATGGAGCAAATTGCCGGCAAACGCATTCCACGCCGCTATCTGGTCACACGCTACGTTACGCAACGCAGGCTGTCTGGCGACATTATTGAACAAATGAACGAACGCTACGGCAAAGATCTGTGCAAAACCCGCATTAGCGAAAATGCTGCGATCACCGAAAGCGCAGGCTTTCATCAGGACATTTTTGCCTTTGCCCCAAAAAGCAAAGGCGCCAAGGACTACGCAGTCTTGCTGGAAGAACTGATTGCCTGTGGCTTCGTCGATTAGAAACACGTCCCTGAAAGCCGCCTCTGTATTGGCTTGCAGCCTGCCCTGCAGGCCAATGGCAGCGCCGGCTGCAGCTCAATAGCAATATCCGCCGAGTATAAAAAAAGGCGCCTCGACGGGCGCCATTTTTGTGCTTGCTTATTCATCTGGTGGCCAGCCGGTGGTGGGCATTGCCGCATTTTCGAAGCGCGAATAATGCCCAAGAAACGCCATACGTACACGTCCGGTCGGGCCGTTACGATGTTTACCGATAATCACCTCGGCCAAGCCCTTGTCCGGCGAATCCGGGTTGTAGTATTCATCACGGTACATGAACAGAATCAAGTCAGCATCCTGTTCGATAGCGCCCGATTCACGTAAGTCAGACATCATTGGACGTTTGTCGGTGCGGTGCTCCACCGTACGCGACAACTGCGACAGAGCAATCACTGGCACCCGCAATTCCTTCGCCAAGCCCTTCAGCGAACGGGAGATTTCGCCCAGTTCGGTAGCTCGGTTCGAATCCTTGCTGGTGCTGCTACCCGCCATCAGCTGCAGGTAATCGATAACGATCAGGCCCAGCTGGCCACCGTATTGACGCGCGAGGCGCCGTGCACGCGCCCTCACCTCCAGCGAAGTCAGGCCAGGCGATTCGTCGATATGGATCGGCGCTTCCGAAAGCTTGCCGACCGCGTAGGTCAGCTTCTGCCAGTCCTCGTCCTCAAGCCGCCCCGTCTTGATCTTGTGCTGATCGAGACGCCCTACCGAACCAACCATACGCATCACCAGCTGTGCCCCGCCCATCTCCATACTGAAAATGGCCACCGCCTTGCCCGTATCCAGCGCAACGTTTTCGGCAATATTGATCGAAAACGCGGTTTTACCCATCGAAGGGCGGCCGGCAACAATAATCAGATCGCCCGGCTGCAGACCGGAAGTCATGCCATCCAGATCGATAAAGCCGGTAGGTGTACCCGTGACATCATTTGGATTATCGCGGTTGTAGAGCGTATCAATCCGTTCAACAACCTCTGTCACCAGCTGATTCATGCTGAGAAAGCTTTGCTTGCCCTTGTTGCTCGACTCGGCAATTTCAAACACCTTGGCCTCAGCCGCATCCAGCAACTGGCTGGCCTCTCTCCCCTGCGGATTGTAGGCAGAATCGGAAATTTCCGTCCCCACCTCCACCAGGCGGCGCATGATCGAGCGCTCGCGTACAATTTCCGCGTAGCGGCGAATATTGGCTGCACTCGGCGTGTTTTGCGCCAATGCCGCGAGATAGGCCAAGCCACCGACCTGGTTCAGCTCGTTGGCCTTTTCCAGTGACTCGGAAACGGTCACCACATCTGCGGGGCGAGACTGCTCAATCAAGCGGGAAATATGCCGGTAAATCAGGCGATGATCGTGGCGATAGAAATCCAGCTCCGTAATCTGATCAGCAATGCGATCCCAAGCGGTGTTTTCCAGCAACAAACCACCCAGCACCGACTGCTCCGCCTCAACCGAGTGCGGCGGCATCTTGATCAGATCAACAGGTAAATCTCGCTCTGGCGGAGGAGCATTTTTATAGTTCATTGGCCAGCAACCCGTGTGAAATTGATATCCATTTTACCAGCGAGCAGAAACAAAAAAGGCTGCCGCAGCAGCCTTTTTTAATCTGCAACCGGAGTTGCCAGATTATGCTTCCGGAGTCACAACCACGGTCACATTAGCCAGCACATCGTGGTGCAGGGCAACAGTTACCGCGAATTCACCGATAGCCTTGAACGGGCCATCCGGCAAACGGATTTCCATCTTGCTGACTTCAATGCCCGACTTGCTGATCGCTTCAGCGATGTCTGCATTACCAACCGAACCGAACAGACGGCCATCAACACCGGCTTTCTGAGCGATTTCTACGCGAGCGCCTTCCAGCTTCTCGGCACGTGCCTGAGCGGCAACCAGCTTTTCAGCCTGAACCTTTTCCAGCTCGGCGCGACGTACTTCAAACTCTTTCAAGTTAGCTTCGGTAGCACGCTTGGCTTGGCCAGTCGGAATCAGGAAGTTACGAGCGTAACCATCCTTAACCTTAACCACGTCACCCAGTTGACCCAGATTTGCTACTTTTTCCAGCAGAATAATTTGCATCTTGTTATCTCCTGAATTAGTGCAGATCGGTGTAAGGCATCAGGGCCAGGAAGCGAGCGCGCTTGATAGCGGCCGACAGCTGACGCTGGTAACGAGCTTTGGTGCCGGTGATACGAGCCGGAATGATCTTGCCATTCTCGGAGATGAAGTCTTTCAATACATCGACGTCTTTGTAGTCGATTTGCTTCACGCCTTCAGCGGTGAAGCGGCAAAATTTCTTGCGCTTGAACAGATTACGGGACATTTCAAACCTCTGAATTAAAAACGTATTTCATTCACGTGCAACACAAGCTGACTGCTTTTACGGTTACGCGCGGCGAGGAAGCCAATAACACGACACTCCTGCTCCGCCTTGCGCTTTCCAATCATTTCCGCCAACGGGCCAACGGCCATCGCGGCAACTTCACACTGCACCAGACGTTCCATGCCAGATTCAATCTGACTGGACTGATGCGATATCGAGAAATTGATGATTGGAATACCTGCCGGGGTATATCTGACCGCATCCAGTGCAGCCAGTTTCCCGCTCAGTTCAACCCGGTTACAACTCACTCAATCAAGCTGCAGCAGGAGCGGCGGCTTCAGCGCCATCCAGCAGCGAACGTGCTTTTTCTTCCTTCATCATCGGCGAAGGAGTAGTCACAGCTTCGTCCATCTTGATAGTCAGGTGACGCAGCACGGCATCGTTGAACTTGAATGCATGTTCCATTTCATCCAGGGTAGCCTGGTTGCATTCGATATTCATCAGCACGTAGTGAGCTTTGTGAATTTTCTGGATCGGGTAAGCCAGTTGACGACGACCCCAATCTTCCAGACGGTAGATCTTGCCGCCGTTGTTCACTACCATGGTTTTGTAGCGATCAACCATCGCAGGCACTTGCTCGCTCTGGTCCGGGTGAACGATAAAGACGATTTCATAATGACGCATGAGCACTCCTTTTGGTTAAAGCCTCCCGATTGCGTCGTCGGATAAGGCAAGGGGAAAAGGGAAGATTTTAGCGCAGAAACTTAAGCCTTGGCAAGCAACTGTCGCTGCCGGCGGCTTTCAGCCAGGCACATACCACTGGCGACGGAGACATTGAGACTCTCTACCGAGCCGAACATGGGTATGCTGACAATGCTGTCGCAATGCTCGCGCGTCAGACGTCGCATGCCACTACCCTCGGCCCCGAGCACCCAGGCAATCGGGCCGGTATGTTGAAAATGGAACAGATCGGTATCGCCATCGGCGGCGGTGCCAACAATCCAGATGCCACGATCTTTCAGATCCCGCAGCGTACGCGCCAGATTTGTCACCATCACGTACGGAATCACCTCAGCCGCGCCACAGGCCACTTTTGAGACCGTGGCATTCAGGCCAACAGCCTTGTCTTTGGGTGCAATCACGGCATGTACGCCCATGGCATCGGCAACCCGCAGACAGGCGCCCAGATTATGCGGGTCCTGGACACCATCGAGGATCAGCAGGAATGGCGGCTCTTCCAGATTGTCCAGCACATCATCAATGGCGACATAGGATTTGCCGGCATCGATGGTAGCTGCAATGCCCTGATGGCGCCCGTGACCAGACATCCCGTCCAGCCTTGCCGCATCGGCTGGAATGATGCGTACGCCGCAACGTTCGGCAGTCTTGATCACGTCCTTGGCACGCGGGTCTTGTCGGCCTTGCAGCAGATAAATTTCCAGCACGCTTTCGGGGTTGAAGCGCAGACGAGCCTGCACTGCGTGAAAACCAAACAGGATTTTTTTGGAGATACTCACGAATTAGACCACTTCTGTGTAATCAGTCTGCACCGACAAAGGCAGTGCAGCCTGATATTCATCCTGGTATATACCAAGATTGCGGAACAACTGTTCGATTTCGTTACCGGGCAAAGGCTTGCTAAACATGAAGCCTTGTACCAGATCGCACCCCTGCTCACGCAGGAACGCCAGTTGCGCATTGTTTTCGACACCCTCGGCGATCACTTTCAGGCCAAGCTTCTTGGCCATGGCAATAATCACCTCGGCAATCGCCGCATCGTCGCCGTCTTTCGGCAAACCTTCGATAAAGGTACGGTCGATCTTAAGATTGTGTATCGGGAAACGTTTGAGATTGTACAACGAGGAGTAGCCTGTACCGAAATCATCAATTGCCAGCTGCACACCCATTTTCTTGAGTTCGGACATGATCTGGATAGCCTCTTCCGAGTTGCGCATGATCATGCCCTCGGTAATCTCCAGCTCCAGCCACTGCGGATCCAGTCCGGATCGATCCAGCGCCCTTCGCACAGCCTTGATCAGGCTATGTGGCTGGAATTGTCGTGGCGACAGATTGACTGCCATTCTAATCGGTGGAAAACCCAGATTCTGCCAAAGTCGCGTCTGCAGGCATGCCTGTTCCAGCACCCATTCGCCCAGCGGCACAATCAGCCCATTTTCTTCTGCCAAGGGAATAAAGCGCGTAGGCGATATCAGGCCGTGTTCCGGGTGTTGCCAGCGCACCAAGGCCTCCAGGCCAATGATGCGATTCTGCTCCAGCTCCACTTGCGCCTGATAATGGATTTCAAATTCTCCTTTATCCAGCGCCTGCCGCAAGCTGTTTTCCATCAGCAAATGCTCGAATGCAGCCGCATTCATCTCCTTGGAGAAGAACTGGTAATTATTCTTGCCCAATTCCTTGGCACGATACATCGCCACATCGGCATTTTTTAGCAGCGTCTGCGCATCCTGGCCATCGTTCGGATACAAGGCAATACCAATACTGCAGGTCACATAATAATCGCGCATCTGCAACGAAACCGGCTGCGACAATGCAGCCAGAATACGCTCTGCGACATGTACCACAGTTTGCGAATCCGGGAATGCCTCCATGATCACCGTAAATTCGTCGCCCCCGAGGCGAGCGATCGTATCGCTGGAGCGGGCGCAGCCTTTGAGGCGCGCAGACACTTCTTGCAGCAATCGGTCGCCAGCATCATGACCCAGCGTATCGTTAATTGTCTTGAAACGATCCAGATCGATGAACAATACCGCCAGTTGCTGTGATTCCAGCTTGGCGCGCGCCAACGCATGCGCCAGATTCTGGTGCAGCAGACTGCGATTGGGCAAACGGGTTAATGGATCGTGGTTAGCCAGGAAATAGAGACGCTCTTCCGCTTCCTTGCGGCCCGTGATATCGGAAAACACGCCAACATAATTGGAAATTGCCCCACAGGCTTCACGCACCGCACTGATGCTGAGCCACGCGGGATACAACTCCCCCGAAGCCCGACGATCAGTCAGTTCTCCCTGCCAATGGCCGTTAACCTCAAGGCTCATTAACATGTCACGGTTAAACTCGTTGGAGTCCAGACTGCTTTTGAACATACGTGACACGCGGCCGAGTGCGGAGTCCGGGGTAACGCCAGTAATTTTGCAGAACGCAGGATTAACGGCAATGATCTGTGCATCCGCATCAGTAATCAAAATACCCTCACTGGCGTTATCAAACACCTTGGCCGCCAGTTTCAGCTGCCGTTCGCGCGCGAGGTTTTCCGTCACATCCATCAGCAGGCCGATGATCGCCGGACGGCCTTCAAATTCGAACGATCGACCATGCGCCTCGACATCAATATGGCGTCCATCCCGATGCAAGACACGATAATGGTAGCGCATCGACCCCGCGTCCCCCATCAGCCTGCGCCGATGCTTTTCCCGGACCAGCTCGATGTCTTCCGAGGCGGAAATATCGTCCAGCGACATGCCAACCAGCTGAGCCTGCGTGTAACCCAGCGTCTGCGCCAAGGTTGGGTTGGCATAGACGATGCAACCATCCTGAACGATATACAAACCAACCAGTGATAGCTCTACCAGTGCGCGAAACTTACTCTCTGCATACAACTTCTCACGCTCAGCACGCTTGAGTGCAGTGATATCACTGAATACAGCGACGCTGTTGACAATCGCGCCCTTGTCATCGCGCAAAGCCGATACGCTCAGCCACGCAGGATAATGCTCGCCATTACGCTTCTGGCCAACAAACTCGCCTTGCCAATAGCCGCACAGCAGCAATTGCTTACGCACCGCCTGAATCAAGCTCTCGGAAATGCCGTGTTCAATCATATTCAGCGGCTTGCCCGTCACCTCATCCCGCAAACAGCCGGTAATACGACAAAACGCATCATTCACCGCAACCAAGCGGTCTGCGCCATCGATGATACAAATCGCATCGTTGGCGTTTTCAAACACTTTGGCATACAGCGTCAATTGTCGCTCGGTGCGCAACCGCTCGCGAATATCCAGAATCAGTCCAAAAATGGCAACCTGACCATCGTAAACCAGGCGCCTGGAGTGCATTTCCACTTCAATGGGGTAACCGGCACGATGCATCAGACGGAATGACAACAACTCATGCTCGCCAGTTCGGTTAGCAATATCACCCAGATGTTTGCCAAGATAAGCCCGATCATCGATCCACAGCAAAGGTTCCAGCTTGCGCCCGGTTAGCTCACCCTGGCTATACCCAAGCATTCGTCCCAACTCTGGGTTGGCATACATGACTATGCCGTTCTGAACAATAAAGATGCCGGCCAGGGAAGATTCAACCAATGCGCGAAACTTGGCCTCGGCGGCAGACAAATCCGCCTCGGCCCGTTTACGGGATGTGATGTCTGTGCCGTTGGCGCAGATACCGATCAACTTGCCATTGCGATCATGAATCGGGAATTTATTGGTGAGAAAAACGTAATGCTGACCCTGCGCATAAAACGCTTCCTCAAACTGAATATTTTTTCCTGTCTGCAAAACCGAGCGGTCGTTTTCATGGAAACGTTTGGCGTCAACCGGCCCAAACAACACCTCAGGCATGACGCCAACCAGTTCCCTTGGTTGCATGCCAAACAGACTGGCAAAGGCCTTATTAACCAGAGAATAACGCCCCTGCAAGTCCTTGATATAAAAAAGCGTTGGCAGATTATCAAGGACGGTTTGGGTTTGCTGCTTGCGATCCTGCAACACCTGCATCGCCAGGCGCTTTTCTTCCAGGGTACTGCACAGCGCAAGCCCGGCAAACACCATCACTGCCGTCAATGCCTGCAACAGCAGCGCCGTCTCGTACACCAGCGGGTTGCCTGCAACGCCACCAAATAACAGGGCTGTCATGGCAACGATGGAAACCAGAATAGCGACACAACTGGCACCAAAGTAGGAAAAGCGCACAGCGCCCCAGACAATCAACGGGAAAATCGCGACTTGCAGTGCCAGATTCTGCCTGCCGGAAGTGAAACCGGGGTTACCGTAAATAAATGAGGTAATCCCCCGGCTTTGCCGGGGGATTACCTCATTTATTTATTTGGAATCATATTTCAACAACGACACATGCCTGCATAATTATTGAAACAGCAAAATATATTATTAATTAACGATTTTCAATAGAAACTTAAGATTGTTTGTGATGAGTAATGCCCACAAAAGCAGCTTTTGCGAATGGAGACGCAAATGAGTCGGCCGACACCAGGTCGGCCGAAAGGACTCGATCACAACAAAATCAACTCAGGATGGGTAACAAAGCCTGGTATACCTGTTGCGGAGATAGCTTGTTAAGGCAATCCAGATGCCCAAGCGGGCAGACACGTTTGAAACAGGGGCTGCACGAGAGATTCAGACTTAACACCTGCGCCCTGTCGCTCAATGGGGGGGTAAATCCTGGGCTGGAGGAGCCAAACAAGGCAACAATCGGGCGCTCCAGCGCAGCCGCTACATGCATCAAACCAGAATCGTTGGTCACCACTACACTTGCCAACGACAACAGATCCACAGCTTGATCCAGCGAGGTTTTTCCTGCCAGCTGACAGACATCATCAGCACCTGCGCCGGCGAGTATAGCGTCGCCGATTTCACGGTCCTTGTTCGAGCCGAAAATCCAGACTTGGCCACCTGCAGCCCTGACTGCTCTAGCCAACTCGGCAAAATGCTTAGCCGGCCAGCGCTTCGCCTCGCCATATTCAGCGCCAGGGCAAAATGCAACAACAGGTTTTGCCAGCGACAAACCCAAGGCGTCAAGAGTGCTTTTAGCCTGACTCGAATCAACAACCATCTTGGGGTGAGGCACCGGCCGCTGCAATGCAGCCCCCTTATCCCCCGCAAGGAACGCAAACCGCTCAACCATCAATGGCAATGCTTCCGGCTCAAGTTTGCGGGCATCATTCAGTAGCCCATAACGCATCTCGCCAACAAAGCCGGTACGTTTAGGAATATTGGCAAACCAGGGAATCAATGCGGATTTCAGCGAATTCGGCAGAACAATCGCTTGGTCATAATGTTGTTTGCGCAAGGCGAGGCCTAAAGCCCTGCGTTCCTTCAAACGCAATTGCCCATGCGCAAAAGGATTCTCAATGGCATTGCGCACCTGCGGCATACGCTGCAACAACGGCAAAGTCCAGCCAGGCGCCAACACATCAAGCGCAAGATCCGGGTGCTTTTCGCTCAACAACTGATACAAAGGCTCGGCCATGACACTATCACCAACCCATGCCGGGGCGACCACCAGAATTGAATACATGTCAGCTCCAAAAACAAACGGGCCGGAATCCGGCCCGTTTTACAACTTGGTCTCACCAGTTCTCAGAATCAATGACCGTGGCCAGCCGGGCCATTCAGCTTGTACAGCGTGCCGCAATATGGACACAATGCCTCGCCATTCTTGGCAACCGGTAAAAACACGCGCGGATGGGAATTCCACTTAACCATGTCTGGCATCGGGCAATGCAGCGGTAGATCCTTGGCGGTGACTTCGATGACCCGCGCAGCGTTTTCTTTCAACTGTTCAGTCATCGATGCCTCACTTGACCAGGGTCAGCCAGTCCTGATGCTTCTCGGACTTGCCGGTTACACAATCAAAATACATTTGCTGTAACTGGGTTGTGATCGGGCCGCGCTTGCCTTCGCCAATCTGACGATTATCCAGCTCACGAATCGGTGTAACTTCAGCGGCAGTACCGGTGAAGAAGGCCTCGTCAGCCGAATACACTTCATCGCGAGTAATACGTTTCTCGATGATTTGCAGACCCAGCTCGCCGGCCAGGGTGATGATGGTGTCACGAGTGATACCTTCCAGAGCGGCGGTCAGGTCTGGCGTGTAAATCTTGCCTTTGCGCACGATGAACACGTTCTCACCCGAACCTTCGGCTACAAAACCATCAACATCCAGCAACAATGCTTCATCGTAACCGTCCTGCTCGGCCTCGCGGTTGGCGAGAATCGAGTTCATGTAATTGCCGTTGGCCTTGGCTTTACACATGGCCACATTGACGTGGTGACGCGAGAACGATGAGGTTTTAACGCGAATTCCCTTCTCCAGTGCTTCCGGCCCCAGATAGGTACCCCAGGGCCAAGCAGCAACGATTGCATGGGTCGACAGCGTTTTCGCGGAAATACCCATCGCCTCCGGACCATAGAAACACATCGGGCGCAGATAGCCGCTTTCCAGCTTGTTCTCACGGACCACGTCCAGCTGAGCCTGATTCAACTGTTCCTTGGTAAAAGGCATTTTCATGCCCAGGATGTGTGCCGAACGGAACAGGCGGTCAGTATGGTCCTGCAGACGGAAGATAGCCGGTCCATTGGCAGTTTTGTAGGCACGCACACCTTCAAACACACCCATGCCATAGTGCAGAGTGTGAGTCAGAACGTGGGTGGTTGCCTCACGCCAAGGAACCATCTTACCGTCATACCAAATCAGTCCGTCGCGATCCGCCATCGACATGTTGCAATCTCCAGAGCAAGCGAAAAACAGCTAGTTTACCGCATTTCCTGCGCCAACTCAGCTCCGCTTGTAATCATCCTGAAAACGAACGATGTCGTCTTCACCCAGGTAAGGACCCGATTGCACCTCAATAATATCGAGCGGCATGATACCGGGGTTCTCCAAACGGTGGACCGAACCCAGCGGAATGTAGGTCGACTGATTCTCGGTCAACAGCAACTCTTTATCGTCGCACACCACCTTGGCAGTGCCACTGACGACAATCCAGTGTTCGGCACGATGATGATGCATTTGCAGCGAGAGTTTGGCGCCAGGTTTAACCGAAATGCGTTTGACCTGGAAACGGCCGCCAGCATCGACACCTTCGTAGCTCCCCCACGGGCGATATACGCGACGATGGAACACACCTTCACTGCGACCTGACTGATTCAGCTTGGCGACAATATTCTTGACGTCCTGAACCTTGTCCTTATGCGCAACCATGACCGCATCGGCGGTTTCCACCACCACTACATCAGACAGGCCCAAAACTGCGACCATGCGATTTTCGGCGCGAATGTAGCTATTGCTGACCCCATCGGCAAACACGTCACCATGGCAAACATTGCCGTTTACATCTTTGCTGCCGATGTCCCACAATGCGCTCCACGAGCCAACGTCACTCCAGCCGAAATCACCATCGACCACGCTGGCAAACGCAGTGTGCTCCATCACGGCATAATCGATCGAGTCGGAAGGACAGCTCTCAAAGGCAACCTTATCCAGACGAGTAAAATCAAGATCATGTTGTGCATTACTCAGGGCCGAACGGCACGCCGCTAACATATCCGGACGCAGGCGTTCCAGCTCCGACAAATACTGGCTAGCGCGAAACACGAACATACCGCTATTCCACAGATATTCGCCACTCGCGACAAATTCACGGGCCACCTCAAGCTGCGGCTTTTCGACAAAGCGCTCAACACTGGCAACAGCTTTTATCTCGGTGGGTGCTCCACGCTTGATATAGCCGTAACCCGTGTGCGCCTCAGTCGGCTTGATACCGAATGTGACCAACGCCCCCTGCTCTGCAGCCTGGCAGGCGGTGGCGACTGCAGCATGAAATGCCTGGCGATCAGCAATGGCATGGTCCGCCGGCAATACCAGCAAAATCGCATCCTGATGCTTTTGCACCGCCTGTAGCGCCGCCAATGCAACTGCAGGGGCCGTATTACGACCAAAGGGTTCCAGCAGAATGGCTTCCGGTTCCTGATCGATCTGCCGCAATTGCTCCGCAACGAGAAAGCGATGCTCCTCATTACAAACAATCAATGGCTTTTCCAATCCGGAAATGCCTTGAAGACGCTGAACAGTCTCCTGAAACATTGTCTGTTCCGATGTCAAAGGCAGAAATTGCTTTGGCAAAGCTGCGCGTGACATCGGCCACAAACGAGTGCCCGACCCTCCCGAGAGGATCACGGGTAACAAACGCATATCAAAACTCCGAGTGTTTACAAACGCCAGACCCGCAGACCCGCTTCACGCAGCGCGGCTGCATCCATCTGGCATTTAACGTCGACAAACACTCCTCCAGATTTTATTTTTGTCATGAAATCCGACAGCGGGCGCTGTTTAAATTCTGTGTGGGCGACGGCAAGTACAATGGCCTCCGCTTGTGGCAACTCATTCCAAGGAGTCAACGACAGACCATATTCATGCATCGCTTCGTCTGCTTCAGGAACAGGATCGTGCACAATCACGTCAACACCGTAGGCTTTCAGTTCACTGATCACATCAACCACCTTGGAGTTGCGCAAATCCGGGCAGTTTTCCTTAAAAGTCAGGCCCATCACAATCACTTTTGCCCCCAAGACCTGACTGCCGGATTTGATCAGGCTCTTTACGGTCTGCTCCGCAATGAACTTGCCCATACCATCATTGATACGCCGCCCCGCCAGAATCACCTGTGGGTGATAGCCCAACTTATCAGCCTTGTGCGTCAGATAATACGGATCTACGCCAATACAATGACCGCCGACCAGACCAGGTCGGAATGGCAGAAAATTCCACTTGGTTCCTGCAGCTTGCAGCACTTCCAAGGTATCAATACCAATTTTTTCGAAAATCAGTGCCAGCTCATTCATCAGCGCAATATTCAGGTCACGTTGCGTGTTTTCGATTACCTTGGCAGCTTCAGCCACCTTGATGCTGGATGCTTTGTAAACACCGGCGGTAATAATTGCGCCATAGACTTCGGCCACCTTCGCCAGTGTTTCCGGCGAGTCCCCCGAAACAACCTTGACGATACGAGTAAGGGTATGCTCGCGATCACCCGGATTGATACGTTCAGGAGAGTATCCGACATGGAAATCCACGCCCCATTTCATGCCGGAGAATTTCTCCAGTACCGGAACACACTCTTCTTCCGTTGCACCTGGATAGACAGTTGACTCATAAACAACAATCGCGCCCTGTTTCAGATTCTGGCCAACACTCCGGCTAGCAGAAATCAGCGGGGAGAAATCCGGCTGGTGTGCGTCATCAACCGGAGTCGGCACAGCAACCACAACAAAGTCAGCCTCGCGCAAACGACTGGCATCGCAGGTAGGCTCAAGCAATGTCGATGCGCGCAATTCCTCAGTGGCAACTTCGCCCGTCGGGTCCACATGATTGCGATAAGCCTCGATCTTGGCTTCCGACAAATCAAAACCGATTGTTTTGAATTTCTTGCCAAACTCTACTGCCAGAGGCAAACCGACATAGCCCAGACCAACAACGGCGATTACACTCATGCTCTGCTCCAATAACTAAAACTAAAAAATACACACCCAGACAATGCAATCAAGGCAATTCACGATCTAGAATAGCAACAATCCGCTCAGCGGCATGCCCATCCCAGTATTTGGGTTGTCTGCCAGCCTTGCCCTGCCCCTGCAACACTCTCCTTGCCTCCTCCAGAATCGCGGCAGGAGACACCCCGACCAGCGTATTCGTACCATCAGACAAGGTAACCGGACGTTCGGTATTCTCACGCAAGGTCAAACAAGGCACGCCCAAACCAGTCGTTTCCTCCTGCAGACCACCGCTATCGGTTAGCACAACCGCGGCATCTTTCCAGACATTCAGAAAATCCATGTATGACATTGGTGCAGTGGTATGAATATTCGGGCCAAGATCAATACCAAAGCGCTCGATGTTGCCACGTGTACGCGGATGTACAGGAAAAATCAAAGGTAAATCAGCGGCAATTTCCTTAAGTGCACCAACTAATGGCACTAGTGTATCGGCGGAGTCTACATTGGATGGGCGATGCAGAGTCACGATACCATAGCGCTGCAGGCGTTGTTTCAGTGCTGCAGACGGGAATGCTGCATGATCGGCAGTCTTGAGCTGTTCCACTTGATAAAACAGGTTGTCGATCATCACATGGCCGACAAAAAATACGCGATTTGCTGGTTGGCCTTCGCGCAGCAGATTCTGCTCGCCACTTTCTTCAGTCACGAAAAAGTAATCTGAAATGGCATCGGTAGCCAAGCGGTTGATCTCTTCCGGCATATTGCGGTCACCACTGCGCAAACCGGCTTCAACGTGAGCCACGGCCACACCCAGCTTTTTTGCTACTAGCGAACAGGCAATTGTCGAATTGACATCCCCTACAACCAACGTCAAATCCGGGAGACGCTCTTGGCAAAGCGTCTCATACGCCACCATGATTTTTGCAGTCTGCTGGGCATGGGAACCACCTCCAGCATCCAGGTAATGATCCGGGGCAGGAATACCCAGTTCTTCAAAGAACACGTCACTCATATCTCGATCATAATGTTGACCGGTATGGACAATTTTCAGTTCAAAGCGATCCGAACGAGCCTGCAAGGCCCTGACTATCGGAGCCAATTTCATGAAATTTGGGCGGGCGCCACCAACCAGATGCACCAAGGCTTTTGACATTAGGTAACCAATCCAAGAACAAATACTAAAAACAATCAGCACCGGTAACGATTATCACGGAGAAACCGGCAAACACCTGCAAACATTGTCACCCTGCCTGCTGCCAGAGCCTGCGCAAGCCATCCACCAGCGATACTTGTGCATTCACCCCCAAAGCACCCTGCATCCGCTCGACCACGGCACAGGAATCGCGAATATCACCACAGCGTTCCGGGAGATGTTCAACGGACAATGTTCGGCCAACCACTTCACTCAGCGCGTCTATCATTTGTAGCAACGTTACGCTTCGGCCGGTACCAATATTGCAGGTTCCTGGCAAACTGGAAAAAAGTGCCGCAACGTTACTCGCTGCCACGTCGCCGACATAGACAAAATCACGCGTTTGCAAGCCGTCACCGAACACTTTGAGCGAGGAGCCGGCACGGGCACAATCGTTAAACTTGCTGATCACCCCTGCATAGGGTGAACGCGGATCCTGCTTGGGGCCGAAAACATTAAAATACCGCATTCCCAGACAATTCATGCCGTAAAGCTCTCCAAACAAAGAGGCGTACTGGTCATTGATTAGTTTCTCCAGCCCATAGGGAGACATGGGTCTGGTCATTGCAGACTCGCTTAAAGGCAATTCACTGGGCATACCATAAACGGCAGCACTGGACGCATATACCACACGCTTGATACCAGCCCGACGCGCGGCATCCATCACATTCAAAAAACCGCGGACATTTATCTCGCCAGACAGTACCGGATGCTCAATGGAGGACTGAACCGATACCTGTGCAGCCAGATGCAATACCGCGTTGACATCTTTGCACGCGCTCTCAACGGTATCGATGTCGCGAATATCACCTTGGACAAACTCCAAACAAGGGTGTTTTTCCGGTAAATTGGCTTTTTTTCCGGACGACAAATTGTCCAGTACCCGAACCTGACATCCCTTTTTAAGCAAGGCGTCAACAGTATGCGATCCAATAAAGCCTGCGCCGCCTGTGACCAGAATCTTTTGCAAAACTTATCCTTAATGCTGTTGAAACGAAACCCGGATACGACAATTTAACAAAAAAATGACCCGTGAATTATACATAATAACGAATCAATGCCATTTGTATATATTCCGAAAATTACTGATCTGACTCCTCCTGAAGTCGCCTAAACGTTATCTTGGCGGCGTATTCGTCCAGTTCTTTCTGCTCGCGCTTCAGTATCACCGCCTGCCGTGTCCTTTCATGGCGCTCAGCCAATGCCTGCAGCGCTTTCACCTGCTTCTGCGTTTCCATCCATGCGGCCTTCGCTTCCTCGAAACGTTGTAGCAATAAATTGACATCGGCCTGCTGCTGTTTGATCGCCGTATCCAGTTTGAGCATGAACAATTGGTAATCGCGCCATTGATTAACGGACAGGCCGGTTTGTTGCGAAGTCAACAGCCGCTGTCGATAATCGTCAACAAACTGCGTGAGCTGTTGCAACTTTTGCTCACCCGCCTGCCAACTGGATTTGGCCCCCCCCACCAAGCGTGCAGCCTTCTCCCCACGCTCTTGCGCCTGTTCTAGCAAAAACTGGAAACGAAAACCTTGAGCCACAGTGCAGTCTACCCGCCAAATAAGACGTCAATATTTATCTTAGGCAGCGAAGTCAGAAACGTCAGCACAGGATGCATAGGAACCAAGATCAATCAGGAGCTAGCACTCAATGCGGCAAAAGACTCCAACATCTGCCTGCTTGACATGTAATCCTGACTTTCATGCATGGTTTGCACCAGAAATTGCTCCATTTGCGGATGTAGCGCCACGGCCTTGTCCAGAATCGGATCCCCACCCCGAACATAGGCACCAACACTGATCAGATCGCGGTTACGTTGGTATCGGGAATACAGATATTTGAATTTGCGCACCGCATCGAATTCAGCAGGCGTCAACAAATCCGTCATGACTCGGGAAATCGATGCTTCAATATCAATAGCTGGATAATGCCCCTGCTCTGCCAAGCTGCGAGATAGCACAAAGTGGCCATCCAGAATGGCTCGGGCACTGTCGGCAATCGGATCCTGTTGATCATCACCTTCAGTCAACACCGTATAAAACGCCGTAATAGACCCCCCCCCTTCTTTACCATTCCCCGCTCGCTCTACCAACTGCGGCAATTTGGCAAACACCGATGGAGGATAGCCCTTGGTTGCTGGGGGCTCGCCAATGGCCAAGGCTATTTCACGCTGGGCCATTGCGTAACGTGTCAGCGAATCCATGATCAGCAACACATTATGGCCGCGATTACGAAAATACTCGGCGATTGAGGTGGCATAAGACGCACCATGCAGACGTAGCAATGGAGATGAATCAGCCGGGGCCGCAACCACAATTGAGCGCTGCAAACCTTCGTGCCCGAGAATATTCTCGATGAAGTCCTTCACTTCGCGGCCGCGTTCACCAATCAGACCCACAACCACGATATCGGCGGTGGTATAGCGCGCCATCATGCCCAGCAATAC
The DNA here is from genome assembly GCA_046347685.1 of Chitinivorax sp. Classification (GTDB taxonomy): domain Bacteria; phylum Pseudomonadota; class Gammaproteobacteria; order Burkholderiales; family SCOH01; genus CALMFQ01. Next base: position 42,096 of record JAXMFR010000006.1, read on the forward strand.
ACTCTTACCTACCCCGGAGCCGGCAAACAAGCCAAGTCGTTGCCCCCGGCCAACGGTCAACAACGCGTTAATGGCGCGTACACCGACATCCAGAACCTGTCGCACCGGAGCACGATCCATCGGATTGAAGGGACGACTGGTGAGCGGCACGTGATCGGTTGCTTCAATCGGCCCACCTCGATCCAAAGGCCGCCCCAATCCATCCACGACGCGACCCAGCATGTGCTCTCCCACGACCACCTGCCGACCTTTGTCTTCAGCACGCTTTGCAGCAATATAAGGCTGCCCGTATCGTGGCAAGCGATGACCAAGCGTATCCAGCGGCACCACTGCGGCTCCGGGCTCCAGCCCCGAGGTATCAGTCAAGGGCATCAAAAACAGCTTGTCACCGGAAAAACCGACTACCTCAGCCTCAACGCCATAACCGCTGGGCATGACGATCATGCAACTACTACCAACGGAGAGTTTGAGTCCAACAGCCTCCAGCACCAAACCGGCCGCACGCGTTAACTTGCCTCGCATCAACCACGGACGGGCCTCAGCGGCAACCCGTGCACAATCCTCGGCATACTGGCGCCAGCGATCAAACGCACTCACGACACGTCAAACCAGTCACCGTTGCGCCCGAGCGCAGTTAACAAGCGCGACCAACGGGACTCAATCGTCGCATCGATTTCCGAAGCCCCGGCCTCAATCTTGCAACCTCCAGGCTGAATAGCCGGGTCGTCAATAATTCGCAAGCCAAAATGGGCAATATCCGCCGTTAACAACTCCCGCAGAAGCTTGCCGTTATCCGGATGCACCAGAATTCTTGGGTGCTGATTTACCTGAGGCAAGCTGGCCAGGGCCTCTCGAATCAAAGGAAGCAGCACATCATTTTTGACAGGAAAAATTTGGCGCAACATTTGTTGCGTAAGCGCCAGCGCCAGATCCAGCACCACCTCGGCCATGGACGATTCAAACTCATGACTCGCCTGCTCTAGCACTGCCAACATCGACGCAATCTGTCCCACATCCGTCATCGCCGCTTGACGACCTTCACTCAAACCTTGCTCAAAGCCTTTTTCGAAACCGGCTTTTTGTCCTTCACCAAAAGCGTCCTGATAAGCCTGTTGATGCAGGGCTTCCATCTCTTCAGCCGTAGGATAAGGAATATTCTGCGCAGGAGGCTCTACTTCCGCTTCGGCCTCCAGCAAAGCAGCAGAATCGGACATGACATCAGGCGGCAACGACGCCACCTCGGGCGGCGCAAGCTCAGCGGTAGGCTGTTCGTGGGCATCCTCAAATGCAGCCAATTCCCAGCGCTGATAAGCGGTTAACTGCTCCTTGGGGATGATCGAGTTACTCGACAAGGCCTTCGTCTCCGCCCTTGCCGCCTAGGACCAACTGACCTTCGTCGGCCAGTTTGCGGACGATCTTGAGAATCTCGCGCTGCTCCGCCTCGACCTCGGACAAGCGTACAGGCCCCTTGGCTTCGAGGTCGTCGCGCAACATTTCTGCGGCACGCTGCGACATATTGCGGAAGATTTTTTCCTTGAGCTCGGGATTGGTACCTTTCAGCGCGATGATCAGCGACTCGGACTGAACTTCGCGCAACAAAAGCTGGATGCCGCGATCGTCGAGATCCATCAGGTTGTCGAAAACAAACATCTTGTCCTGAATCTTCTGCGCCAACTCCGGATCGTACTCGCGGATAGCTGCAAGAGCCGAGGTTTCGACAACCCCGCCCATCATATTGAGAATCTCGGCAGCAGTTTGAATACCCCCCATGGCACTCTTCTTGATCTTGTCGGAGCCGGACAACAACTGCGTCAATACTTCGTTCAATTCGCGTAACGCGGTCGGCTGCACGCCTTCCAGCGTAGCGATACGCAGCAATACATCATTACGCAAACGCTCGACGAACTGCGACAAAACCTCTGCCGACTGATCCTGCTCCAGATGCACCAGAATAGTCGCGATAATCTGGGGATGCTCGTTTTTGATCAATTCGGCTACCGATGCCGAATCCATCCACTTCAAACCTTCGATGCCATTATTGGATTCGCTACCTTGCAGAATTCGATCCAGCAGATTATTGGCACGATCACTACCCAAAGCCTTGGTCAACACTGAACGCAGATATTCGTCGGAAGCCCCCAAGCTGGCACGATTCTCGATTTCAGCCTTGAACTCCTGCAAAACCTCATCGATTTCGCCACGGTTGACGTTCTCGATCGCCGCCATTGCCGCCCCGAGCTTTTGCACCTCTTTCGGCCCCAAAAACTTGAACACTTCCACTGCGGCCTCTTCGCCCAGGCTCAGCAGCAAAATTGCGCTTTTGCGAATACCAACGTCACTCATCTTCTTTGGCTATCCAAGCTTTGACCACACCGGCAACCATGCGTGGATCAGTTTTCGCAAGATCTTTGGCTGCCTGCAGGTTATCTGCGTAGGTTGCCAGATGCTGCGCCATTTCGTCTTCTTCAGCCTTGGCAGCTTCGTCGGCCTCCAGTTCTGCCTGAGCTTCACCGGAAAGCTCGCCCTCACCCGCTTTTTCAGGCTCAGGCGCTGCAGTCATATAGCGAATTGCCGGCCGAATCACGCCGAAGATCAGATACAGCACAACCAAGGTAATCAGCACATTCTTGAAGATCTGCTGCCAGTTGGCCGAGGCTTCGTGCACCAGCTTGTCTATGGCAGTCGTCGGTTCCGTGGCGCCGGCAAATGGTGCATTGACCACGTTCAGCGAATCACCGCGCGCCTGATTAAAGCCCATCGCCTCCTTCACCAGATTATTAATCTGGGTCAGTTCCTGTGGCGTATATGCCTTGAATGTAGTTTTGCCATCTTTGCCCACCACCGGCTTGTAATTAACCACCACTGCGGCGGACAAGCGCTTGATGGTGCCGACCGGCTGACGGGTATGCTGCACCGTCTTGTCTACCTCGTAATTGGTGGTGACTTCCTTGTGCGAAGATGAAGGCGTCGTCGCGACACTGGCTCCGGTAGCGCCAGGACGTGCGCCAGGTGGCTGCGTGATCGGCGCCGTAGCATTACCGGGAGGTTGATTGGAAAACGCACCCGGAACGCCAGACGCGTTCTTGTCCTCGCCGTTCAGCGTCTCAAGCGACTGCTGACTACGAATTGCCTGTTTTTCTGGCGGCGAATTAGGACGGAAGCTTTCGGAGGTCTGTTCGATTTCAGCGAAATCCAGCGACGCGGTCACTTCAGCCTTGAGGTTTTCCTTACCAGCAATCGGCTGGAGAATCGCTTCGATGCGCTTCACATAGCCCTGTTCAACATTACGCAGATAGTTCAACTGTCGTGGATCAAGCCCGCCGGGGTTATTGGCATCGAGACTGCTGCTAAGCAGATTCCCCCCTTGGTCAACCACCGTCACGTTCTTTACCGGCAAATCCGGCACACTACTGGAGACCAGATGCACGATGCCGGCAACCTGCGCGGAATCCAGTACACGGCCAGCGTGCAGCGTCAGAATCACAGATGCCGATGGCTTTTGCTGCTCACGCAGAAAAACGGTGGTACGAGGAACAGCAAGATGCACCCTGGCACTTTCGACCGATGCAAGCGATTCGATCGACTTTGCCAATTCGCCTTCTACCGAACGCTGGTAATTCACCTGCTCGGTAAACTGACTGATACCCAGCTTCTGGTTGTCCATCAACTCAAAGCCAACAGTCCCGCCTTTAGGCAGTCCCTGCGACGCCAGGCGCAGACGAATATCGTAAACCTGCTCGGCAGGCACGCTGATCACGCCACCGGCCTCGGTTTTATACTGAATATTCATCTGCTGCAGCGCTTGGGTGATAGCGCCCCCGTCCTTATCGGACAGGTTGCTGAACAGGATTTTGTAAGGCGTGGAAGAGGTCCACAGGGTTGCACCGACGACCAGCGCTACCGCGGTAGCGATGCCGATCATGACTGCAATTTGCTGATTTTTCTGGAGGCTGTTAAATCTCTGCTGGATGGCAGCGAGTAACTGCCGCAAAGCTTCGGGCATAGAGGTTCAGTTCAGTTACGCTCAGACTTGGATATTCATGACTTCCTGGTATGCGGATACCAGCTTGTTGCGCACTTGAACCATGGTTTCAAAAGAGATATTGGCTTTCTGCAACGAAACCATGACATCTTGCAGATTGGTATCAGGCGCGCCCAGCTCGAACTGCTTTTGCATCGCTTGCGACTGCTGCTGAGCCTGATTGACCTGATCGATCGAAGATTTGAGCATAGAAGCAAAATCAACCGGCCCGGCTTCTTTCTGCGCAGGCGCAACTACACTGCCTGCAGCCTTGGCTGACATGGCACGTAATTCACCGAGCATTTGATCGATACCGTTCACACTCATTTTGCCCATCCTTTAGGTGAGATTATAGCCAAATCCCCAATAAAAATCTTAACAAAATGCAAGGCGCAGCGCGGCATGGCGTTGCTAGAATGACATTTTTGAATCCGATGGGGTGGCACCAATGCCGACGCAGCACGCAGATCTGGCTCAACGATTTGATTTTGCGCTGGCCCACAGCCGCTATTTGCAGCGGTTGTACCATAGTTCAGCCGACTTGGTCGAGACTGAAAGAGCTGCGCTCGGCTTGCCTTTCGATCGCGCGACGATGCTTGAATGGCTGGCACAACAGCCAACAGCCAACGACGAAGATCAACTCAAGTCACAGTTACGGCGCCTGCGCCAACGCGTAATGGGTCGGCTGTATGCCCGGGACCTAGGTGGACTGACAACACTCGAAGAAGTGATCACGGTAACCACCGACCTGGCAGAAGTTGCACTGTCCCACGCCCATCGCCTGTTACGGCAATGGCTGGTTGCGCAATACGGGGCCCCCATCGGTGAAGAAACCAACACCGAGCAGGAGCTGATCATTGTTGGCATGGGCAAGCTTGGCGGCGGCGAGCTGAACGTATCTTCGGATATTGATCTAATTTTCATTTATCCGGAAGACGGCAATACCAATGGCAACCGCCAGCGCTCCAATCATGAATTTTTTACCCAGCTGGGACGCAAGCTGATCAATGCGTTGAACGATGCGACGGCTGAAGGCTTCGTGTTCCGGGTTGACATGCGCCTGCGGCCCTACGGAGACAGCGGCCCGCTGGTTTCCAGCTTTGCGGCACTGGAGGCCTACCTTCATACACAGGGACGGGAATGGGAACGATATGCGTGGATCAAGGGCCGTGCGCTGTGTGGCGATCAGGACGGTCTGATTCAGATCGTGCGGCCATTCGTTTTTCGCAAATATCTTGATTTTGGCGCCTATGGCTCAATGCGCAACCTGCACGTACAAATCCGCCGCGAGGTGGCACGCAAGGAAATGCAGGACAACATCAAGCTCGGTCCGGGTGGCATTCGGGAAATCGAGTTTATCGCCCAGGTATTCCAGTTGATTCGGGGTGGACGAGATCGCGCACTTCAAGTCAAACCAACACGCACCGTTCTACGCTACTTGGCAAGCCAGCAATTATTGCCCAACGAAGCAGTCGATGAGTTGATTACCGCCTACGAATTTTTACGCAATCTGGAACATCGCCTGCAATATCTGGAAGATGGCCAGACCCAGACGCTGCCGCGCAACGATGTAGATCGACAACTGATTGCAGAAACCATGGGGTTTGCCGATTTTGCGTCGTTCATGCCCGTGCTGGATGCGCACCGACAAAAAGTCACCCGCTATTTTGAACAGGTTTTCTCCACCCAGCAGGAAGAAACCGAACACCCGCTTGAGTCGCTCTGGAACGATGCAGAACTAGAACAGACTGCTGCACTATTGCAGCAACAAGGTTACAAAAACGGCGAAGCAGCCCGCGTGCAACTGCACCAGCTGCGGCAATCTGGCAGATATCAACAACTGCCTGAAGCCAGCCGTCAAAAATTCGACAAATTGCTGCCGCCAATTATTGAGGTGGCAGCCGGCTTCAGCAATCCGGAACAAACACTGGAACGGATGTTGCGCCTACTTGAGGCAATTTGCCGCCGTGAAGCCTACCTCTCGCTGCTGGTAGAACACCCGCAGACACTCAAACGTATCGCATCGCTATACAGCGCCAGCCCTTGGGTATCTGCCTATTTGACGCAACACCCGATATTGCTGGATGAACTGCTGGACGCGCGACTGCTGTATGCGCCCCCCCAATGGCAGGAACTGGCGGTGCGCCTTGAAGCAGACCTGGATGCCTGCCACGGTGACAGCGAACAGCAGATGGACATCTTGCGCCACTTCCAGCATACGCAGATTTTCCGCCTGGTATCGCAGGATCTGGCGGAACAACTGACACTGGAAACACTATCCGATCATCTATCCGATCTGGCAGACCTGATTTTGGCGCAAACGCTGCGCTGTTGCTGGGCCAACATTAATCAGCGCCATCGCGAGCAGCCGGCATTTGCGATCATTGGCTATGGCAAGCTCGGTGGCAAGGAACTGGGCTACGCCTCTGACCTCGACATCATTTTCCTTTACGAAGACGATCATGATAGCGCCGGTGAACTGTATGCAAAGCTGGCAAAACGCATCAACACCTGGCTGACAACACTCACGCCTGCCGGCATGTTGTATGAGGTGGATTTGCGCCTGCGTCCTAACGGCTCCAGCGGGCTGTTGGTCAGCTCCATCGCGGCATTCGACCATTACCAGAAAAACGAAGCCTGGCTCTGGGAACACCAGGCACTGACACGGGCACGCTATGTGGCAGGAGATACAACAGTGGCCGAGCGCTTTGCCGAAATCAAACGCGAAGTGCTGATGTTGCCACGTGATCAGCAGAAGTTGCGCGAAGAAGTCTATGCCATGCGCCACAAGATGCTCGACAACAAGCTGGGCAGCAGTGGTCTCGACATCAAACACGCGCGTGGCGGCATTATCGATGTGGAGTTCTGCGTGCAATATCTGGTGCTGGCACATTCCGCTCAATATCCGCAGCTGGCCGACAATGTCGGCAACATTGCGCTGCTGCAGCGGGCTGCCGATGCTGGGCTGCTCGACACAGTTTTAGCAGCGCAATGCCGTGACGCCTACCGTTGCTATCGCCGACTGCAACACCGGCAACGCCTGAATCAGCAGCAGGCTGCCGCAGAAAGCGCTCTCAACGAGTTACAGCCTCACTTCGCCGCAGTATCAAAAATGTGGATAGGGATTTTCGGGGAAATGTGATGTACTGGCCGCTGCGCTGTTGATCAGCGGCGGCGGCCATTAACGAATCAGCTCGCGGCGGATGTGCTCGATATCCGCTCTCATGCGCTCCAGCAACGACAACGCACCTTCGGTTGACTGACTGCGTCCGAGTTGCTCCAGCTCAGCCGCAAACTGCGCCACATCCCGAGCGCCCACTTGTGCCAGCGCGCCCTTGAGCCGGTGCGCATGTCGCTCCAGTACAGAAAAATCCCGCGCCGCAATGGCGCGCTGCAATGCCGGCAACAATTCGTCTGCCGTCGCAGCAAACAAAGCCAACACCTCCGGCACAATCTCCGCCCCAAGCATAGCGGCCATCTCATCCAAAGCCTTGCGAACACTCAGTAAGTTATCGCTAGCGGCTGTATGTTCAGCAGGTTTGTGCTGCATGGCGGAAGCCTCGCTTTCGGTTTTGACCCAGCGTGCCAGCATGCGCTGTAACCCGGGGCTGGTAACAGGTTTGGACAAAAAGTCATTCATACCGGCCGCCAGACAACGATCCTGGTCATCTTTGAAGGCATTGGCGGTCAACGCCACAATTGGAACATTGGCCGCCGGCAAAGGTAGAGCGCGAATAGCCACGGTCGCCTCAAAGCCGTCCATCTCCGGCATCTGGCAATCCATGAAAACCAGATCATAAGGGAACTGTTTGAGCGCCGTTACAGCCTCCTGCCCATTGCCGACAACATCAATACGGCAACCCAGTTTTTCCAGCATCAAAACGGCAACCTTCTGGTTAACCGGATTGTCTTCAGCCAACAGCACACGCGGCTTGACTGCAGCTTCACGCTCGGCCAGCGTATGCGTGGTTACCAATTGGGGTGATTCGATATCTACGGGCAAATGTAGCACCTCATTGATACATTGCAATAACTGCTGCTCCCGGATCGGCTTGGTCAGGAATGCGGAGAAATTCGCCTCGCGCGCCTTGCGGGCATGCCCCTGAACCGTCAACGAAGTCAACATCACCAGCGGCAGCTTGCTGTAGGGGTCGATAGCGTGGATCGACTGTGCCAACGCCAGCCCGTCCATTTGTGGCATCTGCATATCCAGAATCGCCAGCGCATAATCGACCTCAGCGCGCTGCAGATGGGCAATAGCTGCTGGCGCACCATCAAACACATCAGCCACCAGCCCAACACGCCCCAACTGAATGACCAACAATTCACGATTAATGGGATTATCGTCGACTATCAGCACACGCTGCCCCTGCAGCGCGAGCGGCAACGGTGGCTTACGCTCGGCAACCGATACAACTGGCAGCGGCAATTCGAACCAGAAACACGAGCCACGCCCAGGCTCGCTCTGAACCCCAATCTCGCCCCCCATTGCATCAATCAGACGCTGGCAAATAGACAGGCCCAAGCCGGTGCCACCAAATTTTCGGGTCGTTGATGCATCGGCCTGCGAGAAGGCATTGAACAACTTAGGCTGGACATCAAGAGGAATGCCGATTCCGCTATCCTGAACTTCAACGCGAACCCGAACCCACCCGTTCTGCGGCGATTGATCCGCAACGACCTTGGTCCGCACGACAACTTCACCGTGCTCGGTAAACTTGATGGCATTATTGACCAGGTTAAGTAAAACCTGGCGCAAACGCCCCGGATCACCCAGAACGCGTTCTGGCACAGATGGCTGCACCAGGCAGACCAACTCCAGGCGTTTGCTCGAAGCCTTCTCGGCAACGATATCAAGCGTTTCATCGAAGGTTGTTCGCAAGTCGAATGCGATATTCTCCAGCTCCATCTTACCGGCTTCTATTTTGGAGAAATCCAGCAGGTCGTTAATCAGCGTCAGCAAAGCCTCGCCAGCAATGTGGATCGAGCTGGCGAATTCTCGCTGAGAATTATCCAGCTCAGAATCGAGCAACAAGGATGTAAAACCAATCACCGCATTCATCGGGGTCCGAATTTCGTGGCTCATGTTTGCCAAAAACTCAGATTTGGTTCGGCTGGCAGCCTCAGCCTCATTGCGTGCCTGCTCCAGCAATTCTTCGCGATGCCGCCTCTCGGTAAAATCTTCGATAATCCAGATTGCCCCCTTGGACAAATCCGAGGCATCCACCGCCTTGCCTTGCATGCGCCCCCAGAACTCAGTGCCGTCACTGCGCACTAGGCACAGCTCATGATTGACCATGCGCCCGACCGGAAACTCAGACTCGATCAATCGGCCAATCACTGCATAAGATTCATCATCTGGATACAAGATACGGGTGGGCTGGCCTTCCAGCTCTTCTGCTCTCAGCCCCAGCATATTAAGCAGCAACTGGCTTACACGAACAAAGCGGCGATCCTTGGTCATGGCCAGGCCCACCGATGCGTGCTGAAAAATCAGATCATGGATCGCCAGGCTCTCGCGCATTTCTTCTTCCTGGCGACGAATGCTGTCGATATCAATATGCACGCCGATCATCCGCAACGGCAATCCCGCTGCGTCCCGCTCTACCACTCTGCCGGAAGCACGAATCCACTTCCATTTACCCGCTTTGGTCAGCAAACGCTGCTCGCAAACATGGATGTCAGACTGCAACTTAAAATGTGACAACAAGGCTTGCTCGACCTTTAAGCGGTCGTCCGGATGAACCAACCTTTCCCAAGCGGACAAACTCGGTTCTATTTCCCCCGGCTGAAAACCTAGCATCGACGACCACTGCTGGTTATATGTCACGCTACCACTCTGCACATGCCAATCCCAAAGACCGATGCCGCCAGCAGTGATCGCCAGCTCCAAGCGTTGTTCACTATCGGTGATCTCCAGCTCTTTGCGTTTAAGCTGAGTAACGTCATACATCACGCCGACCAGTCGTGAAGGATGCCCCTGTTCATCACGCTCAACAGCCGCAACGCACACCAGATAGCGTATCAAGCCGTCACGGTCAGGCAACCGTAACTCACCGGCAACGTTTTCAAGGTCTGTTCCGGGCGAGCAGATTGCCCGCCATTCATCGACATTTTCCGGGAGCAGCAACTGCGATAAGGCAGATATCTGCTGCGGAAATTCGGCGCGCGAGCAATCGAACAATCCGATCAAATTGTCGTCAGCGATCAACGCGCCAGTGGGTAAGCGCGCCTCCCAGGTGCCAATGCGCGCGGTCTGCGTTGCCAAGGCCAGCCGTTGCTGGACCGCGAGCAGATTTTTCTCAATTTCCTTGCGTTCCGTAATATCGAATAACAGACCATTGATGATCCTCTCGCCGTTTGGCCGCCGGGTCTGACACGAATTCGACTGCCACCATGCAATCAGATCGCCAAAATAAAGAAAACGCCCTTGAAAATGGCGGACGACGCCATCGCGATCATCCTCGAAAGACTGCATCCAGCGTTCCCGGTCATCCGGGTGCATCAGTTGCAGCAAATCATCAAAACTCTGTATTTCTACGTTAAACATCTCGTTGATTTTGGGGCTCATGTAGGCCAGCTCTGGCTTGTCTCCCGGACGAACCAGAAATTGGTACATAGCCCCGGGTACACTCGTCACCATCTCAAGATAGCGTTGTTCACTGCGCTGCAAAGACTGGGTCATATCCAGTGCCAGCGATACCGCTCTGTCGCGCGTCCGGCTGACTGCCCACAATACGCCGGCGAGCAAAAATGAAATTAACGATCCGACGATGAATACCCAGTGATGTGAAGTCTGATGTAGCGAATGGACAAATGCATCAGACGACGCAACCTCCAGCTCCCATTTTCGACCACCAACCATCATGATCTTGCGACTGACGAAAGCCTGTTGCCCGGTCAGGTCAGGGGTGTCTACCGCACGGTGATATTTGTGCAACGACGGATCATCGTCATTGGCATCAAACAGCTGCACACGTTGCCCTGCGTCATCCACATCGTAGAGATGCAAATCCAGCCCGCGCTCATAGCCATCAAACAACCCGCCGAGCATTTGATTGATTGCAAGCGGCAATGAAATCCAGCCCCACAAAGCCTGTTGCCGTTCGAAAGGCGTGGCAAGCGGCAATTTAGCGCGATATACAGGCAAGATCAGCAGGAGTCCGCCCTGCTCCGTGTTGTGCTGCACCAGCTTGATTCTGGGGGTAAGGGTTGCCTGCCCCGACATCACGGCACGGATTGCCGTCCGTTGACGAACAGCTTCAGAGGCGAGATCCAATCCGAGCGCCTGCCGGTTATTCTGCAATGGCTCAATAAAAACGACGGGAAAATGCGGCCCCGGATTTGGTGCAAATTGATGTAATTTATAGTCTTTAGTCACATGGCTGCGCGCCCAATCAAGAAAAGCGGGCAGATCCGCGGCATCGACATAGCGCGCCACGGACAGCGCCATGGCACCGGGAAATTCAGTGTTGAAATTCGAGATGCGGAAAAATTCGTGAAAATCCGCCGCATTCATGTCTTCAGGCGCACGCAACAACAGCGCGCGGGAGGCTTTTAAGCCCATTTCGTAATGCTGAAAGCGCTGGCGCAACTGGTCGGCCAATTTATCGACCGCCATGCCAAAACGAGCGCTGGCCATTGCGTGGTTTTCTTCCTTAACCCGGAAGGCTGCAATGGCGCTGATTGCCAGGCCAAGCAATACCACCAGCACTGGCAGCACTAGCGCTAATCTGGATTTCAAGCCTTCCAAATGCCCCCCGAGGTTAAATAAACCTTTCTAGGGGTATAGACCATCCTCCCGGGTTTCGCGCTGCCAGTGGTAAACGCTATAATCGCCAGCTTGCACAATCATCTGAAGACCGATCCAACCATGAGTCAATCCCGCCGCATTCTGGTCACCTCTGCCCTGCCCTACGCCAACGGCGCTATTCATCTCGGCCACTTGGTCGAATACATCCAGACCGACATCTGGGTACGTTTCCAGAAAATGCGCGGCCACGAGTGTTATTACGTTTGTGCTGACGACACCCACGGCACGCCGATCATGCTATCGGCGGAGAAACAAGGGATTAGCCCGGAACAGTTGATCGAACGGGTACACGGCGAACACCTGCGCGATTTCACCGGCTTCCACGTTGGCTTCGACAATTATTACTCGACCAACTCGCCGGAAAACCGCGATTTCGCCTATGGCATCTACAAGGCGCTGAAAGCCGACGGCAAGATCGAAAGCCGCACCATCAGCCAGTTGTACGACCCTGCCAAGCAGATGTTCCTGCCGGACCGCTTTGTCAAAGGCGAATGTCCGAAATGCGGCGCCAAGGATCAATACGGCGACAACTGCGAAAGCTGCGGCGCCACCTACAGCCCGACCGAACTGAAAAATCCGTATTCGGCGGTATCCGGTGCCACGCCGGAATTGCGTGATTCGGAGCACTTCTTCTTCAAGCTCGGCCAGTGTCAGGACTTCCTCAAGCAATGGACCACCGAGCCAGGCCATCTGCAGCCGGAAGCGCGCAACAAGATGCAGGAATGGCTGGAAGCCGGGCTGCAGGATTGGGATATCTCGCGTGATGCGCCCTACTTCGGTTTTGAAATTCCGGATGCACCGGGTAAATATTTCTACGTCTGGCTGGACGCGCCAATTGGCTACATGGCATCGAGCAAGAACCTGTTCGACCGCATCGGCGTCAATTTTGACGATTTCTGGGGCAAAGATTCGACTGCCGAGCTGTACCACTTCATCGGCAAGGATATTCTCTACTTCCACGCGCTGTTCTGGCCGGCAACCTTGAAATACTCGGGTTACCGCACACCGACAGCGCTGAACGTGCACGGTTTCCTTACCGTCGACGGCGCCAAGATGTCCAAATCGCGCGGCACTTTCATTACCGCCGAAAGCTACCTGCAGCAGGGGCTGAACCCGGAATGGCTGCGTTACTACTTCGCCGCCAAGCTGAACGCCCGCATCGAAGATGCCGACCTGAACCTGGAAGATTTCATCAATCGCGTCAACAGCGATCTGGTCGGTAAATACGTCAACATCGCCAGCCGCTCTGCCGGCTTCATTGCCAAGCGTTTTGGCGGCAAACTGGCCAAGCTGCCTGAGTCGGAACTGCTGCGCTCAATCCAGGTCGCCGGCAAGGAAATCGCCGAATTGTTCGAAGCACGCGAATTCAGCCGTGCAGTGCGCGAAATCATGGCGCTGACCGATATGGCTAACCAGTACGTCGACGAAAACAAACCGTGGGAGCTGGCCAAGCAGGAAGGCATGGAAGCCAGGCTGCATGAGGTGTGCAGCACCTGTATCAACCTGTTCCGCCTGTTGACCATCTACCTGAAGCCGGTGCTGCCGAAGCTGGCAGCCAATGTTGAAGCCTTCCTCGATGTGCCGGCGCTGGGCTGGAGCGATGCCGACAGTCTGCTGCAGGAGCACACCATCAACGCCTACCAGCACCTGATGACGCGGGTCGAGCAGAAGCAGGTCGATGCGTTGCTGGAAGCCAACAAACAATCGCTGGCGCCAGCGCCGGCGGCAACTGCAGCGCCGGCTTACGAAATCCCGCCGGTGGCCGACACCATTTCCATCGACGATTTCAGCAAAATCGACCTGCGTATTGCCCGCATTGTCGATGCGCAACACGTGCAAGGTGCTGACAAACTGCTGCAACTGCAACTGGATATCGGCAGCGAAACCCGCCAGGTGTTCGCCGGCATCAAGTCGGCCTACAAGCCGGAAGACCTGGTCGGCAAACTGACAGTGATGGTCGCCAACCTGGCGCCGCGCAAGATGAAGTTCGGCATGTCCGAAGGCATGGTGCTGGCGGCGGGCGGCGATGGCGGGCTGTATATCCTCAACCCGGACGATGGCGCCAAACCGGGCATGCGCGTCAAATAAAACCAGGCTGCAGAGCAATACTGGCGCGGCCCCTGCAGGCCGCTCTGGTATTGGGCTGCAGGCCGGTTTAAAACAGGCAAACAAAAACGGCATCCATTTGGATGCCGTTTTTTCGTTACCGCCGCAGCGGCAAGGCTCAGCCTTTATAAGGATGACGCAGGACGATCGTCTCGTCGCGATCCGGACCAGTCGAAATGATATCAACCGGCGCGCCGCACACTTCTTCAATCCGCTTCAGATAACGCTTGGCGTTTTCCGGCAGGTCTTCATAGCGCTTGATGCCGACGGTGGTGCCAGTCCAGCCCGGCAGCTCTTCGTAGATCGGCTGGCATTCCGACAACGACTCGGCGCCGACCGGCAGGATATCACTCTGCTGACCATCCCACTCGTAACCAGTACACAGCTTGATGGTTTCCATGCCGTCCATTACGTCCAGCTTGGTCACACACAGGCCGGATACGCCGTTGATCTGGATCGAGCGCTTCAGTGCAGCAGCATCGAACCAGCCGCAACGACGCGCACGGCCGGTGGTCGAGCCAAATTCGTGGCCGCGGGTCGCCAGGTACTGGCCGGTTTCGTCGAACAACTCAGTCGGGAACGGGCCGGAGCCAACGCGGGTGGTGTAGGCCTTGGTGATACCCAATACGTATTGCAGCATCTGCGGTGCCACGCCGGCACCCGGTGCAGCCGCGCCAGCGCTGCAGTTGGACGAGGTAACGAACGGATAGGTGCCGTGGTCGATGTCCAGCAGCGTACCCTGCGCACCTTCGAACAGCAGGCTGCTGCCGGATTGGCTCATGTCGTACAAGGTGCGCGACACATCGGCCACCATCGGCTTGATGCGCTCGGCCAGTGCCAGCGTTTCATCCAGGGTCTGCTGGAAATCGACGGTGTCAACCTTGTAATAGTGCTTCAAGGCGAAGTTGTGATAATCCAGCACCTCACCCAGCTTGGCGGCAAAACGTTCGCGATGGAACAGGTCCTGCACGCGGATGGCACGACGCGCCACCTTGTCTTCGTAAGCCGGGCCGATGCCACGACCGGTGGTACCGATCTTGCCGGCGCCCTTGGCTGCCTCACGCGCCAGATCGATGGCACTGTGGTAAGGCAGGATCAACGGGCAGGCTTCGGAAATCTTCAGGCGTTTGGCCACCGATACGCCGGCAGCTTCCAGCTCGTCGACTTCTTTCAGCAGCGCCTGCGGCGACAACACTACGCCGTTGCCGATGAAACAGGCAACATCGTCACGCAGAATCCCCGACGGGATCAGATGCAAAACGGTTTTCTTGCCGCCAATCACCAGTGTGTGGCCGGCATTGTGACCGCCCTGAAAACGCACCACACCTTGCGCATGGTCGGTCAGCCAGTCAACGATTTTGCCTTTGCCTTCGTCGCCCCATTGGGTGCCAATTACTACAACATTACGTGCCATCACAACCTCATCGATTTTGCGCTTGTCTGCATTCACGACCGCATTACAGCGGCCGGACTATCCATTGCCCGTCAACTTTTACCAGTGTACGGTCACAATTCAGTTCCCCCGCCCCGGAGCCATGGCCGGGCAGGTCTACGATCACCATTTCGCCCTGCTGGCGCAGCCGGGCAATCGCCGAGTCGAGCTCCACATCCTGTTCGCCGTACGGCGCCAGCACGGCCTGCGGCGCATCCGGCAGGCTCAGTCCGCCGATCAGCTCGCGCAGGTCGAAACTGAAACCGGTAGCCGGGCGCGCGCGGCCGAATCTGCTGCCGACATCATCGTAACGGCCACCACGGGCGATACTGTTGGGCCAGCCCGGTGCATAGGCGGCGAATACCAGGCCGCTGTGGTAATTGGCGCCGCGCAGCTCGACCAGGTCGAAATACAGCTCCGCACCCTTGGCCTGCACCGCCCGGCCTATGGCCAGCAGCGCGTCCAGTGCCGCGGCAATCTGCGGCAGATCCGGCAAGAGCGTACGGGCGCGCCCGATCACTTCGGCACCGCCGTGCAGCGACGCCAGCGCGCCGAAACACTGCGCTGCCGCTAGCGACAGTTGCGCCAGCACATCGCGGGTAGTGGCTGCATCCTTGCCCTGCAGCGCGGCATACAGGGTCTGCTGCTGTTCGCCGACAATGCCGAAATGCGCCACCAGCGAGCGAAAAATACCGACGTGTCCGACGTCCAGCTGCACCTTGCTCACGCCAAGCTGACGCAACGCGTCCAGCAGCAGGCCGATGATTTCGGCATCGGCTTCGACACCGGCGTGGCCGTAAATCTCGGCCCCCACCTGCAATTGCTCGCGGCTGCCGAGCAGGCTGCCCGGCAAGGTATGCACCACGCTGCCGGCATAACACAGGCGCACTACGCCATTGCGATTGAGCAGATGCGCATCGATGCGCGCCACCTGCGGCGCAATATCGGCGCGCAACCCCATCTGCCGGCCGGACAACTGGTCGGTCAGCTTGAAGGTGCGCAAATCGAGTTCGCCGTCGGTTACCAGCGATTCGATGAATTCGATCAGCGGCGGGCTGACCAGCTGGTAGCCATGTACGTGGAACAGGTCCAGCAGGGCGCGCCGACGCTCTTCCACCAGCCGCGCTTCGGCGGGAAGAATGTCGGCAATGTATTCGGGTAACAACCAAGTATGCATGAACAAAAACTCTGTTTGCCGGTCAGCCGGCACAATACATCACAAACAGGCCGATCACGATCGATAACAGGCCCATGAAACGCAGCTGGCCGTCGTTGAACGAGATCAGGCGGCTGAACGTTTGTCTCCACATCTTCGGCAACAGGAACGGCATGGCCCCTTCCAGAATCAGCATCAGGGCCAGCGCGGGCAGAAGATGGTCAAGCATGAACTATTTGCCCGCTGCCTTGCCCGCGCTCTTCATGTATTTGAAAAACTCGGACCCGGGTTCGAGCACCAGCACATCCGCCTTACTGCGGAACGTCTGACGGTAGGCTTCCAGGCTGCGATAGAACGAGTAGAACTCCGGATTCTGGCTGTATGACTGCGAATAGATCGCCGCGGCCTTGCCGTCGCCCTCGCCTTTCAGCTCCTGTGCTTTCCGGTAAGCGTTGGCAAGAATCACCTCACGCTGGCGATCGGCGTCGGCACGAATCTTCTCCGATTCGGCAGCCCCTTCGGAACGCAGCTCGTTGGCAACCCGCTGACGCTCGGCACGCATGCGGTCGTAGATCGAACCGCTGACATTGCTCGGGAAGTCCACCCGCTTCAGGCGCACATCGATCACTTCGATACCCAGCTTGGCCGCGTCGCGATTCGCCTTGCGCCGCAGTTCCAGCATGATCTGCTCACGCTGGCCGGAAATCACGTCGGACACAGTGCGCGTACCGATTTCCTCGCGCAGCGCCGAATTGACGGTCTGGCGCAACCGGTTGGCAGCCAGCCGCTCGTCGCCGCCGAAGCTCTTGAAATAGGCCTCGACATCGACAATGCGCCATTTGACGAAGCTGTCTACCAGCACGTTTTTCTTTTCCGCGGTATTGAAGCGCTCCGGTTCATCGGCCTCGATGGTCAGAATACGCTTGTCGAAATAACGCACGTTCTCGAACAGCGGCTTCTTGAAATGCAGTCCCGGCGTTTTCACCACCTGGGTAATCTGGCCGAACTGGATCACCATTGCATACTGGCGCTGATCGACACGGAACAGCCCCATCCACAGCAACATCACCGCCAGCAAGGCCAGCGCGAGCATGGGCATCAGTTTATTGGCTTGCATGTTCAGCGCCCCTCCCGTTCACGGCCGCGTACCACCTCGCGACTGCGCAGATTGTCGCCGACATTGGCTTCCGCACCGCGCGCAGCCTGTTCCGGCGCTGCGGCAGCCGGCGCAGCGGCAGGCGGAGCCGGCACCGGAGCTGCCGCTTGCGGGCCGGACAGCTGCATCAGCTTATCCAGCGGCAGGTACAGCAGGCTGTTGCCGCCCTTCTGGTCAACCACCACCTTGGTCGAATTACTCAATACCTGCTGCATGGTATCCAGATACAGGCGGTCGCGCGTTACCTGCGGCGCCTTGCTGTATTCGTTCAATATCTGCCTGAAACGGCTGACATCGCCCTCGGCCTGCGCCACCACACGCTGCTTGTGCGCATTGGCTTCTTCTTCCAGCCGCGCCGCCAGACCGCGGGCTTTCGGAATCACGTCGTTGGCATAGGCCTCGCCCTCGCTCTTCAGGCGATCCTTGTCCTGCCCGGCTTTGACCGCATCGTCGAATGCGGCCTGCACCTGCTCCGGCGGCTGTGCGTTGGACATGTTGACCTTGGCGATGGTGACGCCGGATTGATAACGGTCGAGCATCTGCTGCATCAGCCGGCCGGCACGGTCGGCAATCTCGGCGCGGCCTTCATTGAGAATGAAATCGATCGGGCTCTTGCCGACCACTTCGCGAATTGCGGTCTCGCCGACCTGCAATACCAGATCCTTGCCGTCCGGATCGCTATTGCGATTGTTGAACAGGAAGGCGCGCGGGTCCTTGACGTTGTATTGCACCGAGAATTGCAGATCGATGATGTTCTGGTCACCGGTAACCATCAGCGCTTCTTCGGCAACCTTGTTGTGACCGCTGTTGCGGTGACCGACCTCGATATTGCGCACCATGGTCAGGTTGACGATCTCGCGCGATTCGATCGGATACGGCCAATGCCAGTGCAGCCCCTGATCGGTGGTTTCGACATACTGGCCGAAACGCAGCACTACGCCGCGCTCGCGCGCATCGACCACATAGAAGCCGGTAGCCAGCCAGATACCCAGAACCAGCAGCGCCAGCAGGCCGGCGCCGCCGGCAAACAGTTTGGCCGAATTGTCGGGCAAGGGATTGCCGCCATTGCTGCCACCAAAGAATCCGGACAGCTTTTGCATCATTTTGCGCAAAATCTCGTCCAGATCCGGCGGGCCATCGTTACCTTTTTTGCCCCACTGTGGATCGTTTTGTGCCATTGATATCAGTCTACGGATTGTTCAGGATTGTACGGACGATGGTCATCGGTCGGTTCGGTCGAGTGTTGCTGTGCGAATTCCTTCAACGCACTGCGCAACAAGTCCAAACCTTCGCCAGTTATAGCACTCAAATGCACGGCGCGAATTCTACCATACTCATCGCGCTCAATCTTTGACGGCATTTCCTTCAGATCGATCTTGTTCCAGACCAGAATCTGTGGCAGATCGTCGGCGCCGATTTCCTTCAGTACCAGATTTACCTGCTCGACCTGCTGATCGCGCGCCGGGTGACTGCAATCGACCACATGCAGCAACAGATCGGCACGCAGCGTCTCTTCGAGCGTGGCGAGAAACGCTGCGACCAGCGAATGCGGCAACTGGCGGATAAATCCAACCGTATCCGACAGCACTACCGACAACTCGGAATCGATGAACAGCCGGCGGCTGGTGGTATCCAGCGTGGCAAACAACTGATTTGCCGCATAGGTATGCGCCTTGGTCAGGCGATTGAACAGCGTGCTCTTGCCGGCGTTGGTATAGCCGACAATCGATACCGACAGTTCGCCGGCCCGGTCGCGCCCGCGGCGCTGCACGGCACGCTGCTTGCGCAGTTTGTCCAGCTTGTCCTGCAGTAATTTGACGCGTTTGCCGATCAGGCGGCGGTCGGTTTCCAGCTGGGTTTCACCCGGACCACGCAGGCCGATACCGCCCTTCTGCCGTTCCAGGTGTGTCCAGCCGCGCACCAGGCGGGTAGATATATGTTTCAGCTGTGCCAGCTCAACCTGCAGCTTGCCCTCGTGGCTCTTGGCGCGCTGCGCGAAGATATCGAGAATCAGTGTGGTGCGGTCGATCACCCTACACTCCAGGCCACGCTCCAGATTGCGCTCCTGCGCCGGCGACAGCGCGTGATTGAAAATCACCACGTCGGCTTCATGCGCCCGCACCACGGCAGCGACTTCCTCGACCTTGCCGGAGCCGGCAAATGTTGCCGGGTCGGGCCGGCTGCGCTTGCCGCGCACCACGTCCAGCGTTTCGATGCCGGCACTGGCAGCCAGTTCACGCAGCTCTTCCAGCGAATCGAGATAGTCGGGATCACCGAAATCGAGGCAGACCAGTACCGCCCGGTCGCCACCTTGATGACGTTCAAACACTGATTAGGCTTTTCCGTAGAACAAAAACGATCAACGCACATTGACTAGTCAATGTGCGTTGTCTTTACGCCCCGGCCAGAATGGAATCAGGCGTCGCCAGCAGCGGCGTGAGCCGGCTGATCGTAGGGAATGCTGACCGAACGGGCGGGAACCACTGTCGAGATGGCATGTTTGTACACCATCTGGGTGACAGTATTCTTCAACAACACAACGTACTGATCGAACGACTCGATCTGGCCCTGCAGCTTGATACCGTTCACCAGATAAATAGACACTGGCACATGTTCTTTACGCAGGATATTCAGAAACGGGTCTTGTAACATCTGCCCTTTGCTGCTCATTATTTTTCTCCCAATTTAGGTGGTATCAAATTGCTAAATTCCGCTGCAACTTTACTTTAATTCACACGAATGCGCCAATCATTTGTTCGCGCTGCAACATTTTTTCCCGGAGCGAAAAGCTGCATTCTCAGCGTTCGGCAAACGGGTTGCCGGACACCTTGAACTGGATGCGCAACGGCGTTCCCTGCAGTTTGAACGAATCCATGAAACACCGCTCCAGATAACGCTTGTAGCTATCCGGCACCTGATCCAGCCCGGAGCCGTGAACCACGATGATCGGCGGGTTGACACCGCCCTGGTGCGCATAGCGCATTTTCGGCCGGTGCAGGCCATTGCGTGGCGGCTGCTGTTTTTGCACTGCAGCAAGCAACACGCGGGTCAGACGCGGTGTCGACAGATTCGCCGTTGCCGCCGCATAGGCGTCATCGATCGATTTGAACAACGCCGCCACTCCCTGCCCCTGCAACGCGGAAATGAAATGCAGCTTGGCAAACGACAGAAAACCGAGCTTGCGTTCCACCTCTCGTTTGATCCAGTCGCGCTTGTATTGTTCCAGCCCGTCCCATTTATTTACTGCCACCACCAGCGCACGCCCGGTTTCCAGCACAAAGCCGGCAATACTGGCATCCTGATCGGAGATTTCCTGCTGCGCATCGAGCACCAGCACCACTACATTGGCATCTTCGACCGATTGCAGCGTCTTGATCACGGAAAACTTCTCGATTGCCTCGGTCACTTTGCCGCGTCGGCGCATGCCGGCGGTGTCGATGATGGTGTAACGCCGGCCGGAGCGCTCGAAATCGATATAAATGCTGTCGCGCGTGGTGCCCGGCTGGTCGAATGCAATCACCCGCTGCTCGCCGAGAATACTGTTGACCAGTGTCGATTTGCCGACGTTGGGGCGGCCGACAATCGCGAATTTCGGATGCAGCGCCTCTTTTTCCTCGTCGCCCGCATCCGGCAGATCGTCCAGCACCAGATCGATCAGCTCGCGCACCCCCAGGCCATGCGCAGCGGAAACGCCGATCGGGTCGCCCAGACCAAGTTCGAAGAATTCGGCAGTGATCACGCCGAGATTCAGACCTTCGGCCTTGTTGACCGCCAGATATACCGGCCGGCCGGAGCGCCGCAAATGGTCGGCGATCACCTTGTCGTGTGCCGACAGGCCGTTGCGGCCATCGACCAGAAAAATCACCGCATCGGCCTCATCCACTGCCTGCAGTGTCTGCTTGGCCATTTCGTGGAAAATGCCATCCTTGGCAACCGGCTCGAAGCCGCCGGTATCCACTACCAGATAGGGTTTGCCGCCCAGTTTGCCGGTGCCGTAATGGCGATCGCGGGTAAGCCCCGGCATATCGGCAACGATCGCGTCACGGGTACGGGTCAGGCGATTGAACAGTGTAGACTTACCGACATTCGGTCGACCTACCAATACTATTGTCGGTTTCATGCAACACCTTTCATCTCCGGCCGGACGGCAACGTTTGCCGCCTCCTCGCGAGGGCCGGAACAACAGTCAAACTATTTGATTCCAAAAAGGAAAGTCCCGCCGTTGGCGGTCTGCGCCAGCAGTTTTTCCTGCGTTGGCTGCGGCGCAAAGCGCAGCGCCGAACCGTCGGTCTTGGCACGGCTCAGAAACGAACCGTCCTCGGTCGACAACAGGTGCAGGTAACCCTCGTAATCGCCCACGGCAACGAAGCGTCCCATCACCGCCGGAGCAGTTACAGCACGAGCATACAGGCGGCCCTGCTTCCACAGATTGCGGCCGTTCTGCTTGTCGAACGCCGAAATCGCACCCAGCTCGTCAGTCACGTAGACATTGCGCAAATCGATGCCGACACCGTAGCTGCTGCTGACGTCGCGCGCCCACAGTGGATTGCCGGTTTCGCCATCGACGCAGCTCAAACGCCCTTGATAGGCGACGGCACAGACCATGTGACCATCGCTAACCGGGCTGCTGGCAATATCCGCGATGCGTTCCAGTTCGGTGGCGCCGCGCGGTTGCGCGATCGCCGCTTCCCACAGGATTCCGCCATCCGCCAGACTCAACGCCACCAGCTTACCTCCCGGCATGCCGACGATCACCTTGCGCCCACTGACCAGCACAGCCCCCTGAGCACGCAGAGTCAACGATGGCAAGGAACGCTGGTAGCTCCATTTGCGCGCGCCGTCGCGTGCATCCAGCGCCACGACACTGCCATCGTTGGCGCGCACCAGTACCAGGCCCGACGCCGCTTTGGGCGGAACCAGCACCTCGCTGCCCACGCGCGCAGTCCATTTCGGCTTGCCATCGAAGCCATAGGCCAGCACTTCGCCCTTGGCGGTGCCAACATACAGCGCCTGATCGTCGCCGCCAACGCCGGCCGACACCGGCTTGCCGGTCTTGATCGTCAGGACCTGCTTGCCGCCGGCAAATTCGTATCCCTCGATCACACCTTTGGCCGAAACCGCATAGACAATGCCCGCTTCGGATAGCCAGGGAACAAAGACAAATTCTTCCGCCGCACCGACACGATTACGCCACAGACGCTCCATCTGGTTAAATTCGGTGATCTTGGGCAACGGGGCCGGAATCGGCGCATTGTCGGTCGATGCGCACGCGCCCAGCAACAGACTGGCCAGCCCGGCCACCATCAAGGCGCGACAATGTTTCACTTATTGCCTCCCAGTGCATCGACCTTGAATTGCAAGAGCTGGTGCAACGGCGATTGCTTGTCAGCCTTGTTGATGGCTATTTCATAGGACTTGGCCGCCTCGGCAGTCTTGCCCTCCGCAAACAGGATGTCGCCTTTCAGATCGGCAAACAGCGCCAGGTAAGCTTCATCGGCTTTGTTTTCGAGTGTTTTCAGTGCCTCGGCATACTGCTTCTGATCCAGCTGCACCGCCGCCAGCCGCAAACGCAGCAGATCCTTCAGATCGTCTTCAGCCGTATTGTCCAACGCCCACTGCAGCTGGGTCTGCGCAGTTTTCAGATCCTTGCTGGCGATTGCCGTCTGCGCCAGCATCATCGCCGCACGCACTGCGTACGGCGTATTCTGGTAGTCGCTGCGCAGCTGCAGCGCCAGTGCCCTGGACTTGGCCGCATCGCCGGCCTTGACCGCCTTCTCCATACCGACATACAGATCCGACGCCGCTTCGGCACGCTTCTGCTTGTGGCCGTTCCACAGCTTGCTGCCGACCACCGCTGTCACGCCCACCAGCAGCGCGACCACGATCGGCGTACCCCAGCTTTTCCAGAATGCCTTGAGATTCGCTATCTGTTCCTGTTCCTGCAGATCGTATGCTGCCATTTCAATCCTCTGTTTGCCTTATGTATGCCGCAGCTTCAGCCAACGCCAGCGTTTGCTGCGCACCTTCGCCGCGTAGCGGCTTGATGCTGAGTTTCTGCGCTGCCACCTCGTCGTCGCCGATGATGACGGCAACACGGGCACCGCTGGCGTCGGCCTTGCGCATCTGCGACTTGAAGCTGCCGCCGCCGCAGTGCATCTGTACTGCCAGTCCAGCCCGGCGCAGTTCCTGCGCCGCCTGCAGTGCGAATCCGGTCGCCGTGTCGCCAAAGCAGGCAATGTAAGCATCCGGCGCCGGCTGCGCCAGTTCCTGCCCCTGTTCGCGCATCAACAGCAGCAGGCGCTCGATACCCATACCGAAACCGCAGGCCGGTGTCGGCTTGCCGCCGAGCATCTCCACCAGCGTATCGTAGCGGCCGCCGCCACATACAGTGCCTTGCGAACCGAGTTCGGTTGTCACCCACTCGAACACGGTCAGATTGTAATAATCCAGCCCGCGCACCAGCCGTGGGTTGATGACGAAATCGATACCGGCCTGGCGCAACAAGGCTTGCAGGCCGTCAAAATGCAGCCGCGATGCATCACCGATAAAATCGATCAACTTCGGTGCCGCCTCGACCAGTGCCTGCAGCTCGGGATTCTTGGTATCCAGCACGCGCAGCGGATTGCTGTGCAGGCGGCGGCGCGAATCTTCGTCCAGCTGCTCCTGATGCGCCTCAAGATAGCGAATCAGCTGTTCGCGATGAGCAGCGCGCTCGTCGGCCGAGCCAAGCGTATTCAGCTGCAGCTGAATGTTGCGCAAACCCAGACGTTGCCACAGATCGGCCGTCATCAGGATCAGTTCGGCATCGACATCCGGGCCATTGAAGCCGAGCGCCTCGACACCAACCTGGTGGAACTGACGGTAGCGCCCCTTTTGTGGCCGTTCGTGGCGGAACATCGGACCTGTGTAATACAGGCGCTGCGGGCCCTGATGCAGTAAATTGGCTTGCAGCACCGCGCGCAGGCACGATGCGGTGCCTTCCGGACGCAATGTCAGCTTGTCGCCGTTGAGCGAATCCTCGAAGCTGTACATCTCCTTTTCGACAATATCGGTCACTTCGCCGATAGAGCGCACGAACAGGTCGGTTTTTTCCACAATCGGGGTACGGATGTTGCGATAGCCGTAGGCATCGGCCCACTCGCGCACAATGGCTTCGAAGCGCAGCCACCAGACCGAATCTTCCGGCAGGATGTCGTTCATGCCGCGAATGGCTTGAATCGGATTACTCATTCAATACAGTCTTTTTACTTGGTTTCGTGTTTCGGTTCATGCCGGCTTGATCGGGATGATCTTGCCGGCAGCCGCCTGATCCAGTCCGAGCTGGCGGCGTAATTCGATCTTGGCGCGCACTTGGCGCTCCATTTCATCGGCGATGTCGTTGGCATCTACCTTGTGACTCGGTTTGCCATCGACGTAAAACAGGTTCGGGCTACCGCCAGCCACGCCGAGATCGGCCTCCCTGGCTTCGCCCGGACCATTTACCACACAGCCGATCACAGCCACGTCGAGGTGCTCGGTAATGTCTTCCAGGCGCTGCTCCAGCAGGTTGACGGTTTTGATTACATCGAATTCCTGGCGCGAGCACGACGGGCAAGCGATGATGTTCACCCCCTTGTTGCGCAAATGCAGCGACTTGAGGATATCGAAACCGACGCGCACTTCTTCGACCGGATCGGCCGCCAGCGATACGCGAATGGTATCGCCGATACCCTGTGCCAGCAGCATGCCCAAGCCGATTGCCGACTTCACCGCACCGGAGCGGAAACCGCCCGCTTCGGTGATCCCCAGATGCAGCGGCTGCTCGATTTGCTGCGCCAGCAGCTTGTAGGCTTCGACCGCCATGAACACTTCGGACGCCTTGACGCTGACCTTGAAGTCATGGAAATCCAGCCGGTCGAGGATTTCGACATGGCGCATTGCCGATTCCACCAGCGCTTGCGGTGTCGGCTCGCCATATTTTTTCTGCAGATCCTTTTCCAGCGAACCGGCGTTGACACCGATACGGATCGGAATGCCATGATCCTTGGCCGACTGCACTACCGCACGCACGCGGTCTTCACGGCCGATATTGCCAGGATTGATACGCAGGCAATCGGCGCCAAGCTCGGCAACCCGCAGCGCGATCCTGTAGTCGAAATGGATGTCGGTCACCAGCGGCACCGGCGCACGCTTGCGGATGGAGCCAAACGCCTCGGCAGCCTCCATCGACGGCACCGACACACGCACGATATCGGCACCTGCCTTGGCAGCGCGCTCGATTTGCGCCACGGTGGCATCGACGTCGCAGGTTTCGGTATTGGTCATGGTCTGCACCGAAATCGGCGCATCGCCGCCGACCAGCACACTGCCAATACGAATCTGCCGGCTTTTGCGCCGGGGAATGGTTACGTGAAACATGATACAGCCCGCTAGCAAAACCGGCGCTTAATTGCGCCGGCCCCTTGAAATCATTCGAGTTTTAGACGCGCCACATTGATTTTGACATGGGCAGCCAGATCAACCGGCTGGCCATTATAGAAGAGTTTGACCTGCGCCGCATTGCCGATCACCAGCTTGAACGGCGGTTTGCCACTGAGCGTATCTTCCGCTCCCGGTTTGTACAGCTTGGATGCCACCTTGTTGCCGTCGGCATCGCGGATATCCACCCAGGAATCGCCTTCGAACGCCAAGCGCAACTGCCCCGCCCCATCCGCAACGGTGGATGCCGGCACAACGGAAACAGGAGCTGCAGCACCGGTCGTGCCGGCAGCAGCCTCGCCGGCAGGAGCCGCCACCGCCGGAGCCACGGTTGAATCGGATGCGGCAGCCGCCGGTGCCGCAGTATCTGCCGGTGCAGCCGGAGCCGTTGACGCAGCGGCATTCGCTTCAGCCGGCAGCTCCGGTTTCGCTGTTTCCACAGCCGGAGTCGGCGTGCTGGCAGGCGCCAGCGTCAATTCCGGCTCGAGGCTGGACTGGTGCACCAGCAACGCACCACCGCCTGCCAGCAATGCAGCCAGCACCAGAGCGGCAATCAGCTTTACCGGCACGCGCCGTGGGCGCAGATAGCCGGAACGTTGCGGCAACTTGACCAGTTGCGGCGCCCTAGGCTCTGCCGGGGGGTCGCTGGCGCGCAGCTGCGCCAGTGTTTGCGGCCCGGCATCGAGATAGGCCAGGATCGGGTCAGGATCGATATCGAGTACGCGCGCATAATTGCGCACAAAGCCACGCACAAACGTCAGCCCTGGCAATTCGGAGAAATTGTCAGCCTCCAGCGCCTCGATCTGCCGACGCGACAACTTGAGTTTGCCCGCCACATCCTCCAGGCTCATTCCCTTGGCTTCGCGTGCCTTGCGCAACAACGAGCCGGCACTGGCCGGGCCGTTCTCCACCACTACGTCTGCATCCATCATCAGGGCTGTCCGTTGAGCATTTCTGCTGCTTCTTTGGATTCGGGGAATTGCTTCTTCAGCTTATTGGCATAGTCCAATTCGGCGTCCTTGTCACCAAGCCGACGCTCGACCCGAACCCCGAGCCAGAGCGCTTCGGCAGTGGGTTCGGCAATCCGGTTCAGGCGCGACAGATACCGGCGCGCATCGCCCGGCTTGCCGGCCCTGAAGCTTTCGTTGGCCAGATTCCACAAGGCCGGCGGGTAATCCGGCTTCAGCTTCAGCGCCTTGTCGAAAAATGTCAACGCACCATCAAAGTCACCACTGCGCATCGAGCACACACCGGCACTGACCAGTGCCTTTTCCGGCGCCTCGTACAGAGGATTGCGCAGCGCGGCGCGGAAGTATTTCAGCGAATCCTTGGCCCGGCCACGCTCGCACAAAAACCAGCCGTAATTGTGATTCAGATCGGAGTCGGCCGGCTGGTAGTCCAGGCCGTTGCGAAATGCCTTGTCGGCTTCGTCGTCTTCCTTGAGTTCGGCATTGATCAATGCCAGAACGTTATAGGCTGCGGCATGGTCACGCTTGGCCTTGATCGCGATATTCGCTTCTTCCAGTGCGTAACCGTACTGGCCGCGCAGGAAATACTGGGTTGACAGTTCGGTATGAATTTTCGCCCGATTGAGGTCCCTGTCTTCATCGGCCCCGGCGGTCTGCACCAGCGCCACACAACACAGCAACGGCCAGACAATCCGGCGCAGAATCATGCACGAATCTCCACAATGCGCCGAAGCTGGCGCTTGGTCTTGTCTTCGACCTGACCGGCCAGCTGGCCGCAAGCCGCATCGATATCGTCGCCGCGCGTCTTGCGCGTGGTTACAACATAGCCTGCCTGCTGCAGAATTTCACGGAAACGACGAATCGCATCGTTACCGGAACGCTGATAGCCGGAATTCGGGAACGGATTGAACGGAATCAGGTTGAATTTGCACGGCACATCGCGCACCAGCGCCACCAGCTGGCGCGCATGCTCGGCGGTGTCGTTGACGCCATCGAGCATGACATATTCGAAAGTCACAAAGTCGCGCGGCGCTTTTTCCATATAACGCACGCAAGCCGCCATCAGCTCTTTCAGCGGGTACTTCTTGTTGATCGGCACAATTTCATCGCGCAGCGCATCGTTGGGCGCATGCAGGCTGACTGCCAGCGCTACCGGCAAATCGTCTCTCAGGCGATCCATCGCCGGCACCAGACCGGACGTAGACAGTGTCACGCGGCGGCGTGACAGGTTGTAGGCATTGTCTTCGAGCATGATGCGCATCGCCCGCACCACGTTTTCGTAATTTGCCAGCGGCTCGCCCATGCCCATCATCACCACATTGCTGACGATGCGCTCACCCTTCGGATCACGGCCGAGAGCCTTGTTGGCCCACCACAGCTGGCCGATGATTTCGGCCGTAGTCAGGTTGCGGTTGAAGCCCTGCCGGCCGGTGGAACAGAACGTGCATTCCAGCGCACAGCCCACCTGCGATGATACACACAGGGTGCCGCGACCGTCGTCGGGAATGAAGACGGTCTCGACCCCGTTACTGGCACCGACGTTGAGCAGCCACTTGCGGGTGCCATCGTCGGATTCCTGCCCGGTGATCATTTCCGGTACGCGAATTTCCGCCTGCACCTGCAGCTTTTCGCGCAGGCTCTTGGCGATATCGGTCATTGCGTCAAAGTTGTCGGCGCCGAAATGATGCATCCAGCGCAACACCTGTTTGGCGCGGAACGGCTTTTCGCCGATCGACGCGAAATATTCGGTCAAACCATCGAGATCGTAATCGAGCAGGTTATTTGCCATGATTTCCTGCTTAGCGGCCGTAAACTTCCGAAGCGGCAAAGAAGTAGGCGATTTCAATCGCGGCATTCTCGGCGCTGTCGGAGCCATGGACGGCGTTGGCATCGATCGAATCGGCGAAATCGGCGCGAATGGTGCCTTTTTCCGCTTTCTTCGGATCGGTAGCGCCCATCAGGTCGCGGTTTTTGGCGATGGCGTTTTCGCCTTGCAGAGCCTGGATCATTACCGGGCCCGACACCATGAAATCAACCAGATCCTTGAAGAAAGGACGCTCTTTGTGCACTGCGTAGAAGCCTTCCGCTTCAGCGCGCGACAGGTGTTTCATTTTTGCTGCGATTACTTTCAGACCGGCACTTTCAAAGCGGGTGTAGATCTGACCAATTACGTTTTTTGCCACCGCATCAGGTTTAACGATCGACAGAGTGCGTTCAATAGCCATTCAAATCTCCATAAAATCAATACATAACAAAGAAAACTGAAAGTTTATTTTACGTTCGCCATGCAACTGCTTATAAAATAAACGCGACCCGCAATTTTAGCACAGCCTGATTTGGGGCGACAGTTGGCATAATTCAAGAGGTGACAAGTCGATGGCGGAAAACGAAAAACAGCCCGATCCGGAACTGGAGAAAGAACAGAGCGAAATCCGGCAGCGCCTGATCCGGCGTGTCGTAATTGCCGTCGGCCTGGTCGGCGCGGCGGCGATCAGCCTGCCGTTGCTGGACAAATTCAAATCCAACCCGGAAGTCAAACTGGCTCCACCACCCGCAAGCGACGGACAGACCACGCGCATCATTCCGGCACCGGGCAAAGCCGAACCACCGCCGTCCGAGCCGGAGAAGACAGCCGAAGCCGGCACCACGAAACCTGCGGCAGCGCCGGCAGGCACACCGCCAGCAGCCACAGAACCCGACACCGCCAAACCGGCCGCAGCGCCCGCTGCCGCGCCGGCAAAGAGTGCAGCGCTACCGGCAACCGGCGAACCCAAAACAGTCGCTCGTCCGAGTACCGCTACCGAAGAGAAACAAGCCCCGCCGCCGCCGGTAGTTGCCGCACTCCCCAAGAGCACACCGGTGACGACCTTAGCGACCAAACCGGCTGAACCGGCCAGCCATAAACCGGCACTGGTCGAACCGGACAAGCCGGAAGCGCCACTGAAGCCGCAAGTGCTGCCAGCACAAGCCCCCAAAGAAACACTGGCACCGGAAAAACCGGCGGCCAGCGAAATCCCGTTGCTACCGCGCAACAAGGTGGCGCAAGGCCAGGGCTATACAGTGCAACTCGGGGTATTTGCCAACTACGCCAACGCACAGGCGCTACAGCAAAGACTGGCATCCAATGGCATCAAGGCACACATGGAAACACGCGTCCAGCTCGGGCCGTTCCAGGACAAACAGGAGGCGGAAGCTGCCTACAGGAAAATCAAGCAGCTTGGATTGCCGGCGGTCCTGGTAGGTCAGTGAGCCGAGCGCGCGCGCTGCAGACAGGCACAAACCCGGTCGGCGGCAAGCAGGGTGCGTGGCGTGAAGCGCGACAGCCAGTCGGCTTCCACCACACACATCTGCCGCTGCCGTACCGCACTGATCTGTGACCAGCCGCGCCACTGCCGCCACAGAGAGGCGTCCGCCGCAGCGCCTGGCGCCAGCAATACCTGCGGATCGGCGCGCAGCACGGACTCGACCGAAACCAGCGGCGTCAATACCGGCGCCGAGCCAAACACATTTACACCGCCGCACAGGCGTACCATGTCGCCGATCACATGGGCATTGCTGACTGTTGTCAACGGCTGATCCCAAATCTGCGCAAACACCCGTACCGGCGCCGCGCCAGCATACCTGGCACGCAATTGTGCCAGCTGACGCCGATAGTCTGCCGCAGCCCGCTCGGCAACCGCGGCACTATCGGCGAGCACGCCCAGACGCTGGATGCTGCCGGCAACATCGTCGAGCCGTTCCGGCTGCGACCAGAATACCGGAATCCCCATGCGCTGCAGCGGCCCGAGCAACGCCGCCTGATTGCCCGTGGACCACGCCAGCACCAGATCCGGTTTGAGCTGCAACACCGCCTCGACATCCAGACCGGCGTAATCGCCAACCACCGGCAACTGGCGCGCAGCGGCAGGATAATCGCTAAAGCGCGCCACACCGACCAAGCGCTCTCCGGCACCGGCAGCAAACAACTGCTCGGTCAGATGTGGCGCCAAGCTGACGATGCGCCTGGCCGGCGCCGGCAACACCAGCGTATGGCCGGTATCGTCAACTACGCGCAGCGGTGCCGCATATGCGGCGCCGCTCAGCAGCACAAGCGCCAGCAGCGCTTTAGCGGAAGCGGTAGTCGACACCGACAAATCCACCGCGGCCAGCCGTGTTATACCCCTCGGCGACCACATATTTACGATCGAACAGATTGGTTGCACGCATCTGCAACGAAAGGCGCGGCTGGATTTCGGACTTAATCCCCAGATCGACCAACGCATAACCCGGTAGACGCGCACCATCGGTATCGTGGCGCTCACCCACCGCACGCAGCTCGCCATCCAGACTCCAGCCGGCAATCAGGTAGCTGGCACCGAATCCGCCAAAACGCCTGGCGCGTCGCGGCAACACGCTATCGGTAGCAACATCGCGCGGATCCTGCCAGTTCATATCGGCACGCAAATCCAGCGCCGCCAACCGGACCTGACCTGACCACCCCAGACCGCGCAGGTCGGCCTGCTTCAGGTTGGCAGGACGATAAGCGGCATCGAGCGCGATCAGATCGTCCACCAGATTGCGGAACAGCACGGCACGGGTGCGTACGCCGGCGCGTGCATATTCAACGCTCAGCTCACGATTGGCAGAGGTTTCCGGCTTCAGATCGGGATTGCCGAAATACGGGTAATACAGATCGTTGAACGAAGGCGCGCGGAATGCCGTCGCATACCCGGCGGCAAAACGCAGCGGCGCCAACTGCAGAGCATAGGCGACGCTACCGGTGGTCTTGCTGCCGAACTGGGAATTGTCGTCGTGCCGCACCGCAGCATCGAACGCATGCACCGAATACTGGCGCTGCGCGGCCAGCCAGACGGAACGGATAATGCGACTGGAACGATCATACTCCTCGGTTGAATCGATCTGCTGATTCAGCCCCTCCAGCGCCAGCGACCACTTGGTACCAGCGACAGTGACATCGTTCTGCCAACTCAGCTGCCGCTGGCGAGTACGAAAGCGGCTCTCGCTCAGGCCACCGCTATCCTTGTAACTATCGACCCCCTCGCCCACGGTTACAGTACTGAGCCATGCCTGATTCAGCTGATTGCGGCTGACCAGCGAGCGCGATGCGAGCTGCTGCTCAATGCGGTAATTCCACTCGGCCGAACCGGAAATCGGATTAAAGGTTACTGGATCGTATGCGCTGCCGGCGTCGTATTGCACCCGGCCACGGGATTCGAGCAGATTCAGGCTCAGCTCCTGCCCCGGCATCCATTCGTGACTCGCAGCCAACGACACGGAACGGCTCTGCAATCCGTCATCATCGGAACCGAACAGCCCCCACGGATGCGACTCATTGCTGGCAGAAAAACCGCGATAATTTTCCACACTGACATTCAGCGCCAGCCGCGACTTGGCCGAGCCGGCAGCGAGACTGGCATGCGCCTGGCGCAAACCGTCGCTACCGATGCCGACGCCGGCACCGAGCTGATCGCGTCCGGCAGCGGCACGGGTAAACACCTGCACCACGCCGCCAATCGCATCGGCGCCATAGCGCGAACTGGCCGGGCCACGCAGCACCTCGATGCGCTCCACCTGGTCCAAAGGCAGCTTTTCCAGCGCCGCACCGCCACTGGTAGCGGAATTGACACGTACGCCATCGATCAGCACCACGGTCTGCGAGGAATTGGCCCCACGCAGGAAAATCGAACTCAGCTGACCGCGCCCGCCATTAGTGGAAATCTCGACGCCGGGAACAGTCTGCAATATATCGGTGACGCTACCACCGGCAAATTCATCGATCTGTTTGCGGCTAATCACGCTGACATCGGCAACCACCGACGACAGTGGCTGCGGCAACCGGGTGGCGGTCACGGTAACCGGATCAAATTCAACAGGCTCGGCAGCCAGCACGACCGAACAAGGCAAGGCCGCCAGTACAGCGGCAATCAGGGATGGGCGAAACATGAAAGGAACTCCTGCACGCATCCGCCCCACGCGGATGCAGTTTGAATGCCACAGGAGCCAAAGCCCGGCAGGCGGCCAGGCTACAGGTTCGAATCGACACCCCGCGACTCCTGCACACCTCGGGCCGGTCTCCGGGCTTACGAGCACCCTGCGCCCAACCGCCTTCCCGGAAATCCAGTCCAGTGGCACGATGATCGGGCACTACTCGCTTACCGTTGCGGGGGCAGCACAGGCATTGCACCTGTTTCCCGTTTCACCCGGCAGACCATTCTGCGGGCACCCAAGGCGGGGCGGAGTATAAGCGCTGAATGAAATAGCAGCAATAAAAAAACCCGATCGCACGGATCGGGTTTCTTGCAGACTGACCAGCGGCTCAGGCCATCGCCTTGATCGCGGCAGACAGGCGGCTCTTGTGACGAGCGGCCTTGTTCTTATGGAAGATTTCCTTGTCTGCAATACGGTCGATGATGCTCACCGACTCCTGAAATACGGTTTGAGCTGCAGCTTTATCGCCAGCTTCGATAGCTTTCAGAACTTTCTTGATTGCGGTACGGAAAGCGGAACGCTGCGAAGCATTGCGCGCACGGGCGATGTCCGCCTGGCGAGCACGCTTTCTTGCTTGTGCGCTGTTTGCCATGTTAGTCGACTCCTAAATTTGGCGTATTCGAAAAACGGTGGATCATACGGCTTATCGCCAAACAATGCAAGAATCGCTTATCATTCGGCGCAATTTCCATTTCCGCCTACTGTCAGACAATGAATCTCCTCAAGGCACTGGCCGCGGTCAGCAGCATGACGCTCCTGTCGCGGGTTCTGGGCTTTATCCGCGACGCCATCATCGCCCGGGTATTTGGTGCCGGCTTCGCAACCGATGCCTTTTTCACCGCGTTCAAGCTACCCAACCTGCTACGCCGGATTTTTGCCGAGGGTGCATTCTCGCAAGCGTTTGTACCGGTACTGGCGGAATACAAGAACCAGCGTAGCGAGCAGGAAACCCGGCTGCTGCTGGATCACGTCAGCGGCATCCTGGCACTCGCACTGGCAATAGTCACGACGCTCGGCATTATCGCCGCACCGTGGGTGATTTACGCCACGGCCCCCGGCTTTGCCGCCAGCGCGGAAAAATTCGATCTGACGGTGCAACTGCTGCGCATTACCTTTCCCTATATCCTGTTCATTTCCCTGGCATCGCTGGCCGGGTCGATACTCAATACCTATAACCAGTTTTCGATTCCGGCATTCACGCCAACGCTGCTCAACATCTCGTTCATTGCCTGTTCGCTGCTGCTCGCGCCCTACTTCCACCCGCCAGTACTGGCACTGGCCTGGGCGGTATTCATCGGCGGCATATTGCAGCTTGGCTTCCAACTGCCCTATCTGGCAAAAATCCGCATGCTGCCGCGCCCACGGCTGGACTGGAGCGATCCGGGCGTGCGTCGCATCATGACCAAAATGGGGCCGGCAATTTTCGGCGTTTCGGTCGGCCAGATCAGCCTCGTCATCAACACCATTTTTGCGTCATTCCTGGTCAGCGGCAGTGTGTCATGGATGTATTACGCCGACCGGCTGATGGAATTTCCGACCGGCATTCTCGGTGTAGCGCTCGGCACCATCCTGCTACCCAGCCTGTCGAAGCATCACAGCAACAACTCGAACGAAGAGTATTCACGCCTGCTCGACTGGGGGCTGCGACTGTCGTTCCTGCTGTCGCTGCCAGCCTCGGCCGCGCTGGCGGTACTGTCCGGACCGCTGATTGCAACGCTGTTCCAATATGGCAAATTCGGCATTCACGACCTGCAGATGACGCAACAAGCGTTGATTGCATACAGCATTGGCCTGATGGGACTGATTCAGGTCAAGATTCTGGCACCGGGTTTTTATGCACGGCAAAACGTCAAAACGCCGGTAAAAATCGCCGTGATCTCGCTTCTGGCGACACAGGCAATGAACCTGCTGTTCATCTGGCAACTGCGACATGCCGGACTGGCGCTTTCTATCGGACTTGGTTCCTGTATCAACGCCACACTGCTATATCTGAGCCTGCGGCGCCATGGCATCTATTCTCCCCAGCCGGGCTGGGGTGCCTTCATGCTGAAAACGGCACTGGCCACACTGCTGATGTGCGCTGCATTGTGGTGGGCGGCAGACTGGGCCGGCCCATGGCATAACGGCGGGTTGACTTATCGCTCGCTCAAGCTGTTCGGCGTCATCATCCCTGGCGTGGCGATCTACTTCGGTGCACTGGCAGCACTTGGTTTCCGCCCGCAGCACTTCATGCGCCGGGAACAATAAGCCGGGCCGTCCCCAACACAAACAACAATGCCGGCAAAAGCCGGCATTGTTGTTTGCGGATCTGGTTGCATTGCTACGGCTGACAGCCGTTGAGCAGATGCTTCAGTCGCGGAGTGTCGATCAATTCGATCTGACGGTTATTGACCTTGACCATACCTTCTTCCTGAAACTTGGAGAATATCCGGCTCACCGTCTCCAGCTTCAAGCCGAGAAAGCTGCCAATTTCCTCGCGCGTCATGCGCAGATTGAACTCGCGTGGCGAATAACCGCGTGACTGGAAACGCTGCGACAGATTCAGCAGGAATGCCGCCAGTCGCTCCTCCGCCTTCATGTTGCCGAGCAAGAGCATGACACCATGATCGCGCACGATTTCCCGACTCATTACCTTGTAAAAATGCCGCTGCAGCGCAGGAATCTTGCGGCACAGATCTTCCAGACGGGCAAACGGGATTTCGCAGATTTCGCTGTCCTCCAGCGCGATTGCGTTGCAGGTATGTCGTTCGGTGCTGATCGCATCCATGCCGATGATCTCGCCCGACATGTGAAAGCCGGTAACCTGCTCGCGACCGTCTTCGGAAATCACGCAAGTCTTGAAACAACCGGCCTTTACCGCATACAACGCGGTGAATGTCGCTCCGGCACGGTATAGCGCATCACCCTTTTTTGCCGCATGCCC
The DNA here is from genome assembly GCA_046347685.1 of Chitinivorax sp. Classification (GTDB taxonomy): domain Bacteria; phylum Pseudomonadota; class Gammaproteobacteria; order Burkholderiales; family SCOH01; genus CALMFQ01. The sequence continues at coordinate 78,116 of JAXMFR010000006.1, forward strand.
CTTGTGGATAAGGCGCTCGAGCTGTTCCATTTCCGCATCGCCCAAACCCAGCGGCAAACACAGCTCCTTCAGATTGCATCCGGAACAGGCCGCTCTCAGTTGTTGAGCCGATACTTCGCCAAACAGTTGCGCAACCTGGGACATAATGATCTGCTTGTATTCAAAAACAGTTTACTATGACATGGTTTTTGATCCACATCAAACCGATAAACAATCCCTGCTGGCATAGTTGGCGGGTTTTATCACAGAAACACTATGGACATCATGGCACAGCATGCCCAGGCACCCCAGCATGGCGAAGATTACACCACCGTAGAGGTCGACCTCGATCTGATCCGCCGGCTGGACAAGAACGGGCCACGCTACACCTCCTACCCTACTGCCGACCGCTTCATCGAAGCATTCAACGCCGATACCTATGCATACTGGCTGGGCAAACGCAATATCGGTGGCATCAATCGGCCGCTGTCGTTGTATTTTCACCTGCCATTCTGCAATACCATCTGCTACTACTGCGCCTGCAACAAGATCATCACCAAGGATCGTGGACGCTCCGGCAAGTATGTCAAGTACCTGATCCGGGAAATGGAGCTGCAAACAGCCCATCTGGACAATGACCGACGCGTAGAGCAACTGCACTGGGGTGGCGGGACCCCGACATTTCTGGCCGATGAGCAGATGCGCGAGTTGATGGACGCAACGCGCAAACATTTCCAGCTGGTAGATGACGGCGAGTATTCGATTGAAATCGATCCACGCAAGGTCAGCAACGAAACCATCGCCCTGCTGGCCGAGCTTGGTTTCAATCGCATGAGCCTGGGGGTGCAGGATTTCGACCCGCAGGTACAGGTTGCGGTCAATCGCATCCAGCCCGAAGAAGAAACGCTGAACGTACTGCACGCTGCACGCGCCAACGGCTTCAAATCGATCAGCATCGATCTGATCTACGGCCTGCCGTTCCAGACGCTGATCAGCTTCGACCAAACGCTGGAAAAAGTGATCGCCGCCAATCCGGATCGCATTTCCATTTATAACTATGCACATCTGCCATCGCTGTTCAAACCGCAGCGGCGCATCAACGAAGCCGATCTACCGGATGCACAGACCCGCCTCGACATCATGAAGCTGGCGATCAAGAAGCTGACCGATGTCGGTTACGTCTATATCGGCATGGACCATTTCGCCAAACCGAATGACGAATTGGCGGTGGCACAGCGTCAGGGACGCTTGCATCGCAACTTCCAGGGATATTCGACCCATGCCGATTGCGATCTGATCGCGCTGGGCATTTCCGCCATTGGCAAGGTCGGGCCGACCTACAGCCAGAACGTCAAAACACTGGACGACTATTACGATCGTATCGACCGGCACACACTGCCGATCATGCGCGGACTGGAGCTGACGGCCGACGACTTGCTGCGCCGCACAATCATACAAGCCTTGATGTGCCAGTTCGAGATTTCGATCGAATCGCTGGAAATCTCCTATCTGATCGACTTCAAGACCTGTTTCCAGGAAGAAATCCGCCTGCTGCGCGAATACGAACAGGAAGGCATGCTGACCCTGGACGACCAGTGGCTGAGCGTTACCTCCAAAGGCAGATTGCTGATCCGCACCATCTGCATGGTGTTCGATAAATACCTGCGCGCCGAACGCGAGCGTCAACGTTACTCGAAAGTCATTTAAACTCCGACTTTTGCCTAGGTTCTGTTGACATTTGTTTCGCCGCTGCGCTGGTGAGTAAAAAGGCCAGCCACAAGGCATGCGACGCTGATAATAATGGATTATTTTCAAGGAGCGTAACGCCGTGGATGGCCTTTTTACTCGCCAGCCCGAAGGGTTTGATGCACTTCAGTTACAACACTGCGTCGTAAACCGCTGGTGCAGATCACTGCACGGCGCGTTTTACTCCTTGTTTTGTAACTGAATTGCATCAAACGCAGTCGTGAAACAAACGTCAACAGAACCTAGGTTCTGTTGACGAAGAGCGTGGACGGTGTTCGAGTACAGTTTCCTGTCGCTATTTCTCGCCGGGCTGCTGGGTGGCGGCCATTGTGCCGCCATGTGCGGTGGCGTGGTCGGCGCATTGTCGATGCCGGGGCGTGGCGCTGCGTCACTCGGCCAGCAACTGTTGTTCAATCTTGGCCGCATCGGCAGCTATATGCTGGTTGGCGCAATCGCCGGTACAATCGGCAATTCGACACAAATGCTGGCACAAGCCCAAACGCTGCAGCTGGCTCTGTACGGCATTTCCAGCCTAATCCTCATCGGCCTTGGTCTGTATGTCGCAGGGCTCTCCAGCGCCATCACCCAGCTGGAAAAAATTGGCAGACCGGTGTGGCGGCGGCTGAAACCGCTGACGCGCAAGCTGCTGCCGATCCGGCACGCGTGGCAAGCGCTGGCAATTGGTGGGCTGTGGGGTTGGTTACCGTGCGGATTGGTCTACACTGCCACTCTGAGCGCCCTCTCCAGCGCCCGGCCGCTACAGGGTGCATTGCTGATGCTGGCATTCGGAGCCGGAACACTACCCAATCTGATGTTGCTGGGAATGGCTGCGCGGCACATATCCGGAATATTGCAAAATCGATGGTGGAAATTGTTTGCCGGTGCAACAATTGCCGGATTTGGCCTGTTGGGGATGTACCGTCTGTGTTTGTTGCTGGGAGCACGCTAATTTGCTTGTTCCGGCAAAATTGTTGCTATAGTGAAGTGGCGCAGCGCCAAGCATCTTGGCACGCGTAAAGAAATATAACAGAGTTTTTTAGCCGTCATTCTGGAAAACCTAGAGTCATGCCAACACCAGTTCTAGTCTGCGATGATTCCGCGATGGCGCGGAAAATGCTTATAAAGTCGCTACCAACAGAGTGGGACATAGAAATTACACAGGCTGCCAATGGCTTGGAAGCGCTGGAAGGATACCGCGCCGGCAAGGCAGAGATAATGTTCCTGGATCTCACCATGCCCGAACTGGATGGCTACGGGGTACTTGAACAGTTACAGAAAGAAGGTCTGAATACCTTCGTAATAGTGGTTTCCGCCGACATTCAGCCGATCGCACAAGAGCGGGTACGCAAGCTCGGCGCGGTGGCGTTCTGCAAGAAACCAGTCAATCCGCAAGAAATCCAGGCAATCCTGAAACAATACGGAATCGTACTATGAGCGCGCCTGCCCTGCTCTCCCAAGATCAAACCGACGCACTGCAGGAAGTAACCAATATCGCAATGGGACAGGCCGGTTCCTCACTGGCCAATATTCTCGGCGTATTCGTCAACTTGTCCGTGCCACGCATTCGTGTGCTCGATGTTGTTGCCATCGGTGCGGCAATATCCGACATGGTTGGCCCGGACAAGGAAATTACCGCGGCACGCCAGTCGTTTCACGGCACCATGCGCGGCGAGGCACTGGTTATTTACGACCAGGAAGGCTGCATGGATCTGGCCGACCTGATGGGGTATGAGGAACAACTTGAAGCCAGCGCCGAACGCGAGCTGATACTGGATGTCAGCAATGTACTGGTGGGGGCATGCCTCGGAGGTATTGCCGATCTGCTGGAAGCCACGCTCACCTATTCCGCACCGTCCATCATGGCCGAACGCATTCCAGTGGACAGGCTGATTGATCCAAAGAAGATGACCTGGAATTACGCCTTGCTGGTGGAAGTCAATTTCACACTGGAAGAGCGTAACTTCACTTCGCACCTGACTTTCCTGATGCCGGAAGAATCGATCCAATCCATGGGTGAAGCCATCGACAAGTTCATGGAATCTTTCTAGATGAGCCAGGTTCCGGCCCAGTGGGCGCCATTCATCGTTGACCGGGTAGACATTGGCCTGTTCGTGCTTGACCGCGAACACCGCCTGCTGATGTGGAACCAGTTCATGGAAAAGCACAGCGGCAAGAAGGCCGAAGAAGTGCTGGGGCAGAATGTCTACGACTGCTTTCCGGAGCTACCGCGCAAATGGCTGGAAAAGAAGATCAACAGCGTGTTCGTTTTGCGCAATTTCGCTTTCACGTCATGGGAGCAGCGTGCCTACCTGTTCCAGTTTGCCCATAGCCGGCCGATTACCGGTGGCATCGATTTCATGCAACAGAACACCACCATCATGCCGGTGGTAGGTGCCGACGGCAATATCGAGGCAGTTTGTGTTTCGCTGTTTGACGTCACCGACACCGCAATTTACCAGCGCCAGCTGAACGAGGCGCTGGCAGCACTGGAAGAAAGCAACAATCGCGACGGGCTGACCGGTATTTTCAACCGCCGCCACCTGCAGGAACGTCTGACAGCAGAGTTCGAGCGCGCCCATCGCTACAACGAATCGTTCGCGTTGATCATGTTCGATCTGGATCATTTCAAGAAGATCAACGACAACTTCGGCCACTTGGGCGGTGACGCAGTATTGCGCACGGTCGGCAAACGCATGACCGAGCTACTGCGCAAATCAGACATATTCGGCCGCTATGGCGGCGAAGAATTCATGCTGGTCCTCCCGGGAACGGATGTGGTCGGCGCACTGACACTGGCCGAACGTATCCGCTGCGCCGCTGAATCGGCTCCTGCGGACTGGGATGGCACACCAATCCCGTTTACCATCAGCATGGGAATCTCGATCTACCAGCCGGAGCACCGCAAGCCGGAAGACCTGATTCACGAGACTGACTTGGCGCTGTATTTTTCCAAGAAAAACGGGCGCAACCAAGCAACCCGTTTCGACCCTGCCGTACACAAAGACATTGGCTGAGGCGGCAGAACCCGCCTGCTCCAGCCGCAATTCCTCAGATTTTCGCAATCAGGCATACCGCTTCGGCGGCAATGCCTTCTTCGCGCCCGGTAAAGCCGAGCCGCTCGGTAGTCTTGGCCTTCACGTTGACGTCCTCCGGCAACAGTGCCAGATCGGCAGCAATGTGGGCGACCATCTGCGCGATATGTGGCGCCATTTTCGGTACCTGGGCAATAATGGTCGCATCGACATTGACCACCCGATAGCCCTGCTCGTGCAGCATTTTCCAGGTTTCGCGCAACAATACGCGGCTGTCGGCGCCGGCGTAACGGGCATCGCTATCGGGAAAGTGCTTACCGATATCGCCCAGTGCGGCAGCCCCCAGCAACGCATCGGTCAGCGCATGCAACAGCACGTCGGCATCCGAATGGCCAAGCAAACCCTTGGCATGTGGAATATCCACACCGCCAATAATCAGCTTGCGCCCCTCGGCCAGCGCATGCACGTCAAAACCCTGCCCAATTCTCATGCCATGTTCCTTTGTTGCAGAACCCACTCGGCAAACGGTAGATCGCCGGGGTAAGTAATCTTGATATTGTGCCGGCTGCCGTTCACCAGCAGCGGGCGCAGCCCCAAGCGTTCGATTGCCGACGCTTCATCGGTGATATTGCCATCGATGCCCGCCTCCAGCGCCTGCTGCAGCAGGCCGAAACGGAACATCTGCGGCGTTTGCGCTTGCCACAAATGATCGCGTGAAACAGTCCTGAGCACCTGCTGCCCGGCACCTGCCAGCTTCAGGGTGTCGGCGACCGGTATCGCGAGAATGCCCCCCACTGGCTCATCCGCCAGCCGTTGCAACAGGCATCTCAGATCGTTGGGAGCAAGACAGGGACGAGCGGCATCATGCACCAGCACCCAGTCGTCAGCCGCCAGCTCTGCCCGGAGCTCACGCAAGCCGTTACGCACCGAAGTCGCACGCGTGTCACCGCCGACCCGTGCCACAGCCAGTCTGGAACCGATTTCCGGCCATTCGGCCGGGTCGAAATGCTGATCGCCGGCACTGATTACCAGCAGCAGCTTGTCGATTGCCGGCTCGCGCAAGAACAGCTCTATCGTATGGCGCAATACCGTCTTGCCCGCCAGGCGCAGGTACTGCTTGGGCAGCGCCGCCTGCATGCGCGAGCCGCCACCGGCGGCCGGAATCACTACGATGTGCCTAGACGCCATCGGCAGCAGCCAGCTTCAACCAGACACAAGCTCCCTTGGTACCTTTGTCCAGGTCGGCAAGATAAGCCTGATGGCTTTCCAGTTCTTCGGCACTGGCCTGCACCACCTTCAACGGCCCCTGATATGCAGCGAACTGCAGCGGCGTGTCGCAGGCTTCCGGCTCGACCTCTTCTGCGTCCACCAGCAGGCTGTTCTGCCCGCGTGTCATCGACAGATACACTTCGCCGAGCAGTTCGCAGTCGATCAGCGCACCGTGCAGCGTACGATTGGAGCGATCGACCTCGAAGCGGTCGCACAGTGCATCCAGACTGTTGCGCTTGCCCGGGAACATATCCTTGGCCATGGCCAGCGTATCCAGCACCGCTGGACAGTACTCGCGGATCGAAGGCTTGCCCAGCCGCTTCAGTTCGTGATCGAGAAAGCCGATATCGAACGGTGCGTTATGTATGATCAGCTCGCCACCTTCGACGAAGCGGAGAAACTCATCGGCTACCGCAGCAAATTTCGGCTTGTCCAGCAGGAAGTCGAGGCTGATGCCATGCACCCGTTCCGCCTCGGCATCGATTTCGCGTTCCGGATTGATGTAGCAATGGTAATGGCGTCGCGTCAGCTTGCGATCGATCATTTCGACCGCAGCAATTTCGATCAGGCGATGCCCCATGGCCGGGTTCAGCCCCGTGGTTTCGGTGTCGAGAAAAATCTGTCGCATTGTCACACCTTGTTGATTGCCAAGACACCGGCGTTGGCCAGTTGATCGGCACGTTCGTTGAACTCGTGGCCGGCATGACCCTTGACCCAGATCCATTCGACGCGGTGGCGCTGCGTCGCCAGTTCCAGAGCCTGCCACAGATCGGCATTCTTTACCGGCTCATTGGCACTGGTGCGCCAGCCGCGTTTCTTCCAGCCGTGAATCCATTTGCTGATACCGAGCTGGACGTACTGCGAATCGGTATGCAAGCGGATTTCGCAGGCACGTGTCAGCACATTCAGCGCCTCGATCACCGCGCGCAACTCCATGCGATTGTTGGTAGTGTTCGGCTCGCCGCCGCACAATTCTTTTTCCTTGTCGCCATAACGCAACAATGCACCCCAGCCGCCGGGGCCAGGGTTGCCCTTGCAGGCACCATCGGTATAAATATCGACCAACACGCAGCTCATTCACCAAAAAATATTGTTGTTGAGGAATAACACTTGCCGCACCCGCAACCGGCAAGGCTTTATTCGGGCAGACGCCTGTCGTCCAGTGCGGAACGATCGGTAGTCACCACCAGCCGCTGCGGCGCCGGAGCACTCTGCCAAGCCGGAGTAATCATGCGCACGCCACGTACCCGCTTCACCGCCTGCAAGAAATACACACCGCCGCCAACGCGCCACCAGCGATCACCGGCCGACTCCATGAAACGCAAACGCCACAGCCACTTGGGCTGTTGCGACGGCGGCACATAACAGCCGAGCCTGCCGGTCTGGATATCCAGATTCATCAGCGCCAGCCAGTCCTTGATACGCGGCAGGCTGATGAAATTGCCGCACCATGGATAACCGCGCCCACCGCGAATGCGCCGCGCACGGCGCTCAAGCCCCCACAGGCTCCAAGGGTTGAAACCGGAAACGATCAGCCGGCCTTCCGGCACAAGCACCCGCTCCGCCTCGCGCAACACCTGGTGGGGATTTTCTGAGAATTCAAGCACATGCGGCAAAACCAGCAGATCGGTGCTGCCGGTCTCCAGCGGCAACGCTGCAGCATCCGCACGCACATGGCCAAAAGCGCGCCCCAGACGTATCCGCTTGGGCATGCGATTCATGCGCAGCGAATCGAGCTGCGGCATCTCGATCTGCACAGCGTTGAAGCCAAACACGTCGGCCACCGCCTGATCGAAAAATGCCTGCTCGCGCGCCAACAGATAATGCCCAAGCGGCGTCTGCCACCAGTCCGTCGAGTTGTACATGGCTTCCCATCCGAGCACAGCCGGGCGATCTGCAATTCCCCGACACAACGCCGGGCGGTTTACAATATCCGGCATGCAGAACATCATCCCGCTACCTGCCTTTAGCGATAATTATATCTGGCTTTTGCGCCGGCAGGACGCTGCTGCGGCAGTTGACCCCGGCGACGCTGCGCCGGTGCTGCAATATTGCCGTGAACACGGCCTGAGTTTGTGCGCGATCCTGATCACCCATCACCATGCCGACCACACTGGCGGTATTGCCGAACTGGTGCGGCATTTTGCCTGCCCGGTATACGGCCCCGCCAATTCCGGCATCGCCGGCATCAGCCATCCGTTGCACCCCGGTGACTTGCTGCAACTGACCCAACCGGGCCTGCGGCTGGAAGTCATGGCGACCCCCGGCCACACTGCAGATCACATCAGCTATTACGGCGACGGGCTCCTGTTTTGCGGCGACACGCTGTTTGCCTGCGGCTGCGGTCGCGTTTTCGACGGCAGCATGCAACAGTTGCATGCATCGCTGCAACGGCTGGCACACCTGCCACAGGAGACGCAGATCTACTGCACGCACGAATACACGCTGGCCAACCAGCGCTTTGCCTTGGCGGTCGAACCCGACAACACGGCATTGCTGCAACGTCAGCAACAGGACAGCGCACGCCGGCAACGCGGAAACCCAACATTGCCCAGTACGCTGGCAACCGAACTGGCGACCAATCCATTCCTGCGCTGTCATTTACCGCATGTCAGGGCTGCGGTGGAAGCGCATTGCGGCCAGCCTCTGGCGAATGAAACTGCGGTGTTTGCCGCCATGCGCGAATGGAAAAACACTTTCAGCTAGGCGCTGTTGACAGAGGACTCATGCGGTCTGCGAACCTTCTGTCAACAGCGTCTGGTTACCGGCTCTGGCCGGAACCCTTGTCGCATCCGCTGCTTCATTCCGGATTTTTGACAGCAACGGACCGCCCCCGGTAGAATTCCCGGTCCCGATGACAGCTTCAGGTTCTGTTGACGTTGGTTTCGCGGCTGCCTCCGGATGAAAATTCGCCAGCACATGAACGTTCAACACAGCCTGGTGTCTTGCATGAGCTTGTGCACGGCAGACGCCCCGAATACCGCCAACCGCGCTGCGGTGTTGCCGACAGGCTTGAATGCAGCAGAACCGATCGCCCAGACTCCCGCGCATGAATTCCAGACTGATCCTGTTAGTGCTCGCCCTGTGCTCCGGCACGGCGCAAGCTGACGACTTCCTCAATTCGCTGCCGGCCGCGCCTGCCAAACCGGCGCCTGCAGCTCCTGCAGCCCAGCAGCCTGTCCCCGCGGACGGCCCGGCCCGTGAACGGGTGATGCCGCCCGAGCAATCCTGGGAACCGACACCGTCGCCGCTGGCGTACGCCAGCCTGTGGGATCGCCTGCGCGACAACTTTTCGATTCCCAATCTCGATTCGCCGCTGGTGCGCGAATGGGAACAATATTATGCCGCCCGCCCGGAGCAGCTGTATCGCATCAGCGAACGTGGCCGGCGCTACATGTATCACATTGTCGAAGAACTCGACAAACGCAGCATGCCGCTCGATCTGGCGCTGCTGCCGATGATCGAAAGCGCCTACAACCCGCGCGCCAACTCGCCGGCACATGCGTCCGGCATCTGGCAGTTTGTCCCCTCCACCGGCAAGCACTACGGACTGGAACAAACCTGGTGGTATGACGGCCGGCGCGATGTGCTGGCAGCAACCGAAGCCGCACTCGATTATCTGAATTATCTCAACGGCCTGTTCGGCGACTGGCATCTGGCACTGGCATCGTACAACTGGGGCGAAGGCGCGGTAGCGCGCGCGCTGGGCAAGAACCGCGCACGCGGCCTGCCGGAAGACTACAGCAGCATCGGCCTGCCGAACGAGACGCTGAACTACGTACCCAAACTGCTGGCAGTGCGCAACCTGATTGCCAACCCCGAAGCGTATGGCATTCGCCTGCCGAACATTCCCAACCGGCCGTTCTTCAGCGTCGTTACTGCACCGCACCACATGGACACGCAGGTCGCGGCCAAGCTCGCCGGCATGACACTGGATGAGTTCACCAGCCTGAATCCGGCGTTCAACAAGCCAATCATTGCCTACAAGCCGTCCCGGCGGCTACTGGTGCCGGCGGACAAGGAAGTGGAATTTTCGGAAAAGCTCTCCACTTTTGACGGGCCGCTGCTGTCCTGGCAGCAATATCCGACCACACCGGGTGAAAGCTACGACAAGATCGCCAGCCGCTTTGGCACGACAGTGGCCAAACTGCGCGAACTCAACAATATCGGCAAGGCGCGCGTGGCGCGTGGCGAAACGCTGATGGTACCGCGTGCCGGCGAAACCACAGCCAGCGCCAGCGATGGCGGCACTGCAGCGGATGCAGCGGCCACCAACGTGGCAGCGGTACCGGAATATACCCCTGCCAGCGCCAGTATTCCGACCTACACCAAGCTCGACAAGGTCGAGTCGGCGCGCGCAAAAAAATACACGGTGCGCAAGGGTGACACGGTCTACAACATTTCGCGCCGCTACGACCTGAGCGTGGCCGAACTGGTTACCATCAACCATCTCAAGTCACACCATCTGCATCTCGGCCAGCCGCTTACCGTGGCGCGACTGGAGCAGATTCAACCGGCCGGCGGCCTGCTCAAGGCCAGCTACGGCAAATCCCACAGCCACACCGAAAAGACAGGCAAGACCATCCACCACACTGCCAGGCGCGGCGAAACCGTATACAGCATTGCGCGCAAGTACGATGTCTCGGTGCAGGAACTGCAGCAGTGGAACAAATTCAGCACCAAAAAGCACCTCAAGGCCGGCGACGTAATCCAGATTCGCGACCAAGAATAAGACGCCCCCAACTCCGTGTCTCTACCCGCCCCACATCCGGTTTGATGTATACCGGTATCAAGCCCGCCTGCCAGCCCATTCAATACGCATAAAAACTCATACCGACACGCGGATATTAAAAAGCCGGGTGAATGGATGCCGATATGGCAGGGAAAACCCTGTCCACATCTACCGGAGCAAGGCTGATAGCCGTCTGGAGATCGATAGTGTGGATTATTTTAATTTTCCAATTGACACATATATGCCATCGGTATAAGCTTTAACCCTGTTTAGAGCAATAGCTCGCAATCGCTTTCCCCTACCCCGGGGAATCATTGATACGGTGTTCCCTGGGGCTTTTAATCCTGATCGTTCCATGCGCCCTGTTGCCACGGAATTGGTCGCACATTGCCAACACGGGTTAAAATCCCGCCTCCAATCTGTGTTGGCAAGCGAACATGACAAACTCCCGCCCCGTTTATTCCACTGAACACGGCCGCCTTTGCCCCGGCTGCGGCAATCCGGTGGATGCCTGCAGCTGCCGGAAGAAACCGTTGCCGCAGGGCGATGGCGTGCTGCGTATCCGCCGCGAAATTGCCGGCCGCGGCGGCAAGACGGTTACCACCGTCAGCGGCTTTGTGCTCGATGAAACGGCACTGAAAACGCTGGCCGGCGAACTGAAACGCAAATGTGGCGTCGGTGGCGCCATCAAGGACGGCAACATCGAAATCCAGGGCGACCAGCGTGAAACCCTGGCGGCCGAGCTGCAGAAACGCGGCTTCAAGGTCAAACTGGCAGGTGGCTGAGCATGGCCAAACAACGTCCAGCTGCGGAGCTCTGCCCATGCGGCAGCGGCAAGCCCTACGCCGACTGCTGCCAGCCACTGCATAGCGGGCAGGCAGTTGCCGGCACGGCAGAGCAGCTGATGCGTTCGCGCTATGCCGCATTTGCCAGAAAACAGGCGCCCTATCTGTTGCAAAGCTGGCATCGCAGCACCCGCCCGGCTGAAATCAGCGCAACCGAACTGGAAGGCGTGAAGTGGGTTCAGCTTGAAGTGCGTGCCGCCAGCGGCGGCCCCGACGACACCCACGGCACGGTGGAATTTGTCGCACGTTGCAAAATCAACGGCAAGGCAGAAAAGTTGCACGAGTGCAGCCGCTTTGTACGTGAAGACGGCCACTGGTTCTATGTTGACGGCGAAATGCTGAGTAACTGACGCGGCGTGCACCGCAGCTCGCCGGCAACTCTGCGCAATGCCGCGTGCATATTGGGCTTGCAGGCGGAAAATAGCTTCTATAATGGATCGAGACCGGATAACCCATCTGGCACCGGCTCACACCGATTCGCAATACCGCCTCAGCCGACAGACTGACAGCGGTATCGGAATCGGCAGCAAATCCGGATCCACTCCCAAAGCAAATCAGTCAATGCGCAAACTCACCTTTCCCCTGATGCTGGCAAGCTGCGGTGCCGGCATGGTATTGAGCCCGGACAGCCACGCACTATCGTTCGGCATGATCAAGGTTCACTCGTATCTGGAACAACCGCTCGATGCATCGATCAGCTACAGCAACAGCCCGGCGGACGGCGTAACGCTCGGGGATGGCAGCTGTATCCAGATCGATCGGGACAAGAGCTCGGAAAGCGGCCTGCCGGTAATCACCAAGCTGCAGTTACAGCTGGACGGCAGCGAGCAATCCGGTGTGCTGCGCATCCGCTCGATCGGCCCGATTGGCGAACCGGTAGCGGTGATCCGGCTGCGCAATCAGTGCGACAACAGCGGCAATATCGTGCGCGAATTCACATTCTTTCTCGATCCGCAGCCGGAAATCCGCCTCAAGGGAGAAAACGATGTGCCGAAAGGTGCCGGCCGCATCAATCTGCCGCAGAGCGCCGCACCGGTACACATCAAGAAACAGCGTGACGTACCGACCAAGGAAATCTGGACCGTCAAGCGTGGCGATACGCTGACACGCATTGCCCAGCATTTCGAGCCCGACCCGGCACAGCAAAAAGCCATGGCCAAGGCAATCCTGGCGAGCAACCCGAGCGTCAGAAGCGCCGATCTGATCAACATCGGCCAGAAGCTGGCGATTCCCGATCTGACCGTGCTCTATGCCGCCAATGCAGTCAATCCCGATAAGGCGGCCGGTAGTCGCGTGCCGGCCGAAGCGCTGGCGCGCAACCGTGCCAGACCACAGGATCAGGAAACGCCGCCGCAACCGACCCGCCATGCCGGCAACGCCGCCGACAGCGGCGCACCGGAATACCAGCTGAAACTGACTCCGACCCAGCCCGGTGGCATGCCACCCGGCAAGAACGATAGCGGCAGCGGCGGCCCACGGCATGGTGCGACCGATTCGGACGACAAGACGGCGGAAATGCTGGCGCTGAATGAAAAAATCAGCAATCTGGAACAACAGATGGAATCGTTGCGCCTGCAGTTACAGATGGCGCCGCGCATGGCGGCACCGGGTACGGCCGCAGCGCCCGGCGCAACTGCGCCAACAGCCGGCAGCACGGGCAAGCCGGCCAAGGCCAAGCCTGTCATCGGCAGTGTCGAACCGGCCGAGCAAGGCATGCCGACTTGGGCTCTGGCAGGCGCAGGCGGAGTACTGGCAGCGGCAATAGCCTATCTGGTGTATCGGCGCCGCCACGGTTGAATTGCGGCGCGGGTGCGATCAGAAGCGCATTTGCGGTGAATGGAAGGCGTAGCAGTTCTTGCCCTGCGCCTTGGCGCGATACATGGCCACGTCCGCCGCCTTTTTCAGCGCGTTGGCGTCCTGCCCGTCTTCCGGGCCGACGGCAATGCCAATGCTCAGCCGCGCCGACAAGCGTTCATTGCCGACCAGAATCGGCAGGTTCAGCGAGGCGATGATTTTCTCCGCCACCAGCGCCGCATCTTCACGCCCCTTCAGATTCGGCAGCAGTACGATGAACTCGTCGCCGCCCAGCCGTGCCACGGTATCGCTGCGGCGCACGCAGGCGTTCAGGCGCTTCGCCACCTCCTGCAGCAGCGCGTCGCCAACGTCGTGACCAAGCGTATCGTTGACCTGCTTGAAATCGTCCAGGTCGATAAACATCAGCCCGATCTGCCCTCCCTGGCGCTTCTGCTGCAGCAGCGCCTGATCGACGCGCTCGGACAGCAGAAACCGGTTCGGCAATGCTGTCAGCGTATCGTAGAAAGCCAGATACAGAATCCGCTCTTCGTTCAGCTTGCGCTCGGTGATGTCGGTCAGCATCGCGAACACCGATGTCGCGCGCCCCACCGGGTCGAACAACGTGCTGCAATTGGCGAGAATGTGCACTTCCGCGCCGTCGGCTGCGTGCAGGCGCAATTCGAACTGGCGATGCTGGCTGGCGCTGAACTTGGCGTACTGTTTGTGCCATTCTTCCAGATTGTCGCGCACCACGAAGCGATCCAGCTGCAGGCCGAGAATATCCTGGCGCCGCACACCCAGCAGCCGGCACAGTGCCGGGTTGACGTCGGTGATATTGCCCTCGCCGAGGCTGATCAGCACATAGCCTTCGGTGGTGGTCTCGAGAATCGCCCGGTAGCGTGCCTCGCTGTCGCGCAACGCCTCCTCGGCGCGTTTGCGCTCGGTGATATCGTTGACGCCCAGCAGGATCACGCTTTCGCCGCGATGCGACGACTTGCGCGCCGACACCAGCCCCCAGATGCGCTGCTCGCTGGCAGTGCGCAGGCAGGTTTCAAAATCCTTGATCGCTCCCTGGGTACGCACCATCAGCAACAGCTGGCGGCAATCGTTGGCATCGACGAACAGGCTGTCGACCTTCTGCCCGATCATGGCGCTGGTCGGCCAGCCCAGCACCTCGGCTGCGCGCTGGTTGCAGGCGATCAGCTGCTGCTCGGTGGCATTGAGCAGCAGCATCGGATAAGGAATCGCCTCGGCAATCACGCGGAACAACTGCTGGTCTTCGGCGCGTGCATCGATGCTACCGCTGCGGCGCATTTCCCCGACCAGCACCCGCTTGCCTTCCGACAGTGGAACCACACGCTTGCTGGTAACCACGCGCTGGGTGCTGCCATCCGGCAGATGGAATTCGTCATCGACTTCGCTGATGCCGCCGCTGACAAATGCCGGCTTCCAATCCGCCCAGTTTGGCAGCGGTTCGTCGACGGAAACGGTCGGCACCGCGCCGAGCAGCTTGTGGCGCGGCTTCAGCATCAGGCGGCAGAAAGCATCGTTGACCGCCAGCCAGCGGCCGGCAGCATCCTGAACGAAAGCGGGATAGTCGAAGGTTTCGAGGTAGGACGAAAGGGGAAGCAGCGGGTCCATCAAGCCAAAGCCATGTTTTCCAAAGCTAAGCGTAGCAGAGGATCAGGCTTTGCGTTGGTAGACCACAAAATCGAATCCGAAGCCGCGGCCGTCGTCGGCATGCTGCTGACGCGAGACCTCCTGCCAGTCGGTCGGGTCCAACTCGGGAAACCAGGCGTCGCCGACAAAATCGGCGTGGATTTCGGTCAGATACAGCCGGTCGGCACGCGGCAGCGTTTGCGCATACAGTTCGCTGCCGCCGATCACGAATACCTCGTCATGGCCGTGCGCCGCCTGCAATGCCGCATCCACGCCAGCAACCACGGTGCAACCGGGAAACTGCCAATCCGGGTTGCGCGTGATGACGATCGAGGTACGGCCCGGTAACGGCCGGCCGATCGATTCGAAGGTTTTGCGCCCCATCAGGATCGGATGGCCAAGCGTGGTGGCCTTGAAGTGCTTCAGGTCTTCCGGCAGATGCCACGGCAGCGTATTGTCGCGGCCGATGACCCGATTGCGTGCCTTGGCGGCTATCAGCGACAGCAGTGGCATGGCTTATTTGTCTCCGTCGGCATAGGGGTTGTCGAGGCTGGCGATCAGCTGCGTCAGCACCTCGCGCACCTGCTGCTCGTCGCAGCCCATCAACAGCGCATCTTCCAGACAATCCTGCGCCATCTGTTGCAGCTCTTCGAGGTTTTCGCGCATTACCTTGATCTTCTCGACACAGGCGATGATCTGCCCGTTCGGGTCGCGCCACTTGATCTGCTCGAAACTAGCCATCTTGCCTCAATAATTGATTGCAGCGAACAGCGACACCTGTCGCTGGATGAAATCCGCGTACTGGTACGTCGATGTGCGCCGGTCGATCTGATAATTCAGCCCGATATCTACCAGACGATGCGGCTTATAGGCAAGTCCTAATGTAGTAATGCGTTCGCGGTCGGCACGCTCGACCCCGCCCTGATAGACGATACGTTCGTCGCGCCAGCCGGCATTGGCGCCGACCAGCGGCGTAATGCGCCAGTTGGCGCCGAGGCCGCCGATGCGATGCACCGCATACGAGCCGAACGCCGATTCTTCTTCACCGCCCACCTGGCGCGCCAGATTCAGAGTCAGATCGATATCGCTGCTCAGGTTGTAAGCCGCGTCGATAGCGCCGATGCCACCGCTGAAATCGCGCCCCTCGGTATAGATCACCGCATGATCGTAGCTGCGCCGCATGTAGCCGACGCGGCCGTTGAAGCGGGTGCGCTCGCTGGGGTTCCAGCTGGCATAGAGGCTGCTTTCGCGATCCTGAGAGCCGGAATCGAGCAACGAACCGGCCGGACGCTGCTCGAACTTGCTGTAGCTCAACTCGCTGGCACGCAACTGCACTCCGCCGCCAATCCCGCTGGTGAGCTTGAAGCCAAGCCGATAGCGCTGCTCGCGCGATTCGTTGTCGAGATAGCGGCGTTCTGCCAGCGAATGGGTATTGGTTGTCGGCTGATAGCGCGCATCCACATACCAGTCTGGCGTCAATGCCCAGGCGACACTGGCTTCGGGACGCAGGCTGCGCAGCAGGTCAATTTCAGTGCCACTGAAATATTTCAGCGAAACCGGCGTGCGCTCGACCGTATACGCCAGCCGGCCGCTGAGCCGGTCGGCCAGCGCCCAGTTCCAGAACGCCGCTTGCGAATACGAGCGATAGTCCAGGCTGCTGAGGCGGTCGTAGCGTACATCCTTGACGCTACCGGCAATGCCGAATTGCTGCAGGCTGTAGCGGCCATTCCAGCCGGCGTTGGCGGCGGTGTAGATCAGCCGGTCCGATTGCGGCTCGAACCCGGGTGAGCGCGCCAGCGGATTGTCGTCGTGAATCAGCCCCAGCTGCGCGCCGAGCGATACGCCATCCTCACCCGCCGGCACCGCCAGCGCAACGCCGGCTGCAGAGGCCAGCAAACCGGCCAGCAGCGGCCGCAGCAAATGTATGTGCATGTTATCCATCCAATTCAGATTCAGTCGGCTCGTGCCCTGCGCAGCCGCAAAGTGGCAGGCTGGAAATCTGGCGGGACAGGCCCCGGTCACCAGAACTGCCAATAACCGCCCTGCACCACCCACAGCCCAAGCACACCGTTGGTCAACGCGTGCGCCAGCACCGCCAGCCACAGGTTGCCAAAGCGGCGATAGAGCCAGCCATAAGCCAGGCCGGCGACGATACCGGCCAGCCACAGTGAATGCTCCGAGCCGAACAGCAGCGATGCGATCAGCAACGCCTTGAGCGACCCGGCGCCCGGCGCCAGCTGCAGAAATGCCGGCCGGTCCAGCCAACGCTGCACGAACGAGCGCCAGAACAACTCCTCCATCAACGGCACCACCAGCGCGGCACCGCACCAGCGCACCGCAATCAGCGTCCAGTCCGGCACACCGGCAGCGGTTTTCGGTACGAAGCCGGCGGGTGCGGTAATCACCATCCAGCCGTCGCTGAGGTTGATCCACAGCACGAATATCAACAGCCCCAGCAGCAGCGCCGCAAGCAGGCCGCCAATACCGAAGCGCTGCGCCCGCAGTTCGCCGTAATCGCGGCGGAAATACAGCATAGCCAGCAGCGGCGCCCCCACCCGTAGCGCATACAGCCAGTTCTGCTGCGGCTGCGACAGCCCGGCCAGCTCGGCGATCACCGGTGAGCTGGCCATGATCAGCATGTACAGGGCAAACGGCACGCAGCGGCTCAGCACTTCACGCGGGATAAACATCGGGACTTGGTTCGGATAAGTATTCAAATGGATTCGGATATTTCGCGAATAGCACAAGCCCCCTGTGCAGGGGGCTTGGCCGGCTTTGGGTGGAAGCTACGGGTCAATAGGCGTTACTGTCTTTCACCACCAGCAGCGCGGTGCGGATGATGATCGAGATGTCCAGTCGCAGCGACCAGTTGCGCAGGTAATCCAGATCGCATTCGATGCGCTTTTCCATCTTGTCCAGCGTTTCGGTTTCGCCGCGATAACCGTTCACCTGCGCCCAGCCGGTAATGCCCGGCTTGACCTTGTGGCGCACCATATAACCCTTGATCAGCTTGCGATACTGCTCGTTGTGCGCCACCGCGTGCGGACGCGGGCCGACGATGCTCATCTTGCCTTCCAGCACGTTGATGAACTGCGGCAGTTCATCCAGCGAGGTACGGCGGATGAAAGCGCCCACCCTGGTAATGCGCTGATCGTTGCGGGTAGCCTGTACCACTTTGTCGCCATCCTCGGCTACCGTCATCGAACGGAACTTGTAGACCAGGATTTCCTTGCCATCCAGCCCGTAGCGCCGCTGCTTGAACAGCATCGGGCCCGGAGAGCTTAGCTTCACCGCAATCGCCACCCCGAGCATGATCGGCGCGATCAACGTCAGGATCAGGCCCGACAGTACGATATCCGACAGGCGCTTGAGCAGCAGATTCACGCCGTAGAACGGCGTTTCGCATACCGCCACCACCGGCACA
>JAXMFR010000060.1:0-12070 GCA_046347685.1 Chitinivorax sp.
GAATGGCGTCGGTGTCAATACGCCTGTAATTTCACACACTGGCGGAAGTCAGGTAACGATTTCAGAAGAGGCACGCAAGCTCTACAACCAATCATGACATGAGCGAGTTTTCGCATCCATCATTGACGTACTGGATGGTCAAGCGCTCGGAGCGCAGTGCGCCGCACGTTCCACGCCCCATCCGCAACATATACCGGGCCACAGACAAAACTACCTCAGCGCTAATCAGCATTGCATCACACTGCCCTGCAGCCCGCTCTGGTATTGCCTCCCAGCCTCGCCTGCAAGACACGCCGGGATTGGCTTGCAGGCCAGTCGGCAAACACGTTCAGCCCAGTGCCGCGTCCTGCTTTAACGAGGCGGCGATGAAGTCGATGAAACTGCGCACCTTGGCCGAGGAATAACGCCCTTCGCGATGGATGACGTGAATCGGCAGCGGTGGTGGCTCGTATTCCGCCAGAACGGTTTTCAGTTGTCCGCTGGCCAGTTGCGGCGCAACCTGATAGGAAATCAGGCGGGTGATGCCGGCGTGATGGCTGACAGCCTCGATCGCCGCGTCATTGCTGGTAACCGTCAGGCGCGGCTTGATGCGCACCGAGCTGCTTTCGCCCTTGTGGCTGAATTTCCATTCCACCGTTGGCGTAACGCCGACAGCGGCGACAATCTGGTGCTGGTGCAAATCCTGCGGATTGTGCGGAATGCCGTTTTGCTGCAGATATTCTGGCGAGGCACACAACACGCGGCGCACCGTGCCAACGCGGATGGCGCGCATCGCGGAATCGGGCAATTCGCCAATCCGCACTGCAACGTCCACGCCTTCTTCCAGCATGTTCACCACCCGATCGAGAAACAGCGCCGAAACATCCACCGCCGGGTATAACTTGAGAAACTCGACCACGCGCGGCATCACAAACAGGCGCCCGAACAGCACAGGGGCGGTAATCGTCAAGTGGCCACGCGGCGTGGCATTGATGCCGGCGGCGGCTTCGTCGGCTTCGTCGGCATCGGCGATAATGCGCCGCGCGTCTTCCAGATAACGCTGCCCGGCTTCGGTGGTTCGCACGTAGCGCGTGGTACGATTCAGCAGCTTGACGCCCAAACGCTCTTCCAGCGCGGCGATTGCGCGGGTTACGGCGGGCGGCGACATGCCAAGGCGGCGCGCGGCGCCGGCAAAGCCGGATTCTTCTGCCACTGCCACAAACACCGTCATCAAATGCAGGCGATCCATCGCAACTATTCCGATTTACGTAATAATGTATTGTCCTTTACGCGGATTCTTATTTCAACTGGCATGATGCACACTCTCTCCTGTCGCGGCCCACTGCGCATTGTTGCCAATGCCGGCCGTTCCCAACTGCAACCGGAGATTGAAATGACCAAGGTAACCATGTACAGCAGCGCCCACTGCCCGTTTTGCGCCAACGCCAGCAGCTTGTTGCAGGCCAAAGGTGTCGAACAGATCGAAAAAATCAGTGTCGATGCCTCTGCCACGGCACTACAACAGATGATGCAACTCACCGGGCGGCGCACGGTTCCGCAGATTTTTATCGGTGAACAGCACATTGGCGGCTTCGACGACCTGAGCGCGCTGGATCGCGCCGGCAAGCTGGATGCGCTGCTTGCTGTTTAAATAAAACCAGGCGCAGGTGAAAGATTTTCCCTGCGCCAACGACTACACACCATGCTCGCCGCCCGCAGCGGCGGGCCGATTCCCAACTTGAGACTGAGGCTGGCCATGCACGCAATGCTGCCCCTTTTGCAACACACTGATTTCCCTCCGCTACGGCGTAACCGGCTGGACACGCTGCAGGTCAACCTAGGCTACCGCTGTAACCAGAGCTGCCTGCATTGCCATGTGAATGCCGGACCGAATCGCACGGAAATGATGGACGAGGCGAATCTGGCGCTGATCCCGCAGATTCTCGCCAAACACGCAATCGGCACACTGGATCTGACTGGCGGTGCGCCGGAGCTGCACCCGGCATTTCGCACCCTGGTGGCAAAAGGCCGCTCCATCGGTGCCCACATCATCGACCGCTGCAATTTGACCGTGCTGTTTGAACCCGGCCAGGAAGACCTGGCGGAATTTCTCGCCCGCAATCAGGTGGAGATTGTCGCCTCCCTGCCCTGCTACACCGAAGCCACTGTCGACAAACAACGCGGTGATGGCGTATTTGCCAAGAGTATTGCCGGCTTGCAGAAGCTGAATGCACTGGGTTATGGCCAGCCGGACTCGGGGCTGATTCTGAATCTGGTCTACAACCCGCAAGGGCCATCACTGCCGCCGGCACAACAACCGCTGCAGGCGGCCTACAAACGTGAATTGGCGGAGCACTTCGGCATCGTTTTCAACCAGTTGTTTGCACTGGCCAATATGCCGATCCAGCGTTTTGGCAGCACGCTGATTTCCAAGGGCCAGTTCAACGACTACATGCGCTTGCTGAAAGACAACTACGCCGCCGGCAACCTTTCCAACGTGATGTGCCGCAATCTGGTGAGTGTTGACTGGCAGGGTTATCTCTACGACTGCGACTTTAATCAGCAACTGGGGCTGGCAATACCCGGCCAGGGGCGGCCACATCTTGCAGACCTGCTGGATCAGGATTTGAGCGGCCATCCGGTGCGGGTTGCCGATCATTGTTATGGTTGTACCGCCGGCCAGGGCAGCAGCTGTGGCGGCGCGTTGCACGCATAGGATCGGACATGAAAAAACTGATTATTCTCGGCCTGATCGGCATCCAGATCGTGGCGTTTTTCGCACTCGACCTGAACCAATACC
The DNA here is from genome assembly GCA_046347685.1 of Chitinivorax sp. GTDB lineage: Bacteria > Pseudomonadota > Gammaproteobacteria > Burkholderiales > SCOH01 > CALMFQ01. The sequence continues at coordinate 2,780 of JAXMFR010000060.1, forward strand.
TGACGCTGGAATCGCTCAAAGCCAGCCAGGCACAGTTTGCCAGCCTGCAGGCGCAATCGCCGTGGCTGGTGGCGGGCGGCTATTTCGTGGCCTACGTGCTGGTTACCGCGCTGACCTTGCCCGGCGCGGCGATCATGACACTGGCAGGTGGCGCCCTGTTTGGCCTGTGGACCGGCACACTGCTGGTGTCGTTTGCCTCCAGCATTGGCGCAACGCTGGCGTTTCTGGCCTCGCGTTACATCTTGCGCGACAGCGTGCAGGCGCGCTTTGGCGACAAGCTGAAAGCCATCAACCAGGGCATCGCCAAAGATGGCGCGATGTATCTGTTCAGCCTGCGCCTGGTGCCGCTGTTTCCGTTTTTCCTGGTCAACCTGCTGATGGGGCTGACGCCTATCCGCACCGCGACCTATTACTGGGTGAGCCAGCTTGGCATGTTTGCCGGCACGCTGGTCTATGTCAACGCTGGCACGCAGCTGGCGCAGATCAACAGCCTGTCGGGAATTGTTTCGCCGGGCCTGATTCTGTCGTTTGCGCTGCTGGGGGTGTTTCCGATCATCGCCAAGAAAATCAGCGGCTGGATTCAGCAGCGCCGTGTGTACGCCAAATGGCAAAAGCCGAAAACCTTCGACCGCAATCTGGTGGTGATTGGCGGTGGTGCTGCTGGGCTGGTGTCGGCCTATATCGCAGCGGCAGTGAAAGCCAAGGTGACACTGGTCGAAGCGCACAAAATGGGTGGTGATTGCCTCAACTATGGCTGCGTGCCGAGCAAGGCGCTGATCAAGAGCGCCAAGCTGGCTCAGCAGATTCGCACTGCCGACCACTATGGCTTGCAGGCAGAAACCCCGCGCTTCAGTTTCAAGGCGGTGATGCAGCGGGTGCACGATGTGATCAAAGCCATCGAACCGCACGACAGCATCGAGCGCTACACCAAGCTGGGCGTGGAAGTGTTGCAGAGCTACGCAACCGTGGTTGACCCGTGGACGGTGGAAATCAAGCTGAATAATGGTGAAACACAACGCCTGACCACACGCAGCATCATCATTGCCGCCGGCGCCCGGCCGTTTGTGCCGACGCTGCCGGGTATTGATGAGGTTGGCTACGTCACCAGCGATACCTTGTGGGACGAATTTGCCAAACTGGATGAAGCGCCCAAGCGGCTGGTGGTGCTCGGTGGTGGCCCGATTGGCTGCGAACTGGCGCAGAGTTTTGCCCGGCTCGGTTCGCAAGTCACCCAGGTGGAAATGGCCGAACGCATCATGATCCGCGAAGACGAAGAAGTATCGGCGCTGGCCAAACAATCGCTGCAGGCCAATGGCGTGGCCGTGCTCACTGGCCACAAGGCGCTGCGCTGCGAAAAAGTCGGCGACAGCAAAGTGCTGGTGGTGGAGCACCAGGGGCAGGAACAGCGCATCGAATTTGACGCCTTGTTATGTGCCGTGGGCCGCGTGGCACGCCTGAGCGGCTATGGCCTGGAGCAGTTGGGCATCGAAACCCAGCGTACCGTGATCACCAACGAATACCTGCAAACGCTGTACCCGAACATCTACGCAGCGGGCGACGTGGCCGGGCCGTTCCAGTTCACCCATACCGCCGCACATCAGGCCTGGTATGCGGCGGTGAACGCCTTGTTTGGCGATTTCAAACGCTTCAAGGCCGATTATTCGGTGATCCCCTGGGCCACCTTTATCGACCCGGAAGTGGCGCGGGTCGGCCTTAACGAGCAGGACGCCAAGGCCCAGGGCATTGCCTACGAAGTCACGCATTTCGGCATTGATGACCTGGACCGGGCGATTGCCGACGGCGCCGCTCACGGCTTTGTCAAAGTGCTGACAGTGCCGGGCAAGGACAAGATTCTCGGCGTGACCATCGTTGGCGAACATGCCGGCGACCTGCTGGCGGAATACGTGCTGGCGATGCGCCATGGGCTGGGTTTGAACAAGATTCTCGGCACCATCCACACCTACCCGACGCTGGCCGAAGCCAACAAATATGCCGCCGGCGAGTGGAAGCGTGCCCACGCCCCGCAGCAGCTGCTGCGCTGGGTGGAGCGTTATCACCATTGGAAACGAGGTTAAAGCATGAAAAAGCTGATATTTGCCTGCTCGCTGTTGCTGAGCAGCCTGGCGCAAGCCGCCGGATTCGATCACTCCGCCTGGGATGGCTTACTGAAGAAAAACGTCGTCAGCCTGCGCCAGGGGCAAGCGACGCAAGTCAATTACGCGGCGATGGCCGCCGAGCGGGCCAAACTCAAGGCCTACCTGGCAGCCACCGCTGCGGTGCCGAAAGCCAGCTTCGATAGCTGGAGCAAGCCGGAGCAGCTGGCGTTTCTGATCAACGTCTACAACGCCGCGACCGTTGATCTGGTGCTGAATGCCTGGCCGAAAGTGGATTCGATCAAGGATCTGGGATCGATTCTCCAGTCGCCGTGGAAAAAGCGTTTCATTCCGCTACTGGGTGAAACCCGCTCGCTGGACGATATCGAACACGGCCTGATCCGCGCCGAAGGCCGTTATCAGGAACCACGCATCCACTTTGCCACCAACTGCGCCAGCATTGGCTGCCCGGCACTGCGCCCGGAAGCCTACAGCGGCGAGAAACTGGCGGCACAACTGGAGGAGGCCACGCGCCTGTTCCTCAGCGACCGCAGCCGCAATCGTCTCGAGGGTGACAATTTGAAGGTATCGAGTATTTTCAAATGGTATCGCCAGGATTTTGAAAAAGGCTGGGGCGGTTTCAACAGCCTGCCGCAGTTCTTCGGCAGTTACAGCAAGGCGCTGGGCATCAGCGATAGCGATGTGCAGAAGCTCAAATCGGGCGCAATTGACATCGACTTCCTCAGTTACGACTGGAACCTGAACAAAGCACCATGAAGCTGACCGTGATTGTACCGATGCTCAACGAAGCACGCGTGCTGCCGCAGCTGTTACCGCAGTTGCAGCGCCTGCAGGCCGATGGCCATCAGCTGTTGCTGGTGGATGGCGGCAGCGACGATGGCAGCGCGCAGCTGGCCCGCGCCGCGGGCTTTCAGGTGATCGAATCGGCGCGAGGGCGTGCCCGGCAGATGAACGCTGGCGTCGAACATGCCTGCGGCGATGTATTGCTGTTCCTGCACGCAGACACGCGCCTGCCAGCCGACTACTGGCCTGCAATCCAGCAAGGATTGGCCCAAGGCAACCGGGTGTGGGGGCGCTTTGACGTGAGCATTGAAGGCCGCCCCTGGATGCTGCGCGTGGTGTCGTTGATGATCAACCTGCGCTCGCGGCTGAGCGGCATCGCCACTGGTGATCAGGCGATGTTTGTGAAACACGGGGTTTTCATCGAGGCGGGGCGTTTTTCCGATCTGCCGCTGATGGAAGATATCGATTTAAGCCAGCGGTTGTTGCGGCTGTCACGTCCGCTCTGCCTGCGCCAGCGGGTGATAACGTCTGGCCGGCGCTGGGAAACCCTTGGCGTATGGACAACCATTTTTCTCATGTGGCGACTGCGTTATGCCTATTGGCGCGGTGTGCCGGCCAGTGAACTGGCAAAGGCCTATTTATGAAGCAAACCCGCATTATCATTTTTGCCAAAGTGCCGCTGCCGGGCTTTGCCAAGACCCGGCTGATCCCGGCCCTTGGCCCACAGGGCGCAGCCGATCTGGCGCTGCGCATGCTCGACAGCACACTGATGGCCGCCTGCGATGCCGATATCGGCCCGGTGGAACTGTGCGTATCGCCGGCAATTGAAGACGCCTGCTGGCATGAGATCAGCCTGCCGTCGCGAGTTAAAACCAGCTCGCAGGGCGTGGGTGATCTCGGCCAGCGTCTGGCGCGTGCCGCGCAACGCGCATTGGCGTTGGGCCAGCCGCTGATACTGATCGGCACCGATTGCGTGGAAATCAGCCCACAGCTGTTGCAACAGGCGGCGCAACGGCTGCAAAAACACGATGCGGTGATTTACCCGAGCGCCGATGGCGGGTATGCCCTGCTCGGCCTGCGCCAGTTTGATCACACTGTGTTTGATGGCATTGCCTGGAGCACCGCGCAGGTGTGCCAGCAAACCATCACGCGCATCCAGGCTTTGGGCTGGCAACTGGCGCAGGGCGAAACCCTGCACGATGTCGATGAACCGGCTGACCTGGCCTTGCTGCCGCCGCATTGGCGCATTGCCGATCATGGCTAGGTGCGGGTTGATGGCATTGATGTGTGCAACAGTCTGCGGCCTGACGTCGGCATGGGGCGGCGAAATACTCTGGCTCGGCCAGTTTGAGGCTACCGACAGCGCCATTCCCCCGCCCTGGCGCACAGTGCAGCTGGATAGCCAGGTTGCGGCAACCCAATATCAACGCCGTGTCTGGGATGGCGTCGCGGCTGTCGAAGCCTTTGCCAACAAAAGCATGACGCTGCTGGCGCGACCGGTAACGGCGGATCTGGCGAAAACGCCGGTGTTGTGCTGGCGCTGGCGTATCGACTCGGTGTTGCACAACGCCGATATGGCCAGCAAACACGGTGATGACTATGCGGCGCGGGTTTACGTCGCGTTCCGCCTGCCACCTGAAGAGCTGGGCTGGATCACCCGCACGCGCCTGGCGCTGGCACGCAATCTGTACGGCGATGTTTTGCCGGATGCGGCGATCAACTACGTCTGGGATAACCGTTATCCGGTAGGCACGCAAAGGCCGAATGCCTATACCGAGCGTGCCCAGATGTATGTGCTGCAAACTGGCAACGGCCATGCCGGCAAATGGATCAGCGAGCGCCGTGACCTGAGCGCCGATTTCCAGCAGCTGTTTGGCCACGGCCAGGGGCAGTTGATTTCGCTGGCGCTGGCGGTGGATACCGACAACACCGGGGAATCCGCCCACGCCGGCTTTGCCGACATCCATCTGGTCAGCCGCGACATGCCCTGCCAGAAACACTGAACACACTTAACGCGGTGCAATGCGGATTGCGTTGCGCCAAACCACAGACTTTTTTGGAATAAAACCATGCACGATATTGTTAAAGACTACTACGGACGCCAACTGCAGCACTCCGACGACCTGAAAACCTCCGCCTGCTGCGATATCAGCCAGATTCCCGCGTGGCTCAAGCCGCTGCTGGCAAATATCCACCCCGAGGTAAGCGGCCGCTATTACGGCTGCGGACTGGTTTGCCCGCCGCTGCTGCAAGGTTGCCGCGTGCTCGACCTCGGTTGTGGCTCCGGGCGCGATGTGTATGCGCTGGCGCAGTTGGTGGGAGCCGGCGGCGAAGTGGTCGGCGTAGATATGACAGAGGAACAACTGGCCGTGGCCGAGCAGCACCGCGCCTACCACGCCGAAAAATTCGGCTTCGACAACGTCTCGTTCAAACTTGGCTATATCGAACGCCTCGACGAACTGGGTCTGGCCGACAACAGCTTTGACGTGATCGTTTCCAACTGCGTGGTGAATCTGTCACCAGACAAGGACGCCGTACTGCGCGAAGTGCAGCGTCTGCTGAAACCGGGCGGTGAGTTTTATTTCTCCGACGTTTACGCCGACCGCCGCGTACCCGACAAGGTGCGCAACGACCCGGTGTTGTACGGCGAATGCCTGGGCGGGGCCCTTTACTGGAACGACTTCCAGCGTCTGGCCAAGCGCCACGGTTTTGCCGACCCGCGCCTTGTGGACGACCGCCCGCTGGAAATCACCGATCCACAGTTGGCCACCCGCGCCGGCAACATCCGCTTCTATTCCGCCACCTATCGCCTGTTCAAGCTGGCTCAGCTGGAAAGTGCCTGCGAGGACTACGGCCAGGCCGTGATTTACCGCGGCACCATCGCCGACATGCCGCACCGCTTCGTGCTCGACAAACACCACGATATCGCCGCCGGCAAGGTGTTCCCGGTGTGTGGCAACACCTGGAGCATGCTGCACGACAGCCGCTTTCGTCCGCACTTCGACTTCATCGGCGATTTCAGCCAGCACTATGGCCTGTTTGAAGGCTGTGGCGATGCCATTCCGTTTGATGCAACGACCGGTGGTGCAGCAATAAATTGCTGCTGAGCCGTTAGCCGATTCAAGCAACCAGGCGCCGGTTAAGCACCCTGCGCCTAATTTATTGCCATGGACACTGATATGATCATCAGGGATTTGATATCTAGGGCATTTCTATATCGCCCGAATCCATTCTGAGATTTGGCCCAGCTGCCGCTCATCCAGATAGCCAGCCATGCGTAAACCGTATGCAAGGCCCAGCGCGTATTGTTTGCGTAAGCGGCGTTCTTCGTAGCTGGCCAGCAGATTAATTTCCGTTACGTAACGAATTAAATCTTCTCGGGCAAGCTCGGCGCCGAAGCTGCCTTGTTTTTTTCGCTGGCGGAATAAACGTGCACGTTCGGCACCAGACTTGGCATCTCCGGTTACCGGGCGCCCTCTGGGGCGTTTTGCTTGAACTTGCATTGGGAGTTTCTAGTCTTGGTAAATTATCGTTACGCAACGATAAACCAGCAGCATCTACAGATCAAGTGGGGTATAAGTGACTGATGCCATCGATAAAGCGGCCTTTGCCGAATTGCTCGGCAAACCTTTGATGAATAGCGCTGATTACAACGGGCGAATGATTCACCAATATTGTTCGAAAGCCATCTGCCCTGCTACACCGCGACGACTGGTAGCAAAGCCGCGAATCTGCAGTTGGCGGCACATCTCTGCGGCCATTTCCGGATTACCGCAAATCATCAAACGTGAATAGGCGACATCAATCGGCGTTAACGCCTGTTCCATGCGTCCATCAGCCAGCAATTCAGGGATGCGGTTGGCGAACAGGGTTGCGCCGGGCTCACGCGTAACGATGGGCAGATAGTGCAATTGAGCGCCGCCATCTCGCAGGTTTTGCTGCTGTGGCAAGGCCAGAATTTCGTCGCGATAAGCCAATTCATCGCTTTGTCTGACGCTGTGAACCAGCATCAGCCGTTGGAACTGTTGCCAGATGGACGGCTCTTGCAAAATTGATAGAAACGGGCCGATGCCGGTACCGCTGGCGATCAGCCACAGGTCCGCGCCCGGAGCGAGTCGGTCGACGGTGAGAAAACCGTAGGCTGGTTTTTCGATACGGATGATGTCGCCAGCTTGGGTATTCGCCAGTTGTTGCGAAAATGCACCACCGGGGATCAGTACCGAGAGAAATTCCAGATAATCGGCCCATACTGGCGATACGATTGAATAGGGGCGCGTTACCCAACTCCCCTGCTCTGCTGCCATTTGCAAACCGAGTCGGGCGTAATGGCCAGCGGTAAAGCGGAAGCCTGCATATCGCGTGGTGCGGAATGACAGCACTTTTGGCGACCAATATTTGATCGCGAGGATACGCTCCTCGTTATAGTTCACACTTGTGGCTTTTTGCCGCCCAGCCGGATCAACATTGTCCACATTTGTGCTCCTGCTGACGAGGTTTCCGCTTGCCCCGCCAGACGCTAAGCAGCATCACGCCAATAAACAGCAACAACACCAGCGCGTTTTCCAGGCCGGCCTCGCGCCGGATCTGAAACCAGCCTTCCAGCCCACCGGCTACCCGGCATATCACGGACAGGTGTAGTGCCAACAAGGGAATATAAAACACCGGGTGATAAGGAATTTTGACGCGTGCCACAGCAGGAAAAATAATGGGCGCGTGGCCAAATACCATTGAGAACACGAACCCTAAACCCAACGCATGCAACGCGGCATCGCGCCACGGGTGGCCCGGCTCGAATGCGCCGCCAAGGCCGAAAATGCCGGCAAGCGCCAACCAGAAATAACCGCCAAGCAAGGCAAAGGCGATATAACGAGTGATGCCCTTGAAATGGATATTGCGGCGGGCAATATCATAGGCCATCAACCAACCGGCAAGTAACAACAGTCCCGCGGCGAAAACCTGTAACCCGACGCTCGCGAACAAGCTGAGTGTGGCGCCGGCGAGCAGCACGGCCACGAATAGCGGAAACAGTCGTTTTGCGCGCAACGGTGTGGGCAGCAGACGGGTCAACTCGAGTCGTTCAGCGGCAATGGTCAACACCAGAAATGCCAGCCACCATGGCAGTGCAGGCAGTATATTGCCTGAAGCAAGCCACGCAAGGTTGCCGATTAACCAGCAGGCGACGGCCAAGGCCAGCACAGTTGTAAACATGGCACGCAATTGGCGCAACACCAGCAAACTGGCGGCCAACAACACCAGCGATGCAATCAGCAGCGCAAGCTGCGTTGCCAGCAAGGGGGCTGCGGTCAAGATGCAAAGCCCGGCAAAACCGGCTGCAGCCGGCGCCAGATAAGCCCAGCCACGGCCAAGCGCCACTGCGCGTTCCAGGCTAATGACAGTGCCGAAAAAGGCGCCGATCATCAGCGCGGCATGGAGCCCTGACTGGGCGGCTGCGAAGTCAGGCACATTCCAAGCCAGGCGAGCCAACCCGGACAATACGCCGCCAAGCAGCGAGACCATGCCCATAAGCAAGAGTGGCAGTCGATAAACCGTGGTTTTACTGCGCATGTGTTGATTCATTTTGACTGCTCCCTGCCTCGCCAAGTGCCGTGGATACTGAAAAGCCAGATCACCAGCCAAAGTGCTCGCGTGCCGATTCGGTCATCATCGATGGCTCCCACGGCGGCTCCCACACAATCCGCAGATCTACCTGACGCTCCTGCGCCAAGCCTCGCGCCAGTTCCTGACGCGCATCATCTTCTATCATGTCGCCCATCGGGCACGCCGGCGAGGTCATGGTCATTTCAATCAGCACATGCTCGGGCAGCGATTCAATGCGATACACCAAGCCCATATCCACAATGTTGATGCCGACTTCCGGATCAACCACCCGGCGCAGGATGTCACGCACCAGATCCTGCTCTTGCTGTGGGGAAAGTGTGCGGCTCATGGCAGATATCCGATTAAAGATGTAAAATAAATACAGCTTAAATCTAGCACCATCCCATAGTTGAAGCAATATTTTCCATGCCGCTTAAAACGGGGTCTACCACGCGATGAAACTGACCGCCTTCTCCGACTACACCTTGCGGGTGCTGATGTTTCTGGCGGTGCAAAATGACCGCCTGGCGACCATACCGGAAATCGCCACAGCCTACGGCATATCGGAAAATCATCTGATGAAGGTGGTGCATCAACTCGGGCGTAACGGCGTAGTGGAGACCGTGCGTGGCAAGGGCGGCGGCATTCGTCTGGCGCAATCTCCCGCGTCGATACGCCTTGGCAGCATTATCCGCCGCAGCGAAGGCAGCGGGCCGATTGTGGAGTGCCAATCGGACGCTGTCAGCCACTGTCGCATTGCGCCGGTTTGCCGCCTGACAGGGATTTTACAGCGAGC
>JAXMFR010000061.1:0-11490 GCA_046347685.1 Chitinivorax sp.
ACTGGCGCAGCAGATCAGTCTCAAGCCCGACAGGCTGCCAGGCCTCAGTCAAAGTCGAGCAAGTCACTGAGGAACGATTTACGTTTTTTCTGCGGCGAATAATGATGCTGATCATGCTGCGCAGGAGGATAAGCGCCACGGTTGTGTGCCTGGCCACGGCCAAAATCATCCTGTTGCTGACGCTGCGGCACTGGTTGTGGTGCCGACTCCAGATCGGCATTGCTGCGCTCGATGATCTTGTCCAGCTCACCGCGATCCAGCCAGACGCCGCGGCACTGCGGACAATAGTCAATTTCGACATCCTTGCGTACAGTCATGTGCAGCGGCACATTGCATAGAGGGCATTGCATGATGCTTCTCCTGTCGTAGTGGATAGACGTGAGATGCAGTTTAGCAGCAGCAAAACATCCGAAAAATAGAGCATTTACAGCCCTTATATTCGATTTTTTCGAACAATATTCCAAGGCACCCCAACGCCAGGTAGAAACCCCTTGACCCGGTAGTGCACCACCGGCTTTACAATGGATGCCATGACCTCCAGCCACTATCTGCGTACCAGCGAACTCTGCCAGCAAGCCGGCATCAATCGTGAAACGCTACGTTTCTACGAAGCGCAGCAATTGTTGCCTGCGCCGCGCCGCTCTGCCAACGGCTATCGCGAATATCCTGCGGATAGTCTGCTGCGGCTGCAATTCATCCAGCAGGCCAAACAAGCGGGTTTTACTCAGGCCGAAATGGCAGCATTGCTGAATCAACCGCCCGGCAACGACCGGCAAACCCTGCAAGGTCTGGCCGAACAACAATTGCAGCGCCTCGATCAACGTATCGAACAATTACAGAACATGCGGCAACTGTTGCAGGAAGTACTGCAACAGCCGGAACCCACTGCCGATTGCCCATGCCCGATCTTGCGCCTGCTGCAGCGGGCCGGCAACACTGATTAAGACAACACATCGGGGATGGCTGCATCCATGCCCGAAACATACAGGAGAGCCATCATGGCAATTGGCGCATTGATCATTGGCGACGAAATCCTCTCCGGCAAACGCCAGGACAAACACCTGCCGCACCTGATTGAGTCCTTGCGTGCCCGCGGCATGGAACTGGCCTGGGCCGAATATCTCGGCGATGTGCCGGCACGTATCCTCGCCAGCCTGCAGCGCAGCATGGCCAGTGAAGATATCGTGTTCAGCTTTGGCGGCATTGGCGCCACGCCGGACGACCACACAAGGCGCATCGCCGCGCAGGCGGCCGGGCTGGCCTACCAGCGCCATCCGCAGGCGCTGGCATTGATCGAAGCGCAATTTGGTGACGAGGCGTATCCAAACCGGGTACGCATGGCCGATCTGCCAGCCGGTTGCGGGCTGATTCCCAATCCGGTCAACCGTATTCCCGGCTTCACTGTTGGGCGACATCACTTTGTGCCGGGCTTTCCCAGCATGGCCTGGCCGATGATAGCCTGGGTGCTGGATACGCTTTACCCGCAACTGCATTTTGCCCAGCCGAAAATCGAACGCCGGCTGCTGGTGCCGCACGCACGCGAAGGTAACCTGATCCAGACCATGGAAGCACTGGTGGCGCAGTTTCCCGATCTGCGCTTCTCCAGCCTGCCCAGTTTTGGCAGCGACACCCTGCCACCGCATATCGAATTCGGCCTGACCGGCAGCGACAGCAGCACAGCCGCCGCGATGGAGTGGCTGAAAAATGAACTGAGCCGTTTGGGATATCGTTTTGAAGATCAGCCATCACGTTAAATGCGTGTGCTTGCTGCTGGCATTGGCCGGTGCAGCACAGGCAGACGATCTCCCTGCACCCCGCGTTGCCTTGCTGCGCACCGGCATGGTGACATTTTCGCCGGAAGCGGTGGTCACTGCCGGTGGCCGCTGGCTGCACAACAGCCCGACGGTGCACACCGCCGTGCTGGTGCAACACCCGCAAGGCAATCTGCTGTTTGATGCCGGGCTGGGCAGCCGCATCCGCGAAGAAGCGGCCGACATGCCCTGGTGGTGGCGGCCACTGTTGCAATACCAGCCGGAAACACCGGCACGGCAACAACTCGACGCCGACGGCATTGCTGTCACGCGGATTTTTCTGTCGCACGGACATTGGGATCATGTGTCCGGCGTGCGTGATTTTCCCGAGGCCGAGGTCTGGCTGCCGCCGCCAGAGTGTGACTACCTGCGCCAGGATGGGCCGCCGCGGGTGTTCCCGTCGCAAGCGCGCGATCCGCAGATACGCTGGCAGGCCTTGCACTTCAATAGCGGCCCCTATCGCGGCTTTGAGGCCAGCCACGATGTGTTTGGCGACGGCAGCGTGGTGCTGGTGCCGACACCTGGCCACACCCCCGGCGCCACCTCGATGTTTGTCAACCTGTCGCCAACAAAGCGGCTGTTGCTGGTGGGCGATGCCATCTGGCGCCTGAGAGAGGCACAACAAGGCGCGCACAAGGCCTGGCCGGCACACGTATTTGCCGACCAGCAACGGGCGCAAACCGATGCCAGCATTGCACGCATCGCCGCCGCACTGGCCGAGCCGGGCACCACGGTGATCCCCACTCACGATTTCGAATTACAACAAACGCTGGGCTTTTTTCCCGACTGGATCAGCCCGGCCACACTGGAGAAATAGATCGTGCGTTTATCCCCCTTTCTGGCCGGCGCCCTGCTGTGCCTGAGCCTGCCGGCACTGGCAGACGACACGCTGCGTTTCAGCCTGATCCGCACCGCCAGCACCAAGCCGGTGCCGCAAGCCATGGTCACCGCCAGCGGCAGCTGGTTGACCGGCGCCCCGAGCAACCATGTGGCAGTGCTGGTGGAGCATGGCCAGCAACGTTTTCTGTTTGATACCGGGCTGGGCAAGCAGGCCGGGCAGCAGTTCCAGCAGGACATGCCCTACTGGATTCGCCCGGTGATGGATTTCCAGCTCGGCAAACCGGCGCGGCAACAGCTGGATGAAGCGGGTATCGAAATCCAGCAGATTTATCTGTCGCACACCCACTGGGATCACCTCAGCGGCGCGCCGGATTTCCCCGAAGCCAAGGTTTACGCCCAGGCCGAAGAGCAGCTTTACATGCGCATGGATTCGCCGCCACGGGTGCTGCCGTCGCAAACCAACGCGCCGATCCGCTGGCAGCAATTGCCGCTGCCGGAGAAAGCCTACGGCCCGTTCCAGCGCAGTCTGGATCTGTATGGCGACGGCAAGGTGGTGCTGGTGGCCATCCCCGGCCACACGCCCGGCTCGATGGGCATGTATCTCAACTTCAGCCCGGAGCGGCGTTATCTGTTTGTTGGCGATGCCATCTGGCGCGTGCGCGAAGTGACTGACCACAGCTACAAAGCCTGGCCGGCACGCTCGATTGTCGATCACGATTGCAAACAAACGCGTGCAGGCATCGAGATGATTCGCCAGGCGCAGGCACAAGCACCGGGACTGACGCTGATCCCGTCGCACGATACCGGCGTGCATGATGCACTCGGCTATTTTCCGAACTGGATTGAATAAAGAAGCAGGCCTGCAGCCAGCGTAGCCCGGATGTAGCCGTAAGGCGGAATCCGGGTTTCAAACAGGCAACCGGAACGGTTGCCTGTTTGTTTCGGCACTTTGGCCGCACGCTGTCCCGGATTATGCTGCGCTCCATCCGGGCTACAAAAGCTGACGATAGCCAGATAGCTTCAGCCCAACTAATTCGGGTAGCGCTGCAGACCGCGCTGGTATTGCTCTGTAGCCTTGCCTGCGAGCCAATACCAGCGCGGTCTGCAGCAATATGGATTTAAAGCGGCAATGCGCCGTTGCTGGCGGCGGGCTTGGCCGGCGCAGTCTGGGTTGGCCCCGGCTTGGCCACCGGTTCTGGCGGATCGGGAATCCAGCCCAGTGAATTGGCCAGCAGCATCATCGACAGATACAAGGCCAGCGCAATTGGTGTGAACAGCAGAATGCCGCCGATCACATGGGTGCGCGCCACGCCGGTGGCCACCGTCAGCGCATTCACCAGCACCAACACGCTGTAGGCAGCCAGCAACAACGACACCGGCACACCCACATCATCCGGCAACCACGACAGCAGCGGCTCCAGCACCTGAATCCCCTGCGCCACCGCCAGCAGCGGCAGCAGGCTGCCCTCGCCGTTCCAGCGATTGCCCTGACGCAACCACCAGTCGAAGAAATTGGCCATCAGCAACAGCTCCAGCCAATTCAGCGCAACAAAAAACAGGATGCGGCCTTCCGGCGGCGCGCTGAACTGCTCGGCCATGGCGGCGCTGAACACACCCAGCAGCGTCACCAGCAGCGCCGGCTGCCACCACGGATAGCTGTAGTGCAGCAGCGGTTTGACGCGCAGCCGGATCAGGTCCAGCAGGTCTTCAACAAATTGGTTTTGCATCAGTCGAAAATCACCGTTTTTTTCGCGTATTCGAGAATCCGGCTTTCCACGTGCCAACGCACCGCACGCGACAGCACCACTTTTTCCAGATCGCGGCCTTTCTGGATCAGGTCTTCCACCGAATCGCGGTGCGAAATGCGGATCACGTCCTGCTCGATGATCGGGCCGTCGTCCAGTACTTCGGTGACATAGTGGCTGGTGGCGCCGATCAGCTTCACACCGCGCTCGAAGGCGCGATGGTAAGGCTTGGCACCCTCGAATGCCGGCAGGAACGAGTGATGGATATTGATCACCCGCTGCGGATAACGTTTGACGAATTCCTGCGACAACACCTGCATGTAGCGCGCCAGCACGATGAAATCGACCTGGTACTGCTCCAGCAACGCAAACTGCTGCGCTTCGCTCTCGGCCTTGTTGTCCTTGGTGACATTGATCACATGGAACGGAATGCCGTAGAACTCGGCCAGGCGGCGCGTGTCGTCGTGGTTGCTGATGATCAGCGGAATATCGCAGGCCAGTTCGCCGCTCTGGTGACGATACAGCAGGTCCACCAGGCAATGATCGTATTTCGAGACAAAAATCGCCATTTTCGGCCGGTTGGCCGACAGCGCCAGTTTCCACTGCATGCCAAAACGTTCGGCAATCGGCTGGAAAGCAGCGCCAAAGGCGTCGATCGACAGCGTGAAATCGGCCAGATCCCACTCCACCCGCATCAGGAACAAGCCCTCGGCGGCATCCTGATGCTGGTCGGCGTGCAGGATATTGGCGTTGTAGGTGTAGAGGAAATTGGCAATGGCGGCGACCAGACCTTTGCGGTCCGGGCAACAAATCAACAGGGTGGCAGTGTTTTTCATATCGCGGCAAGTCCTTGAACGGCCGTCATTCTAGCAGAAACGGCCACGGCAACGGCGCCGGGCGATAGGCAAAAAATCGCTGCTTGGCAAGTCGCAAAATGCAAAATTTTTTGTTGCAGGCCACCCACTCCGTCACTAGAATTGGTGTCGAACACACATAAAAACACAAGATATAGTGTTACTAACATGTTACCCACAAAACCATTCACATGGACAATCAAGGCCCTGCGCGCCTTTCGCAGGGTTTTGCACAATACGGAGAACACCAGCATGCTGAATTCCACCGCTGATACCAGCTACACCCCAAGCCAGCCGCCGCTCACCGGCCTGGTTACCGAAACCGCCCAGCCGAGCACGGTGGCCGAATACAAAACCATCCGCCGCAATGGCAGCGTGGTGCCGTTCGAGCCGCTGAAAATCTCGGTGGCGATGACCAAGGCGTTTCTGGCCGTCCACGGTGGACAAGGTGCCGCATCGGCGCGTGTGCGTGAACTGGTGCAACAATTGACCGATAACGTGGTGCGCGCGTTGATGCGACGCAAACCCGAGGGTGGCGCCATTCATATCGAAGAAATTCAGGATCAGGTGGAACTGGCGCTGATGCGCTCTGGCGAACACGACGTGGCCCGTGCCTACGTGTTGTACCGCGAACGCCGCACTCGCGAACGCGCTGAACGCGGCGAAGCGGAACACCACGGCGAACAGTCGGCGATCAACGTGGTCGACAACGGCATCAGCCAGCCGCTGGATATCAACAAGCTGAAGGCACTGATCAAATCCGCCTGCACCGGCCTGGAACAGGTGACCAATCCGGAACACATGCTCGCCGAAACACTGAAAAACCTCTACGACGGTGTTCCGGCCGAAGAAGTACGCAAATCCGCCGAGCTGTCGGCACGCCAGTTGATCGAAAAAGACCCGGCCTACAGCTTTGTTGCCGCCCGCCTGCTGCTGAACCGCCTGCGCCGCGAAGTGCTGGGCGAAGAAGTCAGCCACGAAGAAATGGCCACCCGCTACGCCGAATCGTTCCCGGCTGCGATCAAGCGCGGCGTGGAAGCCGAACTGCTCGACGAAAAACTGCTGCAATTCGATCTGGCCAAGCTGGGCGCTGCGCTGAAACACGAACGTGACTACCAGTTCGGTTACCTCGGCCTGCAAACCCTGTTCGATCGCTACTTCCTGCACATCCACGGCACCCGCATCGAGCTGCCGCAGGTGTTCTTCATGCGTGTCGCGATGGGCCTGGCGCTCAACGAAATCGACCGCGAAAGCCGCGCCATCGAGTTCTACAACGTGCTGTCGACTTTCGACTTCATGTCGTCCACCCCTACCCTGTTCAATTCCGGCACGCAGCGCAGCCAGCTCTCCAGCTGCTACCTGACCACCGTTGCCGACGATCTGGACGGTATTTACGAAGCGCTGAAAGAAAACGCACTGCTGTCGAAATACGCTGGCGGTCTGGGCAACGACTGGACTCCGGTGCGCGCGCTGGGCAGCCACATCAAGGGCACCAACGGCAAATCGCAAGGTATCGTGCCGTTCCTGAAAGTGGTCAACGATACTGCCGTAGCGGTTAACCAGGGTGGCAAACGCAAGGGCGCGGTGTGTGCCTATCTGGAAAGCTGGCACGCGGACGTTGAAGAATTCCTGGAACTGCGCAAAAACACCGGTGACGACCGTCGTCGTACCCACGACATGAACACCGCCAACTGGGTGCCGGATCTGTTCATGAAGCGCGTGATGGAAGGCGGCGACTGGAGCCTGTTCTCGCCGTCCGAAGCACCGGACCTGCACGACAAGTTCGGCACTGCGTTTGAAGAAGCCTACCTGCGCTACGAAGAAAAAGCCGCACGTGGCGAAATGCGCGTCAGCAAGAAAATCCCGGCGCTGCAACTGTGGCGCAAGATGTTGACCATGATCTTTGAAACCGGCCATCCGTGGATCACCTTCAAAGATCCGTGCAACATCCGCAGCCCGCAGCAGCACGTGGGCGTGGTACACAGCTCGAACCTGTGCACCGAGATCACCCTCAACACCAACGACAACGAAATCGCCGTGTGTAACCTGGGTTCGGTGAACCTGGTCAACCACCTGATCAAGACCGACGATGGCGGCTATCGTCTGGATGGCGAAAAACTGGCGCGCACCGTGAAAACCGCGATGCGCATGCTGGACAACGTGGTCGACATCAACTTCTACCCGGTGAAAAAGGCACGCAACGCCAACCTGCGTCACCGTCCGGTGGGCATGGGCATCATGGGCTTCCAGGATTGCCTGCACCTGCTGCGGATTCCTTACGCCTCCGACGCTGCCGTGGCGTTTGCCGACCAGTCGATGGAACAAGTGTGCTTCCAGGCTTACTGGGCATCCACCGAGCTGGCAGCCGAACGCGGCCGTTATCACAGCTACGCCGGCAGCCTGTGGGACAAGGGCATCCTGCCGCAGGATTCGCTCGACCTGCTGGCACAGCAGCGCGGCGGTTATCTGGAAGTGGATCGCAGCAGCACCCTGGATTGGGACAGCCTGCGCGCCCGCATCAAGCAATACGGCATGCGCAACTCCAACTGCATCGCGATTGCACCGACCGCAACCATTGCCAACATCGTCGGCGTATCGGCATCGATTGAACCGACCTACCAGAACCTGTTCGTCAAATCCAACCTGTCGGGCGAGTTCACCGTGGTCAACGAGTATCTGGTTGCCGATCTGAAAGCACGCGGCCTGTGGGACGAAGTGATGATCTCCGACCTGAAATACTTCGACGGCAACCTGTCGCGCATCGACCGCATCCCGCAAGACCTGCGCGACCTGTACGCCACCGCGTTTGAAGTCGATCCGAAGTGGCTGGTGGAATGTGGCTCGCGTCGCCAGAAATGGATCGACCAGGCGCAATCGCTCAACCTCTACATGGCCGGCGCATCGGGCAAACGTCTGGACGAGCTGTACAAGCTGGCATGGGTACGTGGCCTGAAAACCACCTACTACCTGCGCACCCTGGCCGCCACCAGCGCCGAAAAATCCACCGGCCGCGGCGGTGAGCTGAATGCCGTGGCAGTAGACGGCGGCGCAGGCATGGCCGCCGCCGGCGACGGTGCCGCCGAAACCGCCAAGTTCTGCAGTATTGACAACCCCGAGTGCGAGGCTTGCCAATAAGGCAAGCTGCGTGCGAGGGGTAGCGGCGAAGCCACAATCCTCCAGCGTTGACGCGCAGCGACGAGGCTGGAGCGCCGCAGGCGCGAGTGTGAAGCGTGCCAGTAAGCACGCGCAGCATGAAGGATTACGGCGAAGCCACACCCCTCAAGGCTTGATTCGTAGCAACAAGCCTTGAAGCACCGACAGGCGCGAGTACAAGGCTTCCAGCCAACCATCACGCGGCAGCGCCGGATCACGGTTGGGGATTGATCCGGTGCCAAGCAAGGGTGCCGCTTTGGCGGCAACTGTTTTACCCGCAGGCAACATAATTCAGGCAACAACAGAACGCTCGCTGCGTGGTTGCCTGCGGGTATCACAGCCCTCAACAGCAAAAACAGTCAACGAGGCGATAACGATGAAACGTTTAGCAGTGCTTGCAAGTGTGATGATGCTGCTGGCCGGCTGTGCCAGCCAGTCAGAGCCGGTGAAAAAGCTGGCAGGTTCGCTTTCGCCGCGCGCCGGCAAAGCCTATGCCGTGGTCTCGCTCGGCGATGGCAACGCGCAGCCCAGCAGCACCTACCTGAATGCCCGTTACAGTGCCGACAAGGCACCCGACGGCATGGCCTGGGAGCTGGGCTACACCCTGCAAACCGCACTGGCAAACGATCGTATCGGCAGCGGCGACAGCGCCGTGCCGGGCCGCGTGTTCCTGCTGGAGCTGGAACCAGGCCAATACCGTTTTTCCGAAGCCAACCGCAACTGGCCCGACCCGGCCGGGCGCGAGCCGTTCAGCCAGGCTAACCGGCTACCGATGCAGCACAGCTTTGAACTGCAGCCGGGCGATGCCATATATCTGGGCGAAATCCGCATTCAGGCCGGCAACCCGCCACAATTGTCGATTGTGGATGCCCACGAGCGCGATTACCGCCACATCAGCAACGAATGGAAAATCAACGACCTCAGCCCGCTGAAAATCCGGCTGCTGCAGGGCGAAACCAAGTAAACACAATACGGCAGCCGCAGC
Source organism: Chitinivorax sp. (assembly GCA_046347685.1). GTDB lineage: Bacteria > Pseudomonadota > Gammaproteobacteria > Burkholderiales > SCOH01 > CALMFQ01. The sequence continues at coordinate 9,389 of JAXMFR010000061.1, forward strand.
TGCCACAGGCACTAGAAAAGGACACCCACCATGTTGAGCTTTGACGACGAAATCATCCCCGCCCCTGCCCCGGCCGCCGCCCGCCCGGTGCCACCGGCAGCAGCGCCGAGCTTTGCTCCGGCGCCGGTCAGCAGCCACAGCGAGGGCAGCATGGTGTCGCACAGCAACGCCCGCGTCTCCGCCGTCGATAAACGCATCATCAACGGCACCACCGACGTCAACCAGCTGGTGCCGTTCAAATACAAATGGGCCTGGGAAAAATACCTCGCCACCTGCGCCAACCACTGGATGCCGCAGGAAGTGAACATGCAGCGCGACATCGAGCTGTGGAAAAACCCCAACGGCCTGACCGAAGACGAACGCCGTCTGGTCAAGCGCAACCTCGGCTTCTTCGTCACCGCCGACAGCCTCGCCGCCAACAACATCGTGCTCGGCACCTACCGCCAGATCACCGCGCCGGAATGCCGCCAGTTCCTGCTGCGTCAGGCGTTTGAAGAAGCGATCCACACCCACGCCTATCAATACATCGTTGAAAGCCTGGGGCTGGACGAAGGCGAAGTGTTCAACGCCTATCACGAGGTCAAATCGATCCGCGACAAGGACGAATTCCTGATCCCGTTCATCGACACCCTGACCAACCCCAACTTCAAAACCGGCACGCTGCAGGCCGACCAGGCGCTGCTGAAGTCGATCATCGTTTTCGCCTGCATCATGGAAGGCCTGTTCTTCTACGTCGGCTTCGTGCAAATCCTCGCGCTGGGCCGCCAGAACAAGATGACCGGCGCCGCCGAGCAATACCAGTACATCCTGCGCGACGAATCGATGCACTGTAACTTCGGCATCGACCTGATCAACACCATCAAGCTGGAAAACCCGCAGCTGTGGACCGAAGCCTTCAAGAGTGAAATGACCGAGCTGTTCAAGCAGGCCGTCGACCTGGAATACGCCTACGCCGAAGACACCATGCCACGTGGCGTGTTGGGCCTGAACGCCGGCATGTTCAAAGACTACCTGCGCTTCATCTGCAATCGCCGCATGCAGCAGATTGGGTTGGAGCCATTGTTCCCCGGCGCGACTAATCCATTCCCGTGGATGAGTGAAATGATCGACTTGAAGAAAGAGAAGAATTTCTTTGAGACGCGGGTGACGGAGTATCAATCGGGTGGGGCGTTGAACTGGGATTAATTTTCACTGCTTCGCAATAAAAAGGCAGCTGCATGGCTGCCTTTTTATTTTCCGAGTCAAATGCCATGCTATTCCAGCTCAGCCTGAAACCTGCCAGACACGCCCGACACATCATCGATTAAATCAATCAACAGCCTGTTTGAATCTTCTTTCAGCGAAACAAACCTAATACTATCGTCATCTATATTAGGAAAAACTCCTTCAATTACTAAAGTTTTCGTCCATACCTGCTGAAAATCCTGCAGATTTCTCCGGTGAATATGAAATAATTTCTGATTATTAAATCCACGAGCACTACTATAAAAATATACACTACCGTCAAGGCACATTGATTTCAACCAAGGAATTCCATAATACCTCTGATTTCCGATAACAAATGGCGTCTTGCGCAACCCCAATTCAAAGTCATTCTTCGGCCCATTTTCTAAAAAACGAACCCCATCCGGACAATTTACACTGTTATGCCTACTAGAAATTTCAACCGTTCCATTCAATTTTTTCTGCGTCATGGAATTATCAGAAGCAACTGGTGGCTCAAACCCAGCGACCAATATTGCCTGGGTCTTCTTCCATTCGTAAGCAGGCACTCCCAGAACATTTACTCTGCCCTTTTTTAATTCCAGAGCCTCGGTCACTAGCTGTTGTGGCTGTTTACCTGCGGCACCCACGCCATAGGAAGGGCAATAATAGGCATATTCGCTCCCTACTTCTCTACGCCATTTCTTCTCAAACAGAAGCCTTCTCTCTTGAAGATCATATAACGTTAAATCGATCTCACCAGACTCCCAGCCTCCATCTTTAACCGTCAAAACGGCAGATGGATTATTATCTGCCGGGCGAGCAAAAATTAAATTTGAATCACCGAAAGGTAATAGAGAATAATTGGAGTTGAACGCCCTAACAGGCTGGTGAGAAAC
>JAXMFR010000062.1:0-11174 GCA_046347685.1 Chitinivorax sp.
TAAACGACCCATTACTATAGCCTGAATCCGTGTTCCCCCAAGTTCACACTTTCCCCTCAAGCCTGGCCGCTTATATTTTGAGCAAACCGGCCCATTACTTGACCTCATGAGCACTGAATTGGGGAACACGCATTCGATGTCAGCGGGCCAAAGAAGGCTAAGCGATGGTCCGGTCAGGGCATTTTGCTGCTCCCAGCCAAGAGCATCCCTACCGGCACACCGGCATCCACACTTGCGCCCCACCCCATGGACCGGTTCACGGCGACGCGGCCTTCATCAAGCGATCCTGAACGGCGGCGAACACCTGCGCATGGGCGGCCACGCCACGCCCGAAGTCCAGCACCAGGCGCCGGGCGTGGGCGACGAACTTCGCCGCCCGGTACATGATTTCCTGCAGCACCGTCTTGATGCGCCGGCGCTTGGCCGGATGGCGGATCGGCGCGATCTCGCCGGTCAGGCCCAATTGCCCAAGGAGACGCAGGCAGTTGTAGGCGAAGGCCGCCAGATGCAGCAGACCATCGTTGGTGTCGAACTTGCCCGAAGGCAGCCGCTCCAGGTCCAGGTCGGTCTTGAATTCGGAATGGAACTGTTCATGCATCCCGTGATGCTTGTACATCTCGATGACTTGCGCGGCCTCAGTGGTCAGGCTGGTCCACCAGCCTTCCAGTTCGATATCGGGCACCAGCAGGCGCTGGCCCTTCTTGTCGATGGTGCGTTCGACCACCCGGGCAATCAGGCGGAAGGCGCGCTTCTCCTTGCGCCAGCTGCGTTCCACGGTCAGATCGAGCAGGGCCACCCGCTTGCCTGGGCGCACTTCCAGGAAGGCGCCGGCGGCCTCCGCCTGGGCCACCCAGGCGACCTTGTCCTGTTTGCGCGGGTTCCACTTGCAAATGAAGTCGAAGGGGCGGCCCAGATAGGCGAGCCGATCCCGTTCCGCCGCCTTGGCAAACAACAGCCGTGCGCTGTCGAAGCCGCTGTCCTCCCGCAGCAGCACGGACGGCTCCGCCTGGGGCGACACGGACGGCTTCACCGGGAGCAGACGTTCGATGCGGGGGAACAGCCGCTCGTAGAAGTATTCCGTTTCGCTGGCCGAGTGCTGCGAGCCCGGCCGCAGTTCCAGGCCGATGTTCCAGCCTTCGTTGCCGATGTAGCCGGCGATCGGGGTGTAACCATCAAAACCCTGGTAGGTGCGCGCGACCGCTTCCTTCTTGGTGCCGCTGTTGTCCATGGCGAAGGTGTCGATGTCGACGCAGACATAGCCCCGGTAGGCGGTGATGGGCGCCTCGGCGCGGGTGAGCAGGCGCAGGGTCAATTCGTCGGCCAACTCGCGGATCGCGCCAGCCTTGGCATCGAGTCGCTGGCGCATCCAGACGGCGCCGGGCACCTTGGACAGCCCCAGGGCTTCCTTGAAAAAGCGGTCGCCGCGAAATGCCTCGATGGCTTCGAAGTCGCTCTTGCCCAGGCTCAACAGTCCGACCACGCTCTTGACGATGTCCGAGGTGCGCATGCCTTGCGAGACAGGGATCTTCGGGTCGATCACCGCTTCCACCTGCGCCAATTGGCAGCATTGCCCGATCAGGGCCAGACCGGAGTACGAGGTCAGATGCAGTTTGCTGGATTGCTTGACTTCAAAGCGTGGCATGGGTGTTTGGGTGAATGCGTAAACGGCAGTATTATCTCATGCAATTAATGCTTTACGTGTGAGATTGGGCGCGGCGGGCACGGATTAAGGGATCTGTCATTTGAAAATAAATCGACATTGCAGAATCAAATTGAGTCAGTTGTTGGCGAATTAGAGCGTGCATCAAACATTGTTGTTCGTTTGAGGAATGTTGCCTCTAGAAAAACCGAGCAGATTGAATCAACGCGTTTTGAGGTGGGGGAGGCGATTGCGCAATGTGTGGATACCTTGTCCCATAGTTATCAGTTGGCGGGCGTGGAATTAAAGTATACTCAGCCGGGTTTCAAGCTATTTACCAGGGTGGATCGTGTTTTGTTTGTCCAAACACTATTGAATTTGTTGAGTAACGCGCTGGACGCCTCCAAAGAGGGAGATTCTGATTCGGTTTCGGTGTCTTTAGCGATTAATAGCGATCGTAGCTTTTCGGTATGTGTCGAGGACAATGGCCCTGGTATTCAGGTTGAACCTGTTACTCGCGTGTTTGATCCATTATTTAGTACCAAGCCACATGGATCTGGAATAGGCTTGTTTATTTGCCGTATTTTTGCCGAGCACCATAATGGATGGATAAATGTCCGGAATAAACCGGAGGGTGGCGCGTGTTTCGAGTTGTGTTTGCCTCAATTGGCTGATTAGTTGGTGTCAGAGTTAATTTATTTGGCATTGTTTGAGGATAAATGACTAGAGTTCATATTGTTGATGATGATGTATGCTATGCAAATGCTTTAGCCAATGCATTGGAAATGTTTTCTTTCAATACTGCTATATACGGTTTGCCTGAGCAGGTGGCTGAAATTGAGGTTGGCAGCCAGGATTGCTTTCTTCTGGATGTTTATTTTCCAAAAGGTAGTGGGATTGATTTGCTTAAACAGCTTAGAAAAAACAAGGTTCCTATTGTTTTGATGAGTAATGCAGCCAGTGTTCCTTTATCAGTTCAAGCAATGAAGTTTGGTGCGGATGATTTTGTCGAAAAAGCTGCCGGGATAAGTGTGATTGTAGATTCAATCTTGACGGTTTTGGCTACTCAGTCGCTACGAACCCCGATGACCTCTGATATTGATATTAATGTTTTGACGGCTCAGGAAAAGGTGGTGTTTGTTGAATTACAAAATGGATGCTCATCAAAAGAAATTGCCTTGGCGCTAGGATTAAGTGTGAGGACTATTGATGGGCATCGTTCGAATATTTTGCGGAAGCTGGGTGTGAGCACGGTGGTTGAGCTGATCTCACGCTGTCGGTTATCAAAACCTTAAAATGAGTGAGCGATTCCGGTAGTAACAAAACGTAAGTCACTACCCGGAGGAAGTGGCGGAGGCAGCCAGTTGGCGCCAAAGTTGATGTTGGTATTGCTGTTTTGAATGATCCCGGCTCCGCATTTTATTGAGGTTTGTTTGCTCAGCATGTATTCATATGCGAGTTCGATTTCATATGCGCTACCGTAAATGCCGTTACGGCTGCGTTCATTATATTGTGCATAAATTATCTCGATTTTCTTATTCTCTGCAATGCCTTGACTCAGTGTCATCATTTTGTCGATGATGTTGATTTGATCCCGGATATGTTCGTAGCCCACGCCAATTCTTGTTTGATTAAAGATGTAATAGGCGGAAAGCGTCTTTGCCAGCACACGGTTATTAGGTTGGCTATCCAGGTTGTATAGTGTATTTGTGTTTTGCTGTAAGCCAACCTGTATAGCTGCCTTGTTTATGCCGTAATTTATCGCTGCGCTGTGCAGGCGGCCATTGTTTTTGTTTTCTTCTTTCGTCGCATACATGTATCCAAATTCCGCATTGCCAAATCTTGATTGAAGTAATAGTGCATTGCCCGGCCTTTGATCCATTCGATGGTAGATTCCGCTGAAGCCCGAAATGTCACCGATACTGCCACCTAAAATTAGCGGTATCTTATAGGCTAACAATTTGTACGGTGTGTCGTGCCTGCCGAGTTTTATGCTGCCAAAGCGGCTGCTAATCCCCGCAAAGCTGTTACGAGTGGCGAATGTGCCGAGGCGCCCGTCGTCAATCTGGATTTGTGTTTCTACTTGCCATATGGCATCAAAATAGTCATTGATTGCCGTTTGCCCTTTAAATCCAATTCGTGATGTATTGCTACTGACTCGGTTAATGGGTTTGTCGGATGTATTGTCGACATAATCAAAGCTGGCGTTTGCGCGCCCGTAGATGGTGTCGAAGTCATCTGCAAGCACAAAGGCCGGGAGCGTGAGACCGATGAGACATAAGTTGGCGAAAAATTGCATGGCGCCGCTTATAACCCGAATACAGGGTTTTTTGCACTAGGCATATGCCTAGTGTGGCGTGAGGTATCTGCGATTTGTGAGGAGCTCTTGATTTGTGATGTGTTTCGTTACTCATATATGAGTACAAATTACGAGAAATAAACATCAAAGCGTGTGCTTTGCCCGGCCATTTGCAGGTTTGGCTTGGGGCCTTCGATGGCGGCAGCAAGGCGCGGGCGTTTGACGATGACACGTTTCTTGGCACAGCCCAGCGCCGCTTGCAGCAGCGTTGGCGCATCCAGATCATCGCCTATCAATGCCTGAAATGCCTGCATTTCTTTTTTCGCCAGCGCAGCTTTGCCGCGCTCGGGAAACATCGGGTCAACCACCACCACGTCGGGGTATTGGTCTTCGGCCAGTGCTTGCAGATACGCGCTGGCATCGGTGTGGATCAGTGTCATGCGTTGTGCGATCGGCGCCACTTCGGCATCCAGCAGGGCGCGGCGGATGCCGTCGCGCAGCAGGGCAAAGGCCAGCGGCGAGCGTTCCAGCAATGTCACCGGGCAACCCAGAGTGGCCAGCACAAAGCCATCGCGGCCGAGGCCTGCGGTGCTGTCGATCACATTCGGCACAAACTCACCCTTGAGACCAGCGGCTTTGGGTAGCAATTGGCCACGCCCACCCCCATGCTGGCGGCGCCATGCTGCAGCCCCTTGCACAAAGTCGACATACACCGGCCCAGGCGCATGTTTGCCCAGGGTGTGCAGCGCCACGCGCTCCGGCTGCTGCATCAAGACGTGAGTTGTTGTGGCGTTGGGCTCAGTGGCAAACGGCAGGCCCAGTTCCTCTGCCAGTGCTTGGGCAGCCGGTGTTTGTTCTGGGGTAAGGGGGCAAACGAGCAGGTGAGTCACAACGGTGGCCGACGGCGAAAAACAGCCATTTTAGCCTGTAATCAGGTTACACCCCTATTGGCTCTGTACTTAGGCCTGCCGGTCGTCACCTCTGGGCGTTGTCGGCGTGGGTGTTGTTTTCTTGCGTCAGCAAGCTGGGCGCAACAGTGGCTTGCTATAATCAGATTGAATTTAATGCTGCCCAGATCATGTCCATCAAACAACCGATTTCCGCGCTGATTGTGATTCACACGCCCGACCTGCAGGTGCTGTTGCTGGAGCGGGCGGATTATCCGGGCTCCTGGCAGTCGGTGACGGGTAGTCGCGAGGGTGATGAAACACTGTGGCAGACCGCTGTGCGTGAGGTAGGCGAGGAAACCGGTTTTCTTGCCACTGACGACAATTTGCGTGACTGGCAGCAGCAGAATCGTTACGAGATTTACCACAAGTGGCGCCATCGTTATCCGCCTGGCACCACGCACAATACCGAGCATGTGTTCAGTTTGTGCCTGCCCCAGCCCTTGGCGCCACGGCTCGCGCCGCGCGAGCATCTGGCCTATCGCTGGGTGCCGTGGCAGGAGGCCGCAACGCTGGTGTTTTCCGCCAGCAACGCCGAGGCGATTCGCGCCTTGCCGCTGAAGTCGCCGTTGTTACAGGAGTAATCCGGTATGGCCGTGCTGCGCATTGCCACTTACAACATCCACAAGGGTTTGTCGCAATTCAATCGACGCGTGACCCTGCACGACATGCGCCACCATCTGCAGCAGCTGCACGCCGATATCCTGTTTCTGCAGGAGGTGCAGGGCGAGCACGAGGGCCATGCACGGCGTTTTGCCCACTGGCCACAGGCGCCGCAACATCAGTTTCTTGCCGAATCGCTGGCGCATCGGGTGGCTTATGGCAGCAACGCAATCTACGAGCACGGTCACCATGGCAATGCCATTCTGTCGCGTTTTCCGATTCTCGACTGGGAGAATCAGGATATCTCGGTAAACCGCTTTGAAAGCCGGGGATTGCTGCATGCGCAGATTCAGGTGCCCAGCTGGCATGAGCCGCTGCACTGCATCTGCGTGCATCTGAACCTGCTTGGCCGTGATCGCACCAAACAGTTGCTGGCGTTGCGGCAGAGGATTGAGACGTTGGTGCCGCCGGATGCGCCGCTGATCATTGCCGGCGATTTCAACGATTGGCGACAGCAGGCCTGCAAAGTGTTCACTGAAGAACTGGCCTTGCGCGAAGTGTTTGAGTCGCTGCATGGCATGCCGGCGCGCAGTTTTCCCGCCAAGCTGCCAGTGCTGACGCTGGATCGCATTTACTACCGTGGCTTCCAGATTGAGCATGCCAAGGTGCATGGCGGTCTGCCGTGGTCGAAAATCTCTGACCATGCGCCGTTGTCGGCCACCATGAGGCGTGTTCGATGAATCGTTATCTGGGCGGCAACCGGATTCAGTTGTTGCGCAATGGTGGCGAGTATTTTCCGGCTTTATTGAGCGAAATCGCGGCGGCGATGCACACGGTGCATCTGGAAACCTATATCTTCGAACCAGACCGCACTGGGCTGGAGGTTGCCGATGCGTTGATGCAGGCAGCCCGGCGCGGTGTTTCTGTCAATTTGGTGATGGACGGATTCGGTTGTCGCAGTTTTCCTGACGATTTGCTACATGCCCTGTTGCAGGCCGGAGTGCGGGTGATGTTCTTTCGCCCGGAGTTGTCGCGCTTCAGCCTGCATCGCCACCGGCTGCGGCGCATGCACCGCAAGGTGGCGCTGATTGATGCACGAGTCGGCTTTGTTGGCGGCATCAATATCATCGACGATTTTAATACTCCCAATCAGGTGCCGCCGCGTTATGACTACGCGGTACGGGTAGAAGGCCCGCTGCTGGGCATGTTGTATGCCGCAGTCCGGCATCTGTGGTGGCAGACCTGCTGGGCACAATTCAAGTACCCGTGGCTGACGTTGCCGCGCCTGCCGTTGACGCTGGTAGGCCATGGCTCCATGGAGGCCGCGCTGGTAGTGCGCGACAATCTGCGTAATCGCCGCGCCATCGAGCAGGAGTACCTAGCAGCCATTGCTGCAGCCAAGCAGGAGATTGTCATCGCCTGTGCCTATTTCCTTCCCGGCTATGCTTTCCGCCAGCATTTGCTGGATGCGGCAAAGCGCGGCGTGCGGGTGGTGATATTGTTGCAGGGCAGGGTAGAGTATTGGCTGCTGCACCATGCCTCGCGCACCTTGTACCGGCGGTTTCTCGAAGGGGGTATCGAGATCTTCGAATATACCGCCAGCTTCATGCATGCCAAGGTAGCGGTGGTGGATCAGCACTGGGCAACGGTGGGATCGTCGAATATCGATCCATTCAGTTTGTTGCTGGCGCGTGAGGCCAATGTGATGGTGCGTGATACGCGTTTCGCGCGGGAGTTGTGCGCCGATCTGCAACGGTCGATGCAAGAGCGTTCGGTGCCGATTCTGTTGTCGGAGGTGCGTGAGCGTACGCTGGCTGCGCGTCTGATGGCGTGGCTCAGTTATATGCTGGTTCGCTTGTTGATGGGCATTGCCGGCTATGGCAAGCGCGAATATCGCTCAGCTGCCGATGAGTGATGGCCGGAGCGGATGTGTGTATGCCCCGGCTGCAATCTCGTTGTTTCCCTCTGTTCCGGTCTAAGTTCCGGTTTTTGCGTATTTTTACGCTATAATCGCGCCCAAGCTGTGGTACGAACAAAACGATGCTTTTGCGGGTACGCACAAATCCGATTTTTTGAAGTTGATGTTGCTGCCCTGATGGCGGCTGGAGTGATGAATGTCTTTTGCCGATTTGGGTTTGAGTGAAGAAATTTTGCGCGCGGTGGCCGAGCAAGGCTATACCGAGCCAACCCCGATTCAGGCTCAAGCAATTCCTGCTGTATTGTCCGGCCGCGACATCCTGGCTGCTGCGCAAACTGGCACCGGCAAAACTGCTGGCTTCACCCTGCCTATCCTGCGCCGTTTGCAGCCACAAGCCAATAACAGCCATTCGCCAGCCATGCACCCGGTGCGCGCGCTAATCCTGACGCCCACTCGCGAATTGGCCGATCAGGTGGGGGATAGCGTCAAGCTGTACGGCAAACATTTGCCTTTGCGTTCTTCGGTAGTATTCGGTGGTGTGAATATCGAGCCGCAGTCACGCGAGCTACGCGCTGGCGTTGAAATTCTGGTGGCAACGCCGGGGCGCTTGCTGGATCACGTGCAGCAAAAATCGGTTAACTTGTCGCGCGTGGAAGTATTGGTGATGGACGAGGCAGACCGCATGCTGGATATGGGCTTTTTGCCCGATATTCGCCGCATTCTCGCCTTGTTGCCGGCAAACCGTCAGACCTTGCTGTTTTCCGCAACGTTCTCCCCTGAAATCAAGAAGCTGGCTGATCAATTCCAGAAAACGCCGCTGCTGATCGAAGTGGCGCGCCAAAACCAGACCTCTGAGCAGATTGAGCAGCGCGTGCATGCGGTGGAGTTGTGGCGTAAACGCGCAGTACTGGCGCAACTGGTGCGCAAGCAGAAAATCCCGCAGGTGATCGTATTCTGCAACACGCGTCACGGCGCGGAAAAACTCTCGCGTGATCTGATTCGTGACGGTTTTTCCGCCGATTCGATCCATGGCGAAAAGTCGCAGCAGCAACGGATCGCCACGCTGGCCGAATTCAAGGAAGGTAAATTGAATATCCTGGTGGCAACCGATGTTGCTGCGCGAGGTCTGGATATCGATCAACTGCCATTTGTGGTGAATTACGACCTGCCGAATACGCCGGAAGATTATGTGCACCGGATTGGCCGTACTGGCCGCGCCGGCTCCAAAGGGATTGCCATTTCGCTGGTTGCGCCGGAAGAACAGAAGCAACTGGCCGCGATTGAAAAACTGGTGAAGCAAACGCTGCCGGTGAGTGTGATTGATGGCTTTGAGCCTGGTGCTGCGCCGGTGAAAGAAAAGCCTTCTCCTGCGGCCTTGTTCCACACTACTCAATTGCCCAGTGGCGAGCGCCCGAGCCGTTTTGGCGGGCGTCGGGAGCAGCAGATTCCAGCGCTGTTGCTGCCACCGCGCACCGCGCGTTGATAAAGCCGCAATGAAAAAAGGCATCCGTTATGGATGCCTTTTTGCTTTTAGCGGAGCGCGTGTTCAGGCTGCCGGCAGGAGCTTGCCCTCAAGTGCCGCGGCACCTTGTTCAATCGCAATCAGGCGATCGATGTTCGGATGTTTTCCGGGGAAGCTGCGGGCATCTGCCGTATGTTCGCAATACAGGGCCAGGCCACGGGCGGCTGCATCGGCGTTGATGCTGCCAAACTGCTGCAGCAGATAGGCGTAGACCGCCAGTGATCCTGCCTGGCCGGGCTTGTTCTCAATACTGGCGACACAGGTATCGCCGGCAAACAGGTCCAGACGTGCAAATTCGGCGACGGAAGGTAGGGTTTTCAGGGTTTCGGCAAAGCTGCTCATGATTTCTGTTGTAAATATCGTTGGCTGAGTTGTTTGAATTGAGGGTGGCCCGAGTCGCGTATCCATTCAAACAGCGCCATCTCGCGGCTGATGATATGGATTCCGGTGCTGCGCATGCGTGCCAGCGCCAGTTCGCGGTCTTCAGAGGTACGTGATGATACCGCATCGGCAACCACGTACACCTGTTTTCCTGCGCTATGCAATTCCATGGCTGTCTGCAGCACACATACATGGGCTTCAATCCCGATCAGGACAATCTGCTTGCGATCACGGCAGGTAGGCAAATCCAGGCAACCAGCTGCGACGCAGGAAAATGCTGTCTTTTCCAGCCGGGCAGCGTTGCTGGCAGTTTGTTGCAGGATTGGCAGGGTGGGGCCGAGACCACGCGGATATTGCTCACTGATTACGATCGGCACATCGCATTCCTTTGCCAGTCGCAGCATCCAGTTACAGTGATCGATCAGTTCGTTCGCTGCATTGACTGCATGGGCCAGCTTTTGCTGTACGTCGACCAATAACAGGGTGGAGTGTTCACTTTGCAGCAGCATGGTCGCTCCCAGGTGAATGAATTGGCCTCAGCCACCGGCCGCGTCGCTACCCCAGATGGCTTGCAGGCGAATCGGAAAGTCCAGCTTACGTGGATCGACTACATCGTGAATTGCATATAGCGATTCACTGGTTTTACGCCGAATTGGAAAACTCAGCGGTGCTCCGCGTGGGCCAATCAGGCTGTGTACCCATGGCGTACGGGCATTGTCTGCCGATTTGCTGACAATACCGGTTTCTCCGTTGGTGAGCTTAACCACGGTGCCGGGTGGATACAAACCCAATTCCTTTACAAAATAGGCCGCAATCACCGGTTCTACGGTCTGCCCGCGCTCCATGAACAGCTCGCGCAACGCCTGGTTGGGGAGCGCCATCGGCCGATTGTCTCGTTTACTCACTCGGGCGGTGTAGCGGTCCGCCAAATGAATGATTTTTGCGCCCCGCAAGATCTGGGTGCCATTCAGTCTGGAAGGATAGCCACTGCCGTCTTCAGTCTCGTGATGTTGCAATACCATGTCCAGCCAGAGTTGGTCTGTGATGCCGAGTTGCTTCAGAATGTCGACGCTTTTTCTCGGGTGAGATTGAATCGCTGCCTGCAGCGCCGGGGTTAAGTCATTGCCGAAACTGTTGAGTTTGTCCTGAACTTCAATCATGCCCAGGTTCATGGTCATCGCTGCCTTTAATGTGCTCTGCAGCTCATCCTCCGGCATGTTCATTGCCTTGCAGACAATACAGCTGACAACTGCACTATCCAACAGGTGTCGCACGGCATAACTGCCTTCTTGTTTCAGCAAAATCATCGCCAGCGCAACATCCCGATTGACGCTGCAGGCTTGTTGTACCAGGCTGGCAATTTCAGTCGCCTTCTGCTGTGGGTCGAAATCCACATTTTTCAATCTCAGCGATACTTGCATCAATTGATTACGTGCATCGCCAATCAGGCGTACGGCCGAGGGCGGCTCAGTATTACCCTGTACAACTTCCAGTTTTTTGCTGCGGCTGTCTTCATCGAAAAACAGACCCTGCTCGATCAGCCGGCCTAGTTGCGCGTCGGTTTCAATCACAAAGCCTTCGCGCAACAATAATTTTCCGTTGGCATCGCTAACAGCCCAAGGGAGTGGCTTGCCTATCTGGATGTCACCGACACTGATGCGTTGCTTACCCATGCTAAACCCGCTTTCGGAATCGACTAACGTTCTGTTTATGTGTTGAGTATAGCAACGATTGCTAATATTCAAGAAATATAAGAGCTTATGCTGGAGTTTCTCAGTGTCGGGTTTCGTTTTGGAAAATTTTCTGACTGATATCGGCGATAAATCGCACCATAACGGATTGGCTAAGGACAAAAAATTGCCCAA
>JAXMFR010000063.1:0-10896 GCA_046347685.1 Chitinivorax sp.
TGACGTACGCCATCTGGGCCTGGCCGACGAAGTACTGCTGAAAGGCCTGATCGAGAAACACGCTCAGTACACCAACAGTGCTGTTGCTCGCAAGATTCTGGCTGACTGGGCAAATTACCGTGCCCGCTTCGTCAAAGTCATGCCGCATGAATACCGTCGCGCCCTCACTGAAATGGCCGCGCAAAAGCAACTGGAGACCGCGTAAATGGGTAAGCCAACAGGATTTATGGAATACAAACGGCTGTCCGAAGGCTATGAATCGCCAGAGGCACGCCTGAAGCACTATCGCGAATTTGTTATCGCCCTGGATGACAAGCAAGCAGCAACACAAGGCGCACGCTGCATGGACTGCGGCATTCCGTTCTGCAACAACGGTTGCCCGGTAAACAACATCATTCCTGACTGGAACGATCTGGTTTACCGTGGTCAGTGGCAGCAGGCACTGAATGTATTGCATTCGACCAACAACTTTCCGGATTTCACCGGCCGTATCTGTCCGGCTCCGTGTGAAGCGGCTTGTACCCTCAACTTCAATAACGATGCGGTGGGTATCAAGTCGATCGAACACGCGATCATCGACAAGGGTTGGGAAATGGGCTGGATTGCGCCGCAGCCAGCCAAAACCAAAACCGGCAAGAAAGTCGCCGTGATTGGTTCCGGCCCTGCCGGCATGGCTGCCGCACAGCAACTGGCACGTGCCGGTCATGCTGTGGTGGTGTTCGAAAAGAACGACCGCATTGGTGGTCTGCTGCGCTATGGCATTCCGGACTTCAAGTTCGAAAAGAGCCACATCGACCGTCGCGTCAAGCAGATGGAAGCCGAAGGCGTGGAATTCCGCGTTAACCAGAACATCGGTGGCAACGTTCCGGCCAGCAAGCTGATGGCTGAATTCGACGCTGTGGTACTGGCTGGCGGTGCGGAAGCACCGCGTGATCTGCCGGTTCCGGGTCGTGAACTGCAAGGCGTGTATTTCGCCATGGAGTTCCTGCCGCAGCAGAACAAGGTCAACGCTGGCGACAAACTGCCGGAACAGATCATGGCAACCGGCAAAAACGTTATCGTGATTGGTGGCGGCGATACCGGTTCCGACTGTGTTGGCACCAGCAACCGTCACGGCGCAGCGTCGGTAACCCAGTTTGAACTGATGCCGCAACCGCCGGAAGAAGAAAACAAGGCACTGACCTGGCCGTACTGGCCGCTCAAGCTGCGCACCTCTTCCTCACACGAAGAAGGTTGTACCCGTGATTTCGCAGTGGCCACCAAGGAACTGATTGGTGAAAACGGCAAGGTCACGGCACTGAAAGCCGTGCGTGTTGAGTGGAAAGATGGCCGCATGAGCGAAGTGCCGGGCAGCGAGTTCGAGCTGAAAGCCGATCTGGTGCTGCTGGCGATGGGTTTTGTTGCGCCGGTGAAAAAAGGTCTGCTGGAAGAGCTGATGGCTGCCGGCCTGGAGCTGGATGCACGCAACAACGTCAAGGCAAGCACCGATGGCGAAGGCTGCTACGCAACCACCGTACCGAAAGTGTTTGCCGCAGGCGATATGCGCCGTGGTCAATCGCTGGTGGTATGGGCGATCCGCGAAGGCCGCCAGTGCGCACGTGAAGTTGACGCGTTCCTGATGGGCTCAAGCAACCTGCCGCGTTAATCTCAGCGCAGGTAAAATAATGGGGAGCAGGCTTGAATGCCTGCTCCCCATTTTCATTCCAGCTTCGCACCTCTCACCCCTACTCTGCAGCCGGCTCTGCTATTGCCTTGCAAGCCAGGCTGCGAGGCAATAGCAGAGCGGGTGGCAGCTTAGTCATCAAATCCGTTGCGAGCGATCAAAACTATCGAAATACAGATACAACGCCGGAGTGATATACAGCGTTACCAGCTGCGAAAAAATCAGCCCGCCCACCACTGCCAGGCCCAAGGGCTGACGCAGTTCGGCCCCTGCCCCCAGGCCAAGCGCAATCGGCAGCGCGCCCATCATGGCCGCCAGCGTGGTCATCATGATCGGCCGAAAACGCACCAGTGCTGCCTCACGGATGGCTTGCTGCGCGCCGACGCCGGGTTGCTGGCGCGCTTCAATGGCAAAGTCGATCATCATGATGGCGTTTTTCTTCGCGATGCCGACCAGCATCAACACGCCGATGGCGGCGATGATGGTCAGCTCCTGGCCAAACAACATCAGCGTCAGCAAAGCGCCAATCGCAGCGGATGGCAGCCCGGCAAGAATCGTCAGCGGGTGAATGAAACTCTCGTACAACACGCCGAGCAGAACGTAGATCACCAGAATGGCAATGCCGATCAGTGCCAGCTGGCTGGTTTGCGTTTCCTGAAAAGCAGCGGCATCGCCGGCATAACTGGTCACCATCGTTGGCGGCAGGCTAATTTTCTGCTGCAGTTGCGCGATACGTTTGGCGGCTGTGCCCAGTGGCACACCCGGCGCCAGGTTGAACGACAGTGTGATCGCCTGCAGCTGGCCCTGATGATTGACCGCGCTGGGCCCGGCACTGCGATCAAAGCTGGCAATCGCGTCCAGCGGCACCAGCTGGCCGGCCTTGCTGCGCACTTGCAACAGGCCCAGATCGAACTCGTTGCGCCTGTAGCCTTCATTCACTTCCAGCAACACCGGATAATCACTGCTGCTGGTGTAGATGGTGGAAATCTGCCGCTCGCCGTAAGCCGAATACAGCGCGCTGCGAATGTCCTGTACCTGCACCCCGAGCAGGTTGGCCTTGTCGCGGTTGATGCGCAATTCGGCCTGCAAACCGCCCTGCTGTGAATCGCTGGTGACATCGCGGAATATCGGATCGTCGTGCATTGCCCGCATCAAGCGCTCTGACCATTGATACAACTGCTCGCTCTGAATGCTCTGCAACACATACTGGTAGCGGCTTTTACTGGAACGGCCACCGAGCCGCAGGTTTTGCACCGGGTTGAGATACACGGCAACACCCGTCACAGCTTTGGCATCCTTGCGCAGGCTTTCCAGCACCTGCGGCAGCTTCGCCCGCTCGCTGCGGGGCTTGAGGGTGACGAACAGACGGCCAGTGTTGCCGGTATTGTTCGGGCCGCCCAAACCCACTGTGGTCGTCACTTTGGCAACATTGGGGTTCTTGCGCAGGAGGTGCAGCAGTTGCAGATCCAGCTTCACCAGTTCGGCATACGCAATGTCCGGCCGCGCTTCCATGGTGACATTGACCTGGCCGGTATCTTCTTCCGGGAAAAAGCCCTTGGGCATGTTATTGAACAGCCAGACCGTGGCAAACAGCGTGAACAGTGTCAGGCTCAAAATCAGCGGGCGATGCCGCAGGCTCCAGTCCAGGCTGTGGCGATAGCCATCGAGCACGGCGTTAAAGCCGCGCTCAAACAAGCCGAGCACCGCGTGTGGTTTTGCCTCGGCGGCCTGATGCGGTGGCAGCAGACGTGCCGCCAGCATCGGGATCAGCGTCAGCGACACCAGCGCCGAGACCAGAATCGCCAGTGACACCACCACCGCGAATTCGTGGAACATCAGCCCGATCACCCCCTGCATGAAGAAAATGGGGATGAACACGGCTACCAGCGAAATCGAAATCGAAATAATGGTGAAGGCGATTTCTTTCGAGCCGGCCAATGCAGCCTCCAGCGGCGTCTGGCCCTGCTCGATATGGCGCACGATGTTTTCCAGCACCACGATTGCATCGTCCACCACCAGCCCCACTGCCAGCGTAATGCCCAGCAGCGAGATATTGTCGAGGCTGTATCCCAGCCAATACATCAAGGCCAGGGTGCCAAGCAGCGACAGCGGCAAGGACAGCGACGGAATCACCGTTGCCATCAGCCGGCGCAGGAACAGCAACATCACCAGCAACACCAGCGCGATGGTCAACGCCAGTGTCAGCTTCACATCATGCAGAGCCTCGCGCACCGAGCCCGAGCGGTCGTTCATCGGCTCCAGCCGCACCGAAGCCGGCAGTTGCGCGCTAAGCCGTGGCAAGGCTGCCTTGACCGCATCCACCACCGCCACCGTATTTGCATCCGGTTGACGCATTACTGCCAGCACAATTGCACGCCGGCCATCCACCCAGCTACCAATGCGCAGGTTTTCCACGCTGTCCTCAACCGTACCCAACTCTTTCAGTCGCACCGGCGCACCATTGCGGCTGGCAACGATCAGGCGGCCAAATTCGGCTGCATTACGCAACTGCCGATTGGCTTCCACCGTGAGCGTCTGCGCCTTGCCCTCAATCACGCCCACCGGCGAGTTGCCATTTGCTGCACGTACCACCTGCGCCAACTCATCCAGGGTCAGATCACGCGCCGCCAGCAATTGTGGGTTGACGCGAATACGCACCGCATAACGCTTCGGGCCATTGATGGTGACTTGAGCCACCCCCGGCAGGGTGGCCAGATTGGGCAAAATCCAGTTGTCGGCGTAGTCGTGCAGGTCGGACAAGGCGAGCGATGGCGACTCGAGCGAGAGGAATAACACCGGAGAATCCGCCGGATTCACCTTGCGGTAAGACGGCGGTGTCGTCATTTCCACCGGCAGGCTGCGCTGCGCCCGCAACAAAGCGGCCTGTACGTCCACCGCAGCGGCATCGATATTGCGATCCTCGTCAAACTCGAGCGTCACCGAGGTGCTGCCCCGCGTGCTGCTGGAACTGATCACCTTAACCCCGGCAATGGTGGAAAACTGTCGCTCCAGCGGCGTCGCCACCGATGACGCCATAGTTTCCGGGCTGGCGCCAGGCAAGCTGGCACCGACATTGATGGTGGGCGAGTTGTAGCTTGGCAATGCGGCAATCGGCAACCGCCCGTAGGCAACAATGCCCGCAATCACAATCGCCAGACTGAGCAGGATCGTCATTACCGGGCGGCGAATGCACAACGCCGGCAACTGCATCATGGCTTGGCTCCGGCTTTATCAGTGGCAAATTTCGGCTTGATTTGATCGCCGGGGCGCAAATTGACACCACTACCTGCCACCACCACGCTACCGGCCTGCAATCCGCTGACGATGGCAATCTCATTACGAATCGCAAGCAGGGTCAGGGGCCGAGCCTGCAGGCGCTTATCCGCGCCGACAACAAAGGCGAATTTACCATCCGGACCACTCTGCACCGCGCCCACTGGCAGCAACAAAGCCTGTTTCTGCACGCCGGCTTGCAAGCGCAAGTGCACATACATGCCCGGCCACAGTTTTCCGGCACGGTTATCAAACTGAGCCTTGACGCGAATGGTGCCGCTACGGCTATCTACAGCGTTATCAATGAAACTTAACTGCCCCTGCAATTCATCACCAGCCACTGCAGCCGTGTCAACCAGACTGGCCCGTACCTTCAGTTGCTGTTGGGATTTGGCCGCAAACAATTGTGGCAGCGCCGTTTCGGCAATATTGAAACTGACGCTGATCGGATCAAGCTGGGCGATAGTGGTCATCGCTAGGGCCTGCGTCGGCGTTACCACACTCCCAGGAAAAACGTTAATGGCGCCGCTGCGGCCACTGATCTGGGCGCTGACGGTTTTATAAGCCAGATCCACTTCGGCGGCACGAATCGCGGCAATATCGGCCGCAATCGCCGCTTTCAAGCTGTCCACCGTGCTGGCCGCACTATCGACAGCACTGGACGCCACATAATTCTGCTGTTGCAGCGTGCGGTTACGCGTCAGGATACGCTGGGCATCCGCCAGCTGAGCTTCATCGCGGGCTTTTTGCGCCCTTGCCTTCTCCAGTGCGGCTCGCTCGCTGCCATCCTCCAGCTGAAATAGCGGCTGCCCTGCCTGTACGTTCTGTCCTTCGCGGATCAACACCTTTCGAACCTGGCCGGCAATCTGCGGCCGTACCTCAACCAGTTGCAATGGGGCGACCTGCCCAGTGGCCTCTATTTCCAGCGGCACATCACCCTGGCGCAGCTTGGTCACCAGCACACTCGGCGGCCCCTTTTCTTTCTTGGCTGCGGCCGGTGCTTGCGGCCCCCTGGCAATCCAATACCCCGCTGACAGCAGCCCACCGACTACGAGCGTTCCCCATACCCACTTGCTGTGTTTCATACTATCTCTGCTTCAATTTGCGACATGACGCGGAATGCGGCCCGCCGACAATTGTAGCCAAAGCCTGCAGGGAGAGTATGTCTTCGATCAGGAAACACGACGATTGCCTTGTCGCCCCCGCTCAGGCGAAAGCACTAGCTAGGGTTCAAACACTAAACCATGTGCCGGTTCCGGGCAGAATAAATAGCCCCAGAAAAAACAAATCGGTGCCGACTAGGGTCGGCACCGATTGAGATACAACACAACGATGAAGGCTGCGGATTATTGTGCGGGCTTAAGCTCAGCGGCTGCGGCAGCAACCACTGCTGGCGGCACATTAATCACTTCCGGTTCGGCAACAGCTTCACTCTGCAGCGGAGCAGACGCTTCAGTAGCCTTTTTTACCTTCGGCTTGGCAGCCGCCTTGGGCTTGGCCGCCGCAGGTTTGGCCGCAGCCTTGGGCTTGCTGGCAGGCTTGGCTGCAGCAGCCGTTTCCGCAGCGGGCGTGTCTGCAGCGGCTTTCTTCGATGCGCTGGCACGTGGCTTGCGGGCGCTGGTTTCACCTGTTTCTGTTGCCGCCTTGGTCTTTGCCGGCAATGCCTTTTTGCCACCTGTCCAGTGTTTGCGTGCTTCTTTTGCCAGCTTCACAACCTTGGCAATATCGTCGTCCGAATAAACACCGTTTACGCCGGAAATCGCCGCCAGTTTCATACCGTGCTTCAGGCCCAGCTTGTAGATTTCCTTGACCTTCTCCCATTCGGTATCACGGCCAATGGTGAACACTTCGAAACGACCTTCCAGGGCCAGCACAATGGTTTCAGCCAGACAGGCGTAAACCACGTTCGGCGGCAAACCGATATCGCGCAAACCCTTGGCTTTGGTTGGCAATTCAATTTCACCGGATTCGATCACCAGTACGTCCGGACGTTTCGCGACATCTTCCGGCGGCAAATCGAGTGGACGTGCCACGTCAGTGATCACACAGCCAGGTTTGACCTTGGTGATATCGAGAATGGATTTACCTGCGCCAGAGGTACTGGTCACAATCATGTCCATATCCGCCAGCTGCTCGTTGTAATCAACCGACGTAAACACCTTCGCATCGGGTGTGTCTTCCAGAATCGATGCTTTCAGCTCTTCCAGCTTGTCCAGATTGCGGCCAGCCAGATACACCTCGTCGAAAGCCATCGCCAGCAGACGAGCACTCACCGAGCCAATCGAGCCGGTTGCCCCAACCACCATGGTTTTCGCCGCCACCTTCTTGGTTTTAGGATCGATGTGCACCAGGCCCATACGACGCATCGCATCCGCGGCGGCCCACAACGCACCTGATGCGGAGTAGCTGTTACCAGTGGTAATCGGCAGATTGGAGCGGCGCGCCACAGTAATGCCTGCATCGCCCACAACCTTGGTGAACGCACCGAGACCCATGATCTGGGCGCCCATTTTTTCTGCCATTTCCGCAGCAGCAAGCAGACGACGATAAGTAAATTCAGGGCGATGTGCCAGCATCTCTTTCGGAGTGCCACCCACGGTAATCAACCAGCCTTCGGCTTCTGCACCAGTCGGCGAAATAATGTGTTCCATCTTGCAGTACACGAACGGCGGCATGTGCGCAGCCAGTTTCTCGACACGATCCATAATAAAGGCCGGCGTGTACTTCGGAATCGGCGTGCCTTTCTTGATGAACTCCTGGCTCAACGGATGAATCACGAAGGCAAAGCGGCGAATATTGCGGAATTTTCCGGTTGGATGCAGCAAGCGCGGCTTGATATCGAGTTCGTGAATGATCTCGTTCAGATCATCTTCCGATACTTCATGGGAATCTTTGCCCAGTTTGGCCAGAATCATGGCCTCCAGCATGTAGGTGCCGAGAACTTTATCGAACAGCTTGGGCGATACGTCGATCACCAGATTCACTTCGTGCTGTTTGAAGAACTCCAGGCGGTCATCGTCAATCGCCGACGTGATCAGCGTTTTGCCACGCAGGTTTTTGGAGGTGGACACCGCCTTGATTTCTTCAAAGGTGCCAACAATCACATGAGACTTTTCAACCTCAATGGCAACCCGCTTGTTTTTCAGGCCGGACAGGGCCGACTCGAGAATCTGGCCGGGAAGGTTGTTCAGAACCAGTTCACTGCCACGCGCATACAGCTCCAGTTGGCTCAGGGATTTGAGCATCAACAGCGAACCGGTCTGGAATACGGGGTCCGCAAAAGTCAGATTTTTGGTGTACTCCGACATGGCCACCGCCAGGTCGTAGTTACGCATGCCGGACAGAAACAGCACCAGATTATTGTTGAAGTAGTGTCCCAGTTCCTTCTGCACATAGCGTACCGCCTGAACCTGCAGCAAACGACGCAGCAAGGCGCCAGTGGTCACCGGCACGCGCGTCACCACATGCATCAACTCCTTGGCCGTCTTGTTTTCAATCGTGCGCACACCAACGTGGTAATGATCCGTCACCTCGCCCAGGCCAATCGCGTCACCGCGAGCCTGATAACGACGCATCAATTCCCATGCCTTGGCGGTGTCGCCATCAGTGCCAATGCGCTTGATCGAAAATTCATGGCCAAGAAATTCTGTCGTAAATTCAAAATCTTTCTTGGAAGAACCCAGTGTTACGCCAACTACCTTTTTCATGTCGCTTACTCGATATAATTTAAAGAGAATTTTTCACTGATTTACGCAGCAACCTTGCGGCGGCGCGGGGCTTTTTTTTCTGCAGGGGCATCCGCCTCAGGTGGCAATACCTGACGAATCAGATCTTCACACACAGATTGCGTCATATAACGCGGTACCGGGTAAATCATGTCGAAATGAGCTTCGCGGCACGCAGCAGCAGCAAGCTCCGGGATGTCTTCTTCACGCAGAGATTCAAGATAAGTCGGAATTCCCAGATCACGATTCAGTGCGTCAACCGCATCCAGAAATTTTTGTGCCAGTGTATCTTCCGACTCACCGGCACTTCCCAGATTGGCGCGCACCGCCAGCTTGGCAAGGCGGCCAATAATGGCTGGGTGGGAATACTTCAGCACATGCGGCAACATGATGGCATTCGCCAAACCATGCGGCGTGTGATATTTGCCACCAAACTGGTGTGCAATCGCATGCACATAACCCACATTGGCACGGGTAAACGCCAAGCCGGCATAGGTGGACGCCAGAGCCATGTTTTCGCGAGCGGCAAGATTTTTACCGTCGTGATAGGCCGTACGCAGGTTTTCGAAAATCAGAGCGACGGCCGACAGCGCCATGCTATCCGACTGAGGGCAGGCCCAATTTCCCACAAACGACTCGATTGCATGGGTCAAAGCATCGATGCCGGTAGCAGCGGTGATATGTGGCGGTAAACCGGTCATCAGCTCCGGATCCAACGCAGCCATTTTTGGCACCATGCGCGTGTCGACCATCACCAGTTTTTTGTGGTTTTCCGGGTCGGAAATAACGGCGGCAACGGTAACCTCCGAACCAGTCCCTGCAGTGGTTGGAACCGCATAGACTCGAACCGGATTGCGCAAACCCTTGAAATAGCCAGCCAGTTGACGTAAAGGTTTGGGATTAGCCACCGCAACGGCAATCGCCTTGGCTGCATCCATCGAGGATCCGCCGCCAACAGCGACAATGGCATCACAGCCATGCTCTTCGAAGAAGGCAATACCCTTCTCGATCAATGGAATCGGCGCATCCGGTGTAATTTCATCAAATACCACGTATTGACAGCCACCGGCCGTGATGGCATCCGTCATGCCCTTGAGCAGGCCAAGCTTGGAAATAATACTATCGGTAACGATCAGAATTTTTTCATGACCAAAACCTGTAATCGCCTGGCCAAGACGGGCACTGGAGCCCGGGCCAACCAGCAGCGTTGGCTGCGGCAACGGCAGGAAACGAGTCAACATCCCGGCCCCGCGCATCAGGGTGCCCATGCCTCGAGCAAATACCGTATCACCAAAAATGTTCTGTATCATCGACATATCTTCGCAAGCTCCCTCGTTTATCAATGTTATCGTGCCAGTCAGACTGGCCTGCACATCTAGCTGAGGCCCCCACCCCATCGGCTAAATGTGTCCGAGACGCCAAAATCGCAGTGAACCTGGCAGTCCCATCCGTGGTTCCACATAACGCAGCCAGCAACCGGTCAGATTCTCACCGCGCTCAAAAGGCGTAAATAATCGCCACAGATTTTATGTATTCTACATATTTTTGTATTTGATGTGGGGCATAAATGTATTCTAACCGCATGTTCCTCAAGCGCTTTGCTTGATTTGGACCAGGAAAACTGTGGGAAAAACCCTGTTTGCACAAAGAACATATGTTCACAGTTAGATTGCACACCCGAGTAAGTACATAAATTACTTGGAGAATCTAAGGGGGATCGTTTGAAAGGTAGGCAAAGCATTTCATCTTCGACCGCAGCCGAAACGCTCTGTCGATCTGTTGCAGATTGAACATCACACACCGCGACGAGACCCAACCTTGCACATAAACATAGAATCACCCACTATTGAGTCTAGACCAGATTTAACAACTTGGAATAGCTAATCGATAGCAGTCCGATAGCAATTTATTGGCCGCAGGCACCTGAAAAATACAAGTTAGCGCGAGCGTAAAAAAGGCAAAACGATGAACAAAATGATGGGATGGCTGCAGTGCCAAATATTTGGACATGTCGCAGCGAGTTGCGTGCCGCATCGCAGGGGTGTGACAAAGTCGCCAGAAAAACCAGCCAAGCTAATCTGCCCACGCTGTGGCGCTTCATTCACACTGGAGCTGAAAAGCAGAAAATAACGCAGCTTAATTAAGTCGTTCAGAGCCGCCCAAACATCAGGGCTTTCTCGACCAATTGGCAAAAATGCTGGTGGCCTCAGTACGCAATCATTCTTCTCAATCCAC
>JAXMFR010000064.1:0-9573 GCA_046347685.1 Chitinivorax sp.
GGCGGTGGATAGCCAGCTGCAGACTTCTGCTAGGCCGGCAGCATCGTTTGGCAGCCATTGTTCGCCGCCGTATTGGCGGGCGAGATAAACCAGAATCGCCTGGCTGTCGCGGATCACCGTGTCGCCATCGCGCAGCACCGGCACCTGACCAAAGCCATTCATCGCCAGAAAATCGGCCGATTTGTGCTGCTTTTCGGCACCATTAACCAGCACGCTTTGATACGGCAGCTTGAGCAAGGACAACAGCAAACGCACCTTGTGGCAGTTGCCCGAGGCGGCAAATTCATACAGTTCGATCATGATCCAGTCTCCGGATAGGGGCCGGTTGGCATCGCCTTGCCTGTGCTGCAGGCGTTGCCAAGCGGGCGGGGTGATTAAAGTTCGAGGGTCAGCAGCGGCGATTGTGCTCTTGAGACACAAATGCACATCAGCCTGGCTTGGTTGCGGTCAGCCTCACTCAGCGCCTGGTCACGATGTTCCGGCGTGCCCGCCAGCACTTTCACTGCGCAGGCGCCACAGTTACCGGAGCGGCATTCCGACGGTGCGTTCACGCCGGCAGCGGCAACGGCGTCGAGAATGGTCTGCCCCGGTTGCACGCTGATCAATTTCTGCGACTTGCTCAACTCGACCTGGAACGCGCTGTCGCTGGCGAGCTGAACCGGCGCAAAGCGCTCATGGCGAATGCGCTCGGGCGAGATGCCCAGCGTTGCCGCGGTTTGCTGCAGTTCGTCGATCAAGCGCCCCGGCCCGCAAACGTAGAACTGCGCATCGTGCGGCGCGGCCTGCAAAATTTGCTTCAGGTTCAGGCGTTGATTCAAATCGCTGGCGTAGACGCTGAGCGCATCGCCGAATTCGCGCTGCAGCCGGTCGCGATAGGCCAGCGCCTGCAGGCTGCGCCCGGCGTAATGCAGCTGGAAAGAGCGGCCGCCGCGCTTGAGTGCCTGCGCCATCGGCTTGATTGGCGTGATGCCGATGCCGCCGGCAATCAGCACCGCCGGGCGGCCATCCTCGTGCAGGGCAAAGTTATTAGCCGGCAAGGAGCAGAACAGCTGCATGCCGAGTGCAAAATGCCGATGCACAAAGGCCGAGCCGCCTTGGCCGTCGGTTTCCAATTGCACCGCAATTTCGTAAGCATCGCGGCGCGCCGGGTTGGAGCTGATCGAATAGTTGCGGTGCGACAATACGCCGCCCGGCAACTGCACCGGCACCTGCAAATAGGAGCCGGCTTTGACCTCTGGCAATGCTGCGCCACTCGGATCGCGCAATTCGTAAGCGCGGACATTCGGCGCCAGCTGGCGGACACCGCTGATCACCAGCGCCAGCGGGCCGTTGCCGAGGCTGTGTGGTGCCACTTCGGTGTTGGCATGGCCTTCCAGTTGCGCTTTTAACGCCTGGTTTTCTGCTACCAATGGGTCCAGCAGTTGCTGCAATTCGTCTTCGGTAAAGCGCGGGGTAATGTGTTGCGGGCAGTTCCAGTCCAGCGCTTCTACCTGGATGACAATGCCGCGTTCAACCCGCGCCCGGTATGTTGGCACTTCGAGTTGCGCAATCAGCTCCGGATTGTCGATTTCTTCGACAATCCGTGCCCGGCCCCAGAGTTTCAGCCGGCGGCGGTTGGCGTAATCCATCAGAATCAACGACACGCGATCGTTGTCGGCCAGATTGCCGACACTCAGATACTGGCGGTTGCCGCGAAAGTCGGCAAAACCAATGGTGCGGGCGTCCAGCACCTTCAAGAATCCTGCCGGCCCGCCGCGATGCTGCACATAAGGCCAGCCACCGTCGGATACCGTTGCCATGTAAAAGCTGTCGCGCTCTGCCAGAAATGCGGCTTCTGCGTCAGTAATTTGGTTACGTGGATCTTCCGCCAGCTCCGCCGAGCGATAGGCCTCACGGCTGCCGTGGCGCGTCTGGGCAGCTTTTACGCTGGGGGTGAAACTGATGGTGGTAAAGGCACGGGGCATGGCGTTGATCCTTGCGTTGGTTGGGCTGTGTGCCCCCGGCGTGGCCGGGGGCGGGGAGTGCGCTGGATTACTTGTTCAGCGCTGGCCAGTTGTTGTTGGCTTTGCCGATGAAACCGGCAGGATCTTTGCCAAAGGTGGCGTTGATATCACCGTTGAAATTCAGGTATAGCTTGCCATCAACAATCTTCCAGCCATTTACCGGATCAACGTCGAACAGTTTGCCCACCGAAACGCCCCAGGCACAGAAACCACCGTATTGCGGCGCATATTTGGCCGGGTTGGCTGCAAACATGTCGCGGTTTTCTTCGTTGGCAAATTGCCAGGTCACGCCGCCATACGAGCTGGTGTAATGCGACGAACCTTCAGTCGGCTTGCCCTTGGTGAAATAGGCCACCACGTCATATCCCTTGGCGCCGAGGCCTGCGTACATGGTGTTGTATTCACCGCCGGTCTGTTTGACGGCGAAAGCCGGGGCGGAAATGGCTGCCAACGACAGCGCGGCGGATACGGTAACGATTTTGGTGAGGCTGCTGATACGTGCAAACATGATTGGATTCCTTTATTAACGTGGGGTCATGCAGGGCGCAGTGAGCGCCCCGCTTGCTACTCGGGTTGATTAGTTCAAGGCAACTTTCGGGAAATCGATTTCCACGCGGCTGGCTTTGCCGAGAATGTTGGTCAGGATGTTCATGCCGACGTGGGTGATGATTTCCACGATATCGGCATCGCTGTAACCGGCATTGCGCGCTTCCAGAATCTCGGCAGTGCTGATTTCGCCTTTGTGCTCTGCCAGCGATTTCGCCAGTTTTACAGCAACAGCGGCTTTCGCATCCTGGCTGCTGCCTTCGCGGTTGGCCTGGATTTCAGCGCGGTTCAAACCGGCCTTGGCGCCGATTGCGGTGTGCGCCGACAGGCAGTATTCGCAGGTGTTTTGCTGAGCCAGTGCCAGGGCAATGCGTTCGCGGGTTTGCGGATCGAGGCTGCCGTCGTTGGCGACACCGTGCAGGCCGAGGAAGGCACGCAGTGCCACCGGCGAATTGGCAAACACTTTCAGAAAATTCGGCACCATGCCCAGTTGTGCCTGAATCGCATCCAGCAGATCTTTTTGTTCAGCGTTGGCGGTGGCGTGGTTGACGACATTGATACGGCTCATGATTGACTCCTGTTTGGTTGGCTCGCTGCACTCCGTGTGCTGCGAATGGAGTGCATTGTGTATGCAAACGAGGAAGACAAGAATAGCCGTATTATTGATTACATAATTCCGTTATGTGGAATAATTCGGCAGAGTGGAATAGAAGGGCCGGGTATAAGAGTGATGCGCTAATCAGCTATAGCGGCGAATGAAGCCGCGGTCGATCCAGTCTTTCCAGCGCCACACCCAGGCGCCCTGAAAGCAGAAACGCCCCCAGGAGCCGATGGCGTGTTGTGGCCCGGTTGCCAATAGATAGAGCGAGGCAGGGCGGGGCGCATATTCAGCCTGCGGAGGCATATCGGCGAGGATGGACAACAGATTGTTTGCCAGCACCGGGCCCGCCTTGACCGCGTGTACACCGGAGCGGCTGAAACCGGGCGTGGCGCGGCTGCAAACATCACCGGCAGCAAACACATTGGGGTGAGAAAGACTCTGATGCCGACTGTTAACCGCAACGAAACCCTGTGTATCCGTCGCCAGCCCGCTGCCTTGAATAGATGCCGGGGCCTGGGCTCCGGTGGTCGCGACGACATGGTCAAATTGATGCTGTTGACCATCTTCACTGATTAGCCCGCTGGCGCTGGCAATGACGCGCTGCAGATGCAAGGCGATGCCACGTTGTTGCATTGTGGCTTTGACCAGCGTGCGTACCTTGTCGTCATGACCGGGCAATAAGCCCGATGGACTGGTAAACAGCGACACCCGGCTTTGCGGAGAGATTTTCTGCAGGGCGTATTGCAAGGCAAACGCCATTTCCACACCGGCCGCGCCGCCGCCAACAACCGCCAATGAGTGGGGCTGAGGGCTGGCTTCGTAGCGCTGACGCAAGTCTTGCCAGACGCCGAGAAAACGCTCAATGGGCCGAATGCTGGTGAGTGAGGTATCCAATGCCTGTAACTCACTGACGCGCGATTCACTGCCAATGTCCAATGAGAGGAGCGCATAAGTCAGCTTTCTACCGTCCGATAGCAGCACGGTTTGGCTGTGGCAATCCAGTTGCGTCACAGCGGCATAGATGACGTCAACCCCGGCAGTCTGCGCCAGTGCGTGTACGTCGATGCGGCATTGCGCTAGTTGATAGTGGCCGGCAATCAGCCCCGGCAGCATGCCCGAGTAAATCTGATGTGGGTGCGGGGTAATCAGCGTGATCTGCCACGCAGCAAATCGCCGCGACGCCAACGCACGCAATACTGATAGATGCGCGTGACCCCCACCTATCAATAGCAATTGTTTTTTTGTCGTCACACGGACTTTCGGGCTGATTTATTTACATTGGCATTGTCTGGCAAGCTGTCAGCGCTAGCAATTCAAGCCTGAATCACCGCCTCACATATCTCATACATTGTTTCTTTTATCGGAACAATGGATTGTGTTTTTTGGATATTCCGTCTTTTAACGGAATTCCGCATCATGGCGCCCATGATCACAACGCGCTTGCTGTGACTCCAACACCAGGGAGCCAGGCGGGCAACAGGGGCAACCATGAGCAATAACGTGTTACGTCTGGCCAGCAGCCATAGTCAATTCAACACCTTTAATCAGTGGGGCGAACAGCCGATGCCCCATGCGCCACAGGTGTGTTTGCCGAATGGCCGTCACTGCATTCCGCAACACTATCGCCGCTATAAACAGACATTGGCCAGCCTGCAGCACATCGCCGGCGATATCTCCTTGCCCGACGCAACCTTGCTGTTCGCCGACGAAGATGGCTCCGGCCTTTACCTGCAAGTGGGTTTGATTGGCCGGGAGAACTATGAGCGCGGCAGCCAGATCCGTCCGCATAAGCTGGTATATGGCCGTAAATGGCGCATTGATCCGGATACGCCCACGTCCGAAGTGATCCAGACCGCCTTTCTGGCAGTGAAACTGGCTCGCCAACACGAAGTGCGCGAATTGTTGACGCTGCGGGTGGCGCCTGGCAAGGCCAGTAGCACGCCTTTCAGCACGCATCACGATTTGCCGCTGATGGCCGACAACCGTGATTTGTTTGCGGCCCGCGAAACGCTGCTGCCTATGACTGCCGAGGCCATCTCCAGCCTGCTGGAAAGCGTGCGCTTCGGGCAACGCCCGATCCAGCTGGAATCTGTGTTGACCCATCGGCACCGCACCATTATTGATCTGCAACTGGGCTTGCCGCCATTGGCGCGGATGCAGGAGGGCGATTTCAGCGAATACAACCACCTGACCGTCAGCATTGAACTCACCCAGCTGACCCGTGCCGGCTTATTGCATCAGTTGATGGACGCGTTGCTGCGTGAAAGTGATCGCCAGGTGGCAGAGCAGTTCCGCTTTCAAGGCTTTGCCCGCTTCAGCCGGGACATCGACCCGCTGGCCATATCCAGCCTGTCGCTGGCGACGCGGCCGTATTCCCGGGACATGCGCGATGCCCGGTTCGCCGATACCTTTCGCGAGCAGAACTATCAGGTGGACGCATCGCGCGCTCCCTCGCTGGGCAGTGGCGCGCTGGCGCAGGCCATTCGCCACCAACTGGATGCCTTCCCGCAACTCGCGGGGCATATGCCACGGGGTTACGCCCCGGGGTGAGCAGCTGTTGACGATCTTGCTGCGGGGGCGTGATCGGGGCTCATGCGCTGCTCAAAGTCCTCATTTACCCCAGTAAACTCCGGCTTTTGCGCTGCTCTTCGCCCCGCTGACGCCCCCTCGCGACAGATCGTGAACAGCCGCTTAGCTGCGATCGATTTCAAGACACGACAACAACATGTGCCCGATTTGTGAAACTTTCGTGAGGATTGCGAGTTCACCGATCGTTACATTGGCACTTTTCCCAACCCGGAGTCACGCCATGTTCAAACCCGCCCTGTTATCCCTTGTGCTTGCCCTGTCCGCCACCGCATCTGAGGCTGCCGACATTACCGTTCAGGTACAGAACCTGACTCGCTGTACGCATTTTGCGCCGTTAATGATTGCGGCACATGCGGATACGACCAAATCATTTACCGTCGGCAATCCGGCATCCGCAAACCTGCAGAAAATGGCGGAAGGTGGCGATATTTCGGGCCTCGTCGCCGATATGAGCAGTGCCGGTGCGGTGGTTTCCGCGAACCCTGCGAACGGTTTGCTGGCGCCGGGCGCCGTTGCCAGTGCGACGCTGATGACAACCGCCAGCCAAAGCCGGCTGTCGGTGCTGGGCATGATGGTACCCACCAACGACGGCTTCATCGCGCTGAATGCCATGATGCTGCCGACCACGCCCGGAACCTATAGCTACGACGTGAATGCCTACGATGCGGGCACCGAAGCCAACGACGAGATGCGTGGCGGTGGCGCGCCGGGCGTGCGCGGCTTGCCGGTACCGGGCCCGCTGGATGCAATGGTTGGCAAGGGCGGAACCGGCATTGATGCGACTGCCGAAGGCTTTGTGCATATCCATCGCGGCGTGATCGGTGACAGCGATGCCAACGGCGGCAAATCGGATCTGGATGCAGGTCGTCATCGCTGGTTAAACCCTGTGGCACGCGTCACAGTCATCGTGAAATAAGGCAGGTGGATCATGCGTAATCTGATTCGATCGACGCTCCTGGGCGCAACGGCTTTGACGGCGGTATTGAGTGCCTGCCATGACGACAGCAACGACGACACCCCCGCCGTCGCCAGGTTTGAGGTCACCTTCACCAATCTGACCGCTGGGCAACCAATGTCGCCACTGGCGCTGATTGCCCACGATGCGGCCTACCAGGCTTTTGCACCGGGACATCCTGCCTCTGTTGCGGTGGAAAAACTCGCCGAAGGCGGAGACAACAGCATGCTGCTCAGCGAAGCCAAAACCGACACGATACATGTCTGGCAGGCCAGCAGCGGCGCCGGCATGGTGATGCCGGGAAAAAGCGAAACCCTGCAGCTGGATATCCCGCTGGCACAAATTGCGTCCGCGCGACTGACACTGCTTTCCATGCTCGCCAATACCAACGATGCGTTTACCGCGTCCAACAGCACGGCTATCGGCACTTTGCCGATCGGGCAATCGTTGAGCGTCGATCTGCCTGCCTACGATGCCGGTACTGAGTCCAACCAGGAAACGGCAGCTAGCGTGCCGGGCCCGGCTGCTGCTGGCGGGCTGCGTGAGGGTTTTAATCCGGCACGCGATGATAGCGACAATCGAATCAGCATCCATCCCGGCGTACTAACCCAGGATGATGGCCTGACCAGCTCTGTCTTGAGCCAGCTGCATCGTTGGGATAACCCGGCTGCGCGTTTATCCATTCGTCGCGTTCAGTAAGAAATTCCCGCCTGCTACGACCTATCCCTTGTGTGGTGTTTTCGCACCGGCGTTCCTCCCAATGCCGGTGCGTCTTTTTTACAGGAGTGTTCCATGGCGGTATATCCAACGCGCAACAACGTACCAACCCGTTATCAAACCAGCTTGCCGGTGCGCCATCGGATACTGGTGGTGGAGGACGAACGCGATATCGCGGCATTGCTGCAGTTGCACCTTGATGAAATCGCTACCGATATCTGCCTGGTGCATGATGGTTTACAGGCAAGGGAAAAGGCGTTTGCGGAACATTGGGATTTGTTGTTGCTGGATTTACGCCTGCCCGGGCTGGGCGGCCTGGATCTCTGCCGTGATTTGCGCGCAGCCGGATCAACCACCCCGGTGATGATGTTGACGGCACGCGGTAGTGAGCTCGACCGGGTGTTGGGTCTGGAAATGGGCGCCGACGATTATCTGACCAAGCCGTTCAGCGTGCTTGAGCTGCAGGCACGCGTCAAGGCACTACTCCGGCGCAGTGTGATGCGTGAACTGCCAGTTGCGGCGCCGAGCACCCTGCAGCAGGGGGACATCTACCTTGACCGGGGCCAGCGTCGGGCGATCAGGGGTGGCCAGCAGCTGGAATTGACGGCCAAGGAGTTTGATCTGTTATGGTTTTTTGTCGCCCATCCGGGCAGGGTGTTCAGCCGCACCGAGTTGCTTGACCAGGTCTGGGGATATGGCCATGACGGCTATGAACATACAGTGAACAGCCACATCAACCGCCTGCGCGCCAAACTCGAAGCAGAGGGGCCGGGCTATATCCACACCGTTTGGGGTGTCGGTTACCGGTTTGAAATCCATGTCTGAATTAAACTTCTGGCGCCAGTTGCACGTTCGTTTATCGCTGTGTTTTGCGCTGCTGGTAATGATGGCGACCAGTGGCTATCTCTGGCTGGATATGCGCAATAACCAGCGGTTTCATCAGGAACTGACGCAGCAATTACATCGAAACCTTGCCAGCTACATCGTCAGCCATCTGCCACAGCCCTTGTTCGACCAAGGCGGCCAAGCCAATCAGAAAATGATGACGCGCATTGCCGAGCAGGTGATGGCGATCAATCCCCAGGTTGAAGTCTATTTGCTGGATCGTGACGGCCAAATTCTGGGCCATGCCTTACCGCAACCGGCGGTTGTACAGTCCCGTGTGAACATGTCTCCGGTCCACACATTTTTGACCGATCAGGCTGCTTTTCCTCTTTTGGGGGATGACCCGCGTTCAAGAACCGGCCAGGGCATTTTTTCTGCTTCTGCTATCAGCGCGAATGGGCGTGTGCAGGGCTATCTGTATGTGGTCCTGGCCGGACATGACTACCGCGGCCTGTTCGAGGCCTTGTCCCGTTCCGGCATTCTGCAACGTGGTTTGAGTGGCGGTCTGGCGCTAGCGCTGGTTCTACTGGGAGGCGGGGTGAGCGCATTTGTGATGCTGACACGCCCGTTGCGCCGGTTAAGCCGCAAGATTCAGGCATTCAGGGGCGATGGGCCATCGCCACACCACAAAACGAAAGATGAGAAACACGATGAGATCGCGCGCCTGGAGCACGTTTTCGATGCCATGCAGGTGCGCATTGATGAACAGTTTGCGCACATTCAGCAAAACGACCGGCTACGGCGTGAATTGATCTCCAATATCTCGCACGATTTGCACACCCCGCTGGCATCAATCCAGGGATATATCGAAACCCTGTTAACCAGTCAGGGGCGGCTGACCGCAACGCAACACGAGCAGTATTTACAGGTTGCGTTGCGCCAGAGCCGGTTGTTGAGCAAACGTATTGGCGAGTTATTCGAATTATCCAAACTTGACGATGGGCGGGTGCAGCTGCAACTGGAATCATTTCCTCTGGCCGAATTGCTCAGTGATGTTGTTCAGAGCTACAGCGTGGAGGCAGAGAAAAAGGCAATCAGCCTGGAGATGGAGCTGCCACAGGGTGCAGCAATCGAAGTCTGCGCGGATATCGGCCTCATCCAGCGCGTCCTGCAAAATCTGATCGATAACGCCTTACGCCATACGCCGCAAGGCGGGCGCGTCTGGGTCCGGATGGAAACGGGTGATGCCGACAGGGTCTGGATACAGGTGATTGACACTGGCTCAGGCATTGCGCAACCCGATCTGCCCCTGATTTTCGAGCGCTATTTTAGTGCCG
>JAXMFR010000065.1:0-8891 GCA_046347685.1 Chitinivorax sp.
CGCCCAGCACAATATCGACATCAGCCTCGGCTGGAACGACAACATCGCCAGCCTGATCGTCGACGACGACGGCCCCGGCATCCCCGAGCAAGAACGTGAAAACGTCTTCCAGCCCTTCGTCCGCCTCGACACCAGCCGCGACCGCCGCACCGGCGGCTACGGCCTCGGCCTCGCCATCGTCAACCGCATCATGCAATGGCACGGCGGCGAAGTGCGGCTAAGCCAATCCCCGCAAGGCGGCGCGCGCTTTGAATTGCGCTGGCCGAGTCAGTTACAGGCACGAGAGAGCAAGCCTGGAGATGGCGCTGGCATTGGCTTGTAGCCGAGGCTACAAGCCAATAGCAGAGCGACTCGCAGCCCTACGAAATAATCAGCAACGCTGAGCAAAGAAAATGGCCGACGGAAAAATCCGCCGGCCATTTTTCTTCCTGCCCCACCACCCGGCAGCAATAGCCGCCGGGCGCCCAGCCCGCCTTACAAGCCGCGCAGTTGGTCGATGTGGGTTTTGTAGAAGGTCACCGCGTCGAAGTCCGGGTTAGGAATCCAGCCGACCAGGTCGAGGTGGTCGTAGGTGTCTTTCAGCCCTTTCCAGTTCCATTTTCCCAGTTGCGGTGTACCGCCGGCGCTGATGTCGTTGATGACGACGCCGGTGGAGACGAAGCTGCTGCCGGACAGCATGATGGTCGGTGCCTTCTGCGCCTTGGTTGGTACCACGCAGTCGGATTCCCACCAGGTGCTGTCGATTACCGGGGAGCCGGCCTGATTACGGGTGTAGTTGCCCATATAGCCCGGGCCGCAGAAGAAGCTGACCAGGTTGTTGGCGTCACCGCGCGGATACTGGTAGGTGTTGGCAGTACCCTGCTTCGACGAACGGCCGCTGTAGGAGAAGTAATACACACCCGACACGGTGCCCACCCAGGCGTTCATGTCTGCCGCGCCTTTCGGGCTCATGTCATAGGATGCACGATCGTTGGTGGTGTTGTACCAGTAACCGTGGCGCAACACGCGGTCGAAATAAGTGCCAAAACTTTCGCCAGTGCCACGCTGGGCGATGCCCCACTGATCCAGCCGGAAATCGTAGGTCATGTCGGCGAGGTCGTTGCGGGCACCCGCTTCGCGCGCCAGACGGGCGATGTAACTCTGGATGTAAGGCACGTGGTCTTTGATCACGTCCGGCAAGGTGGAGCCATCGTTAGGCGCAGCGATGGTGCTGACACTCTTGACCCAGGCGCTGGTAACGCCGGCAGTACCAAACAGACTGGGGTTTTTTGGCGAGCCGTTGGTCGCCAGCAGTTGCGCCAGCATACGTGCGGTTTGCCCGCCCATGCCGTGGCCAACCAGGTGCACCGGGTTAGTGGCGCTCCAAGTTGGGTATACACCGGTATAACAACGCCCGGTGCGGGTGTGGCCGAAGGCTGTGGCGTGGGTTGCGCCGTAATCGACGCAGCCGCCCTTGATCTGGTAATACAGCTCCACGGCCCGATCCCAGTTGGAGCTGAAACCGCCCGGCGCTACCGTGTAGATTGGCTGCGCGCCGCTGTAGGCATTGCGCAGTTGCGCCTGCAGATCGTTTTTGCCACCCCAGTATTTGAAGCCCATGGCTTCGGCCCGGTCAAAGCTGGCGTAGCCATTGACCAGAATCACCGGGTAGCTGTTGGCGGCCTGCGCCAGACTGCCGATACTCATCAATGCCGCCGCAACCGCCAGGCTGGCGCTTTTTTTACTCAACATCGTGTTCATTGTTCAATCTCCTCGAATAACGTAATTGACGTGGCTTATGGCAATGCGCGCAGCGTATTGATATGCGCCTTGTACCAGTTCAACTTGTCGGTTGAAGACCAGCCAAGCGTCCAGCCAGTGATATCGAGGTGATCGAAAGTGTCCATCAGACCGCGCCAGTTCCAGGCACCTTTTTGCGGTGTGCCGCCAGCACTGATGTCCTTGATGGTGACAGCACGCGCAGTGGGAGCGGTACCCAGTGCGGCGGTGCGCGAGATACGCAGAGTCGGGGCTTTCTGCGCCCTGGTCGGCACGACGCAATCGCTATCCCACCACGAGGAGTCAATTGCCGGTGCTGTGCTACGGGTGAAGTTGCCCATGAAGCCTGGGCCGCAGTTCAGGCCGATCAGCGGGTTGGCATCCCAGCGCGGGTAGGCCCAGCCGCTGATCCAGCCATTGGTGTTGGAACGGGTGCTCCACGAGAAGTAGTAGATATCCGGCGAATCGGCTACCCAGTCGTTGGTACGCATTGCGCCGTCAGGCGACAGATCGAAGGTACTGATATCGCGCACATTCTTGTCGGTAAAGATTTTCTTCGGATTGTTGTTGAGCACGCGGTACATATAATCCGAGAAGTTTTCCGAGCCGCTCTTGGTCGGGATATCCCACTGATCCAGCTTGAAGTCGTAGGCAAAATCGGTCAGCAGCGGGTTGGCGCCAACAAAGGTTGCCAGGCCGCCAACCAGCGATTGCACGAATGGCACGTAGTCGGTGATGGCATCGGACAAGGTAGTACCGTCGTTAGGCGTGGAAATGGTCGTCACACTCTTGATCCAGCGCGCGTTGACGGCGTTGGCGCCAAACAGGCCGGTGTCGCCTTCCGGGCTCTGGCCACCGTTACTCAGCAGCTGTGCCAGCACTCGCGCGGTCTGGCCGCCCTGGCTGTGGGCGATGATATGCACCGGGTTGGCTTCATTCCAGGCCGGATAAACGGCCTTGTTCTTGACATCGGTCGCGGTCGGGCTCGGGCACTGGCGGGCGTCAGCGGTATTACGTGCAGCCGACGAGTTCTTGAAATAACGATCATGGCCGTGGGTCGCGGCGTGTGCGCCACCGTAATCAATACAGCCGCCTTTGATCTTCCAGAACAGCTCAACAGCGCGGTCGTAGTTGGAGCTGACCGGACCGACACACACCGAATACACCTGCATGTCCGGGTAAGCGCTGCGCAGTTGCGCCGGCAAATTATCCAGCCCGCCCCAGTATTTGTAACCCAGCGCCTCATCCTCGCAAAAGCCGAGGAAGCCGTGCACAAAAATCACCGTCGGCTGGGCTGCTTGTGCCTGCGGCACATAAGCCGCCAACATTGCTGTCGACAACAGGGCGGCAGACAGTCGCCCGGCCAGTTTTTTCATTCCCATGATGCTCCATCCTCTAATTTCTGTATTTTTTTGTATGTGTTTTCGCCCTTGGCCCGAT
This sequence comes from Chitinivorax sp., assembly GCA_046347685.1. Classification (GTDB taxonomy): domain Bacteria; phylum Pseudomonadota; class Gammaproteobacteria; order Burkholderiales; family SCOH01; genus CALMFQ01. The sequence goes on from JAXMFR010000065.1 coordinate 3,199, forward strand.
CCTGCAGCGGGGTGAGAACAACCGCTTTGCTTCAGCCATCAGCCCGACTTGCGCTCACACCCGGCCACATGCCGCTGCCGCAGGCCATAGCCAAGGCAGCCGCACGGCAAAAGGCCAGCGGACAAACACAACCGGGTTCGCGGTGATTTTTTTATTTTGGACATGCCGACGCTAGGAGATCTGCGCGGCTTTGTTGTTGTATTACGAATCGCAAAAAAAGGCTGAAGCGCGACTCACAAACGAACATTAGTACTAATACTCTAACTTTGCAATAGGGGTCATACGGCCAAAATAATGCGCCGTCCAAGGCATACATTCATCACCACAAATGTATGATTCATCAAGAAAATCCATCAACCACATCCGTCAAACCCATATCCATCAAAGGCATTAAAGCCGGATGCCGTCTTTTCCACGTTTAGCAATGCCTTGCATTACCGGCCCAGACCGCAAAGCTGGCATTCATTTAATTCGAATAATCGAATATTCAACAAACAACAAAAGCAAAAAATATTTTTTCATTTAAACACATCGCAAAGCTACGCCAGCGGCGCACCCCATCCGGGCAGCGCTATCCAATGATCGCGCCAATCCACTGTACATTTGGTTACAAAGCGAAACATTCGCACCACAGACGCCAGCCGGGGCCAAGCCTAAGATTCGTTCATCAGCACAACGCTGAAACCACCCAAACTCGAAAGGAAATACCATGAACAAACTGATGTCTGCCCTGGTTGCCGGTGTATTCACCCTGTCCGCCGCTGCTGGTTTCGCTGCCGACGCTGCCAAACCTGCTGCTGAAGCAGCCAAGACCACCGAAGCTGCAAAACCGGCCGAAACCAAACCAGCCGACAAATCAGTGAAGAAAGAAGCTCACAAGAAGGAAAATGCGGCAGCTACCAAGGCTGACGCACCTAAGGCCGAAGCCGCGAAACCGGCAGAGGCAGCCAAGCCTGCGGCTAAATAAGCAGGCAAAAACCGACCGACAGCAAAAAGGGGCGTTTACGCCCCTTTTTGTTTGAAGCAAATCGTGTGCAAGAAGATAGGGGCGCCCGCCATGCGGGCCCCAATAAGCGTTGCGCCGCAATTGCTTAACACAGGATATCTGCCAGAATTGAAACACCACTGGCCAACAAACCCAAAAAACAGCTATGCCTTGTACCCTAGCAGGCTGGTGAGAAACTCCTCAACCGAGTCAAGAGGCGGGTTTTGAGGCAGAATGGGGGCTTGAAACCAGCCCCTATTTTTCCCGATTTTCCATGCGCGGCCAAGAGAATCCCCAACTGTCGATGTTCAGCTATCTCAGCCTGGAACATCGTATCCCCGCTGATCACCCGCTGCGCCGTTTGCGCTTGCTGGTTGATGGCATCTTCTCGCCAACATGAATACCCTGTTCAATGAACGCTATTCGCATGCCGGTCGCCCGTCGATTCCGCCGGAGCACCTACTGCGGGCGCTGTTGCTGCAAATCCTGTTCACCGTACGCAGTGAGCGGCTGTTGATGGAGCAGTTGGACTACAACCTGTTGTTCCGCTGGTTTGTTGGCCTGAGCATGGACGACGCCGTGTGGGATCGGACCGTATTCAGCATCAACCGTGATCGCCTGCTGTGTACCGACATGGGCCGGGAGTTCTTTCAGCGCGTCCTCTATCTCGCCGAATGGCAGGGCTTTGTCTCGGACGAGCACTTCAGCGTTGACGGTACCATGATCGAAGCGCTTGACCAGCCACAAAGCTTTGTGCGCAAGGATGGCAGCGGCCCGGAGCAACCACTGGGGCGCAATCCGGAGGTGGATTTCAGGGCGAGCGTAGCAATGCCACCCACCAAAGTAGCACCGATCCCCAGTCGCGGCTGTATAAGAAAGGCGAGTTCACCGAAGCCAAGCTGCGCTATATGACGCACGCGCTGGCCGAGAATCGCAATGGATTGATCGTCGACGTGGAAACCACCCAGGCCAATGGCCGGGCCGAGTGGGAAGCGGCGCAGGCGATGATTGCGCGCAGCGTTCGCAAGCCCGGCGCCTCGGTGGCTGGCGATAAGGGCTATGACACCGACAGCTTTGTCAGCTACCTGGAAAGTCGGGACATCAAGGAATATCGCGCGCAAAAGCACCGGCAGTGCCGTCGATGGCCGCACCGCCCGCGGCAAGCTTACGCCAGCGAGTCTGCGCCGCCGCAAGATGATCGAAGAAGCGTTTGGCTGGATCAAGACAGTAGGCGGCTTGCGCAAGACCCGGCACTGGGGACTGGAAAAGCTCTCCGGCCAGGCGCTGTTTACCTTTGCGGCCTATAACCTGACGCGCCTGCTGAATCTGATGCAAAAGGCAGCATAGGGATTATTCCGTCTGCCAGCAGGCCAATGGCAGACGAAACGGGCGAATTCGCCCAGTTACACTGGCCGCGGCGTACTTCCTGCGCCGAAAAACAGCGGGAAGAACAAAATCCGCAGGGAATGGGGTATTCCACCAGCCTGCTAGCCCACATTTTTCACAATAAAAGATCGGCGGATGGCTAAAAGCCGCATAGATAAGGGTTCAGACCCATTCCCATGTCACTCCGCCGATGCCAGATTGTACCGTACTCTCCGACCTGTTTCCGCCGCTGCGTCGCCGTCGTATCGAGCTCTCCTTTGAAGGTGGCGATATTTCCTCCGATGCCGGCCTGTTATTGCTCCAGCGCGTCGATCAACGTCTGAAGCTCACCGAACGCATCGCGCCGCATCTGCCCGATGATCGCGATCCGGCGCGGATTACGCATCCCACGCTGATGCTGTTGCGCCAGCGGGTGTCGCAGGATCGCGCAAGGCTACGAGGATCTGAACGATCATGATCGCCTGCGCCACGATCCCTTGTTCCAGACCGCATTGCAGCAGCTGGCGCCGGTTGCCTCCTCACCCACCCTGTGCCGCTTCGAGTTGCGCGAGAATCGTGCCGCGGCCTGGGCCATCGCCCGGGAGCTGGTCGAGCAGTTCATCGCCAGCTTCGCCGTGGCGCCCGAGGCGCTGATCCTGGATTTCGATGCCACCGATGATCCGGTGCACGGACAGCAGGCGGGGCGCTTCTTTCATGGCTATTACGGCCATTACTGCTTCCTGCCGCTGTATGTCTTCTGCGGTGAGCAGTTGCTGGTCAGCTATTGCGCCCCAGCAACATCGATGCCGCCACCCATTCTGCGGCCATCGCTTCAACTGCTGGTCAGCCGTCTGCGGTAACCTGGCCCGGTGTCCGGATACTCTTTCGTGGCGACTCGGGCTTTTGCCGCCAGCGGCTGTTGAACTGGTGTGAACGGCATGGCTGTCATTACATGCTCGGGCTGGCGAAGAATTCACGTCTGCAGCACTTCAGCCGCTGGACGATGAGTGCCGCGCGCGAAGGTTGGGCGATGACGGGAGAGAAACAACGCTGCTTCGGCCACTACTGGTACGCCGCCGGCAGCTGGAGCGCATGCGGCGGGTGATCGCCAAGGCTGAAGTCACCAGCTTGGGCGAGAACCCGCGTTATGTCGTCACCAACCTGGATGGCGACGCCCGTCAGCTATCACGACGACGTGTATTGCGCCTGGGGCGAAATGGAAAACCGCATCAAGGAATGCCAGCTGGTCTGTTTGCCGATCGCACCAGCAGCCAGCATTGGTGGGCCAATCAATTCCGCCTGCTACTGGCCTCGCTGGCGTATGTGCTGATCGAACGCATGCGCACGCTGGCGCTGCACGGCACCGAACTGGCCCGGGCACAAGCCACGACCTTGCGCAGCACGCTGCTGAAACTGGGGGCGGTGGTGATCCGCAATACCCGCCGCATCCGCATTCTGGCGTCTTCAGCTTTCCCGCTGCAGAGCGTCTTTGTCCTGCACTGACTCGTCTGGGCTCGGGATAGCCATGGCAGAGGTGCCCCGGTGCTGTTGATCACTGGGGGAAAGGGGAATTACGTCCGGAGAAGGAATAAAACACCGGAAAACCGCCATGATCAGACGCAAAGGCTTTGCTCATTGCTGTGTCATTACTGGGGGGGGCGATGGTGGTTGGTGAAAAATGTGGGCTAGGCTGGGAAACAAAGGGTGTGTACGTTAAGTTTCAGGGCGCATGCACCGTTTTGGATTTAGTCCACGCATTTGAAGCAATTGGTGGCGATGCCAGATCTGACGATATCCACTTTGCGATTTTCGATTTTCTGGATGTTGCCAGCCAGAACGTCACTGAATCCGAGGCTGAAGAAATTGCGGCCATGGATGTCGGACTGGCATATTCAGTGCCACGCTTGCGCTTTGCGAGCGTCAGCACCGATGAACGGATTCTGGAATTGTGGCGGCATTTTGTTTCGGTACACTCCATGCCCGAGCGGCACGGTGTGTTTTCCAGCCTGGAACAAGCCAGAGCTTGGGTGGCGAGCATAGAATCAAACCCGCCTCCATCATCCTTACCGCGCCTTCGCTGACAATCCTCTGTCTGCCCGGTGCAGCCTCTGCATGTGTGTAGCGGGCTAGCGCCCAGCCTGCGGCCTGCCGCTCAGCTGCTCGGGAAACGCAATCACCACCGGATAACCCGCATCGCTGATGGCTTTCAGCTGTGGCGCAAGGCCGCCGGATACGTACTGCTGACCAATCAGGGTTACCGGAATGCCACGTGCACCGGATGCACGGAAGGCGAAACGTCCTTCCTTGCTGGTTTCCACATCCAGCTCGCGGAACGGAATATTGGATTGCTGCAGCGATTGGCGCAGGATGGTGCAATACGGACACCATTGGGTGGTAAGCAGCACCAGCGCCTTATCCGGATTGGTGCGCGCCGGGTTGTAATACCACAGCTGCAGACGGTCTTGCAGCAACACGCCGGCAAACACCAGAACGATCAGCAAGGGCCACAACAGGCGGCGCATCAAAGGCGAGAGCGTGATTTTCTGTGTCATCGCGGCAACCCTTGCCATAGCTGCAACCGTGCGTGCGCTTCATGCAGACTGGGATAAACCGGATGGCCAAAAGCGAGCACTTCAGCTGACGGCGCCTTGACATCCGGCACCTGAATCACGCGCATGCCGGCAGCGTGCGCACCGCGCACGCCGGGGTCTGAATCTTCCAGCACCACACAGGCGGCAGGCTCCATGTTGATACGGCTGGCGGCAGCAAGGAAAATTTCCGGATGTGGCTTGCCTTGGCTCACCTGATCGCCACAGACCATGCCCTGAAAATAATCAAGGATGTTGGCCTTGCGCAGCTTCTTCAGTGCCCACTCATGGCGCGTGGACGTGGCCACGGCACGCGGGATCTGTTGCTGCTCCAGCCATTGCAGCAGCGGGAGCAGGCCGGGTTTGAGCGGCGTATCGCGATCCAGCTCGGCGTGATACAGCTCACGCGAGGTGACGTTGATTTGCTCCATCGGGAAATCCTCGCCCAGCACGCTTTTTACCCAGCGCACACAATCGCGGGTGTTCAGGCCAACCATGCCCAGGCCGATGGCCGGGTCCAGCTCATAACCGTGCATGCGCGCCGCCTGATCCCAGCACGCCAGCGCAATCCGCTCTGTGTCGAGCATCAGGCCGTCCATATCGAAAATCACCGCCTGGAAGTGGCTCACGCGGCACTCCCCTGCCCCCAGAAAACCTGAGTGCCACGACACAGCGACAATGCCAGCTTGAGCATATCCTCGAACACATCGCCGGCTTCCAGACCTTTGCTCATGCGATCCAGGCGTGCGCATTCC
>JAXMFR010000066.1:0-8045 GCA_046347685.1 Chitinivorax sp.
CCGCGAGTTCCGCAGCCGCCGCAGATTTTGAGAAGCGCAGGGAACCCGCAGGGCGCGTATCCCGGGTCGCCTTTTCTTTGGATACTTTCTTTTGGCGAAGCAAAAGAAAGTATCTCGGCCGCGGGACGAACTCCCGCTCAAAATCACTGCGCGTCAGCGCGCAAAACCGATGGGTATCGCTACGCTCAGCCCATCCTACGAGTCACACGCGACGTTTTGCCATTCCGACCAGAAGAGCCCCAAGCATTGCCAAAATGGAGTAAAGAAGCGGGTACAACCCGTTGAATTCTCGTTCAATTATTTTCGAGACATCGTGAATGGTAATATGACCAGGCGGGATAAATCCGTTCCAATCAAGCCAAGCAATTGAACACAGGAGAAAAGGTACTGGCCGAAATGATATCAACGCAAATAGCGTAGCCAGATAGTAAGTTCCAATTAGCAACATTACCCAAAATGGCACGAGGAAAGCCATAAAAACACCAATGGCACCAAGTATCCCGCCTAGCGTGCTACCAACACCCAAGGCCTTACCGGTAATAAGAAAAGTTACGGATATAACCCAGTAAGCATTTGCAGCAGCCCAAAAAAACACAAACAGCCATGTTGAAAAAATCTCGCAAAAACGCCGAATGGATGAGGCGCGCTCAAGAATGTTTTTCATTTTTTAGATCTAGCGATGTGCCCGGCTGTCTTGTAAATGGCCCACTAACCGGAGGCGCACACGACCACTCGCGGTAATAGCTCTGCGTATTTTCGTACCAAGGATTTTCCGGGCAAATAAATGACAGCGGAACAAACGGCAAACCAACGACTGCACCGCATGCCATCGCAGGAAATGCGTAAATACCATTTACGAAGGCATAGTATTCGTCTGAGCTATCACTTTTTTGGGAAACGGCGTCAACTCCCGCCGACACCCAGAAAAACGGGAAGCCGCACAAATAATTAGCCGCCATGGTCGGCGCCGCAACAATAAAGTTGCGGTTATACAGGTTGATCACCGGTGTCAGCGCATTGTGCTGATAGACGTCACGGCTAGCACAGCCGGTGAGCAGCGCACCGGCTGTGAGCAAGGCAGCAAGCCGCCTCATATATCCCCCTCCGCCGCATTCGCATGCTTCTCCAGCCACGCCCAACTGCTGGATGTTTCGCCATTGCAAATCGGCATATTCATCGTTTTCTCAAGCGCGACGCATCGCGGAGAGTCCAAAAAAAACCAAAAATCAGGAGAATAAGGCCAGAAGGCAGAGAACCAATCCATCCCCAAGCCGCAAACAGGCCCAAGAAGTTCACAACACCCGAAAAATCGATACTCAAGAGCACACAAGTGCCGCCACTGCCCTCGTTCCAATGACAGCCGGGGATTGAAGTCAGTAAAGAGACAAACGCGAATGCAAAGAGAGGAGAAAACGTCGCTATCGAAAGAAAATACCAATAGCCAGTCGGAGGACCGGGCTTTCTCTTGGCCTGAAACGCCTCCATCGACTTCAAATATCCCCCTCCGCCGCATTCCCATGTTTCTCCAACCACGCCCGCCGACTCGATGCTTCGCCCTTGCCCATCAGCATATTCATCATCTTGCTGGTTTCCTCCTCGATCGCATCAATGCTGACCTTCAAGGTACGGCGGGTGTCCGGGCTCATGGTGGTGTCGAACAACTGCTCGGCGTTCATCTCGCCCAGGCCCTTGAAGCGGGAAATCTGCCAGCTGCCTTCGCGCACTTTTTCGATGCGCAGCTTGTCGAGGATGGCTTCCAGCTCCCCAGCGTCGAGTGCGTAGAATTTGCGCGGCGGCTTGTTTTTGCCGCCGCCGGGTACGTCCACGCGGTAGAGCGGCGGTTGGGCGATGTAGATATGGCCGTTTTTGATCAGTTGCGGGAAGTGGCGTAGAACAGTGTCAGCAGCAGCACCTGGATGTGCGGCCGTCGACGTCACATCCGACATCACCAGAATCTTGCCTAGCGCAGGCTGCTGAGGTCGATTTTGTCGTCCAGGCCGTGCGGATCGACGCCGATGGCGACGGCGATGTCGTGGATTTCGTTGTTGCCGAACAGCTCGTTGCGGTCGACCTCCAGAGTTGAGCGCGCGCAGCGGGATCGCCTGGAAGTCTTTATCACGCCCCTGTTTGGCCGAGCCGCCGGCCGAATCGCCCTCAACCAGAAACAGCTCGGTGCGGCTGGCGTCCGAGGTGCAGTCGGTGAGTTTGCCCGGCAATACTGCCACGCCGGAGGATTTTTTCTTCACCACCTTCTGCGCCGCTTTCATGCGGCTCTGCGCCTGGCGGATCGCCAGTTCGGCCAGCTTGCGGCCATATTCAACGTGTTCGTTCAGCCACAGCTCGAACGGGTCTTTCAACATGCTCGATACCAGTCGCAGCGCGTCGCGACTGGAGAGACGCTCTTTGGTCTGCCCCTGGAACTGCGGGTCGAGCACTTTGGCCGACAACACGAATGAGGCACGCGCGAATACGTCTTCCGGCAGCAGCTTGACGCCTTTCGGCAGCAGGCTGTGCATGTCGACGAAGCTCTTGATGGCGTTGAATACGCCGTCGCGCAGCCCGGTTTCGTGGGTGCCGCCAGATGGCGTGGGGATCAGGTTGACGTAGGATTCGCGCGAAATGCCGCCTTCTTCGGTCCAGGTGATCACCCAGCTGGCGCCTTCACCGGGCGAGAAGCTCTCGTTGCCGGCGCCGACGTATTTCTCGCCCTTGAACAGCGGCACCGCCAGGTCTTGCCCGGCAAGCATTTCCGACAGATAGCCGGAGAGGCCATCGGGGTAACACCAGTTTTTGACGTCTTCGCTGCCATCGCGTTTTTCGATGCTGAGGCTGACTTCGATCCCCGGCAGCAACACTGCCTTGGAACGCAGAATGTGCTCCAGCTCGCCCATCGGGATGTTCGGCGAGTCGAAATATTTGCCATCCGGCCAGGCGCGCACGCTGGTGCCGGTGGTTTTTTTGGCAATGTCGCGCAGCTTGGTCAGTGGCTCGATGACGAAGCCATCACCAAATGCCAGTTTGTGCTCGCCGCCGTCGCGCTTGACGCTGACTTCCAGCCGCGTCGACAGCGCATTGGTGACGCTGACGCCGACGCCGTGCAGGCCGCCGGAGAAGCTGTAGGCGCCGCCGTCTTTCTTGTTGAACTTGCCACCGGCGTGCAATTGGGTAAACACCACTTCCACCGTCGGCACGCCCATTTCCGGGTGAATGCCGACCGGAATGCCGCGACCATCGTCGGCCACCGAAATCGAGCCGTCGCCGTGGATGCGCACGTCGATACGCTTGGCGAATCCGCCCAGCGCCTCGTCTGCGGCGTTGTCGATCACCTCCTGAATGATGTGCAGCGGGTTTTCGGTGCGGGTATACATCCCCGGCCGGTGCTTGACTGGTTCCAGCCCCTTGAGGACTTTGACCGAGGATTCGTCGTATTGCTGAACTGCCATGTGCGGTTCTCTATATGGATTAGCGCTGCATTATAACGGCCACTCAGCCCACTGCCAGCGGCATGCCAAGGCAGAATCAACAGCACATGATGCAAGTCTTTGACTAGACTGATTTAAAGAAATACACGTGGAGAATGTCATGTTAGCCCTGTCGGCCTTTACCAACCTATCCGATCCCTACCGCGCCGGCGTGGCGCTGGGCGAAACGCTGGCCAGGGTGCGCCCGGAGGTGGTGTTTCTGTTTTGCAGCATCAACTATGGCAGCTCGGCTGATCTGGTGGAGGGGCTGAACGATGCGCTGGATAACCCGGACCTGATCGTCATCGGCAACTCGGGCGATGGCATTTACCAGACCCATATCTGCGCCGATATCGGCGCCTCGGCGCTTGGCATCAACAGCGAGGGCAGCGCACGCTGGTATCTGGTCAGCGAACCCGGCGTCAAGGCGGCCCCCGCCCAGGCCACTCAACGTGCCTGGCAGCGACTGGCGAAACAGGGGCTGATCGACCTGGTGTTTCTGGTATCGGATTTCCATACCGATGCCAGCCAGATCGAGCAGGTGCTCTCCGAATACATCCCGGTGCCAGTGGTTGGCGGGCTGGCGGCCGACGATAACCGCATGCAGGACAGTTTTGTGTTTGCCAACCGCGAACTGCTGCGCGATTCGCTGGTGATGCTCGGCTGCCACGGCAATTTTGTGTTTGATATCGCCATCGGCAATGCCTTGCAAACGGTTGGCCAGGCTGGGCGCATCAGCGCATCACAAGGCACCTGTATTGCCGAAATCGACGGCATGCCGGCGATGGCGTTTATCGAACGCGAAACCGGCAAGCCGGTGCTGCAAAGTGATCGCGGCATTGTTTCGCTGACTATCCTCAACCCCGATGCACCTGCGGAAAGACGGCTGCGGTCGATTGTGCCGGATTTTTCCGACGATGCCGGCCAGCTGGGGCTCTACGGCGGCATCGAAAACGGCAAGCTGGTGCAAGTGTGCCTGGCCAGCCCGGAGCAGCTGATCAACGAGGTACAAGCACTGGCCGACCGGGCATGTTCTGCCAGTTTTACCCCCAAGGCGGCCATCGTCATCAGCTGCGGTGGCCGCAAACACATGCTCGGCGCGCGTATCGAGCACGAAGTCACGGCCTTCGCCAGCCGCTTTGGCGACCGCCTGCCGCTGGTGGGTTTCCCGTCGTTTGGCGAAATTGCACCGCTGAAAAACGAGCAGGGATACACCCGTAACCTGTTTCACAACATGACCTACGTATTGCTGTTGCTGGGCGAAAAATGAGCCCCCCCAGGTTTGTTTGCCGCCTGCCGCAAGTGCCGCCCGGCTTTGTCAGCCAGGCGCTGAGCAAACGCCTGTTGCTGACCCGGCCACTGGCGCTGCTGGTGGCAGACTTTGAAGAACTGCAGCAGGTGTTGCCGGATTTTCGCCAACGCCTGCAGGGTGTCATCTGCCTGCCGGATAGCCAGTTCAGCAGTGAGGCCCTGTGCCCGCAACTGTGGTGCATTCGGGTGCCCCCACACCTGTTGCCAACGCTGCAGGTGTTGACGCAACCGCTGCTCGACAGCATCGAGCAAACCGTTGCCACGCAGGAACAGCAGCGGCTGGCGGAGCACACCATCAACCGCCAGCAGTTTGAACTGGAGACCCTGCGCCAGGACTACCACCGCGCCACCACCCGCCTGCAGCAGCAACTGCAGGAGCTATCACGCGCCGAGGCCGAGGTTCGGCAAAGCAATGAACTGCTGGAACTGCGGGTGGCGCAACGCACCACGGAGCTGGAGCAGCTCAACCGCGAACTGGAGAGTTTTTCCTACTCGGTGTCGCACGACTTGCGCGCACCGCTGCGCGCCATTGTCGGCTTTACCCAGAACCTGCAGGAAGACCTGCAGGGGCGACTGGATTCGCTGGAACAGCAACTGGTGCAACGCATTATCAGCAACGGCCTGCGCATGAACCAGTTGATCGATGATCTGCTGGCACTGGCGCGTGCCAGCCAGCAGCCATTGCAGCGCAGCTGGCTGGATGTCTCGGCCATGGCCAGCGAAGTGTTTGAACGCCTGTGTGCCGGCAGCCAGTGCCACGCCCGCCTGCAGATCCAGCCCGGCATGCGCGCCTTTGGCGATAGCCGGCTGATTGGCGTGGTGCTGGAAAACCTGCTTGGCAATGCCATCAAATTCAGCCGCAACCAGGCGCAACCACAGATCTGGTTCAGCGCTGACCAGAGCGCGGGCGAAGCCGTGTTTCAGCTGCGGGATAACGGCGCCGGATTTGACATGCAGTGGCAGAACAAGCTGTTCAAGGTGTTTCAGCGGCTGCACAAGGAAACCGAATTCGAGGGAACCGGCATCGGCCTGGCAACGGTGCAACGCGTGATCGTGCGCCATGGCGGGCGTATCTGGGTCGACGCGGCACCTGAACAGGGCGCCTGTTTCTCCTTCACTCTGCCCGCCACAAGCCCATAAGCACCCAGAGTGGCGCTGATTTATTGGCTGCGCGACTGAATTGCGGCGTCGCACGCGGCTCGATAGCTCGCCTATCCATAGGATAGGGTCTCGCCTTGACCCGCCACTTGGCAGCTCGCCGCCTTGTGGCATGGCCATGTAACGCCCTGGGCGCCGGGCTCCTTGCGCCTCATCCCGCGCACCGGATAAATCAGGACGTCCCTAGCCAAACACCGCCGCATCACGCCAAACATCAAAGTCAGCAGCAATAAAAAAGGGTGCCCGCAGGCACCCAGTCTTCCTCTTCGTCAGGAGCGAATCAGAGGGAAAACATTTCGTGGCTGGGGATGGCACCGGCCGGTTTCGACCAGACCATACCCAGACCGGCGGACTTACAGGCTGTAAGCTTTCTCGCCGTGCGAAGTCACGTCCAGACCTTCGCGCTCTTCTTCTTCCGGCACACGCAGGCCGATCAGGATATCCACCAGCTTGAAGGCAACGATCGAAACCACTGCCGACCAGATCACGGTCAGACCAACCGCAGTTGCCTGAATCTGAACCTGAGCAGCAATCGAGTAACCATCAGCAACCTTGTTGGTCACGTAGTCCCAGATGCCTACACCACCCAGTGCCGGGTCAGCGAACACACCAGTCAGGATTGCGCCGAGGATACCGCCCACGCCGTGTACACCGAATACGTCCAGCGCATCGTCAGCACCCAGCATACGCTTCAGGCCATGCACGCCCCACAGGCAGATCACACCAGCCAGCAGACCAATCACCAGCGCACCGCCAACACCGACGAAACCACAAGCCGGGGTAATCGCAACCAGACCTGCCACCGCACCCGACGCAGCACCCAGCATCGACGGCTTACCTTTCAGCAGCCATTCGGCAAAGGTCCAGGACATCGCAGCAGCTGCAGTTGCCAGCCAGGTGTTGAGGAAGGCCAGCGCAGCCACGCCGTTGGCTTCCAGTGCCGAACCGGCGTTGAAACCAAACCAGCCGAACCACAGCAGCGAAGCACCGATCATGGTCATGGTCAGGCTGTGCGGAGTCATCGCTTCTTTACCGAAACCAACACGTTTGCCCACCATGAAGGCACCCACCAGGCCGGCAACTGCGGCGTTGATGTGCACCACAGTACCACCAGCGAAGTCCAACGCGCCTTTCTGGAACAGGAAGCCGGCAGTGGCAGTGGCCACTTCAGCTGCCTTGGCATCGGTGTAGGCATCCGGACCCGCCCAGTACCAAACCATGTGTGCCACCGGCAGGTAGGACAGGGTGAACCAGATCACGCTGAACACCAGCACGGCCGAGAACTTGATACGCTCGGCAAAGGCACCAAGGATCAGACCACAGGTGATGGCAGCAAATGCGCCCTGGAACACGATGTAAACCATTTCCGAGACGACAATGCCTTTGCTCCAGGTGGCGGCAAGCGAATCCGGCGTTACCCCCTTCAGCAACACCTTGGCAAACGAGCCGAAGAACGCGTTACCCTCGGTGAATGCCACGCTGTAGCCATACACCACCCACAGCACCGAGATCAGCGAGAACACCGCAAACACCTGCATCAACACCGACAGCATGTTCTTGCTGCGCACCAGACCACCGTAGAACAGCGCCAGACCAGGAATCGACATCAGGATCACGAAGGCGGCCGATACCATCAACCAGGCATTGTCGCCCTTGTTGATGGTTGGTGCCGGCGCAGCGGCAGGTGCCGCAGCAGGTGCTGCCTCGGCGACAGCAGGCGCCGCCGCTTCAGCCGGTTTGGCTTCGGCAACCGGTGCAGCCGGCGCCGCTACGTCAGCTTTGACTTCGGCAGCGGCCACCGGCGCGACAGCGTCGGCCTTGGCATCGTCTGCCCAACTTGGCGCCGCGAAGCCGATGGCTCCGCATAGCGCAACGAGAGATAGAAATTTCTTCATCACACAGCCCCTTTTTCCGATTAAAGCGCGTCGCTGCCGGTTTCACCGGTACGAATACGGATTACCTGCTCCAGTTCAAACACAAAAATCTTGCCGTCGCCGATCTTGCCGGTAGTGGCGGCTTTCTCGATGGCTTCGATCACCTGATCCAGCAGCTCGGTTTTCACTGCGGCTTCGATTTTCACCTTGGGCAGAAAATCGACGACATACTCGGCACCGC
>JAXMFR010000067.1:0-5714 GCA_046347685.1 Chitinivorax sp.
AGTAAAGCGTCTCGAAAACGGCCTTCTCGCGTCCTGCCATCCCACTGATCCATGTGGATCGCTTCGCCACGGCTAAGCAAACCAAGTGAAATCAGTGCAGTCACCATACAGTACGGGCCACACGCGCCGTCAAGATCACCCTGCCGTAGGTGCACCAGTTCTTGGTTGCCCGCTGAGACTGGCCCAGATGAAGTAATTGCCAACAATGGACTGACAAACATCTTGTTCATTCGTACTCCTATTAAAAAGTTCTGTCCCGCAGCAGTAGATACAACTATTGATTCCGCCGCCAGCTTCACAATGGACCATTGGCGCAGCGTAAGCCACTAGGCAAATACCTAGTCACCACCCGCAGCATTTCAATTTATACTCACACGTCACTATATATACGTGCCAGGCCGCAGCCAGACTGGTTTGCGCGGCATTTGCCGGCTGGCGGGCAAACATGTGATCTCGTTAACTTACACTTGGCCGTTATGATATGCCTGCCCTGCAGCCCGCTCTGGTATTGCCCTGCAGGCCGGGCTACAAACCAATACCAGAGCCGTTTGCAGCCATGCCCTTAAACAACCGAACACCACGCCACCACGCATGACCATCCACGACATCAAAAAAACCCTCTGGGCCACCGCCGACAAGCTTCGCGCCAACGTCGACGCAGCTGAATACAAGCACCTGGTGCTCGGCCTGATTTTTCTCAAATACATCTCCGACACCTTTCAGGCGCGGCGGGATGAGCTGACGCGGCGGTTTGCTGATGAGCAGGATGATTATTTTCTGCATGGCGCAGATGCCGACGACATCGCCGCCGAGCTGGAAGACCGCGACTATTACAAAGAGGTCAACGTCTTCTGGGTGCCCGAGGCAGCGCGGTGGGAAAACCTGCGCGCGCAGGCCAAGCAGGCGGATATCGGCAAACGTATCGACGATGCGCTGGTGTTGATCGAAGGCGAAAACCCCAAGCTCAAGGGCATTCTCGATAAACGCTACGCCCGCGCGCAGTTGCCGGACGGCAAGCTGGGCGAGCTGGTCGATCTGATTTCCAGCATTGGTTTTGGCGCCAGCGGCCAGAGCGCCAAGGATATTCTCGGTCAGGTGTACGAATATTTTTTGGGCCAGTTCGCCAGTGCCGAAGGCAAAAAAGGTGGCCAGTTCTACACCCCGGCCAGCATCGTGCAAACGCTGGTGGCAGTGCTGGCGCCGCACCACGGCAAGGTGTACGACCCCTGCTGCGGCTCGGGCGGCATGTTTGTGCAGTCGGAAAAATTCATCGAAGCCCACGGCGGCAAGCTGGGCGATGTGTCGATCTACGGTCAGGAATCCAACCCCACCACCTGGCGGCTGGCGGCGATGAACCTCGCGATTCGCGGCATCGACTTCAACCTCGGCAAAGAGCCAACCGACACCTTCACCCGCAACCAGCACCCCGACCTGCGCGCCGATTTTGTGCTCGCCAACCCGCCGTTCAATATCTCCGACTGGTGGCACGGCAGCCTCGAAGGCGACCCGCGCTGGGTATACGGCACCCCGCCGGCCGGCAACGCCAACTATGCCTGGCTGCAGCACATGCTCTATCACCTGCGCCCCGGCGGCCGCGCCGGCATCGTGCTCGCCAACGGCTCGATGTCGTCCAGCCAGAACAGCGAGGGCGACATCCGCCGCGCCATGGTTGAGGCCGACGTGGTGGAAGTAATGGTCGCCCTGCCCGGCCAACTGTTCTTCAACACCCAGATCCCCGCCTGCCTGTGGTTTCTCGCCAAGCAAAAAACCACCCGCCAGGGCCAGGTGCTGTTCATCGACGCGCGCAAACTCGGCCGCATGGTCAGCCGCGTGCAGTGCGAATTCAGCGAAGACGACATCGTCCGCATCGCCAACACCGTGCACGCGTGGCGCGGTGACAATGAAACCGATCAGCGCTACGAAGACATCCCCGGCTTCTGCCGCAGCGTGCCGCTGGCGGAAATTGCCGAACACGGCCACGTGCTGACACCGGGCCGCTATGTAGGTGCGGAGGCAGTAGAAGACGACGACGAAGCCTTTGCCGAGAAGATGGCGCGACTCACCGAACAGCTTGGCGAACAGATGGCCAAGGGCGCGGAATTGGATCAACTGATTCGGCAGAAGCTGGGGGGGCTGGGGTATGAGTTTTGATCGTCCTACGCTTCCAACCAAACTCGGTAACCTGATGAGTTTGCGAACGGCAGAACCGGTCAGGGCGCGTAGAAACTGACGATGGGCTGATGGGTCAAACGACCCAATTGGTACCGCAGATGGTTCACTGAGGCTGAAACAATAGTAATTGGCCGTGTCGGATCATACTGTGGTTCCGTGTATTTCTCACCAACCCGTTGCTGGAGTAACGGATAACGCAATTAAGTACGACAGGGGCAATTCTGCTGTTTTTCTGTTCATTTATTAAAATATCTAAATTTAAACAACTGGCGGGCAGTTCTGGCCAACCGCTAATCAATCAGTCGACATTAAATAAACAAGGTAATCCCCGGCATGCCGAGACCCTTGAGGTTTGACCGTGTAGGCGGTCGCTGGAGTCTTCTCGACCAAGAGATGGAGTACCCGATGAGAGATTACCAGGAGCCTCGCGCACACGACATGGGACTGCAAATACCGAACATTGTTTTTCATTCCCAAGGGACGAAAGAAGGCGATATTTAGCGCGATCCGCCATCGTCTTGGGCAGGTGCTGCAGTTGGCACGTAGAAGGAATACAAGATCGTGGAAGGGCATTTGATGCGTGATATGTGCACATATGCATCAGTATTCCGCCAAGCACTCGGTTTCGTATGTGGTGGGCTACATCAAAGGCAAGTGCGATCTCGATCGCACGGCGCTTCATGGGCAAGACGAGGAATTTTACGGGTGAGAACTTCTGGGCCGCGGTATTTTGTCTCAGCATCGGGCTCGATGAAGGGATGGTGCGGAGTACATTCGGCATCAGGAAAAGGAAGATAAGCATTACGACCAGCTGAGCTGGGAATGTAGTGGCCGCCTTCAGGCGGCGCCAGCTTCTGCCCCTTTTGAGCTAACAACGTAAACCCCCGGCTTTGCCGGGGGATACTTACTGATTGATGTTCGTGCTACCACTACCGCCAGTCGAAGTTCAGCGTGCGATGGCAGATGTTCTTAGGGTGCTCGACGACCGCATCGCCCTGCTGCGCGAAACCAACGCCACGCTGGAAGCCATCGCCCAAGCGCTGTTCAAATCCTGGTTCGTCGATTTCGACCCGGTGCGCGCCAAACAACAAGGCCGCCCCCCCGAATCCCTCGACCCCGCCACAGCCGCCCTGTTCCCCGACGATTTCGAAGACACCGAACTCGGTCCGGTGCCGAAGGGGTGGCGAATGGGAAAGCTATCTGATCTATCCACTCTCAACCCTGAATCTTGGACAGCCAAGAAGCATCCGGAAACGGTGGCATATATTGATCTGGCAAATGCCAAAGATAACGAAATTGCAGAAATAACCGAATATAGATTTGACGACGCACCAAGCCGGGCACGGCGAGTTTTGCGAGACGGCGATACCATCATTGGAACTGTAAGGCCAGGAAACCGATCATTTGCCTTTATATATGGCGCAGCGGCCAATTTGACCGGCAGTACCGGTTTCGCAGTGCTGAGGCCAACAACGCCAGAGAATGCCGAATTTATTTATCTAGTTGCGACGGCGGAATCTAGCATCGAGTATTTTGCTCATATTGCCGATGGCGGAGCCTATCCCGCAATCAAGCCAGAAGTGGTATCGGAATTGAAAACCGTGTTGCCAAATAAGGCGGTATTGAAAGCATTCCACGATTTTGTTGCCCCACTCTTCAAAAAAACGTCGGAAAATCAGCAACAAGCCCAAACCCTCGCCACCCTGCGCGACACCCTGCTACCGCGCCTGATTTCCGGCCAGTTGCGGCTGCCGGAGGCGAAATCCTTCGTTGAAGAGGCAACGGCATGATGCCTGCCAGCAGCCAATCTGCGCTGTTCGAAAAGGAGGCTGCGCAACCGCAGTTCCGACGTGCCCGGGATGGCGACACAGCCGGCAATCGCCCGCTGCAATTTGACATTGTGTTTGCCGACAAGAAGACCAAGCTTGCGGAGCTGCAGTTGGCCGATTGGGGGGCACGGCCAGTGGAGCTGAGTGACAGCCGGCCACAGCAGGCAAATCAGGCATTTGATATTTTGAAGAAAAAATTCTTCTGCGATGGCGGCCACACAAAAGTCGGCAGAGGCTATGAAAACGTGGGATTGATGATTTATCTGCCTATAAAAGCGAAAAGCCCCGATGAACCCACCGAGGCTGTAGCGCCGACCGGGAACCCCCAATCCACTTGGCTCGAGTCTGACATATATGTAGTCAGAATGCCAAATTGATTCTCGGAGTGCGGACATGGCAGAAAACCAACAGGCAAGGAACCATGGAGCAAGACTCTCGGCAGTGAACGGCGCACGCCGGGCAGCCAGAAAAGACTGAAGCCCCGTCGTATTGCTACCGACAGGGCTTCTGATGCTCTATCCACACTTGGTGGACGAGACTGCTGGGATCGATAGGTATGACGGCTGTTATTGTCAATGGCGCTCCGCATATATGGGGAGCAGCTCCGAATATTTGCCGGAAAGCTCCGAACATTCCGGCGCGGCAGATAATGTGCCTTCGCTGATTTGAGTATGATTTTCCACGTGTGCGGGAGAACAGGGAAATAGCATGGGTCAGGATAAACAAAACCAGATGGCGGATAGCGCCGCGATGCTGCCCGTCGATTACGCTGACTGGCTTGCGCAGCTGAAAACCGATATCTCCCACGCTCGGCAGCGTGCTGCGCTGGCAGTCAATAGTGAGCTGGTGCAACTTTACGGGCGGATTGGCAGCGAAATTCTGCAACGGCAGCAGGCGCAAGGCTGGGGGGCGAAGGTGGTGGATCGGCTGGCTCGCGATCTGAAACAGGCGTTCCCGGATATGCGTGGTTTTTCCAGCCGGAATCTGAAATACATGGCATTTTTTGCCCTGCACTGCCCGAATGGCCAATTTGGGCAGCAGCCTGCTGCCCAATTGCCGTGGTTTCATGTCGTCACCTTATTGACCCAGCTCGACAGCAGCGACGCCCGCGAGTGGTATGCAATACAGGCGGTGCAACATGGCTGGTCGCGCACAACGCTGGAATTGAACATCAAGAACCGGCTGCAGCAGCGCCAGGGCGCTGCGGTAACGAATTTTCAGGCGCGCTTGCCGGCGGCTGATTCGGCGCTGGCGCACGAAACGCTGAAAGACCCTTACCTGTTTGATTTCCTTGGTTTGGGCAACGATGCCCACGAGCGTGAAATCGAAAATGGGCTGATTCGCCATATCACCCGATTTTTGCTGGAGCTGGGGGCGGGGTTTGCCTTCGTTGGCCGGCAATTCCGGCTGGAAGTGGCCGGTGACGAGTTTTTCATCGATTTGCTGTTCTACCACACCCGCCTGAAATGCTATGTGGTTGTAGAACTAAAAGCGACGACCTTCAAACCAGAACACGCCGGCCAGCTGAACTTCTATCTGTCTGCCATTGATGCGCAAGTCAAAGCGCCGGACGACAAACCCACCATCGGCCTGCTGCTGTGCAAGCAGCAAAACAGGCTGGTCGCTGAATACGCCTTGTCCGGTATCGATAAGCCGATGGGCGTGGCCGAATATCAATTGCTGCGCGATTTACCGGAAAAACTGGAACACAGC